>CAZWEO010000034.1:0-46902 GCA_964633115.1 uncultured Desulfobacterales bacterium
TCTAACATAGATAGCACTTTCGAACCGAATCCTGGCCTTTCACATTACACAGAATGGATCAGATGGATGGTTTGGGGGCGATTAGTTGCCCCCTAAGTAAAGAAATCGCTTGAATCCGACTTATCCAAGCCCGGAGGACTCGGCTCTTCGCCCGATTCATGGCTTCACAAACGCGATTTCTTATTTACTTTCCAGACGGAGCCCATGACACTGACCTGGCCCAGAGAAACAGGTATGCTGGAAAGTCATCTATGCCGCGATGCACCGGCTGTTATTAAAAGCTGGGCGGGATAGTAGGTGGACATGATTAAAAAACTGGAGTTGGGCACAGAAGTCATAAAACGGTTGACGGCAATGATGGAATCGGAGGCAATAAACAGACAGGCACCGACAACCACAAGCCAATGGTTGACGCCGCTTAAAGCAGCCAATACCCCCATGGCCACAATGATCACTAGATAAGCCACAACCGGCAAAAGCATATTACCCAGGTTGGGTATCATCACAAACCCTATCAAACAGCCATATACCAGTATAGCCGCGGCAACCATACTACGCGGGCCTTTAAACTGGATGTCTTTTGTAAAAGCGGCAATATAAAACAGATGGGCCACCAAAAAGGCCCCAAGCCCCACAGTGAAAAGCGAATCACGGTCAAGTTCCAACACGATGTCGCCAACTCCGGAAAAAATCAGACCAATCCCTATAAGTTTGCCGCGCAATCCCCCGATGTTCAAAAAGGCCAACACCGCCAGGCTATAGGTCGGTACTGCCTTGACGAGAAAGACAAAGGGATAGGGTCGCATATTTAACGTGGCAATAAAGACAACGGCGAAACCGAAAAAAATAAGATAGAAGATTTTACTAGTTTTGGTCATTATTATTCTTTGGTGTTTTCCATTACGGATAATTCTTTAAGGATTTTCTCCAAGTTTTCCAGTTCCCTGCCATAGCCGGTCCAATCGCCATCCCTCAGATATGCCTTGGCTTTATTATAGTGATCCAGCGCTATTGCGCCGGGATTGGATAAACCCTCACCTTTTATTTGCGAAGTAACCTGAGAATCCGGTTGTTTCTGGGCTATGTCAATATCCAGGATACTGCTTAAAGCTTTGTCCAGGTTTTTCTCCATAACCAGGCGGCTGCCAAAGGCGGCAATGACACGTTTGAGTTCCGGCAGAGACGCAGCCCTTGCCTCTTCCTGCTGCGGCTGTGTTTTACTGCTGGTTTGCGTAGATCCGGCAGGTGGCGCTACTTCACGTTCTTCCTGGATGGCTTCCAAATAGACCGGCTCTACGTAGATAAAGGTCTCACCAATAGGAATGGCCAGCAAATTACCCCGAATGACCCGTGAGCCTCTCTGCCCCCACAGGCTCAATTCACGTGATATTTCCGTTTGCTGATCTACTCGGGCTTCAATCTGCATCGGTCCATAGACCAATTTTTCTTTTGGCAACTTGTAAACCAGCAGGTTGCCGTAATTGGGCAGATCGCATCTGGCTGCCAGCCAGCCGATCATATTATCTTTCTTGGAAGGCGTAAAAGGCGTCATCAGGAAAAATTCTTCTTTTTGCTCCTGGGGCAGCTTGAGAATGATGAAGTAAGGTTCCATTTTCTGGCGACGCTCGCCATAAACCTCATCCGGTATTTGCCAGAGATCTTCCTGGTTATAGAAAACCTGGACATCTTCCATGTGGTATTTTGTGTATGTCTCCATTTGGATCTTAAAGAGATCCTTTGGATAGCGGATATGTTTTTGCAAATCTGGTGGCATTTCCGTGAATGGTCTAAACAGATCCGGGAAGATTTTCGCGTAGGTTTTGACAATAGGGTCTTGCTCGTCCATCAAGTAGAAGGCCACGTCCCCGTTATAGGCATCGATGGTGATCTTGACGGAATTGCGGATATAGTTAAGCCGTCTTTTTTTAAAAGCGCTTTGAGACCGGTGGGAGTAAGGATACATTGCAGAAGTCGTGTAAGCGTCTTGTATCCAATAGAGTTTGCCACCTGAAACAACCATGTAGGGGTCGCCGTCATAATCAAGGAATGGCGCAATCGCATTGGTCCGCCGGTCAAGCCGCCGCTTAAACATGATGCGACTTTCCGGACTTAAGTAGGTTGTAAACAGAATCTGAGGATCCATAAACTCAATCGCAAACAACAGCCTCCTGAAAAACGAATTGATATGGATGCCACCCTTGCCCTCATAAGTGGTAAATACGTTTTTATCCCCTTTAGGGAAATCAAATTCTCTGGCTTTGGTCTTTACCAGCACATACGCGTCAGTTTTTTCACCATAGTAGATCTCAGGACGATTGACCTGTAGATCTGGTTCAAAGGCAGGCGGTAAATCCTTGATAAAGAGACGCGGCAGGCCCTCACTGGTCACTTCGTTGACCGGGCTTGCGGCTAGCCCATAGCCATGGGTATAAGTTAGGTGTCTGTTGACCCATGTATTGGCCTGCTGGGGCAGCTTGCCGACCACCAACTCCCGGACTGCCAGCATGATCTGGCGATATTCACTATCCACGATATAGCGATCCACATCTACATTATTAAAATCGTAATAAAGACGTATGGCTTGAATCTGCCGGTAGGTTTGAAGCATGGGGCGCTCATCCCAGATACGGATATTTTTGATAGTTACGTCATGCTGTTTGATGTCCTCAGCACTGAGCCGGTCATTGACTTCAAAATTAACTACTTTGATTTTATTCAGGTTGTAAGCATTGCGTGTATAATTGATATTGTGCGCAATGTAGGGGGTTTCTTTGGCTATCTCATTGGGTTTGACGATAAATTTTTGGACCAGTACCGGAAACCCTGTACCCAGTATCAATATGGCGCCTATCCAGATCGCCCCACTGATCCAGACAACTTTCAGCTTAGGTTTAAAGGCGTTCACAAAAAGAACCGCCGCAAAGCCGATTGAGAAAAAGACGATGATCTTATAGGCCAAAACTTTGACGTACACATCGGTGTAGCTGGCACCGAATGCAGCGCCATGAGGGGAGTATAATAGCCCGTACATTTTGAGTCGATAGGCCCAGGCCAGCAGCAACACCAGGATCGCGCCCAGGAATATCAGATGTTTTTTAACATTTTCCGCCAGGGTGATTTTTGGCAAGGAGGTTGGCGCACCGGCGACTTGATCAAGATCACCCTCTATTTTCAGGGCACCATTTTTTAGGTACCAAGCCATTGTGGCCGGCACGGCTGTAATAAAAAGAACCAACAAGCCGTTTTGGAGAAAGATGTAAAATGGCAGCGAAAACAAATAAAAACCTATGTCGCGGTTAAAAATAGGGTCGCTGCTGCCAAAGGGCTGCTGATATAGATACCGCAAAAGCAAATCCCATTGAGCAGAGCCTTTTGAAGCAATATAAAAGGGCAAAAACAGAATAAACGCCATCACAAGGGTTTTCAGCCTGGCGGGCGAAAGGCCGAATTGGGACATATAATCGCCGGCAACGTTTAATGCCTCTCCTGTTTCGGAGTGCGGGTTTAAACGGTTGGCCACATAAATGTTGACACCGATGATCAGAACCAACAGCAGCCAGACCACCGCGCCAAATCCAAATTTGCTTAACAGCATGGTCCAGAAAACAGGCGAAAAGCCCATATTTTCAAACCACAGCCAGTCCGGATAAATTGACGTCCCTATCCACAGTAATAAAACACCAACAATTCCAATACCGATAGCTATTAGTTTCTTGCTCATAACACTCCTTAAGAAATATGGGGTGGTAGTCAACGACCACCGACCTTGTCGGTGGCTTATGATTAGAGTTAAAGGGAATCTGCTCTTTTAAGAATTAATGTACTGACGTTATCATAAATTTAATAAATATGGTGATTATTCTCTTATCACAGGATAAGTCTTAGTTTTTATGAGTGAAGTATTTGTATTTCGGTCTGATGTAGTAGCGATAATAGCCGGCAAGATTAGAAACGGTGAAAATAGCCTCCATTAGCACAGCCCCTGGAGAACCAGCGAGATAGTTATGTGCAATCCAGATCATAGTGCCTATCAACATCAATTGCCTGAGATGTTTATCATCCTTACTAAAAGCGGCTATTGTTGTAAGGACGGTTGCAACACCGCTCAGAACAGAAAGCAGTCCTTCAAAAGAAAAAAATGAAATTGGATAGCAATATTATACCTATACTGAAATGATGAATATCAAGATTAGCAATAATGTCTGTACAAAGGTGTTTTTTCCGCAATCATTATTTGATTATCCAATCATCTGAAAAGAAATTTAACAATGCAAACCAAATGCGCAGCCTGTATCCGATTTTAGCATCAACCTTTGATGAGTCTGACTGGTCAGCGTTTCTGTCTAACTGGTTATACGTACGATATCTGTTATAGATAGGCGCTATTGAAGCATCTTATTACGCCAAAAATTCCTTTTATGTATGTTGCAGGAAATCCGAACGCTGAGTGGATCAGATGGGAGATTTGTGGGCACTTAGTCGTCCGCAAAATCAATGCCGCGCTGCACCGCCAGCATGGTAATATCATCATTGCGTGGCGCTATATCAATGAAAGAAAATAAATTTGTCTCAATTTTCGTAAGCAATGCGCCGGCGGAATCGGCCGGTGGATCGAACAAGGAATTAAGCCGGGCACGCGTATACAGTTCATCTGCGGGTGAACGGGCTTCGGTCAGTCCGTCGGTGAAACCCAGTAAAATATCCCCTGGCCCCAATTCAGCCTCCTGAACTCCAAAAGCCATCTCCGGCAACATGCCAACGGCCGGTCCGGTGGGATTGAGCTGATTTTTGATTCCTTGTTGTCCCAATTGCAGTAGAGGTTCATGCCCGCCATTGGTATAGTTCATTTTTCCAGAAGCCGGGTCTAGGATGCCAAAAAAAATAGTGGCAAACATGCCTTCTTCCCCATGAATCCTGGCAATGTAATCGTTGGTCAGTGAGACTGCCTGCAGGCAGTCTCGCGGATCCTTGCATTCGGCTGTACGTGCACAGGATAGATCCGAAGCACGATCGATCCCAGCTGCTGGAATATCTTGCTGCTCGGCCATTTGGGCACAATAAACGCGGATGAGACTGCGAAACAAGGCCATATACAAAGCCGAGCCCACACCCTTATCGCAAACATCGCCGATAACCAGGCCTATATACCCGCCCTCGATCATAAAAACATCATAGAAGTCTCCGGAAACTTTGCCGGCCGGTTGAAATCGAGCCGCAATTTCCCAATTGGGTAGATTGGGTATACTGCGGGGCAAAAATTCGCGTTGAATCTCCTGGCCCTTTTCCAGTTCGAATTCAATCCGTTTGACGCGTTCCCACTCGCGGAGTTCCGCCACCATGCTATTGACATCCATGGCCAGCTGTCCGATTTCATCTTTTCGATCTAATTGGACTTCATGGGACAGATCGCCCTTGGCGACCTGTGACACGGTTTCAGAAAGTTTCTCAATGGGCCGGGCGATTTTACGTACAAAAATGTGCGCCAGAAATCGTGAGAGAATCATGCCGACTATCAGAAAACCAAGAAACATCTTAAACTGCCGGCCAAAAAATCCGGCAACTGTTTCACTGTCCAGCTCCAAACCGAGGAAATACTGATTTATGTCGTTTTCCCCGGTCAAGTTAACAAAAAGCGTTACGATTCCTTCGGCACCCAGAAGCGTCGTTTGCATACGATGAAAACGTCTATTTAGGCGATGTTCCAACTTTTCTAAAGAGGGATTACGCACAGTAGACCGCTGTAGGATATCGTTCTTATCAAAAGATATTCGCGACCATCCATCTTTGGATCGCGGCCGGCTGAAAATGGCCACATCTGATACTGCATAGTAAACCGACGACTGGCCTAATAAAAAACCAAATAGTTGCTGTACCTTTGGCTGAGGCCGGCCCACTGATTTCATTAAAAAATCGGCTTGGGAAGTGCCCTCGATTTGTGAGAATTGATCCTGAATCACGAACCCAACAGATCTGAGAAATGTTTTGTTGGCGGATCCCACATAGAAAAATGTACTGAATAAAAAAATGATCAAACCGAAAATAAGAAAATAGAGTGTGATACGCCGGGCGATGGAGGGTTTCCAGAAGCAAAAAAAGGAAGTCATGTGTTCCCTGAATGCCCGCAGGGAAAATCGTTTCCGGGTGCTCTCCAATTGCGCTACGTTTGATTTGATACCATTGCTCATGGCTCACAAGTATCCTTTGTTTTTAGTTAAATGTATCACTGGGCTCTTGCCCAATCCCTGAATACCTACCGGTCATTCCCCCGGAAGAGCGGCACGTAGTGAAACGTTAGTGCTATCCAGACTAAGCACTCGGCTCAGTGTTTATACTGGATCCCCGATTTCTCGGGGATGACACGTGAGGATGGGTATTCAGTTCACTGGAACGCTGCGTGCTGCATTTCGGGACCTAAATCCTGTCTCCTGACTCCTGTCTCCTGTCTCCTGACTCCTGTCTCCTGTCTCCTGTCTCCTGAATTCCCTTTCCTACATACGTATATTTAGCCGGCATTGAGAAACCGAAATACTTTCCGATTTTGTTTATAAAACTTTAAATAAACTTTGAAGCGTTGATCATAAAGCTCTCGATTTTTGGGATTCGGTTCGAAAGTTTTCTCGATTTCGATATATTGGGCAATGTCATCATATCCGAAATAACCAAGTGCCACGGCCGCTAGAAAGGCCGATCCACGCACGTTGGATTGGATCGGATCCTTGACTTGCCGGATGGGTCGATTCAGCACGTCCGCGTGGATTTGACACCATACAGCCGACTTGGCACCGCCGCCCACCATATGGATGGCTTTTGTTTCCCGCTTCATAAACTTTTCCACATAAAACAAAAGCCATTTGTGATTCAGGGCCACACCTTCAAAAACTGCCCGGACCATATCCGCCCGGGTGGTTTGCAGCGACATATTGAACAGACAGGCCCGCAAGAAGTTTTCTTCCACTGGTGCCCGCTCACCATTGAGCCAGGGGGTGAACATCAGGTTGTTACTTCCCGGTGGTGCTTGAGCAGCCAAATTGTCTAGAGTGTCATAATCTACGGAAGATCGACCTTCATTCGGTTGTTCCTCTTTTGGATATAGGAGGTTGTCTTTGAGAAATGTCAGACTGGCACCGGCTGTTTCCTGCTCATTACAGATCAGATAACGACCCGGTATTCCCGATGGCAGGGAAGCCATGTTATGCAGGATATCACATTTTTTAAAGGGCACATGCGCTAACAACCAGGATGAGGTACCAATATAAAGATGGGTTTCAAAATCTTTGGTGGCGCCCGAGCCAACGGATGCCGCCATCAGATCGGGCGACCCGGCAACAACCGGCAATCCCTCCGGCAAACCGAGTATCTTTGCAACCGAAGGCTCCACCGGTCCCAGAATACTGTTGGTCGGAATCAAATCAGGTAATTTGGACCGATCCAATTTTCCTATGTTTAATAGCTTTTGATCATATTTTATGTTGTTGATATCGCGATTATCGGTGGACCAGTAGAAGGTTATTGAATCAAACGAGGCTGCTTTAATACCAGTCAAACGCATGTTTATATAATCTTTGGGCTCCAGGAATGTATCGGTTTTTTGATATATATCGGGGTGCTTATGGCGGATATAGGGTATATGCCCGTAGGCATCCTTACCGGAAAGTGGTGGTGCCCCGCCGGTCAATCGAATCCAACGCATCAACTTGAATATATCATAACCCACTATGCTAATAGGGCCTCCGGCAGTTTTGCGTACATAAGACTCCCCGCGTGAGTCCATCCAGATAACGGCATTCATCAAGTGATTTCCCTCCGCGTCCACTGGAACCGTGCCGGCCCATTGGGTTGACGCGTTGATGGCCACGATCTGCTTGGTAGGTACCAGGTTGCGGGAAAGCAGCCGTTTGGATGTTTTGACGATTCCCTGCCACCAGTCCGCCGGATCCTGCTCGGCGCCCCCGCCATCGAACAAATGCAGGGGTACAGGCTCATATTCAAAACCGGCCACATGTCCATAAATGGATACTAAAGCTGTTTTTGCTCCGGAAGTTCCTAAATCAATGGACAATACATATGGATGGTCCTTACTGTTATTTTCCGCCACGTCCTATTCCCTTTCTCGCTTTATGGGTCAGCAGATAATAAACCGATAATGACAGTCACTTGAAATGGGGAATTCAATCATAACCGATCTTATCGCATGCGCTCTTTGTGTCAAGGCCATGTTCCTCTTGTAATCCCACATGGAAAATAATATCGTTTCACGATATTATGGAGGGAAATATTATGGCCATTAGCTACTGGGCCGACAGTTATATCGATAAAAAATGTGATGCCACCACCGCCATGCAGCATATCCGGCCGGGGCTACGCGTCTTTATCGGCTCTTCTTCAGGAGAACCCCAACACCTGATCACGGCACTGGCCGAAGTCGCCAAACGATATACCGATATCGAAATTGTGCGCCTCATGGCGCTTGAAAGCACACCCTTGACCCTGATGGCCGAAAAGTCTGGCAGCCAAAATCTGAGCATCCGTTCTTTCTATCTGGGTTCTGCCAAAACAAGACAACTCGCTGCCAACAGACGGTTTATCACACCCATCAATCTTTCGGCCGTTCCGCGTTTATTCCGCAGCCGGCTCCTGCCCATTCATGTTGCCTTGATCCAAGTAACACCGCCCGATGATTTCGGTTGGATGAGTTTGGGGGTTTCCGTGGACATCACCATGGCGGCAGCCCTTTCGGCCGATGTGGTCATCGCTCAGGTTAATACCCATATGCCCAGGGTGTTGGGACAAAGTTTTGTGCATGTGAACGATGTCGACCACATCGTTGAATACGATGAACCCCTTCTGACCATTGGACAGATGCCTGAATCTGAATCCGCCGATAATATCGGCAGATTGATTTCGCGCTTAATTGACGATGGATCCACGCTGCAATTGGGCCCGGGTATCACCCAACGCGCCACGTTATTGGCCCTTTCTGAAAAGAATGATTTGGGCGTGCATAGCCAGTACCTATCTGAAGATTTCATGCATCTGGTATCCAGGGGCGTTATTACCAATCGTAAAAAAGGTTTTAACGAGGGCAAAATCGTGGCCAGCATGGCCATCGGTTCTGAGAATCTATATGAGTTTATCAACGACAACCCAGCCATCGAGTTTCATCCTTCGAACTACGTCAACAATCCCAATATTATCAGCCGTCACCATAAAATGGTAAGCATCAATGTGGCCATGGCCATGGATTTGACCGGCCAAGTGGCGGCAGACGCCCTGCCACATAATAATTTCTCGGGCGTAACCGGCACAGTTGATTTTATTCGGGGATCAACCCAGGCGTCTGGGGGCAAATCATTTCTTTTGCTGACCTCCACGTTTGATAAAGGTCAAAAAAGTCGCATCGTCCCCATGCTCAAGGATACCACCGTGGTCGTACCTCGAGGGGATGTCCAATATGTGGCCACGGAATACGGTGTGGTCAATCTTTTCGGAAAAAGCTTGCAGGAAAGAGCCACAGCCATGATTAGCATTGCGCATCCTCAATTCAGGGATGAGCTCTTTCATCAGGCCAAAGAACTTGGCTTAATCGCCAAGGAACGTGACTTAAAAGAATCAATCTATGGCGTCTACCCCAGAGAATTGGAAGAAACCGTTGAGCTGGATGGTGTCAGTGTGACCATACGACCGGCCAAACCCGTTGACGAGCGACGCATTCAGGAGCATTTCTATAATCTGGACAAACGGGATGTGATTGCCCGATTTTTCCATGAAAAAACAACCTTTATCCGCGATGAGGTCGCCGATGTATCCCAGGTGGATTATAAAAAGGATGTGACCATCGTAGCCATCATCGGCGAATTTGGATTTGGCGAAGTTGTGGGTGTGGGCGAATCACTACTCGATCCATCCAATAATATGGCTGAGGTCGCATTTTCCGTCAGTCAAAAATATAAAAAGAAAGGTTTGGGTAAATTACTCCTCAGTAAGCTCTGCCAAACCGCTCAGATAAACGGAATTGCCGGGTTGTTTGCCTATACATCTCCTGATAACCGCGGTATGATCAATCTTTTTAATACCTTGCCGTTTAAGGTTGTAAAGAAGTTTGAAGACGACCTGGTGTTGTTAAGCTGTGATTTTCGGGATAAAAAGGAAAAATAGATCCGTTTTAGGTTTTAAGTTTTAGGTTTTAGGTTCAGGTTGCGGGTTACGCGTAACGAGTATCGAGTTGCTGACAGCGTTAGGCAACGCGCAACATGTAACACGCAACCCGAAACTCGGAATCACTTGAATCCTTGAACCCTCAATTTAAAAACCCAAAATCATTAGAAATGATATTAATATGACCAATTATAAAATCACATTCCTACCCCATAATATTTCCATCCAAGTCCCCGAGGGCGAAACCATTCTAAGGGCCGCGCTTGAAGCCGGTGTGCATATCAATGCCTCCTGCGGCGGTGAAGGTGTTTGTGGAAAATGCCGCATCATGCTCGAATCCGGTGAAATATCAGGGGGTAACAGCGAAAGACTCAGCCAAGCAGACATGGACAAGGGCTATCGTATCGCCTGCCAAAGCATTGTCCAAAGCGACGCTGCCATTCGCATACCGGTTGAATCAAGTATCGATGCCAGTGTATTAAACTTGCAAAAAGGCCCCCGTCAAACAGCAAAAATTAAACAGATCGATTTAAACGACCTCAAGCAACAGGGGCTATTTGTCTCGCCGGTGGAGAAAAAATATATCGAGCTCCCGGAACCGTCGACAGATGATCGCCTACCAGATGTTACCCGCCTGGTCAGTTTTTTAAAACTCAATCAGAGCGAACGTCGCCTGGTGGTCAGCCTGCCCGTGATCCGAAAAATTCCAGACACACTGCGGCAAAACGATTTCAAAATTACCGCCACCCTGGAAAGACCGGTTCAGAAAGGTCGTAAAACTCATATCATTAACATTCAGGCCGGAGATACCACCGAGAACAATTATGCCATTGCCATCGATATCGGCACCACCACCGTCTATGGTCAATTGATTGACCTCGCCAGTGGTGATGTCCTAGCTGAAACCGGTAATTTCAATGGGCAAATTAGCTATGGCGAAGATGTCATTAGTCGAATTGTCCTGGCCGAAAAGCCAGATGGCTTGGAAAGGTTGCATAGCGTAATCATCGAGACCATCAACGGCATCATTCATAAGCTGGTCAAACAGAGTAAATGTGATCTGGAAAATGTTTCCAGTATTACCCTGGCTGGCAACACCACCATGACCCAACTATTTTTGAAGATCAATCCCAGATATATACGCCGCTCACCCTACGTGCCCGCCGCTACCCTCTATCCGCCCATCAAAGCCGACAATCTTGGCATCGACTTGAATGAACATGCTAGCGCACTGGTATACCCGGCAGTTTCAAGCTACGTGGGCGGGGACATTGTTGCCGGTGTGATGGGATCGGGCATGTATTTGACAGATAAGCTGACCCTATTTCTGGATATCGGCACCAATGCCGAAATTGTCATCGGTAATCAGGAATGGTTCGCTTGTGCTGCCTGTTCAGCTGGACCGGCATTTGAAGGTGGCGGTATCGAGTTTGGTATGCGCGCCACCAAAGGTGCCATCGAGGATTTTTCCATCGATCCGGGCACACTGGAACCCATGAATATCTGTATCGGCAATGTCCGGCCCAAAGGTATCTGCGGCTCCGGTCTCATCATCATGGTGGCGACCCTATTTGAACATAGCATCATCAATAACCTGGGTAAATTTGACCGAAATCTCGATACGCCGCGCATTCGTGAAAATGCAGGTATATACGAATATGTGCTGGCATGGCAGGCTGATACCCAAATCGATCGCGATATTGTTTTGACCGAAATCGACATTGAAAACTTGATTCGGGCCAAAGGCGCTATTTACAGCGGTTGCCTTACACTGCTTGAAGAAGTGGGCATGTCCATCCAGGATCTGGAACAAATCATACTAGCCGGCGGTTTCGGCAGCTACGTGGACCTTGAAAAGGCCATGGTAATTGGGCTGCTGCCCGAAGTGGATCCAGATATTATTACCTTTATTGGAAACGGATCTTTGATGGGGGCCAAAATGAGCGCTCTCAGCAATCATATCCGCCAGGATGTGGTTGAAGTTACTAAGAAAATGACCAATTTTGAACTATCGGAGACCCCTTCCTATATGGATAATTATGTTGCGGCGCTCTTTTTACCCCATACCAATCTGGAACTTTTTCCCAAACTTCAGGATCGCATGAAGCAGCTTAAGAAAAAAAGTTCGCAAACCTAAAATGTATATCATTAATATTCCCTTTGAACTTCTGACTACATAGGGCGTATCAAGTGACAAAATGCCCCTCAATCAGTACACGGTAAGAGCTCGCATCCCCGTCTAATCCCATTGACCTAACACCCAAAATTTGTTCAAAATATAAATGAAATTCATCGCCATCTAAACGCTAAATCTACGCCCAATTTCTTGGCTGCCTCTATTGACAAAGCCATCAAGTCCATATAGATAATACTATTCGTCCAGAAGTGACCATCAGGATTTTTATGAAGCCCAAATTGTATTGAACCAAGTTAAGTTGGATAATATACAAAACAGAAAAACAACCCATGAAAGGAGGTTAAAAATTGGCATTCGAATTTTATAAAGAATCTTATACTGGCGGTGTAAAAGAGATCACGCTCGGCGATGGAGACAAAGCCGTTACCGTCGGTGGGGAGACATGCTATCCTTTCTACCAGTTTGAAGGGGACATGCCCAACAAACCCAAAATCGCTATGGAAGTTTGGGATATGGAACCTGAAGACTGGCCAGAAGCAGCCCTAAAACCGTTTCAGGATGTTGTTTCCGACCCAGCTGCCTGGGCCAAGAAATGCATCGACGAATATGGTGCTGAGCTGATTGTATTACAATTGAAAAGCATTGATCCAAATGGTAATGACGCCAGTCCCGAAGATGCAGCCGCAACCGTCAAAAAAGTGGCCGAAGCCATCGACGTGCCGCTGATTATCTGGGGCTGTGCCAACCCACAAAAAGATGAAGACGTTCTGAAACAAGTTGCCGAAACTTGTCAGGATTTTAACCTTGCCATTGGACCGGTTGAGGATAAAAACCATAAGGGAATCGGTGCTGCGGCTATGGGTTATGGCCACACCGTCGTGTCTTCATCACCCATCGATGTAAATATTGCCAAACAGGTCAATATACTGCTCGAAAACCTGGGAATGCCCATGGACCGGCTTGTCATCGATCCCACCACAGGTGGATTGGGATACGGCCTGGAATATTCTTATTCAGTCATGGAAAGACTACGCATGGCTGCCATGGCGCAGGGTGACGACAAACTCCAGTTTCCCCTCATCAACAATCTGGGCAATGAAGTCTGGAAGTGCAAAGAGGCCAAATTGACGGCCGATGAGGAGCCCACCCTCGGCGATCCTGAGAAACGCGGCATCATGATGGAAGCTGTGGGCGCCGTTTCCTACCTGATGGCCGGAACGGATATCATGATCATGCGTCACCCCGAAGCTATCCGCATGGTAAAATCCTACATCGACTTGTTGGTGGACGGTGGTAGCGCCGGTGATGTGGCCGGCATTGCCAAACAGCTGGATGACGTGGATATCGATTATGCCGCCTTGGCTCCTGAACCGGATTTGACCATTAAAGAAGAGGCTAAAAAGGCTGCACCGACAAAGAAAGCTGCTAAGCCGGCCGCCAAAAAAGCGGCTCCTAAGAAAGCCGCACCCAAGAAAAAGGCTGCCAAAGAAGCAGCCCCGGCTGAAGAAAAGCCGGCCGTAGATGAAAAAGCAGAAGCAGAAGCCGCGGCAGCTGCCGCAGCTAAGACGGAGGCGGAGGCCGCGGCAGCTGCCGAAGCCAAAGCCGAAGCTGATGCCAAAGCCAAGGCCGATGCCGAAGCCAAAACCAAAGCAGATGCTGAAGCCAAAGCCAAAGCTGAAGCCGAAGCCGAGCAGAAAGCCGCAGCCGAAGCCAAAGCCAAGCGCGATGCCGATGAAGATGAGATGCGCCAGAAGCGTGCCGCCGAACGCGATGCTCTGGCTGCCAAACGCGGTAAAACTGTAGATGTACAAGTCTCGGTAACTGCTGCTGAGTTGCAGCTAACCGAAACCGAAAAGATCATTGCCACCCTCAACTGGGTACATCGGCGCAATGTCTAACTGGCTGCCAGACAGACACGATCCGTCTGACAATGCCAAGAACCATCGTTTAAAGCAAAACCTGAGGAGGAACCTCTAATGACAGAAGAAAAGAAAAAAGTCGTCGCTGCTAAGGCCAAGGCCCCCAAGCTGGCCAACCCAGAAACGGCATCCATTGATCCCGCAACTCAAATGATGATACGAAGATCTCACGATCTAGGTATTGAAACCGTCTTCGATCGTGCCGTTACGATGAAACCATGCGCCATCGGCCTGCAAGGCACTTGCTGCAAGAACTGTGCCATGGGCCCCTGCCGTCTGCCCCTTCCCAAAGGCGGCATCGAAGGCGAAGACACCCGTAAAGGTCTTTGTGGCGCGACAGCGAATACCATCGCTGCTAGAAATTTCGGCAGAATGGTTGCAGCCGGAACATCCGCACACTCCGATCATGGTCGCTCCGTCGCGGAAGTCTTTCTCTCAGTTGCACGCAAAGAAACGGAAGACTATAAAATAAAAGATCCTCTCAAGCTGATACAGATTGCCCCTTTTTTCGGTGTTGAGACAACGCTTGAAGTGGACGGAGAAGTTAAAGATCGATCCATTGATGAGATTGCCCTGGAAGTGGCTGAAAAGGCATGCGCCGAATGGGGCAAACCCGAAGGTGAACTCGCCTATCTGAAGCGGGCCCCCAAGCCGCTCTATGAAAAATGGAAAAAGATGGGTGTTTTACCAAGAAATATAGACAGAGAAGTGGTGGAGATGATGCACCGCACCGCCATGGGGGTTGACCAGGATTATGTCAATATCACGAAACAGTGCACCCGAACCTCTCTGGCTGACGGATGGGGCGGCGCCATGATGGCAACCGATCTTCAGGACGTTCTCTTCGGATCTCCTACACCGTTACAGTCGGAAGCCAATCTGGGTATCATGAAAGAGGACCACGTCAATATTATCGTGCATGGCCATGAGCCGGTCTTGTCCGAAATGATCGTAGCGGCCAGCCAGACTAAGGAAATGCTTGACTATGCCAAGAAAAAAGGCGCCACAGGAATTCAATTGGGCGGCATCTGTTGTACCGCCAATGAAATTCTGCAGCGCCACGGTATCCCACCGGCAGGGACCTTCCTGCAGCAGGAATTGGCCATCATCACCGGTGCCTGCGATGCCATGGTAGTTGACATTCAATGTGTGTTCCAGGCTCTGGCCAATGTTGCCAATTGCTTCCATACTAAGTTGATTACCACTCACCCCATCGCAAAGATGGAACAGGACAACGTGATTCATATTGAATTTGACGAGCACCATGCCATGGACGATGCCATCAAAATCGTCAAAATGGCCATCGATAACTTTGGCAACAGGGGCGCAGAGGTGATCATACCACCCTATAAAGAACCGCAGATTGCCGGGTTTGGGGTTGAATCCATCGAGTACCACCTGGGCGGTACCTTCCGCGGGACCTATTATACACTGAACGACAACATCATCAACGGCCGTATCCGCGGTTTGGCCGGTGTGGTTGGCTGCAACAACGCCCGCACCAAACACAATGAAGAGCATATCATGCTCATCAAGGAACTCATCAAAAACGATGTGCTGGTCCTCTCCACCGGATGTAGTGCCCTGGCCTGCGGCACCCATGGCCTGTTGACGCCTGAAACCGCGGCCGTTTACTGCGGCCCCGGGCTGGCCGAAGTCTGTGAAACTGTCGGTATTCCACCCGTCCTTCATCTGGGATCCTGCGTGGACAACAGCCGTATCCTCCTGGCAGCCACCGAAGTGGTCAAGGCAGGCGGTCTCGGAAACGACATCTGTGACCTGCCGGCCGCAGGCAGTGCCCCCGAGTGGATGAGTGAAAAGGCAATTGCCATTGGACAGTATTTTGTCTCCTCTGGTGTCTATGTCGTTTTCGGCTATCACATGCCTTTGGATGGTGCCCCGGTTTTTAAAGACTACCTCTATAAAGAACTGGAAGGTGTTTATGGCGGCAAGTGGGACTGCGAGCCAGATCCCATAAAGCATGCCCATAAGATCATCGCCCATATCGACAAAAAACGCGCAGAGCTCGGTATTGACAAGGCCAGAGAACGTGTCCTCATGGATATGGCCGATCGCCAGGCACTAGAGGCATAAGCTTGATTTGGAAAACAAAGGAGGAACAATATGTCTAAGTTAGTCGCATTTGCCGCCATTCAGGGCGGATATAAAGTTGTCTCAACCGCTGAAGGGCAATACAAAAAGGCGCTGGAAACATATGATGCCAGTTCTAAAATCGAATTTCCCAACACCGGGTATTACCTGCCAGTCATCTATTCCTTGACAGGTATGAAAGTGGAAACACTGGAAGATATTCAAAAACCGCTCGATTTTGCGCGCGGTCTGCTGCCACCGCATGTTAAGGGCAAAAACCACCTGCCCTATCTGGGACCGCTTCTGGATGCCGGTATGGCCGCAATTTTCAGCTACGAAATTCTGGAAGCGCTGCGCATCCTGCGGGAACCGGACTACTATCTGCCCCAGGAAGATCCGGACATCGAAGCCGGTAAAATGTGGGTCGGTCCGGCCGATGATATCATCCTGCGTAAGCGCGGGGTGGAATTCGTGGACGGCACCGCACCAGGATTTGCCGCCGTGGTCGGCGCCTGCCCGGATCCCGAAACCGCCAAGATGATTGTGGAGGACTATCAGAAAAAGAATCTATACATTTTCTGCGCCGCCCACCACAACGGCACCTCCGTTATCGAGCAACTTATCGAAGCCGGTGTACAGATCGGTTGGAACACACGCATCGTACCCTTTGGCCCTGACATCTCCTCGGCAGTATTCGCCCTTGGTTTTGCCAACCGGGCTGCCATGGCCTTCGGTGGTGTTCAGCCGGGTGATTACAAAAAAATCCTGCACTACAACAAGGACCGGGTGTTTGCATTCGTAAACGCCTTTGGCGACATCGGCACCGAATGGGGTGTGGCTGCTGCCGGCTGTGTCAATTGGGGCTTCCCCACCCTGGCCGACACCGACATTCCCGAGATTCTGCCCACGGGTATCTGTACCTACGAACACGTGGTCGCCAATGTACCCCACGATGAAATCTGCCAGAAATCCGTGGAAGTCCGCGGACTCAAGGTAGCCGTTTCCGAAATCGATATCCCCTGTTCCTTTGGCCCGGCATTTGAGGGTGAGCGCGTGCGCGGCGCCGATCTGTTCTGCCAGATGGGCGGCGGTAAAACCCAGGCCACCGAGCTGGTCAAGATGGCCGATATGAAGGACATTGAAGATGCCAAGGTTGTAGTGGACGGTCCGGATGTAGGCGACCTCAAGGAAGGTGAAACCATGCCCTTGGGTATCTTCGTCCAAGTCGGCGGCCGCGAAATGCAGGCCGATTTCGAACCGATTCTGGAACGTCAGATCCACCATCTGATCAACTATATTCAGGGCGTCATGCACATCGGTCAGCGCGATATCGCCTGGATCCGGGTTGGGAAGGGTGCTGTTGAAAAAGGGTTCACCATCAAAGACATCGGTGTGGTCCTGCATGCCAAATTCCATCAGGATTTCGGCAAGATTCTCGACAAGGTTCAGGTGACCCTCATTACCGACAAGAAAAAAGTGGCTGACCTCACCAAGACCGCGCGGGCCGAATATAAGATGCGCGATGAACGTGTGGAGAAGATGACTGACGAAGATGTGGAGACTTATTACTCCTGCACCTTGTGCCAGTCTTTCGCCCCCACGCATGTCTGTTCGGTAAGCCCGGAGCGAACCGGTCTTTGCGGGGCCTACAACTGGATGGACTGTAAGGCATCCTTCGAAATCAACCCCACCGGCCCCAACCAGCCCATCGAGAAGGGTGAATGTCTCGATCCGGTCCTAGGCCAGTGGAAGGGCGTCAATGATTTCGTTAACAAAGCCTCGCGTGGAGCCGTTACGCACTACAATTTCTACTCCATGGTAATCGACCCCATGACAACTTGCGGCTGCTGCGAATGTATCGCTGCCATGCTGCCCTCCTGCAACGGTGTCATGACCGTAGGCCGGGATTATACAGGCGACACACCCTGCGGCATGAAGTTCACCACCCTGGCCGGTGTCATGGGCGGTGGGGCTTCCTCACCCGGTTTTGTGGGTCACTCCAAGTTCAACATTACCCAAGGAAAGTTTATCAAGGGTGACGGCGGACTGCTGCGGGTAGTCTGGATGCCCAAGATCCTCAAAGAGGAAATCAAAGAACGTCTGGACAAAGCCGGTAAAGCATTCGGTGTACCAGATCTGTATGATAAAATCGCAGACGAAACCGTCGGCGTCACCGAAGAAGAGATCCTGCCGTGGCTCGAAGAAAAGGGCCATCCGGCGCTCTCCATGGATCCGATCATCGGATAGGCAAACTTGAAAAAGAGGGACAGGCCTGGCGGCCTGTCCCTTAGCATAACTTTAAGAAGGAGACCAAAATGGCATTAACTGGAATTCAGATTTTCAAACTCCTGCCAAAGACAAACTGCAAGGAGTGTGGTGTGCCCACCTGCCTTGCTTTTGCCATGAACTTGGCATCCGGTAAGGCAGAGCTTGACAGCTGCCCCTATGTATCCGATGAAGCCAAGGAGCAACTGGCCGAAGCCTCGGCACCGCCTATCCGACCAGTCAAAATCGGTAAAGGCGTGCGGGCTTTCACAACCGGTGGCGAAACTGTGCAGTATCGTCACGAAAAAACCTTTTACAACCAAACCGTTCTGGCCGCCATGGTTGGCTCCGACATCGCCGATGCCGATCTTACCGCCAAACTAAAAACTTGGAATGCCTTTCAGTATGAACGTGTGGGACTCAACCTGAGACCTGAGTTGATCGCCCTGAAAGACACCAATGGCGACGCAGATGCTTTCGCAGCCAAGGCCAAGACCATCGCTGAAACTTCCGAGTTCAATCTGGTCCTGATGTCGGACAATGCCGATGCCATGAAAGCGGCGGTAGATGTTGCTGGGTTCAAACGACCCCTGCTGTACGCTGCCACTGAGGCCAACCTGGAAGCATGTGCAGAGCTGGCCAAGGAAGCCGATCTGCCCCTGGCGGTCAAAGCCGACTCTGTTGAGGCTTTGGTGCCCCTGACCGAAAAACTGGCTGAAATGGGCATTAAGGACATTGTCCTGGATCCCGGATCCCGTGAAGTCAAGCAAGCCCTGGAAGACCAGGTCGTCATTCGTCGGGCCGCTCTCAAAAACGGCAACCGTGCTGTTGGCTTTCCAACTATCACCTTTCCTTGTGAAATGGCCAGCAACCTCGAAATGGAGTCCTTGATTGCCAGCATGTTTATCGCCAAATATGGCGGCATCACCGTACTGTCGGACTTCTCGAGCGACGCCCTCTTCCCCTTGCTGCTGGAACGACTCAATATCTATACCGATCCACAGCGGCCCATGACGGTCACCGAGGGTATTTATGAAATCAACAACCCCGATGAGAATTCTCCGGTCATGGTCACCACCAATTTTGCCCTGACTTATTTTATTGTTTCCGGGGAAATCGAAGGCAGTCGTGTGCCCGCCTATCTGTTGATTAAAGATTCCGAAGGGTTGTCAGTTATGACCGCCTGGGCAGCCGGCAAATTCGCCGGTGATGATGTGGGTCTTTTTGTCAAGAAAAGCGGCATCATGGACAAAGTCAAACATACGGAACTCATCATTCCGGGCTATGCCGCGGCCATCGCCGGCGATGTTGAGGAAGAACTCCCTGGCTGGACCATCACAGTTGGTCCCAGGGAAGCAGCTCATATCCCGGGTTTCTTGAAATCCAGATAATGAAATTTGAATTCGATCTGCATCGTCGACCTTAAATTCGGACCTAACCGGGATTATCTCGCAAGTCTCAGTCGAGTCATAGCAGCGAATTCAAATTTAAACGTCACTCATTATGTAGGGAGGAAATATGTATCTCATAGGCGAAAGTTTAAACGTCATTTCCAAAAAGATCGGCCGGGCGTTTAAAGAACGTGATCCCAAGCCGATCCAGGAAGAAGCCCTTTTTCAAAAAGAGAAAGGTATGGACTACATTGACATCAATCTGGGTCCGGCCAAAAAGGACGGCCATGAACTGATGCCCTGGCTGGTGGAAATGGTCCAAGAAGTGGTGGACGACGTACCCTTAGCACTGGATACGTCCAATATTGATGCCATCGAAGCCGCCATCAAGGTCTGCAAGCTGCCGCCGCTGATCAACTCCATCATGGTAAGGCCGGAGCGGTATGAGCGCATGGTACCCATTGTGGCTGAAAATGACTGCGAATTCATCGCCCTTATGTGGGGGCCGGATGGTCTACCGCGGGATGAAAATGAACGCGCAGCCTTGGCTGTGGAGTTGCTCTATTTTGCCAACGAGGCCGGCATCCCCAATGAAAAGATTTGGGTTGACGGCATTGTTACCCCAGTCAATATCCAACAGCCCCAACTGATCAGCCTGATGGAATTCCAGGGTATGCTTCAGGACATCGCACCCGGATGTAAGAGCACCTGTGGTCTCTCCAATATTTCCAATGGCCCACCGGAACACCTGCGGCCAGTCCTGAATCAGACCTACATGGTCATGCTTGAGAAATACGGCATGTACTCCGTGATCGCCGATCCCTTGGATGATCTGCTCATCGACATCGCCAAGGGCAACCGCCAGGATATCGTTGACCTGATTTACGGCATCCTGGA
This sequence comes from uncultured Desulfobacterales bacterium, assembly GCA_964633115.1. GTDB lineage: Bacteria > Desulfobacterota > Desulfobacteria > Desulfobacterales > B30-G6 > B30-G6. The sequence goes on from CAZWEO010000034.1 coordinate 20,856, forward strand.
TGGTAACGATCCGGACATGGGCAGTCTATCCAAAGAAATGCAGGATTTTGCCAAGACCACCAATGTCATCCTGGGTAAATCCCTCTACTCGGATTCCTGGCTGGACGTTTAATATTCAGCTTTATATCAGAACCCAAAAGGCCCCTCAATTTTGAGGGGCCTTTTTTTATGAACCTATAGCAAACTTTTCACGATATTCGGGTATCTCTATAATGGGGGGACGTTCGGCTTGCTGAAGGTCATAAATATCCTGTTGGAAGTCGTTATGCACCAATCGATATTGGATCATCTTGTTGTACAGTTCCTGGCCGATGTGGATGCGTTCCCGAAATTCGATGCGATTTAAGAATGTTCGCATGATAACAAAGGCCATGCGGCCCAGGGCTTTGGTGTCCTGGTTCTTATGCACGCGCCGATCCAGATCCACCTGAGCCACCACGTCCAGGCCCCACTTCTCGTGAATATCGATGAGCATACCGGTTTCGACTCCGTAACCGATCTGGAAGGGAATACTTTCGAAAACGCTGCGATAACCGGCATATTCACCGGAAAGCGGCTGTAATATTTGGGTCAGATCAGGCATGAACAGCGAAAACAAGGGACGGGTTACCAACTCGGTAACGCGTCCACCCCCGGTGGGCCGCCACTGGTTCTTGCCGATGGATATGGGCCGATCATAAAATGCTTTGGTGAAACGGATTTGGTCTGTGAGTAAAAGCGGGCCCAAAAGTCCATACGCAAACCGGTGGTGTATGTTTTTGATATCGGCATCCAGGTAGACGATGATGTCCCCGCGGGTTACATAGAGCGCCTTCCATAGATTTTCACCCTTTCCCTTATACTGCGCCAGATGCGGTAGGATGTCATTGGCTTCATATACGGTTACATCGAAGGAACGGGCAATCTCACGGGTTTTGTCCGTGGATCCCGAATCGATTACAACGATCTCGTCCAGCAAAGGATAGCGGGTCATCAACTCCGATTTCAGAATCACAATTTCCTTGGCAATGGTTTTTTCTTCGTTCAATGTCGGCAAACACAGTGAAATAACCACTTTTTTGCGTTGCTTGGCATCCACCAGCTGCTTGAGGTCCTTGAAGGCCGAGTGGTGAAAGGTATTGGTTTTGATCCAGGGCTTATCCATCACAAATTCCATTATCGATGGCCATGAGCAGCGCCGGAATCTGGGCGATACCCTTATAAATCGGCTCGATCTCGATCATGGCATCATCCTGGTGAAAATTGTTACCTTGAGTGATGCCCAGGGTTATGGCAGGAATATCGTGCCGCAGAAATATGGAGACGACTGATTCGCTAGGTTCACTAAAGACTTCCACATCCATTCGCTTCAGGATTTTTGAGGCACATTTGATCAAGGGATGATTGTAACGCAATCGGGTGGAATTCAGATTGCTGATGCGGTTCAGTTTTACCTCCACGTCAAAGGCCTTGTTGATACCATCGACAATATCACGGATGTCGGCGTAGGTCGATTTGACCATGTCATCCGAATCACTGCGGATTTCGAACCCAATGGTGGCATCATAGGCGATCAAGCCATGGTCGAACCCACCGGATATTTTGCCGATGACGATCTGTGTACGCGGTTGCTGCGGCAGGCGCAGCCCCAGAATTGCATTGATCACCTCGTTGATCACCAGAATGGCATTGGGTTTGTAACGACGGCGCTCATGGTTCTCCACCACGATGCTGCATACAACCTCACTGCGAATCATGCCGTAGGAATGGTAATTGAGCCGACCCAGTTCGATGCTTTCCAGGCAAACCGCGCTGCGTATGGGGCCGGACCATTTATTCAGAAGCCGTCGGATTCCCCTGAGATTGCCGCGCCCCAGAGACGATACCGGTGCCACCAACACGATATCTGAATCAAACTGCAACTCCAAACGCTTGAAAATCTCTGGCAGGGAAATCAGGACCCCCACGGCGGCCGAATTGTCCGACACACCAATTCCGCTAATGGTCTTGTCGGTCACCTCGTAATGCTGATCCAGTTGGACTTCAGAAAAAGTGTCCAGATGCGCCACCACGAAGATGGGCGGCCGGTTATTGGATTGCCCGCGGATGATGACCACGGGATTACCAAAAGCATCCAGGGCACATTCGTCCACTGGAAACTGGGCCACACGCTCCACCAGGCGTTCGGCCCGGCGCCTTTCGTGAAGTGTCGGCGCCGGAATCTGGCCGATCAGCACGATATTGCTAATGATAATCTCTCGAATCGCTCGGATGTTTTCGACGAACCCTGGCAGTTGCGCTAGATATTTTTCCATTACATAGACTCGTTATTGTATTTCTTGGTCATATAAAACGAATAATGAATATCGAACATGAAATTTCGAATGATGAAGTACGAGAACAGCAATTGTAATACTTCGACATTCAAAATTCTGTAATCACTGTTCGATGTTTAAATTTAGCATATCAGGCTCTAGCGTATTAGGTGCCAACGGATTAATGCTTAGTGCTTATCCACCACCCCTTTCTGTGAGCCATTAGCTACCCTTTAACCCTCGATTCCTTGAACCCTTGTCCCCTGATTTTTTCGGTATAAGCTGCCTCAAATCCGTCACCACCATATCCGGAACCAAATCCCGGCAGCAGGGATCCTGCTTGCGCCATCGCAAAGAGCGCTGATCGCCGGCAAACAGTGCGGTTTGGAAACCGACTGTTTTGGCTGGTAACACATCGTTACGCATATCATTGCCGATAAATAAGCATTCCGCAGGTTCGATGCCGCGCGCCGAGAGCTGTTGGGCAACCATTTCAAATAAATGCACAGATGGTTTGGCCCTTTGGTATTGATACGAATAAAACGTCAAGCCTGGATCAAAGCCCCAAACTTCAAGCTTATCTGTCAGGATTCCTTCCAGAAAATCCTGGGTATAAAATTGCGCATTTGAAACTATTCCCAACGGTAGCTCCCGCTGACGGCAGGATCGCAACAGTTCTAAAAGCCCTGGCATGGGATAGATCGGATTTATAATCAACTCATATGCATGGGCAAAAGCCCTGAGCCGCGAAGGATCCTCCCATTCAAGTATACTTCGCCAAATTCGAAGGATATCGATTTCCGGATAGTCGATACCCTCCTTTAAAAGCCGTGCATGCTTACCCTTTATGGCATCCTGCAAGGCCTTAATAACCTGTCCCGGTGTTATACCTATCTCAAATCGTCTTAGTAAATCGTGGATCGCTTCCTGGTTTTCATGATCATCAGAACCGGTGCCTTCTCCGGCGCTACTGATGATCAGGGTACCGTAGACGTCAAAGATAATTGCTTTCTCTCGACCCAGCTTGGACAAACCTTTGGGTTTCATCCCGGTTGGAATTGGCATGAGCGGTCTGAGGCTTTTTCTCGAATGGCTTGCTTCAAAATTCATTGGCGCCCCACTTGAGCAATGAAAACCGTTTCATATCCAGAAAAGCATCCAAAAGCGCTGTCTTATCAATCCGGTGTTGAACCGGATGGTGAATCACCTGTTTATAAACCATGAGTAGCCGCTCCCCATTTTGCGCCAGATCATAGTTATCCAGTACAAGCCGGCGATTATTTTCGATGAGGTCCTGGGCTTTGGGCCCGATTTCAGGTTCTAAGACCTTTGGATTCATATCAACGAGTTTATGTCTGGCATCGGGATCCGTTAGCAGCCGCTCTAGGACCTGTCTCTGATAAGTTTCACTCAGGATCCCGAAATCAACCTCACCGTTTTTTTTCAATCCATCCAGGTAGCAGTCTATTTGCTCGGGGGCAAAGCTAGTCCCGTAAGTTTCGTTCACCCATACTGCAACCCGGCGCCAATCCTTTATTAAACCATCGGCACTGAACCAGTCTAAAGGAATCGTCAATTCATCATAAAGCGAATTCAGACCAAGCCCCTTTTGTTCAAAATCCTGGCATATAGCACCCAACCGGCGTCCCCACAGCATTTTAGAGGCCGTCCAAGGTTCCAAAAACGAAAATCCAAAACCCTCGGTGATACTGGTAGTCACCATGGAATCGGCCGCCGCCACAAGTGCCGGAAATCCATATTCTCGACCAGTTTCAAACCGCACATTTAGGTCGTGTTTGTTCACAAACACTTGCCAGTCTGCATAGACAGCCGTATCCACGGCACTCGTGGGTGGTTGCGTGATATGCAGTGTTTTCCCAGGTGCCAAAAACAGCGACAACAAGATGGCTTCACCGATATTTTTTCGCCGGATGGCCCGCACTGGGTAGACTACACACGGTTCCAATTTGGGAACCGGGTCCACCGGCAGCGATTCAATGGCATTAGGTACTAGATGCACCCCGGCCGCCTTGAGCCCGGCTGATAACAGGATACGTTCATCGCGGGCATTGATTACGCCGTAATGGCAATCCCGGGGATAGGCTTCGTGGCTATAGGCTTGCGGCCGCCCGTCCTCTGCAAAATCATGAATCTGCAAAAACAGTGAAGTACCACCAGCCTGTAGCAGATTGATACATGTAATCAGATGGCGATTTTTGGCCAGTGTCGGGTTGTGGATGTGCAACACATCACAACCATCCGGCCAAATCTGAAATATTGATTTTAAAATGCGTTCGACAATGGCTTCCGGAGGTGGAGATGGTTTGTCTGAGCGGTCGTATCCAATTTCAGGTATTTCAACAACGGGGCATGGAAGTTTGGCTTTGGCGCGATCTCCGGTCAGCACAAGCATTTCGCATTTGCCCTGCAAGGCCTGGGCTTGCCGCTGTATTACCGTGGTCACACCACCTGTTTGAAGATGGTAATGGAGAAGAGCGATTTTCATTTTTACTTCTCACCTGAGTATGCAACAAGCCACATCACATCATACGGTCCCAGGGTCACTGAATCTGACAAAACCTGCCGGCCACTTAATAGATCTTTTAATTTGTTCGCATTGGTTACAGTACCCATATCAATGCCTATGTGCTCTGTGGACATGTTGGTAAGTGCAAAGACTTTCTGGCCCAAATTCATGCGCTTGAGTGCAAAAACACGATCATCGAGCTGCAAAACGTGTGATTGTGCCTGAGGATGAAATGCAGCCTGGCGTCTACGCACTTGGATCATATGCTGATAGGCTTGAAAAACCCGCGCCCGTTCCGAGTCAGGCTTTCTAATCTCGGTATAGACCAAATCGGCCGGCAATTGCTGGCGGTTAATCGACCGGGCCCGCCCAGTTTTAGACACCCCTTCGGTCCAATTGCGTGATCCCAGTAGGCTGTGGATGTATACTGCCGGTACGCCAGGCAATACCAGGGCCACGGCCTGGGATGCCAGAAATCGCGGGATATGAAATGGGTCGTCATCTAAATTAGGATTTTTGAGAGCATCGAAATAGGTGATATTGATTTCATAGGGGACGTCGCTACCGTCGGTCTGCTGACGCATGGATACAAGCGCACCATTTTTGCGCATCCTCTCGATCAAATGCTTTATTTCAATTGGCTCCAGAATACCTTCCAAAGGACGCACGCCGATGCCGTCATGTGATGCGGTAAAATTAAAAAAAGTCGTTTTGTCCGATGGGGAGGTTAGATCCCGGCACCATTCTGACAGCAGCCGTGCGCTCTCAGTTGTCAGGGCATGCAGCAAAAGCGGGCCCAGACTGAAATTATAAACCATTTGGGCTTCATCACGACCATCACCAAAATAACTGATGTTTTCAGCATGGGGGACATTTGTCTCGGTGATTATGGAAACACCAGGTGCAACCTGATCCAGAATACAGCGGAACAACTTTACCATGTCATGGGTTTGCGGCAGATGGATGCACTTCGTGCCGATTTGTTTCCAAAGATAAGCAATGGCATCCAGACGAATAATGGTTGCCCCCTGGGATACGTAAAAAAGCAGAGCTTCCACCATTTTTCCAAAAATGTCGAGACTGGCATAGTTTAGATCGATTTGATCGGCACTAAACGTGGTCCAGACATGAACTCGTTCTCCGGAATGCTTTTCAAAGGGTGTTAACAATGGATGCGACCGCGGCCGTGTAACCGATGCCAAATCGGTTTCAGGGTCCAAGCTGATGGCCAAATCCTCAAATCCGCTTTCTCCTGCCAGGTAGTTTTGAAACCAGTCGCTTTGAGCCGACACATGGTTAACAACCAGATCCACCATGAGTCTGAATTCCTTACCCAAGGCCCGAATATCCTTCCAGGTACCCAGATCGGGCCGAACCTGAAAAAAATCCACAACCGAAAAACCATCATCCGATGAAAAGGGATAAAACGGTAGAATATGCAAACCCGAAAAAACACCCTTTAGATGATTTTTCATAAATTGGGCCAGTGTTTGTAAAGGGAACTCGTCATCACGTAACAGGGTATCGCCATATGTGATCAGGACTGCGTCTGCTTCCGAAAACTCCGCCTTTTGATCAACCACTTTTTGTTTGCAAAACGATGTCAGCTGGGAATTAACCCGATCCTCAGCTAGTTTGGCCTCGGATTTGCCATAAATATTTTCCAGTATTGACAACATATTTCTATAATGTTAGATAGTTAGCAGTCACAACCCAGAAAAAGTGAGTACTACGATGTATATTCCCTTCGACCAGGTTCACAACATCGGATTCATTTCCACCCGTTTTGCCGGTACCGACGGCGTCTCTCTGGAAGCTGAAAAATGGGCCCGTGTCTTTGAGAAGGAGCGCTTTCACTGCTTTTATTTTGCCGGTGAACTGGACCGACCGGCTGCACAGTCTTACTTGATTCCAGAGGCGCATTTCCAGCATCCCGAAATCCGTTCAATTTTCAATGCAGCTTTTGCCTGTCATGCCAATGGCGTGCGCCCGCGGGAGTTGACCAATCAAATTCATGCTCTCAAGGAGTGTCTTAAAGACAAGTTATATGAATTTATCAAGAAATTCAAGATCCAGCTCCTGATTCCCGAAAATGCGCTGACCATCCCAATGAATATACCCCTGGGTTTGGCCATCACCGAAATCATTTCGGAAACAGGTATACCCACCATTGCACATCATCATGATTTTTTTTGGGAGCGCCAACAGTTCAAAACAAATGCCGTCTGGGATTATCTCAACATGGCCTTTCCGCCGCATCTGCCTCAAATAAGACATGTGGTTATCAATACCTCAGCCGACAATCAACTCAGTCTCCGAACCGGTATTTCAGCCACCATCATCCCAAATGTAATGGATTTCGAGCATCCGCCCGAACCGCCGGATGAGTATGCCGACGATGTACGCGAAGCTTTAGGTGTGGCACCGGATGAAAAACTCATCTTGCAGCCCACCCGAGTGGTCAAGCGTAAGGGCATCGAGCATGCCATCGAGCTGGTTAGCCGTCTGGGTATCAAAGCCATGCTGGTTGTCTCACACGCTTCCGGTGACGAAGGCCACGATTACGAACAACGCATCGTCGACTACTCCCACCTCATGAAGGTCAATACCCGTTTTGTAGCCCACATTATCAACGACCAAAGAGGTACCACGCCAAATGGTCGCAAGATCTATACACTAGAAGATATTTACCACCACGCTGACTTCATCACTTACCCTTCTAGTATAGAAGGATTCGGCAATGCTTTTCTAGAGGCCATCTATTTCCGCAAACCTATCTTGGTCAACCGCTACTCCATTTATACCTTCGACATAGAACCCAAAGGCTTTAAAGCCGTTGAAATAGACGGTTATGTCACCGACGAGGCAGTCAAGGAAACACGCGCGCTGTTGGAAGATGAACACCTGAGAAAAGAAATGGTTGAGACAAATTACGACCTGGGCAAGAAATACTACTCCTATAAAGTGCTGCACGAAAAGCTAATGGATTTGATGTCCTAGAAATGGCTTGAATACCACTTCAGACAAACTCATTTAGGGGACGCCCTTGAATTTTTTCACTTTTTTATGCTTTATATATTTGGCGTGCAGATGGCGCCTTGGAAGGCCGATTGACACCTTGTTTGTTTATCGCCAAGCCTAACTTTAATTGGAATTTCGCACACAAACAAACGCCGCTATATAGAAACTATCACGTTTTACGTACGAGCGATGAAATCGATAACCGTCTGGGCATACAGTATCGGATAGTGCTCGAATATGTTGTGGCCGCATTTGGGAAAAATGGCCAACTCGCCTTTTGGTAGACTTCGGAAAAAAGCAACTCCCTGTTCGGCCTCGAAAAAATGTCCCCGGTCCGGGTACATTACCAGGGTCGGGCATTGTAGCTTTGCCAGTTGAGACCGCAAATCAAAAAGTCCGCGTCCGTAGCAACCACCATATCGACTGCAGAGCTTATAAAACCACTCAGCTTGCTCAGGTCCATGCCAGTTTACATACTTAAGCTGAATAGGAACAGGGAGGTCATTGTAGGTGGGGGGAAACTTGATTCGATTAATTTCCTCTAAGGTTATCTCGCTATAACAAAGGGTGCTGGCTGTGGACAATGTTTTGACCTTGTGCGGATATCGAACAGCAAAATCCGTTCCCACAACCCCGCCTTCACACTGCCCTAGTATATGAAAGCTAGCTTCAATGGCTAAATAATCCATTAGTCCTGACATAACCGATATGGCTGATTCTCTAAATTCATTGCTATTATAGTGCGATTCAAAATCTGATCCACCATCAGATTGGCCGTACCCGCGGCGATCAAACATCAACACCTGAAAACCAGCCGTCACCAGTAAAGGCCAAATCTGCTCCCACATTTTTGTACACGAAAAGCCGTTGTGAAGCAGAACGATTAAATCGCCTTCACCATGAATCTCATAATATGTATTCAAATTATTTATCGTTACGAAAGGCATCCCCGTCTCCTGCAAGCGATTTGAAAAACTCTATATACACGTGCCGGTACAAAGCTTCAACACATAACATAAACGCTTAATTAAGAATTTTTTATTGACAGCTCTAAAAAGGTTGGATTATATTTTATTCCATCAATTGATGGAAACAACCCATAGGATATGTTTGATGGATCCAATGCCAACACTTCTGTTTCCCATTTCGAGCAAAGGAGTGTAATCAGATGCCCTCCCCGCTTGAAAAAGCACGCCAGAATCCCGATTCCATGAAGGCCAAAATCCTGGCTGTTGCGCGCCGGCTATTCGGCGACTATGGCTACAACGGCACCACCACCCGCATGATTGCTGGCCAGGTGGGCATTGACATATCCACCCTCTACTACCACTGGGGTGAAAAACAGGATCTATATGAAGCATTGATTATCGATATCAACGAGGAGATTCAGCAGGAATTCAAGGAAGTCGAACGACAAGTTAAAAACAGACCGCTCACCAAGCGTCTTGAAATAGCCATCGACATTCTTACCGACTACTTATTCCAGCACCCAGAAGTCTCCAACTTGATTCTCAACGACTCCTTTAACAAATCCAAGCCGGACACCGTCCCGGATATTAAAATCGGTGATTTCACCTCCAATATTGCCATTGCCATGGACCTGGCGCCCAGCAAAGCCAATGTTTCGGTTCAGGCCAAGGCCCGCATCCTGGCAGTCTGGAATTGCGTTCTGAATTTTATATCTGGCGAAAGTTTCTTTCGACCCATTCTCGAAATCGATCGACAAGCATATCTGCAAACCATCAAAGAAACACTCAAATTCATTATTGTACCCGCATTCACAAAGGAAAAAAAGGAGGACACCTATGGCATTAAATCTTGATGCTGTCGGGGAAAAAATCGGCCCGATTTCCAAGGATTACACCTGGAAAGACGCCGTCCTGTATGCCCTTGGCGTTGGTGCCGGATTTTCCGACCTGCACTACTGTTATGAAAAGGATCTCAAGGTCATTCCCAGTTTTGCCATTACCACCTTGTATGAGTCCATGCCCCAGGCGTTGTCTTTAACCAACGTCAATTTGGCCGGTATCTTACATGGCGAACAGGAGTTGATATTTCACAATCCCATTCCACCGGAAGGGACCATGACCATTGAAGGCACCATCTCGGATATCTTTGACAAAGGCAAAGAGAAAGGGGCCCTGGTAATTGCGCAAAGCGAGGCCAAACATTCCAGTGGGATTAAACTCTTCACAGCTCGTAGCACGGTTTTCTCTCGATTAGATGGTGGGTTCGGTGGTGATAATCCGCCCACCGAAACCTTTACTTTTCCGGACCGCGATCCTGATTTTGTTGTGGATGCATCCCCATCCGAAAATCAACCTTTGATTTACCGCTTGTCGGGCGATGTTTTCCAACTGCATGTGGATCCGGAATTTGCCAAAATGGCCGGATTTGATAAGCCCATCATGCACGGTCTATGCACCCACGGTTATGCTTGCCGGGCGCTGATTGAAGCCTTGGTCCCGAGTCAACCGGAACTGGCCCGGCGCATGACCTGCCGCTTCACCAAACCGCTATACCCGGGCATGCCCCTTAAAACTCAGATATGGAAAACCGAAGAAGGCAAAGCCGTCTGGCGCGTCCAGAATGTAGATACCAATGAAATTGTCATCGACCGCGGTAAGTTTGAATATGGTGACATACCCAAAGATGAAATCCGCTTCGACGAACAAGTGGCTGTGATAACCGGGGCTGGCGCCGGTTTGGGTCGTGTGTATGCCCTGGAATTAGCTAAACGCGGCGCTAAAGTAGTGGTCAACGATCTGGGCGGTGCCCGCGATGGCTCCGGCGATGGCTCGGCGACGCCTGCCGATGAGGTGGTTGCTGAAATAGAAGCCCTGGGTGGGCAAGCCGTGGCCAATTATGACAACGTGGCCACGCCCGAAGGCGGTCAGAGCATTATCCAAACCGCGCTGGACGCTTTTGGCGGCGTGGATATCCTCATCAACAATGCCGGCATCCTGCGTGATAAAAGCTTTCTGAAAATGGAACCCGAGAATTGGAACGCTGTCCTGGACGTACATTTGAACGGAGCTTATCATGTGACCCGGCCGGCCTTTACCGCCATGAAAGCCAAAGGTTATGGGCGCATCATCATGACCACATCAGCAGCCGGTTTGTATGGCAATTTCGGTCAAACCAATTATACGGCTGCTAAGATGGCCCTGGTGGGGCTAATGAATACGCTCAAACTGGAAGGTCAGAAATATGACATCAAGGTCAATACCATTGCTCCCGTGGCAGCCTCGCGGCTAACCGAAGATGTTTTACCACCCGACTTTTACGAAAAATTAAAGCCTGAATTTGTAGCCCCCCTAGTTCTGGTACTGGCATCAAAGGATTGTTCGGTGAGTGGCAATATCTATAATGCTGGTATGGGCTTTTTCAACCGGGCGGCCATTGTAACCGGCCCCGGAACCGTTATCAGTGACGGTCAAAATATTCCGACACCCGAACAAGTTGCATCAACCTGGAACGATATCGCTAAACTTACGCCAGCCAAGGAATATGGTCAGCTGAATGAACAGATCGGAGACTTGTTGACGGCCCTAACACCGAAAAAGGACGCGCCATCTGAATCTGTATCTGCTGATGTCAGTGTTAGCGATATTTTCAATACTATGGTGGATAGTTTTAATGCCGATGCCGCCGCCGGTGTTGACGTTATTTTCCAATTCAATATTTCCGGTGCCGAAAGCGGCGACTGGGCCTGCGTTATCAAAGACCAAGTCTGCAGCATTGATAGCGGTGTAAATGATCAGGCTGCCTGTACCCTAAAAATGGCCGATCTGGACTTTCTGGATATGATGACGGGAAAACTCCCTGCCATGCAGGCATATACATCTGGAAAGCTGATCATCGAAGGCGACATCATGAAATCTCAACTCATCGAGAAACTATTTCAAATTTAAATTCGCGAAGCGAATTAAAATTAGGAGAATAAAAAATGATAGGTATTACTTCATATGGCGCTTACGTACCCCGTTTGAGACTGGACCGCATGTCCATATTTCAGGCCATGGGCTGGTTTGCACCGGCAATCATGATGGTGGCTCAGGGTGAGCGATCCATGTGTAATTGGGACGAAGACACCCTGACCATGGCTGTGGCCGCAGCCCGCGATTGTCTCAAGGGCTTTGACAAGCAAACCCTGGACGGGCTTTATTTGGCATCTACCACCCTGCCATTTGCTGATCGTCAAAATGCCGGTGTGGTGGCAGCCGCGTTGAACATCGACAACCGCCTAATCACCTCCGATTTCAGTGCATCGCAAAAGGCCGGGAGCACGGCCCTGATCACAGCATTGGAATCGGTTAAGAGCGGCGAACGCAGCAACATCCTGGTGGCAGCTGCCGACAGTCGTGAAACCAAAGCCGCCTATTTTTACGAAATGTGGTTCGGTGATGGCGCGGCTGCATTTACGGTGGGAGACAGCAACGTCATTGCCGCCTACCGAGGTTCTTATTCTGTATCGTATGACTTTGTGGATCACTATCGCGGCTCACAGAAACAATTCGACTACATGTGGGAAGAACGCTGGACCCGCGATGCCGGCTACGGCAAGATAATCCCCGAAGCCGTGAACGGTTTACTAGATAAGCTGAATATGGCCATCGAACAGGTGGACAAGCTGGTCTATCCCTGCTTTTTCAAAGGTGACCATCGTAAAATCGCTAAAAACCTGGGTGCCGCGCCAGAAGCCCTGGTGGACAACCTGCATGAAGTCTGCGGCGAAACCGGTACAGCTCACCCTTTCCTGATGATGACGGCAGCTTTGGAATCATCTAAGCCCGGGGATCACATTCTCATGGCCGGCTTTGGTCAAGGCTGCAATGCACTGATGTTTGAGGTCACGGATCAAATCACTGAATTGAAGCCGCGAAATGGTTTTGATGGTACCATGAATAATAAGCAGACCATTAACAATTATCAGAAATGGCTAAAGTTCCGCGATCTGATTCAAACCGAAATGGGTATCCGCGCCGAAGCCCCCACCCAAACCGCCACGACGGTTCTGTGGCGTAAAAACAAAATGATACTGGGTTTGGTTGGGGGCAAGTGCCAGGCCTGCGGCACACCCCAATTCCCAAAAATGGACATCTGCGTGAATCCGGAATGCGGGGCTGTGAAAAGTCAGGAAGACTATGAATTCGCCGATGTCCCCGCCAAGGTCAAAACCTTTACCGGAGACTTGCTGTCCGTATCGGTGGACCCACCGGCCATATACGGCATGGTCCAATTTGAAGGCGGTGGTCGCATGATGGCCGACTTTACCGATTGTCGCCTGGAAGACATCCAGGTGGGTTTACCCGTGCACATGGAATTCAAGCGCAAAGGCATAGACAAAGAACGCGGCTTTTCCAATTATTTCTGGAAAGCGGTTCCGATTCCGGATACAGCAACTGATGCAGACCAGTTGGGCTTTGACGGCCAAGTGGCCATCGTGACCGGGGCCGGTGCTGGGCTCGGGCGCGTATATGCTTTGGAACTGGCCCAACGGGGTGCCCGGGTGGTGATCAACGATCTGGGTGGTGCCCGCGATGGATCAGGTAAGGGATCAGCCTCCCCAGCTGACCAAGTGGTTGCGGAGATCAAAGAACAAGGTGGTGAAGCCGTTGCCAACTATGACAACGTAGCCTCACCCGAAGGCGGCCAAGCAATTGTCCAGACCGCGCTTGATACCTTCGGGCGTGTTGACATCCTGATCAACAATGCCGGTATCCTCAGGGATAAAAGCTTCCTAAAGATGGAGCCCGAAAACTGGCAAGCGGTTCTCTCGGTTCACTTGGATGGCGCTTACCATGTCACGCGTCCGGCCATGAACGCGATGAAGGCCAAGGGCTATGGCCGGATTATCATGACGACCTCTGCCGCCGGTCTCTATGGTAATTTTGGGCAAACCAATTATTCCGCCGCCAAGATGGGTCTGGTGGGGTTAATGAATACACTCAAGCTGGAAGGTCAGAAATACAATATCAAGGTCAACACCATCGCACCCATTGCTGCCTCACGTTTGACGGAGGATGTGATGCCGCCTGATCTTTATGAAAAATCCAAACCAGAATATGTGGCGCCCCTGGCGACCTATTTGGCCAGCGAAACATGTCAAGAATCGGGTGGTATTTTCAATGTCGGCATGGGCTATTTCAACCGGGCAGCCATCCACACCGGCCGCGGTTTCCAGATGGGTGATTCCGAAAACATTCCCACCCCGGAAATGATTCGTGATAATCTGGATGCCATTAACAGCCTGGATGGTGCCACCGAATTGGCTGATGCCAATGCGGCCATATTCGCCCTCATCGCACCACCGGCCGAATCAGAAGCTGAAACACCTGTGGACGGCGGCGCCGGCGATCTGGATGTAAGCGCCGTTTTTGCGGGCATGCAAGATTCATTTAAGCCCGATGCAGCCGAAGGTGTTGAGCTTGTGTTTCAATTTAGTATCTCCGGATCGAGTGGCGGTGAATGGTATTGCGAAATAAAGGACAAAACCTGCACCATCGAGGCCGGCGTCCATGATAAAGCAGCCTGCACACTTACAATGGCTGATTCTGATTTTCTGGATATGATGACGGGCAAACTGCCAGCCATGCAGGCCTATACATCTGGCAAACTGCAAATCGGGGGAGATATCCTCAAATCTCAATTGATTGAACAATTATTTACAATTTGAATTCATCCCGTGCGGCTAGAATTCGACGAGGCCTCTGGCGGCTCGACTGAGCTCGCCGAAGTCTGAGACTAATGCGAAGGCTTCAGTCGAGTCACGGCGAGAATTCAAATTAAATGGAGGAATACCATGGCCACAGGAATAAAAGATAAAGTTGCTATCATTGGTATGGGCTGTACCCGTTTTGGCGAACGCTGGGACGTGGGGGCCGAGGAACTGATGGTGGAAGCGTTTCAGGAATGCCTGGCTGATGCAGGTCTCGAAAAAAAGGATATCGAGGCTGCCTGGTTCGGCAGCTGCTTGGATGAAATCAATGTCGGCAAAAGCGCACTGCCCCTGTCGCTTGCCCTTAGATTGCCCATGATCCCGGTTACCCGCGTTGAAAACTTTTGTGCAACCGGTACGGAAGCATTCCGGGGCGCTTGTTATGCCGTTGCATCGGGAGCTTATGACATTTGTCTGGCCTTAGGCGCCGAAAAGCTCAAAGATACCGGCTATGGTGGATTACCCAGTTTTACCGGGTCCAACGCCGGTACCCTTACCTGGCAATGGTTCCCGAATTTAACGGCGCCGGGAGCCTTTGCGCAATTGGCCAGCGCCTATGCCGCCAAATATAAAGTTAAAGATCAGGATCTCAAACGGGCCATGGCCCATGTTTCTGCCAAAAGCCATGCCAACGGTGTTCTCAATCCCAAGGCGCATCTGCGCAAGGCAGTGTCTGTCGACCAAGTCATGGCTTCGCCCATCATCGCCCATCCACTGGGACTGTTTGACTGCTGCGGGGTTAGTGACGGTGCGGCCTGCGCCATTGTAACAACACCGGAAATGGCTAAAAAATTAGGGAAAAAAGACTTTGTCACTGTCAAGTCAATACAGCTGGCCTTGAGTAGCGGTGAGGAACTTGGTTACAATAACTGGGACGGCGATCACTTTAAAACGACGAGCAAATGCAGCACTATGGCCTATCAGGAAGCCGGCATTGATAATCCCCGCGAAGAGATCAGTATGATGGAAGTTCACGACTGCTTTTCGATTACCGAGTTAGTTACCTATGAAGATTTGCACATTTCCGAACGCGGACAAGCAGTTAAGGACACTATGGATGGTTTTTATGATCGCGATGGCCAAGTACCCTGCCAGGTCGACGGCGGGCTGAAGTGTTTTGGGCACCCGATAGGTGCATCGGGTCTACGCATGCTGTACGAGATGTATTTGCAACTGCACGACCGCGCGGAAGAAAGACAGATCGAAAATCCCAAATTTGGTTTAACCCATAATTTGGGCGGATTTCCGTCCATGAATGTGTGTAGTATATCGATTATTGGTAAATACGCGTGATCTCGTAAAGCGATATCACGCGTATTTTAGGATTCAAAGGACTGCGGGTTGCGCGTAACAAGTATCGAGTTGCTAATTGCGTCTGGCAACACGCAACATGTGACACGCAACTCGAAACTCAGAATCACTTGAACCCTCATTAGTAAAAATTCAAAATCTTTCTGAACATAATAGACAGACCAGATAAGGTGTATTAATTATGGACATTCTGAATTACACCGACAAGCACAAAGACTTTAGAGAACGGCTGCGGGCCTTCGTAGCATCGGAAGTAACCCCCAATGTCGACAAGTGGGAAAAAGACGGCCTCGAACCCAAGGAGGTTTGGCGCCAGATGGGGCGCGATGGCTTTCTATGTACGGATGTGCCCGATACCTATGGTGGCATGGGTGGCGACTTTCTTTACTCCTTCATCGTCACCGAAGAACTTTCGTATTCAATGCACACCGGCCTGGCAGCGGTACTACACTCCGATGTCGTGGTACCCTACATTACCGCTTTCGGGTCGGAGGAACTAAAGCGCAAATATCTTCCCGGTTGTGTTTCCGGTGATATTATCACAGCCATCGCCATGACCGAATCAGGAGCTGGGTCCGACCTGGCCAACATTGCCACTACAGCCGAAGAAGAAGGAGACCAAGTGATCCTGAATGGCTCCAAAACCTTTATTTCCAATGGAATCAATGGGGAGCTGTTCATCGTAGCGGCCCGGGATCCTTCAATTGAAAACCCATATCAGGCCATCTCACTCTATCTGGTAGAGGATAGTAGCCCTGGATTTGAACACGGGCGCCACCTTGAAAAAATGGGATGGTGGAGTCAGGATACGGCTGAACTCTTTTTTTCCAAATGTCGTATACCTGTTACCAATCGGTTGGGGGATAAAGGTGCCGGCTTTCTCATGCTTATGCAGAAGTTACAACAGGAACGCCTGATGTGTGCTTTGGGCGCCCAGGTGGCTGCCGAACGCATGGTTGAATGGGTCACAGATTATTGTAAAAATACCAAGATCAATGGCAAGCCCTTATCCAAATCCCAGGTTACCCAGTTTGCCCTTGTGGATATGGCTGCAGAAATCTGTATTGGCCGTGCCTTTATTGAAAAACTGGTGGCCGAACACATGGAACAAAAAGATATCATCGTGGAAACTTCCATGGCAAAATTTTGGACCACTGAAATGGCCAATCGTGTGGCCGATCGCAGTGTCGACTTGTGCGGCGACTTCGGCACGCTTGAAAAATGTCCCCTGGCACGTGCTTGGCGGGATATCCGGGTTACCATGATTTTTGCTGGTACGAATGAAATTATGCGAAATATTGCCGCTAAGTTTATGGGGTTATGACAAGCAACCATGAATTACGCCTGAAAGGCAAATGACGTGCGCAGCACGAGTGACGCCCGCAGGGCAAATGACACTATCATAATAGAATAAAGTCGCCGTATTAATCCCATATTACATTCAAAAAAGTGCAGGGGGATTACCGATGGATAAAGTCGACGTCACCGTAATCGGAGCGGGCAATGGTGGACTGACCGCCGCCGCTGCCCTGGCTCAGAAGGGCCTCAATGTCCTCCTGCTGGAAAGGCACAACATTCCAGGCGGATGTGCCACCAGTTTTTGTCGGGGCCGATTTGAATTTGAAATCGCCCTGCATCAACTTAGCGGTCTGGGCACCCCCGAAATGCCCGGCCCCCTACGCATGAGTTTGGACAAACTTGGCGTCATGGATGATTTGGATTTTGTTCAAATCAGCGACTTATACAGCGTCCACAATCCCGATGGGTTTCATATCGCCCTTAAGCCGGACAAGGATCAGGTGCAGGCTACGCTGAAACAGGCCTTTCCCCATGAAAAGGAAGCCATCGCTTCCTTTTTTGATCTGGTGTATCAATACGCCAATGACATGGTCGGGGCTTTTATCTTTCGAGACCCGGAACCAAGCCGCGAAAAATATCCCCGTCTTTATTCCTATGCATTCAAAAATGCCGGCGAAGTTTTAAATGATTTTTTTAGTGACCCACTCTTAAAGGCGGTCCTGTCTGTATATTGGGGATATCTGGGCGTATCCATCGATCAGCTCTCCTTTGCCTATTTGGCTATGGTTCTTTGGCAGTACTTGGAGTTTAAGCCATATCACGTCAAAGGTGGATCCCAAGCGTTATCCAATGCAATCTTTAATAAATTCTTGTCCAATGGCGGTAGCGCCAAATTCAACTGTGGCGCCAAACAAATTCTAACCACGGGGGATACGGTCGCCGGTGTCATCACCGATCGAGGGGATCAAATCGTTTGTGATTATGTAGTTTCCAATGTCTCGCCCATCGTTACCTATGGACTCATGATCGGTGAAGAAAAAATACCCGAAAATACCATTACTGAGGTGAAAAGCCGTCAGCTGAGCACGTCGGCCATGACCATGTTTATTGGCTTCGACTGCGAACCGGAACAACTTGGCATCAATGAATCCACCAATTTTCTGATGATGGATACCGATATGTCGATTCGCAACCACGAACGGATGCGTCGAATCGACATCGAGGATGAACTCATGGTATTGAGTTGCTATGATGTTTCCGACCCGGAATTTTCGCCCCCAGGCACATGCCAGGCTAACATTGTAACCCTTAAATACGGCGAGCCCTGGCTCAAAATTCCACCGCAGCAGTACCTGGATGCGAAGTTTCGCTGCGCCGAACAGATGCTCCAACGGGTCGAGCAAATTTATCCTGATATCCGTATCCATATCGAAGAAATTGAGGTGGGCACCCCGTTGACGCATATGCGTTACCTGGGGCACCCCTTAGGGGCCATCTACGGATTTGAACAGCAAACCAAGGATTCGCTCTTTTTTCAGCCAGGACGCTATTCCCCCATAAAGGGCCTTTATTTTGCAGGCGGCTGGGCCGGTGATAACGGATTTGAACCAACCTTACGATCTGGTGTGGCTGCAGCCCGATCCATCGCTAAACAATTAGACCAAATTTGAATTTAACCTTCGTATAGCGAAGGATAAATTCAAATTAAAGGAGATCATCATGAGAAAAGGCATCTGGGAAGAATTTGATGGCTATGATGACATTCGGACCGAAATCGAGGCCAGTCGTTTAGCAGCCAAAAAGCGCTCTTTTACGCTCGACTTTGCCGATCAGTATATCGACCGGCTACATCCCCATCGCCTGGTTTTGGAAGTGGCTGACCTTATCATCGAATCTGGCGACACCCTCACCTTTCGTTTGGTGCCGACCGATTCAATGCTGCCACCATTTTTAGCAGGGCAATATCTGGCCTTATACCTGGAGGTGGACGGCATCTGTACCTCGCGGCCTTACAGTATCTCCTCCCCACCGAATCAGATCGGTTATTATGATATTACCGTTAAACGCGTACCCAATGGCTTGGTATCCAATTTTCTCCTGGATCAAACCCGCAAAGGAGACCGTTTGACTTTTTCCGGTCCCCAGGGAAATTTTTATTTCAATCCCCTGGTACACGGCAGCACCATGATCTGCATTGCCGGCGGGAGTGGCATCACCCCCTTCATGAGCATGATTCGCGAAATAATTGAACGCGGTCTGTCACGCAAGGTGATTCTATATTATGGCAACACTTCATCAGACGATATCATATTCCATGAGGCGTTAGCGCAAATAGCCGATCAATTCGAACGTATCCGTTATATCCCCGTAATTGAGAACGCTTCCAATGATTATCAGGGCCAATGCGGTCTAATTACCGGCGACCTAATTCAAGAAACTGCAGGAAGTATGGCGGAAGCTACCTTCTTTTTGTGCGGCCCCCAGGGCATGTATGATTTCTGTTTACCCCAGATTGACCAATTGGGTATACCGCACCGAAAAATTAGAAAAGAACTTTACGGTCCACCTGCCGATATCTCCCAGGATCCAGCCTGGCCCCCAGATATTATACCGGATCAGCAATATTCAGTTTCAGTCAAAGGTGGCCCTAAAATCAGCGCTCAGGCGTCGGTCCCGCTCTTGGTATCCTTGGAGAAACATGGTGTCGTCCCCCCCTCCATATGCCGATCGGGTGAATGCAGTATGTGCCGTGTCAAGGTGCTAGCAGGCAAAGTATTTCAGCCAGCCAATACGCCGGTTCGAAAATCCGATAGCCAATATGGATATATCCATGCCTGCGTGTCGTATCCGTTGACGGATTTGGAGATACTGATTTAGAGGGTAGTAGGGTTGTAGGTGTGTAGGGTGAAGTGAATTCGCAGGTGGTTGTTAACCGCCACCCCTTCAAACCGTCAACCCAATAACGCTGCAATTGATGCCTTTAACTCAAGTTGTAAATGGAGGTTCCTGTGTCTGAAAATGAATTATTATGTGAAAAAAACGGCCCCATATACACCCTCACCATCAATCGGCCCGAAAAACGCAACGCGCTGCCATTTGGGTTGCTCAAGGATATCAGCCAGGCAATCGTGGCCCAGATTGATGATACCGAAATTCGGGGCATTTTGATCAAAGGCAACGGAAAGGTATTTTCAGCCGGCGTGGACTTTAACTCCCTTGGCTCCCTTGCGGGTCGTTTTTTGGGTGATCAAGCTGCGGGTGGCGCACCCTTCCGTGCTATTATTCATGAATATCAGCAATATCTCAATCGGCTTGAAACAATAGAAATTCCAATTATTTGTGCCATTCATGGCGGCATCTTCGGTATGGCCCTGGAACTCGCCCTGGCCTGTGATTTCCGCCTCATGAGCTCGGATTGCATTTGGGGATTACCCGAACACCAGTTTGGTCTGGTTGCAGATTTAGGCGGCACGACGCGATTGCATCGCGCGATCGGGGCCTCTCGGGCCATGGAGGTGCTGATGACGGGCAAACGGTTTACTGCTGATCAGGCCCTACAATGGGGTTTGGTGAGTTATGTTTATCCTTCTGAGAGCCTAATTGAAGCCGCTGAAAAATTTATTTTGGATATTTCTAAAATGGCTCCCCTGGCGGTGGGGGCCACCAAGAAAATTATCAAACGTGGTGAAGGCGTCGATCTTTATACCCAGATGGATATGGAGGTGAACTACCAGAGCGCCCTGATACGAAGTGCCGATTTTCAAGAAGGTATTGCGGCATTGATGGAAAAAAGAGATCCGGTATGGCAGCGAAAATGAAGAAATCGATCGAATCGGACGTATTCTAAGCTTTACATTTATCAAAACAGAATTATTATTCACATCAGGAATGCAAAAGCACACATCACATCCATATATCTTTTAAGGACTTTTCTATGAAATACAAAGTTCCCGAAGAGTATCAGGCCCGATTTTATATGTTACTACGATCATTGCCACTGGATTTGCAAAACGACGTAGAATTCCAAGAAACCCTGTTGGTCCATTTGAAACTTGGTGGCATGAATTTAGCCCGGCAACTGGCTGAAACCACCACCAAATATCACAAGGTGGATGTCCTCGAACTAGGGACAGGACTACGATTCCCGAAAGTCATAGACACCAAACCGGAAGACCAAGAGGATGACGAGGATAAAAAGGACGATGAGGATGATAAGGACGATGAGGATGATAAGGATGAAGAGAATGATGACGATGTTGACGATGATGACGATGTTGACGATGATGACGATGTTGACGATGTTGAGGATGAAGACGATGTTGAGGATGAAGACGATGTTGAGGATGAAGACGATGAGAATGATGAGTGAAGCTGCACTCGCTTAGGCTCGTGGTCGCTTCGCTAAATCTTACCTAACTTGAGCGGGTTTTCGGGAATCTTGCTATTCACCTGCCGCAAACGCTCCTCACTAGAGATAACCGCTACGCCACCCACCGATTGCTCTGTACCAAAATAGCGTTTGGCTGTATCAACAATATTATCTTTATTCAGCTTCAATAACTGCTGCTTAAAGCGCCTGCGACTCTCGTCTGCCATAGATATAATGCTGCGATAAAACGCTTTCCGGGCTGCTGGTCCCGGTGGATCCGGCTTATCGATATCCGAGCAAACCTGCAGGATGGCTTCCTTGACATCTTCTTCTTGATAATCCCCGCTGGTGATAAATTGGTTGGTTCGTTCGTACACATCCAATGTGGCCAGGATATGTGGATCGCGATAGGATGCCAGACTGAACAATCCATTCTCGATGTTGTAGACGGCAAAGCCACCATAGGCGCCGCCCTTTTCACGAATCTCTCGGTGCAAATATAGGGAGCGTAACATTTTGCTAATTACGGCCAAACCCGGTGCATCAGCATGATCCATACGTACTGATTTAAAAGTCTTGGCCACAAAAGATACCGACGTTGCCGTTCCCCAGCCCTCCCGCGGCAGCTCATTGGGGAAGTCTACCTTTGGTGGATTGAAGTGAGGCATACGTTGCGAGTCTTGTGGGTGCTCAGTTGCCAGCGACCGTTGTGATACGACCGGCAGTATTTGTTCTATTGGCTCAGCTTCACCCACTAATGCTGTTTGGAAGTTCGCTGGAACTACTATCCGCTGGCGGATATCCGCCAAGCTAACCACCACAGAATCTAATTGGTCGCTGGTTAGCTTTGCGGTTAAATTTTTGATATAGCGGAGCTGATGTACACCGCTCCAGAGTTCGCTGATATAGGCACTAGTCGAAAAATTTCTGGAAGAAAGCGATATGGCATAGCGATGTCCATTGTGGATAATCATCGATTCCAAACCGGCCCGATATTCAAGCAATAAGCTCTTCAGCCGAGCATGATCTTCGAATGATATCTCAAACAAGATCTCCTGGATCAGTTCAAACATTTGGTCCAAATTGCGATTCAGACATTTTGCATTAATGGTTATAAAAGGCACGCAACGGCCCGCCGCATCAAAACGGGTACGAACATTGGAGGCCAAGCTGATACCACCGGTGTAAGCATCAATGCGTTGGACGATCTCTGTAAAATCCCGTTTGCGTGTTCCTAAGCGAGGCGTGGCGTAACAAAAAAATGGCACCAGGGATAGTTGGTCTGCTTCCAGATCTTCCGTACCCATGACGGTAGTGGCGTAAAAAATGCCTGATGTGGATTGCTTGTAGCAGACCGCAGATGTTGCGCGTGCACATTTAGATATGGCCACGGCATGAATATCGGGAGGCACATCTGTCAGTGCCAAAGTTGGCAAACTGGATGTGTCTTCAGAAGTCTCCTGCAACGTTTTCAGTTCCTGGGCGTCAGCCCGTATACCGTTTATTTCGGCCTGGCTTAACTTTTGCTTGATTGCGGCCAGCTCAGTACGAACCCGCTCTTTATCAGCTTTGGCCAAATCTGCATCAGGGGATAAAACCAATCTGGCACGATGTGGATTTTCTAGTAAATAGTGTTTAATCTGTTTTTCGAAAAAGCCGTTTTGGGCCACTTCTTGGCGAAGTTTTTCTAGATCGTTCTCAAACATCAAGATTTTTTCAGGACGGCCACCATGCAGCCAGCTGCCCACAAATGAGAGCAGCAGCTTAATGCCGTATGGATAAGGCGTATTGGTAATTTCACGCCGGTGGAATTCAATTTGATGGATAGCAGAATCAATCAATTCCCGGTCGATGCCATTGTCCACTAGCTGCCCCAACACATCAAAAATTAGCGTCTCAATCTTATCAGCATCGTTTGCATCCACATCCTTGAGGCCGCAAGTAAACAAAGTATCGCGATTATCGGCATCAAAACCGGAACCATCTGATAAGGCTGCTCCCATCTCAGAATCAATTAAGGCTTTGCGTAAGGGTGAGGCTGAATTACCAAGTAAGATTTGCTCTAGCAGTTTTAGGGCCAGCATTTGAAAGGCATCCTGGATGTCAGAAATTAACCAGGCCAGACATACTTGCGACTTTTTGGTTGTGACAGCGTCTGCGTCTAAGGGGTAAAAATATTGAGTGCGTTTGGGTTCTTTCCAGCGGGGCTGGGGCATGACTTCCGTCCCCGGGTCGATATTTTCAAAATGGCGCAACACTTTATCATGAATGATCTGCAGATGTTCTTGTAGAGGAAGATCACCATAGGTATAAAAGAATGAGTTGCTGGGATGATAATGCTTCTGATGAAAGTGCGTCAACTGCGCATGTGTCAAATTCGGAATCACGGCCGGATCACCGCCGGAATTATTGTGGTAGGTTGTATCCGGATACATGGCGTTAAGTATCGACCGGACCATGACCTGGTCTGGTGAAGACATAGCGCCTTTCATTTCGTTGTAGACCACGCCTTTGTATACTAGTTGAATCTCCTCTGAAGTTGTCTCTTCCTCCTCCAGGCGATGCCCCTCCTGCTTAAAACTAAGGCGGTCTATGTTGGGGAAAAAAGTCGCATCCAGATAGACATCCATCAGGTTGTAGTAATCTTTTTGATTCTGCGTGCTGAAAGGATACATGGTCCAATCTGAGGCCGTAAAGGCGTTCATAAAGGTATTCAGGCTTCTTTTTAGCATGGAGAAAAAAGGATCGCGGACCGGAAACTTTTTACTACCACAAAGAACACTATGTTCCAAAATATGGGCCACACCCGTTGAATCCTTGGGAACGGTTTTAAAGGCGACACTAAATGTGTTTTCACGATCAAGCGTATCAATATGTATATGCCTTGCCCCGGTGGGCACATGTTCCAATTCAACTAAGACGGAGTTAATTATGGTCAGTTCGGCGGTCTTATTGATCTGATACCCCAATTGTTGGCAGGTCTCACGAAAATCTGTTTGCTGATAACTTTTTAATTTCATTTAGATAACTTATAAATCCACTCAGTATTAAGTTGCTGTATAAATACCCCGGCTGACTCTTTTTATGCGCTTTAGGCTGTGCAATCGAAATATTATATTGCGTAGCTTCTTATCATCATAATCAGTCTTACGTTTGATGTCTGCAATGGTTAAACCTTTTTTGGAACGTTTGATGATCGCATATACACGGTCGGATGCAGTCGGCGTGCGCGGTCCTCTTTTGGCAGCAGATTTTGCACCGGCTTTACCACTAGCAATCCGTCTGGATTTCGATTGACCGCTGCGGATCAGTTTTTCGAGTTTATCCAGGCGCGCATAAATTTTTTCTACATCCTTTTTAGTTGGGATGTCATAGTGTTGCATGAAAAATTTGACCATGGCATCAAAGGTTACTGTTTTGCGTTTTCCTCTTACCATACTTTCCTCCTTTTGCTTATGACTTCTTACTACTAGTAAAAGATTGACTTACACTTTAAGGATAAATAAAGCAAAAGTCAAGCTGCGCTGAATTGGTTTGATAGCAGTATCGTTTCATGCTAATAGACCCTAACGTTGCTTATGCAAGGGTAGATATTTTTTCATGACTACTGCCAAAATTTCTTTCAAAGACCGTTTGAGATCACTGGTTGATCGCATCAAAAAGCTACAGGGCGATCCGCGCTATATCGCCATGGGCATGGCTATTGGTGTATTTGTGGGTGTTACCCCAACCATACCTTTTCACACGATTATAGCCATCGCATTGGCTTTTGTATTAAAGGGCAGTAAACCAGCCGCTGCCATCGGTGTTTGGTTCGCCAATCCCATTACCATACCCATTTTTTATGTCGGCAGTTTTAAACTAGGAACGCTTATTTTAAATAAGCCGATACCCTTTGATGTGAAATTTGAATCCATTAAAGAATTGATGAACCTCGGCCTAGATGTCACCATCGCTATGGTTGTGGGCGGCGCCCTTTTAGGTATTCTACCAGCCATTTTGGCCTATATATTGACTTATCGTTTCATGGTCATGGTGCGTGAGAAGTCGAGGAAGAAAAAAAAGATTACCAGGGATCAAGGTGTCGAGGATTCAAGTGGGCAAGATAGCAGTAAGGAGTGAGCAGTAGGCAGGCTGAAGACTGTAAGCGTTAGGGAGTAAGAAGTAGGCGGTAAGCAGAGAACGGATGACCGCTTCCAAGCATCCCAGCCTCCTAGCGCACGGTTGTCATCCCCATGAAAATGGGGGTCCAGGATTAGCCTATTGCTGACAGCTGACAGCTTCTACTGGATTCCCGCTTCCGCGGGAATGACAAAGGAGAAGCAGGCAGTATAGTCATACAGTACAAAACGCACCCTATATTTCTTTTGGTTTGCAGACACCGGAACACATCCATCGGATGGCTGCATAAAGGGTGGTCCCAATGGGGGTAAAACTCTTTAAAGGTGACAACTCAATGTCATTAACTTAAGAGCATCAAAAGTAGTTTAACCTATTAATATAAT
>CAZWEO010000035.1:0-43709 GCA_964633115.1 uncultured Desulfobacterales bacterium
GAGATGAGATACAATTATGCTTGCCGGAAGTTAGTTTTTGAGCGTATAGTCCGTTTTCATGATGAAAATTGGCATGCCTATCAGTTAATTGCCGTTTAAGAGAATAAAGGCCCACTTGTAAAGGATCAAATATGAGTTTGAGTAAATCCCTAAGGAAAAAAGTCGACCAGGTACTACAATCAAATGAATACACGGATTATAAGTGGTTCGATCCGCAAGAGATCGTCGTGGCCCAATGGGTACGTATGAAATGCATGTTTGGCTGCGGCGAGTACGGCCGCGGCGGCGCCTGTCCACCCAATACGCCGTCTGTGCCTGAATGTGAGCGCTTTTTTAAGGAATACGGCGACGCCATCATCCTGCATTTCGAAGGTCTTATGGAAAAACCCGAAGACCGGCATACCTGGTCGGCCCGGATAAACACCAAGCTGGTAAAGTTGGAGCGCGCTGTCTTTTTAGCCGGATTCGAGCGCGCATTTTTGCTATTTATGGACTCTTGCTGTTTTTGCAAGGAATGCACCGGTAACCGGGAGACTTGCGAACAGCCCCGCATGGCCCGACCAGTCCCCGAGGCCATGGCCGTGGATGTCTATTCTACGGTGCGGAAATTCGGCTTTGAAATCAATGTGCGCACGGATTATGACCAGAAGATGGATCGTTTTGCCTTCATGATGGTACAATAAAATCGTGTTCCACGATTTTATGATAACGCGTACCTTTCACCGCACGGCGAAAGGCATCGTCAGCCCCTAAGCGGTCAACACCACAGATGTTTTTATTGTTCTGAATGAGCCATCATTGGATAATTGGGGTATCCGTGGCGGCCATCCGGCTTCTGAGGTTGAGATAGGGTTCAATTAAGAGATACAAGCAAGCGTTCCGCTTTGTTGAGACTCAGTTGGAATTCAGCCATGAAGTGTTGGACATATGCTTCGGACACTCCAAGGTTGTCAAAAATATCCTCATAAAACTTGTACGCTAATCCATCGGCACCCACGCCGATGCCCACCATCCTGGCAATGGTATCGGCCAGATAGACAATGCAGATCTCCACATCTTTTCTGGCGTTGGCATCATTCAGATGATGGTTGCTGATCATAAATATCATTTTGGAACTGAAATTCCATCTCTCAGCAACAATGCCGCCCAGCTTGGCGTGATCGATGCATAGCACAGCCTGCTCCGCCTGGTCGAAACCATACCCTTTTTTCACAACAAGGTGCTGGATTTTTTTGATGGAATTTCCCACGTAAGTATCGATAACAACTTTGCCGATATCCTTAATGAGCGATGCTGTGTAAACGCGAAATTTGTCGGTATCCTTTTTATCTTCGGCAATTGATTTAGAAAGCAGGGCAGTGGCGACGCTATTTTTCCAGAGTTCACCCCGCTGGAGGTCATAGCCCTTTTGAGCTCTTAACAAATTCTTGCTGGTATTGGCGATCATAACCATTTCAAGAATTTGATCCATACCTAATAGTGAGATTGCTTGCCGGGCGGAATCAATCTTTACCGTCAATCCATAGTATGTCGAGTTGCACAATTTCAGAAGATTCGCTGTTAATTCAGCATCATACTGCAACACATCGACCAGATCGTTCAAGGCCCCGTCAGGATCTCCGGCGATTTCCATGACTTTATTGGTTGTGGCTGGTATGGGAGTCAGGGTGTCGATCTCCTGAACAATGGAGTTGATGTTAATGGCCATTTTATCCTTTACTATCAAGGAGGGGATATTTTTAATAGAGTATCTCCCGTTCCCTTTGAGCCTTCTCAAAATCTGGGCAAATTAACGCAGGATACGTTAATGCGCTTTTTATCAATTTCCCGGTGATTCAAATAACATGTTGAGTTTATAATATTTTGTCGGCAGATCACTACTAAAACTTTAAGGTTTTTTGGCATTTAAATTTGAATTCCCCGCTGCGACTCGACTTGAGCTCGTTGACAAGTCTTGCTGCAGGGATAGGGATTTTAGCCTAATTCATAAGACACCGACATGATCTGTGTCGTTGACCGCATTGGAGCGACAATGTCTTTCGCCCCAGGGCGAAAGGGTCGCGTTTTATAAAATCGTTCTACGATTTTATTTGACAAAGAAGTGCAAGGTGTATACTGTATTAGTTAATTAGTACACTAAATAGGAGGTAACATGTGATACAGCTAAGCCATATTAACTTCGGATACAACCAGACTGAGCTTTTTTCCGATTTGCATGATGATATTCCCATGGGTCGCATCTATGGGCTTTTGGGGAAAAACGGTGTTGGAAAAACCACATTGCTGAAACTCATGACTGGCTTGCGGTTTGCGCAGGCTGGGCAATGTCTTGTTTTGGATGAAGATAGCTCCCAACGCCCAGTTAACATGCTTAAGGAAATATTCTTTTTGCCAGAAGAGTTCAGCCTACCGGATATTTCTGTACAGCAGTATCAGCGGATGTATGCGCCATTTTACCCTAAATTTGATTCGGAAAGTTTTAGGAATTATCTGCAACGATTTGAATTGGACGCCAACAAAAAGTTGAATGCATATTCTTTCGGTCAGAAGAAAAAAATCCTATTGGCGTTTGGGTTGGCAGCCAATACCCGCATCATGCTGCTGGATGAACCCACCAATGGGCTAGATATTCCGTCCAAAAGCCAGTTCCGCCAAGTATTGGCTTCCGATTTTACCGCAGAACGTCTGATTATTATCTCTACCCACCAGGCTAGAGACTTGGAGCGTATCATCGATGCGGTCATCATTTTGAATGAAGGCACGATCCTATTCCACGAATTATTGGAGAATGTATCTGAACGTTTGGCCATCAATTTTCAATCCACGTCCCCAGACAAGCAGGAAGCCTTGTATGTGGAAAATGTTCCCGGCGGTTACAACGTGGTCACAGCAGCTCGTCAAGACGATGGGCAATCCATGGATATAGAAGTACTATTTAATACAGTGGTGTCCAATCCCGAGAGGGTCGCAGCCATATTTTCCCCATAGGCGCGACGTTGGGGTTTACCTCATAGTTGCATAAACAACATGGCAATGTATGGAGGTGCCTTTTTATGATTGCTAATCATTTCAGCCCTAAACGATTTTACCTATTGACTCGTAATACCATCTTAATCAATGCATCCAAAATATTGATAGTGACCGGTGTTGTGGGCATCCTGGTCATACTGGTGTCCGGATTATCAGCTTTTCGGCATACCGGGGACCAATTGCACCTCGGGCTTTATGTATTTTTCTTGTTTGTGAGTGGTATTTTGTTGAGCAGCAGTGCTTATGGGAGTTTACGCGAAGATGCAACTGCCGGTGCCTGGCTGACACTACCGGCGTCCATACTTGAAAAATTTACCTGCCGATTATTTATAACCTCCATAGGGTATGTACTCGCAACCGGTTTGATCTACTTTGTCATTTCGGCATTTTCTGAGGGAATCAACCAGATCCTTTTTAATTATTCCCATCCCTTGTTCAATCCCTTTGCGACCAGGTTTTGGATTCCAATGGCTGTTTATCTGGTTGTACAATCCGTATTTCTGACAGGTTCAATCTTTTTTAGGCGTTTTGCTTTTATCAAAACCCTCCTTTTTCTTTTAACACTCTGCTTGGCATTGGCCTTGTTTTTTTTGCTGTCACTCAAGATTATCTTGGGTGGCCAATTTGGTACCCTAAGCGATCATGGCATACAGATCGCATGGAACATGCTTTCCAGTGATTGGCTCCTGCAAGTTAAAGATACACTGGTACAGATAGCGGGGGTCCTATTTTGGGGAATTCTGGCTCCCTTTTGTTGGGTGGTCAGCTATTTTAGACTGAGAGAATTCGAGGCTTAATATGCAATTTCGAAAACAGCAGGCCATCTATCTCCAAATCGGTGAGCATCTGTGTGATGCCATTGTGAATCAAGAATGGAGGCCGGGCGAAAAAGTTCCTTCGGTTCGTGAAATGGCGGTCCGGGTGGAAGTGAATCCCAACACGGTCATGCGGACATACAGTGATTTGGAACAGAAAGGGATACTATATAACCAGCGTGGCATTGGTTTTTTTGTATGTGATGATGCTGTGGGAAAAATACTGGCCATCAAAAAAGCCGAATTTATTAAACATGATATGCCCCGAATATGCAACACCCTTGATTTATTGGGTCTAAGTTTGGACGATTTTAAAAGTTTATATGAAAGCTATTATACAAACCGGACGGATGGGAGAACCCTTCCGGATGAGGAGGAACGAAATGAAAATAAGCAATAAAATTCTTTGGTTCGGCCTGGGTGGTATTTTTGGCTGTGTGGTCGCCCTGGTGCTGTTCTTGCGGATTTCAACAACACCCTTGATGGCAGAGGGTGAGATGACAATTAAACTCAGTGGATCAAAAGCACCCGTCAAGCAATCTTATCCAATCCAATATTTCTCGGGAATCCGGGCTTCTGGAAATTGGAACCTTGTAATTGAACAAGGTGAATCATATGGGATTGAATTAGAAGGGCCTGAATATCTGATGGATGTCATTCTGGTAGAAAAGGAGCAATCGGTTCTCAGACTGGATATAAAAGACGGTATCCGATGGAGAGATGATGAAGTCAATGCCATAATAAAGTTGCCAAAAGTGGATACCCTGCGGCTGAGTGGATCCGTCAATGTCGACATGCACGGATTTCAGAGCGAACGTCTGAAGATCAAAGCCAGTGGATCTACCAATTTAAAAGGTCGCCAAAATAATATTTATTATTTGACCTTAAAAGGCTCTGGCTCCACCCAAATTGATTTGATAAACAACCCTATTACACATGCCGAAATTGACTTGTCTGGTTCCTCTAAAGTTTCTGTTTCGATGGCTGGTGGGGATTTGAAAGGCAGCATCAGCGGATCTGGAACGGTGATATATGATGGCGAAATTCGGGATCAGGAGGTCCGTATAAGTGGAAGCGGGAGTGTAAAGCGCAGAAAAGAAACTTCTTAAGTGTATAAACCCATATTGAAGGATAATTAAGATGAACGAGGAATTTTTGTATCGAGACGTGAAAGCCCTGGATCGGCGCGTATTTAGACTCGGTTTGGCAACCAATTTTGGCATTACAGGATCCGATCTGGAATGGGCCCTGGATCAGGGCATGAACTATGTTTTTTGGACCCCCAAGTCCAAACAGGTCACTCCGTCCCTAAAAGCGGCCTTAAAACGCGACCGCGAATCTGTTGTGATCGCCACTGGCCCCACTACTGCGTTTTTTGGTGGCGGCATCCGCACGGGATGTGAACGATTATTAAAAACGCTGGATACCGAATATCTGGATATTCTACAAATCTTTTGGCTGGGTCGCACGAGTGCCTGGACAGCATCCACCATCGATGCCTTGGTTTCCCTAAAGGAATCGGGCAAAGTGCGTGCCATCGGGGTCAGTATTCATGATCGTAAACGGGCCGGCGCGCTGGCCAAGGATTCGCCGCTGGATATGCTGATGATTCGGTACAATGCCGCGCATCCTGGGGCCGAGCAGGATATATTCCCGCATCTATCCGTGCGCAACCCGGCTGTCGTTGCCTACACGGCCACTCGTTGGCGCGGTCTGCTCAAGCGTCCCAAAGGATGGGAAGGGCCAGTCATGACAGCCTCAGATTGCTATCGTTTTTGCTTGTCCAGTAACTATGTTGATGTGGTGTTGACGGGGCCCAAGAATCGCCGGCAACTTGCAGAAAATATCAGCAATTTACAAGAAAAAGGGCCCCTTTCAGAAGAAGAAATACGGTGGATACGCGAGTACGGGGGAATTGTGCATAGACAGAGCTCACGATTTACCTTCGGCTTCTAAGAAGATCAATTCGCAACATATACATGTGTCAACGACTGCAATTTTCACAAAGACAGTTTTGTGAGCAAAGCGGCTTACACTAAATTTGTTGACTCCGGCTTTGTCATAATATTATCAAGACTGGCGTTGTGCATATTCTCGAAAATTAGTGCAATCATCCATCTTGCAGTTGCCGTTGCTATAGTGATTGGAATAATTCCTTGATTCTGTTTGGCTACGAACTCTTCACGCTTATCATCATTTGGACTGCGGTATTCATTGCCGGTATTATCAGGGGCTACAGCGGGTTTGGATTCGCCATGGTCGCGGTGACGAGCATGGCGCTGGTATTACCACCTGCCCAAGTCGTTCCTGTGGTTCTTATTCTCGAGGTGTTAGCCAGCTTCAGATTGATTCCCCAGGTTTGGCGGAAAATAGATTGGTATTCGCTGCGCTGGCTGCTCACCGGTTCCTTTTTTGCAATCCCGGTGGGAGTTTACTTTCTGGCGACAATTCCTGCCGAACCCATGCGTATATTCATTTCCGTTTTGGTGCTGATTGCCGCCATATTGCTGTTAAGCGGCTGGGCTTGGCGACGCATGCCCGGCAGACCATTGATTCTGACAACGGGCGTGGCCTGCGGCTTGCTAAATGGTGCCGCTGCCATTGGCGGCCCACCGGTGATTTTATTTTATCTATCATCACCAGCAGGGGTGGCAGTGTCACGCGCATCCATCATTGCCTATTTTTTAGGCATTGATGTAATCAGTCTAGTGATGACATCCATCCAAGGCCTCGTAACCATGGCTACCTTTCATTTAACGGTCATGGCATTGTTACCGTTGTTATTGGGTATCAATCTGGGTAGTCGTATGTTTAAAAATGTGAATGAAAAAGCGTTTCGGAAGCATGTACTAATTTTGCTGATCATTCTGGCCGTGATTGGATTGGCGAAAGGGCTTTTGAGTTGAGCTTCGATCCTCACTACAATGTGCTCAACACACTTTCCATCAGTGTTGATTCATTGCTAAATGCCGTCGACACATAAAGATTTTCAGCCATAAGCTACTCGTTCATAGGCATCAAAGGCGTTGTCGTCTAGTCTTTCCAATGCCTCCATAACCAGCCGGAGGGTATTGATTTCTACTGGAACTAGCCAGCGCATTTCAAATTGAGAGTTCTTATACGCAAAGGTACCCTCGTCCATGCAAAACAGCGTGAAGACAATTTCCTGGACCTGCGTGTAAAGATACTTTTCCAGAGTTTCTTTTGTAATGTGCTTTTTTTCTACCAGCGTTTTTCCAAGAGCCTGTTTCTTTTTAACAGATAGTTTTAGACACTCGTTTATTTGCGCTGGGGTTACATAGTTATCATTTATTAATAGCTCACCCAGCCTCGCGACTTTTAGGGTTTGGGTAGCATAAACAACATTGCCGTCTAATAAAAATAGCTGGAACTCCATGTCAGACTGTCTGACAGAAAGAATACCGGTTTTCTGTTCACGGCTTAAAAGTTGTAATAAACCTGATAGAGAAATAGTTCCTATTTTTCCTGTTAATGACATAATATCCCTCTGGCCATTATGAATGAATGGGGCATACCCACGGCATGCACCTAGTTTAGACTGATGACCTGTATGATATATCGGCAAATTTTCTAAATACTTGAGCAAAAAAACGAATTGTTAGGCATATATCCTTACAAAAAGACTAGCTGGCGATTATACTAGTTGTCAAAAATAGGCGTCTCGCTTTTCCTTCGAATCGGAACGTTATTATGACAATCGCTATAAAAGAATCTGTAGGAATTTTGAATATTCGTTGCGAATCGCTTAAATCTTATAGCGTGGATTGAATTCAAATTAGGGATATTTCAGCATGCCGATTTCATTTACTTCAATAAGCCATGGCCGTATTGCCGTGGGATTCTTTAACATCGAAACCGATATGCTGCTCATGGACCGTTATTTTTTCTTTGCACCGATTTTTTGAATAGCCTCAATGCGTTTCAGAACCGGGGGATGGGAATAATTGAGAAAGACATAAAATGGATGCGGCCGTAGATTGGTCAAATTGTGCACGGAAAGTTTTTTAAGGGCATCAATCATGGCGCTCGGATGTGCAGTTGTTTCAACGGAGAATTGATCCGCTTGAAACTCATTATGTCGGGATCGCATCTGGGTGAGCAAACCTACAAAAAAGTCTACTGGTGCAATCAGCATTCCGAAGAAAATGAGGCCAGCATAAACCGAAATGTGCTCCATAAAAAAAGCGTCAAACAATCCCTGGTAGGAAATGACAAAAGACATTAGGTAAAACATGAATCCGGTATGGACTATGCCTACCACTAAATTCTGCAGAATGTGTTTCTTTTTATAGTGCCCCATTTCATGGGCCAACACTGCCACCAATTCCGAGACGCTATGCCGATCCACCAAGGTGTCAAAAAGAACTATGCGCTTATTTTTACCAAAGCCGGTAAAGAATGCATTGGATTTGCGTGATCGTTTTGAACCGTCCATGATGTAGATCTGCTTTAGCGGAAAATGGATCGATGCAGCATAGGACATGATGGCCGATTTGAGCTCTCCGTCCTCAATTGGTTTGAATTTGTTAAATATAGGCATGATCCAGGTGGGTGCCACATACTGAACCACCAGCATGTAGACCACAGCAACAACCCAGCAGTACAGCCAGGCGAGGTCGCCAGCATAATTAAAAAAAATCAGGATACCAGCAAGCAAAGGTGTGCCCAAAAGAATGCCGATGGCCAAGCCTTTGAGCCGATCGAGGATGTAAGTCTTCCAGGTGGTTTGATTAAATCCAAAGCGTTCTTCGATGATAAAGGTGGCATATACAGAAAAGGGTTGGGACAGTAGGGTGTAAAAGAGCATCAACCCCCCCATATAAATCAGGCCAGTTAGAACTGGCCCCATATCAAATGACCGAATCCAGTTGTCCATGGCTTGGAACCCACCAAGAAACCAAAAGAATAACAAGACGATCAGATTGAACACAGAACTTATCCAACCGAAACGGGTGTTGACGCGCAGATAATCTTGTGATTTTTGATACTGATCAGCATCGTATACATCCTGGAACGGCCCAGGGACATTGTTTTGCAGCGCTTTTAAATTGAGATAATCTGCAAGGATGTTGATCAAGACATCCACTACGATAGCTACGAGGATGATGATGGCAATGATGTTCAATGGCTGACACCTTTATTCATTTGAATTCCCCGTCGCGACCGTCTATGATCTTAGAAAATGATTTCATTTGCGTTTATCGACGAGGTTTTGAAGCGTGGCATGGGATAAAAAATAAGGAGCAATTTTTAGGTGTCAATGTCAACTGAGAGCCATACTGATAAAGATCCCAGTCGCGTGCTGCTGTTTGTGCGTGCTCCGCAACGTGGTCATGTTAAAACGCGCCTGGCAACACGATTGGGCGATGATCGAACTTTGGCGCTCTACCGTTGTTTTGTGGAGGATATCATCGCCACACTGAAAGCCGGGTCGTTTCAAGCATCAGTTTTTTATACACCTGACGATCAGGAGGCTCAGGTGCAGGCCTGGTTGGGAAGGCATGCACGCTGTTATCCGCAATTCGGTTCAGACCTGGGTCAGCGAATGCATGCGGCTTTGATTAAAACCTTTGGCAAATCTGTAAAGCAGGCTGTTCTGATTGGGAGTGATTTTCCGGATCTGGGTATAGAGGTTATGCAGGAGGCTTTTTCGGCATTGCAGGAAAACGATGTTGTGATTGGACCTGCCAGAGATGGCGGTTACTATTTAATTGGGTTCCAAAAAGATGCTTTAAGTACTGATATTTTTACCGGCATTGCCTGGGGAACAAGCCAGGTATTTCAACAGACTTTGATGCAGATTAAACAGGCAAACCTCACGTATCACATATTACCGGCCTGGTATGACATCGATACCTATGAAGACCTCATGGCTTTTTATACGCGTAATGCCACCATTAAATCTATGTGCCTAAAATCCATGACATTTTTATCCCAAATACTGGAGCATAATTGATTGCAAAGCTATGCCTAATCACATGCTAAAAGTAATAATGGCCGGCCTCATGATTATCACCATGGCCGTACATGCATATTCACAGGATGAGTCTAAGGATGATGCACGATCAATAATATCTATCGCGAATTTTTCTTCCCTGCGGCCGGACATAGACCAACCGCAGGAATGGGAACCCTTGGTTTTTGGTCGAATTAAAGGCCATACAAACTACACCCTGATATATGACGATGGTATCGCGGTTATAAAAGCAGTCAGCCAAGCTAGTGCATCCGGCTTAATCCGGAAAATTCAAATTGATCCCAAGCTCTTTCCCATCATCGAGTGGCGTTGGAAAGTTTCCAACATCATCAAAAAAGGCGATGTGACCCAAAAAGAGGGTGATGATTGCCCGGCTAGAATTTATGTTAATTTCGTCTATGATCCGAGCAAACTTAGTTTTTTTGAGCGGGCTAAATACAAAGCTGCAAAGATGATGTATGGCGAATATCCACCTACCGGTGCCCTGAATTACATCTGGGGGAATCAAGCGGCTTTGGGCAGCATTACCCCCAGTCCGCATGCGGATCGTTCCATGATGATCGCGGTTGAATCTGGCAAAGCAAAGATTGGTCAGTGGGTGACGTATCGCAGAAATTTATTGACGGATTACCAGCATGCCTTTAAGTCCGCCCCGCCAATGATATCGGGAATCGTCATCATGACCGACACAGATGGAACCGGTGAGTCGGCTACGGCCTATTATGGGGATATAATCCTTAGATCTTCTCCTTAATGACTCGCGGGCGAATAAAACATATGTCATATATACAACGGAATACATTCCTAAAAAGGGTTCAAGGGGGTTGCGGGTTGCGCATTTTGTGTTTCGAGTTACGGGTTTGGGGAACGTGAAAAGCCTGGACTGAGAATTTTAACGTTCATGTTGGAAGTCCTATTTAAGTCTTTCAGGGATTTAGACTGAAGATTATTAGACGCCAAGGGCCACATATCGCCTAATGTTTACACTTCAACCCATAAATAACGCTGGGAAACTAAGATGCCATTTTAAGCCCGAATAATGAATATTGAACAGGAAATGACGAATGACGAAGTCTGCTGACAGTTAAAAGCGATACTTCAATATTCAAAATTCTGCACTCAATATTCGATATTTCGAAAAACGCGTAATTGAACATACTGCTATTTTTAAAAAATTAAACAATTGTCTCTTAGGAATTTGGGCGGCTATACCATCAACGCTATACAGCCTAACAGTCTAAATCGCTTCAGCCTAATAGCCTATTTATACCACTTCACCAAACGGTGTGGTGATACGCCCGCCAAAAAGAGTACCATCAGGGTCCAATTACGAAGCGTGCCATACATCAGTCCTTCTTTTTCCCACCTTCTGGGATCGGTTTTCACAGGCGTCGAGATAATCTGGATACGGTCGCCGCGTTTTTTGATACGTTGCATGATATCCACATCTTCCATGATAGGAAACGGCCGGAACCCACCAATCAGATCAAAATAAGCTTTACGAAGGAAGATGGCTTGGTCGCCATAGGGTAAACGCGTTAGCCGGGAGCGGATACTGCCAACACATTCGATGACGCGGTAGCCCCAACGGTTGGCGCGAAT
Source organism: uncultured Desulfobacterales bacterium (assembly GCA_964633115.1). GTDB lineage: Bacteria > Desulfobacterota > Desulfobacteria > Desulfobacterales > B30-G6 > B30-G6. Next base: position 11,446 of record CAZWEO010000035.1, read on the forward strand.
GTGTAAGTCAAAGGCGCCGCCCACATAATTGGGGTCTTTTAGAACAGCCAAAATAGCTTCAAAAGCACCAGTCGGTAACAAGGTGTCCGCGTGTAAAAACAACAATACCGGGCTGTTAGTGAGTTGGGCGCCACGATTCATCTGAAGTCCACGTCCTTTCTTTGTTTGGTCTGTTTTTATCAAAAAATGAGATGAAGACCTAACCTCAATAGATTGCAGGGTTGTGCCGCTTGGATGGGCATCAACAATAACAACCTCGATAGACTTATCAATAGCCTGGTGCTTTAATTTTTCTAGGCTTGTATTGATGGTACCACTTTCATTCCAAACCGGTATGATGATGGAGATGTCTGACGGTATTGTCATTTTTATAAACGTGTTACCCAATTCATTGGCCCCGATGCAATCGGTGTTTGCTGTATCAGATTATAAGCCACCGACAAGGTCGGTGGTCGTTGACAGTATTGACACATAGTGGCAATACTTTGACACCCGACATAATCGATATAATATTATAAAAAGAAATAAAAACATAGTCTTAATGTGAAATCTGCACCACAATGGTTGGGGAATGTTTTTCATATCGAGCAATCAGATTTCGATGCGTTTTAGCATAACTATAAGTTATAATTGTAAAAATAATAAAGTTGGTCATATGCGCACGGTTTTTGCATATTAGAATTCCTGGAATGATTATAAATGACTTATTCTGACAGGTCAGGTTCGCAGGGAGATCAAGATACTCATGAAAGAGGGCTTTCTAGATAATAACGGCCGACGCTCCGGTGTTGATAGGCGTGTTTTTACATATGCAGTTCATATTCCTGAAAGAAGGAGCATTGCCGACCGGCGAAGCGGCATAGACCGGCGGAAACAGGCTCGTAAACCAATATAAAATAAATAAATTCAAATAGTTAGATCAAAGAGCAGATGGTAAGCCATCTGCTCTTTTAGTTTGAACCGCTTTCTACCCGAAACTGGACATTACGCTGACAACGATGCCAATAATATTGTAATTTCTTTTATAGTGAGATAGCGCCAGGCGCCTTCTGGTAGATTACCGAGCCTTATATTAGCGACCCGGATCCGTTTTAAGGCAGTAACCTGGTTGCCTACTTTTTGAACCATGCGTCGAATCTGGCGGTTTTTACCTTCTTTGAGGCGAATGCGAAATCGTTTTTGAGATACCCGTTCGATACCGGCCTTACGCGTCTTTGCTCCCAAGATTGTAACGCCTGCGGATAGACGCTTGAGGTCCTCATCCGAAATGGGTGCAGCCACACGAACATCGTATTCTTTTTCATGATCAAAGGAGGGATGCAGGAGATGGTGGTGAAGGTTGCCGTCATTGGTCAACAATAGGAGCCCGGTGGAATCCTTATCCAGACGTCCCACCGGGTAGATACGTTCAGGGATATCTATAAGATCGATGACGACCTTTCTATTTTTTTGACTGCAAGTAGTGACATATGATTTGGGTTTATTAAGGGCGATGTAAACATGATGTTGTTGACGCGTTAATACTTGATTATCTACCGCAACGCTGTCTTTAGCCGGATCGATTTTGGTACCCAGTTCAGTAATGACTTGACCATTAACACGGACATGTCCTTCACGAATATATACTTCTCCCCGGCGTCGTGAACAAAATCCGGCTGAAGATAGAAATTTTTGAAGACGAATGAGGGGCATGGTTTTACTATTAGTCCGAATTATCGAAACCTATATAAGGCACCCTGAATCCTTGAACCCTCAAAGATCATGACCTGTAATCCGCATTAATTTTTACATAATCAATAGAGAAATCGCAGGTCAAAACCGAAGCGGCGCCGGCTGCCATGTTTAGATCGATGGTGATAGTAAACTCCGGTTTATGCAGAACCTGGGTTACCCTTTCTTCGGCCTCAGACCCACAACTGATACTTTTTTGCGTCATCTGGACTTCGTTGAAATAAATATCGATGCCATCTGGGTCAATGGAAACACCGGCTCTTCCGGTGGCGGCGATTATGCGCCCCCAATTGGCGTCCATTCCAAACAACGCAGTCTTGACCAGTGGCGAGGTCGCAACCGTTTCGGCAATTTTGCGAGCGTCTGCATCTGAGGCTGCCTTGATTACCTGGATGTCCACACACTTGGTGACCCCCTCGCCATCTTTAACGAGTTTTTTGGCCAAACCAGCAAGCAAATCTTGGAGCAGTTTTTGGAACTCATCGGTTTGATCCTGAGTTACGATCGAAGCGCGGGAACACCCATTGGCAAGGATCAGGGTGGTATCATTGGTGCTGGTATCTCCGTCGATGCAAATACGGTTGAGAGTTAAGTCAACCGCCGAATCAAGTGCAGGCTGAAGTAAATGTTGGGGTATTGCCAGGTCTGTACAGATAAAACAAAGCATGGTGGCCATATTGGGTGCGATCATGCCAGAGCCCTTGGCGATACCCAACAAATTATAGGCTTGTCCGTCTATTACGCCCTGACGATGCTCTATTTTGGGAACCGTATCGGTGGTTATGATGGCCTGGGCAAAGTCATCGAATCCTTCCGCGTGTAATGCCTGGCTGAGATCCGGAACAGCGCTATTGATTCTATGGATCGGTAAGGGCTCGCCGATTACACCAGTTGAGGAGACCAAGACATCTTGTTCTGGAATTTTTAGACGGTGAGCGGCAGTTGCGGCCATTTCCAGGGCATGCTGATAACCCTGTTCTCCGTTGCAACAATTGGCATTACCGCTATTGGCGATAATAGCTCTGGCGACGCCCATTTTAATTCGTTTTTGGTCGATCAACACAGGGGCGGCTTTTATTTTATTTTGCGTAAATACACCTGCGACTGTTGCTTTTTTTTCAGAAAAGATCAGCCCGAGATCTTTTTCACTATCTGCTTTCAGACCAGAATGAATACCGGCTGCCAGAAACCCTTTGCATCTGAAGGCTGTCATTTATTGTTCCTTTCATTAGAAACCGTTAGTCCAATAGTTACCGAGTTTTCAATTTCGCATAGTGTGCCATCATATTGGTTGAAAGTAAAGAAAGTGCTTGAATCCAACGAAAAGCAGAGCTTTTCGCCAATGACCCTGATTTAGCCTCAAGGGCCATGTGTGCTTGGGCAATGGCACCTCGTTTTTATAGGTACCGAAGCCAATTGTCTAAGCCTCCGACGAAGTCGATGGCGTTGACAGCCCTATGATAATGGCATATATAGCCGAAAGCGTTGGGCTTCAAGCCGTTAGCAGCCAAGCAGTGACACGTTTTTGATTTGAAACTTATACGATGGTGTAGCTACCACTTTTCGTGGTTAAGGGGATTCATTGATAAACTCGCATGAAATAAATATTGAATGTATTGAATGTGGAGCGCGACTTGTTTTTTACAAAACATGAACCCAAATACGACTCCACTGCAGGTCTTGCAGTAAAATCTACCCCATCGAGCAATTCTCCGAGAACATTGACGAACTATTCGAGGAACTTCTCGCCGGTGTTCGTTGTGATAGGATCTAACGGATGACACTGGTTTTCTCAAGCCTCTTTCCGGTTTTTTCGCTTTTGCTTCTGGGCTGTCTGCTAAAGCAAATGAAGTTTACCAATGATCTCTTTTTAAAACTCTCAGATAGACTTGTTTATTTTATATTCTTTCCGGCGCTACTTTTCTGGAAAATTGGTTCAGCCGAAACAGGCGACTTTATCAATTGGGATTTATGTTTGGCGGTCGTGATGTCAATAGCGATTATCTACATCATCAGTGCTTTGGCATTAAAACTATTCAACATTTCAGATTATAAGGCCGGATCCTTTTCACAGAGCTGCTATCGTTTTAACACCTATATCGGTATGGCCATCGTATTTTATGCCTATGGCGAAGCAGGTGTGCAACACTTTGGAATTTTGATAGGTATTGCAATTCCGTTTATCAACGTACTGGCAGTATCGACGCTTATTTGGTATTCGGGAAAAACCACAGCTTCGGGGAGCAGGCTGTCCATTTTTTTCAAAGAAATTTTAACGAATCCTCTGGTGCTCGCATGTGCAGCAGGTTTGCTTTATGCCCGTACCCTGGGGTCATTTCCAGTTTACATCGAAAATACCTTGCGACTTATGTCCGCAGTGGCGCTGCCATTAGCATTGATATCGATTGGTGGCGCGCTGACATTGAAAAGTTTAAAAGGTAACCTGGCCATTGCCAGCATTGCGTCGATCATTAAACTGGTGTTCCTGCCGCTGGTGGGGTTTGGGATTTTAACTGTATTACAGGTATCTGGCTTACCCCTTAAGGTTGGCATAATTTTTCTGACACTACCGACTTCTGCTTCCATTTATGTGCTTTCCTCACAACTAAATAGCGATACGGAACTGGCTTCCGCCGCCATCGTTCTCTCGACAATTTTATCTTTTGTTTCGCTTTCGATAGGCTTGATACTTTAATGGGAACGTTTAAACTGGTTATTTCTTACGACGGCAGCGCCTATCATGGGTGGCAGCGCCAAAAAAAAGATCGAACCATTCAGGCGGAGGTGGAGCAGGCTCTGATTACGATGACAGGTTCCTGTATCCGGGTCATGGGTTCCGGTCGCACCGATGCCGGGGTACATGCCATGGGGCAGGTGGTTAGCTTTCAAAGCGATGCAGGCCTTGTCCCAGAAATCTATTGCAAAGGCCTGAATAGTTTGTTGCCGGATGATATCCTAGTCCTCAGTTGTAACTGTATGCATTCAGCATTTCACGCCCGGTACGATGCCCGCAGCAAACGCTATCAATACCGCATACTAAATCGCGAATTGCCATCGATTATGGAACGGCACTTTGTCTGGCATATCAAGCGCAAGTTGAATCTTGCGGCCATGCAAACAGCTGCCGCTTATTTTATAGGACGCCACGATTTCAAAGCATTTGAGGGTACGGGCAGCCCTAGAAGTACGAGCGTTCGGGAAGTATTTCGAGCTGAAGTGCAATCAACTGCGAAGGATCGCATTCTATTTGATATCGAGGCGGACGGTTTTTTACGCTATATGGTCCGTAATATCGTGGGCACATTGGTGGATGTGGGCAAGGGGAAAATCATAGCGGAAACCGTCGCCGAAATCCTGGATTCAAAAGATAGAGGGCAAGCCGGTGCTACGGCGCCGGCAAGAGGGTTATTTTTGATGAGTGTTCGGTACTAGCAAACTATGATTCGAGTCAGCAGTGCAACATCGAACATCCAACTTCCAACACTGAACATCGAATATGGACTTCTTCTCTTTTTATAGAAAAGATGAGAGCGACACGCGGCGCAAGCGCCTGCGTTGCGCGAGCGATTCCGCATTCGACGTTGGATGTTCAATGTTCGATGTTGAGCTTACCACTTCAGTCTAATTGAATTTAATTAATAACAAGACTATACTCAGCTATCTACCTGAAGTTCTTCCACGCCCTTCAAAATAATATCAAACAGCGTTTGAATATCACTATCTTCCAGGCACGAAAATGCGATGCGCAATTTATCCGTGCCAATAGAAATCAGACCGACGCCATAAGTGTCCAACAGGTGAACGCGCAATTTTTCGGCCTCAACAGTTTTAAGCCTGATGCACATAAAATAACCAGAGTTAAAGGGAAAGGCTTCCCAGACATCCTGGTATTTTTTATCAGACAGAACAGTTTTAACCGTGGCGGCACGCTGTTTTAAAATATGAAATTTCTCCTGTTTTTCGAGTGGATATGTTTTGCTTTGCATGGATTTGAGAACAATGGACTGACCCAGATGAGAAGCATTTGAGATGTTGCCACGAACACATCCTGCCGTCTTTTTCTCTAGGGCATCATACAGCGGTGCGGGATTGGCAGCGGCAATACCATAGGTAATAAATCCGACTCTGAGTCCCCAGACAAAATGTTCCTTGGTACATCCATCTAGTTTTACGGCCAGTAGTTTGGGATCCTGACCGCACAATTTGGCAAATAAGGATTCATGCAGCGCCTCTGGTTCGTAGAAAAGGCCAAAATAAGAATCGTCTGTAACCGCCATCACATGGGTGCCCGCGTGAGCGGCTTCAGTCAGAATAGATACAATCTGGTCGCCCTCCGCGTCTGTAGCAGTATATCCGCTGGGATTGTGTGGAAAGTTTAAGAGCACGGTGATTTTATTATTTTGTTTAGCCTCATCGGCAACTGCCTCCCTAAGGGCTTCAATATTGTATCCGCCCGTAGACGTGAATGTCTCATAGGATCGGATACGGGCGCCTTTGCGAACGCTAAATATCATATTGTAATTACCCCACATCATGGCTGGCAAAATAACCACGTCGCCCGGATCGATCCATAAATCGGCAAACATACTGATTCCGTGGGTTATACCGCTGGTCACAACCGGGAGACTAATGAGTTTGTCTTGTAAGGAGGGATTTTTCACAAACAAAGAATCCTTCCAGGCTTTGCGCAATTCGGGGATACCGAAAGAAGGCGCATAGGTTAAAGACTCGCGGGCCGGAATGTCTTTTATGGAAGTCATAACTGAATCATAATACATAATGTCGTCGGCCTGGGTGGCAATGCCGATGGTGGCATTCAGTTTGTGAGCCTTTTGTTTGGCCTCAGCACCTTGGCTAAGAATTCCTTTGGGAAAAAACAATTGTTTGCCCACAGATGCGAGCATTTCCATGATAGGGGGACTCTCGGCCTGCACAACCTGGTTCAATTCTGCTGCTAATGGATTCATTTTTCCTCCTCTGATTCTTTAACCTGAGTTGAGCGATTTTTCCCGAAGAGATATGCCGAGATCTTGATGGCGCAAGAGATTGGTACAGATCAAGTAAAAAATCGCTCAATTCAGGTTTAGGTAATATGAGAAGGTCTTATATTTGATTTAATATGGATGTCAATAGGGACGATGAAACATTGGTGTTAAGTGTTAGGTTTTAAGTTGACTCACAGCTGACTGCTAAAAGCCTTCAAGAATCCTAAGACCAAAAAAACCCCGTTCTGATACAGAACGGGGTTTGCCATGTTTGCGAAGGATGGTATTACTTACGTGCTCTTTTGGATGCCTTGAGCGGATTGATTTTTTGTTTATTGGTAGCGATTTCCCGGGTGATGTGGGAAGCTAGATTACAGTTTCCATTTTTCCATTTCAGTGATGGCTCTGGGCATGCTGTGCAATACCAACCGACTGAGAATTCGGAAGCACGGTTGCAGCCGTTGCAATTCTCGGTTGTCTCATGGCAAATCCCGCCATTGTAGGAACAGCCATTTGCGCTCATGAATGCGCACTCATTACCGTTTCTGATGGTTGTACAAATCATTGGAATCACCTCCCTTTTGATTTTAATTTAATTCTAAACCTGTGAAAGGCCTGAGCGTCATGCCGTGGGCCTAAAAAAGAGACCTTTGAAAAAATTTCCATTCAAAGGTCTCTATGTTTTCTTGATCAAAGCGGCGAATATAAGCATACCAGAATTGAATGTCAAATGATTTCTTGATTTTTTGTATTAAAAAATGCATTTTTCAATTTTAATCCCCTGTTGCGACACGATTGCAGGACCTCAGCCAAATTGCCGGACTCTTCGCAGATAAGTCTTGCAGCGAGGGATGAATTCAATCTATGGATAGGAATGAATATGGTGACAGAGGAAATTCAAAACAAGATCATCGCAGAAGCTGTAACGGTTCTCAAAATAGAGGCCGAAGGATTATTGAATCTGGTCAATCGTTTGGATGACAACTTCATTCAAATGGTGAATATAATCTATGGTTGTCAGGGCCGGGTCTTGGTGGCGGGTATCGGAAAATCAGGCCTTATCGGACGTAAAATCGTAGCTACCTTGAATAGCACCGGCACCCGATCCGTTTTTCTGCACCCGGTGGAAGCCTTACATGGTGATTTGGGCTTGGTGGCATCCGGGGATATCTTTATTGCACTGTCCACTAGTGGTGAAACCGAAGAAATCAACATGTTAGTTCCCAGTATCAGGCAACTCGGCAGTACCATTATCGCCTTCACGGGACGAAGCGATTCCACGCTGGCACGCCAAAGTGATATCGTCATCGATGTAAAAGTCGAGCGGGAAGCGTGCCCCATGGGCTTGGCTCCCACTGCGAGTTCTACGGCCTTGCTGGCCATGGGTGATGCGTTGGCAGTTTCCCTCATTCATCGCCGCGGCTTCAAAAGCAGTGATTTTAAAAAGTTTCATCCGGGTGGTGCACTGGGACAACGGCTAGCCTGTAATGTAGCGGATATTATGTTTACGGATGAACAGATTCCTCAGGTAAAGCAGGGGACGCTCATGCAGGCGGCATTAAGTGTAATCAATACAATGAAACTGGGCGCAACCCTGGTGTTAGATGAATCCGGAAGATTGACTGGGATAATCACTGATGGCGATGTACGGCGTGCGATTGCCAAACAGGATGCTATTTGGACATTACCGGTGGAATCTGTTATGACCCGCAATCCCAAAAGTATCGTAGCGGAGACCCCGGCCTATGATGCCCTTCGATTGATGGAGGCTAAAGAGATCACGGTCTTGCCAGTTGTGTCTGCTGATGGCTCAGTCTGTGGTATTTTGCACCTGCATGATATACTTGGCAAGGGTGAATTTCGCCTCAATTAAAAATAAAATTGCGCAGCAATTCTATTTTAGGAGCAACCAGTCATGAATTTCAATAATCTGGAGACGCATATACCAACCTTGGGTCGCGCTAGCATTTCATCACCCGTCAAACGCGATCCCAATGTTAGCAAGCAAGAAAGATTTGTATCCGATGACGAGGGTGTAATATTGGATGTGACCTTGTCCAATTTTAAGGAATCCTTGCAGACCGGGCAACCGAGTCCCTTCTTTGAATTGGCTGGCCCCAGAGATCATATCTATTTTGATCCCAGCAAGTTGCGATGCGGTATTGTGACATGTGGCGGGTTGTGCCCTGGCATCAATGACATTGTACGATCAATCGTGTTAGAGCTCAACTTCGGCTATGGTGTAAGCAATATTTATGGATTTCGTTACGGCTTGCAAGGATTTGTTCCCAAGTATGGTCATGATGTTATCGAGTTGACACCGGCTTTTGTAGCCCATCTGCTTGAAATGGGCGGCACTGTTCTGGGATCATCCCGGGGACCACAGGATGTGAACGAGATTGTAAACAGCCTGGGGCGCATGAATATCGGTATTCTATTTATGGTTGGTGGTGATGGCACTCTGCGGGCTGCCACTGCGATCGCAGATAACATTATGGAACGCGGATTAAAGATCAGTGTTGTGGGCATCCCTAAAACAATCGACAACGACATTTATCTGGTGGCACGCTCCTTTGGTTTTGATACCGCCGTAGATGTGGCCTCCAAAGCCATTAAAAGTGCTCACAATGAAGCTCTGGCGTATCCGGGGGGCATCGGTCTAATTAAGCTCATGGGGCGACACTCGGGCTTTATTGCCGCAACCGCTACGCTGGCCCAGCAGGATGTTAATTTCGTTTTGATCCCCGAAGTTGATTTTGACCTAGAGGGACCCCAAGGCCTTTTGGCCAAAGTGGAAGCGCGGCTCAAGGAACGTCAACACGCTGTCATCGTGGTGGCGGAGGGTGCTGGTCAACAATTTTTTCAAGCTAGCTTCGATGAGCGTGACGCATCCGGCAATATCCGTTTGGCGGATATTGGAATTCATTTAAAAGATGCTTTAGCAACCTATTTTAAGCAAAAAGAGGTGGAAATTTCCCTAAAGTATATTGATCCAAGTTATACAATCCGTAGCCTACCAGCCAATGCCAATGACCACGTTTTCTGTTCATTCTTGGGAAGAGATGCCGTACATGCCGGTATGGCCGGAAAAACCAAGGTATTAATCGGGTATTGGAACTACACCTTTGTACATGTTCCCATGGAAGCTTCTTGTGGTAAGCGCAAACAGGTTGATCCCAACGGAAAACTGTGGCGAAGTGTATTGGATGCTACCGGCCAGGGATCACTCAACAATGATTAATCGATTTAAGTTTTCAATGTGAGACCCAAATTCAACACAAGACCGGCCGCCTCTGTTTTGTGAAGGGGAAAATTGTGGGTTTAGACCATGAATTGGTCGCTACCGGTGAGGCCGTATTCCGCATTATTCAAGCACCACCAATTTTTTAAAGATTGCAAGCCGTGGCCCAAGAAGGTGTGATCGCAGGCACTGGGCGAATTTTGGTAATGGATGATGAGGAATTCATTCGAGAAGTAGCCGCCAGTATGCTTACAAGAATGGGTTATGAAGTAGTTCTGGCCGCAGACGGCAAGAGCGCATTGGATTTATATGCCGTAGCATTAGCAGACGGTATGCCTTTTGATGCCGTTATTTTGGATTTGACGGTTCCCGGAGGTATGGGTGGCCAGGAAGCTATTCGCAAATTGAAAGAGTTGCACCCAGAGGTACGTGCAATTGTATCCAGCGGTTATTCAACCGATCCGATCATGGCAGATCCAACCCGTTTTGGCTTTTGTGGTACAATCAAAAAGCCCTATTTGGTGCAGGATATGAGTGCGGTGTTGCGTACGGTAATTACCTGAATATAGCACTAAATTAAATTTGCCATATCCAATGGACTAGGTTTTACACTCCGGAATAAATACTTGTCAGATAGGACTTACGAACGATTTTAGGGGGTTTGAATCGCCTGGAATTTCCCGCCCCGGACTTGTAAAATGAATGGCGTTTTAATCGCGTCTCCTTTGTAATCAAAAGAGGTCGAACCGGTAACACCATCAAAATCCACCAGACTTAATAGTTCATCTTTGAGGTGGCTTTTAAAGCGGATACGGGGATTCAAGAGAGCCGTTAACAAGATGCGGGTGGAATCGTAGGCAACGGCCTGGATGAAACCTGGGGGTTCATCGTAGATCGCTTTAAAGTTATTCGAAAAAAGTTTGATTTCTGATCGCTTACTTTCGGCGAAGAAACCATCTGTCAAGATGGCATTTTGTATGTAGTCACGTGACATGCTAATTAGATGTTTTGAATGCCATAAATTTGTCCCGATTAGGACCACATCTTCGATATCGTAATAAGCCAACTGAGGGACAATCAACCCAGCCTTCTTGGCGGCATCCGGTATAAATAGCGCATCAAAATCAACTATTGGTTTTAGCTCGTCTTCCCGATTCCTACCCTTGCTGGCGCCGTCCGACAGGGGGCCGATAGCTTGGGGAACACCCCAAAAATATAAATCCGGCACCAGCCGAATTTCATCAGGAATGTAGTCAAAGAGGCCATTATCGGTTCTGGCCAGTGGATCGGTTTCGAGGTCCGCTACCGGTCTGAATTCAAATTCAATTTTGAGTGCATCCGGGATGGAATAATACAGACCGATTAATTTTTTCACAGGTGACGCAAAATCTGTATCCATGGGATCATACGATTCGACACCTACAATCTTAGCGCCTAAATCAACAACCTCATCCCAAAAGAGATCCATATAGGTATTACCATAGTTTTCGTCAGGATAGAGAATCACGAAACGCTTTAGGTCCATTTGATTCACGGCGAATGTGGCCATGGCTTTGGTCTGCATATGGGGGGTCATGAAATTTCGAAAGACAAACTCACCAATTTGGGTAACGTTTTCTTTCTGCGTAAAGAGGATAATGGGAATGCCGCGGCTTTGAGCTTCCATGGCCGCTGGCTCAGAAGTGATGATGGGACCGATGATTGTGGCGACATTGGCCTGATCGAGTTCCTTGACAGCTTGCACCGCTTGAAAAGGGTCTGAAGCGGTGTTCTTGACAATAATCCGAATCGGCTTTTCGGCGTTATCGCGATGATATTCACTCAAGGCTAGCTCAATTCCCTGCAAGGCACGGTATCCATAGGTGCGGTAGGGTCCGGATAGGGGCAGAAGGCAACCGATGGTGTGGGGACTGGTTATCGATTCTGAAAAGATTTCTTTGATGAGTGTTTTGGCCGGATCTGCCAATTCGTGCCCAGGGTGTGTGCTGACTAATTCTGATAAGGCGTTGAGGGCATCATCGGTGCGACCGCTATCAAGGGTCAGCAGCCCAAGGTGATATAGCAGATATCCCCGCAGGGCATCATCTTTCAAGCGGTCGAGCAGATGCGTGGTATTGATGATGTTTAAAAAGGGTAACACATCTCTCAATTTTCTGAGGGCAGCATCTTTCAGGATTCCTGAGGATTGATCATATACCAAACTATAAAAATAAAAGGCATCTACAGGCGAGTCCATGGCCAGATAAGCATCCCCTAACAGACTCTCTTTGCGTAGCAACTGTTCGTGGCTCAACTCTCGATCTGGGATTTCAAATGAATAGCGGATTAGACCCTCAAAATCATCCTCACGGATATAAGTTTCCAACATTGTGATCATGGCATCGATAGCCAAAGGGCTGTCAGGGTGCTGCGCCACCAAGGATGAAAATGAATCCCGTGCAAGCTGATAGTCTCCCAGTTGAAAATGGATATCGCCCATTCGGTACCGCGCTTTGTCCGCATACGGTCCGGTGGATTGGTTGTTCACATAGATGTTATATTGGGTTAAGGCCTGATCGAGGCGCTCCAAGGCAAATAGCTCTTCGGCCTGCATAAATACTTGTTGATAGTCGATGGGCGCTAATTCGCTGGGCGGTGGGGTGGGCTCCAGCACTGGCGGTAATGGCAGCCTGGGGGCGCAGGCCCAGAGTATGCCTACCATTAGGATGACAGACAATATAATCCGTCGATACAGCATCGTTTTTACAATAATCCCTTTTTTTGCATACCCATTGATTCCTGGAATCCTAATGGCAACGTAACGATGTCTCCAGACCTGGGATGATTTTGCACAAAATATCATGCAACGTACCCTAAACGTTGCAACTTTAGGGTTTATTTAGCAAACTACTATGAGCCTGTAAACCCGAACATTCAAATCAGACAATCGTAGTTATGATATTATTGGAATTGTCAGAAATATTCCCTAACAAATCAATACAGAACCAAACGGCACATTATTCACACAAGCATTATATTGACAAATCCAATGTCTGTTATACAAGTATGTCATCACACCAAAAGTACCCTGTATATATTTACATATTTCGCGCCCAGTCGTTCCTGTACAACGTGGACGGACCGGGACAAACAAGGAGGTTCATCCATGACTTCAGTATCTGATTTCGAAAAAGCACTGCAAATTGGTCGTCCACCCAACGTAACACGTTTATTTCCTAATTCACGGGCCTTGATTGTGAGCGGCAAGTTTATCGACAGAGCTATGACCCAAAAAGGGAAGGCCATTGCGATGGCTGCCAACGGTCGTAATAGTCTGGTCATCCGGGGTGCCTTGCAGGCTGCCCAACGTGCCAATGCTTGTATCATTATTGAAATTGCGCGATCAGAAGGTGGTGCTGGTGCCTATTGCGCTGTTAATTATTGGAATATCGCCAGACAAGTGGATGCTTTCTGCAATGAATTGAATATCCAAATTCCGGTTGCCATTCATGCCGATCACTATGGGATTAAAAAGGAGTCAGATGTTGCCGGTGCTCAAATTGAAATCCCAACCCTTTTTGAAGCAGGTATGACCTCCATTGCGGTGGATGCATCCCATATGCCAGATGATCAGAATTTATTGGCCAATTTGGCTTTGAATCCTTTCATTCCAGCTTGGGCAGGGTTGGAGACAGAGGTTGGCGAGATAAAAGGCAAAGAGGGTTTGTCAACTGTCTCTGAGGCACTCTTTCTGATCCAAGGTCTTAATGCCCACAATATTTTCCCGGATTGGATCGCCCTGAATAATGGTACAACCCATGGTATCGAGGCTAGTGGACAGGGTATCCAGGTTGACCTGAGCCGCCAAATTCACGAGGCCTTGGCCTCCTATAAGATTTCCGGAGCGCAACATGGAACATCCGGAAACAACTCGGACCGCTTGCGGGAGATTGCCGCTCAGACGCGTACCACCAAAGCCAATGTGGCCACTGCCTTACAGATGATTTCCTGGGGTCTGGAAGTCAACGATTTCGGCAACGCGATCTTAAACGACGACGGAACCTTCAGAAAGGTTAAAGACAAGGGTGTCACCGAGGAAATGTGGGAAGCCATGCTTACCCATGCCGATGCAGCCGGTTTGAAAGGTGGAAATTTTAAGAAGCTTAATTTACCCTTTGAAAACAAATTGTTGGGCCAACCGCAAGATGTTCGTGACCGCATGGCCAAAGACGTTGAAGATTTTGCTTACAATATGCTGGTGAATGTCTTTGCCGCATCCGACACAGCTGATATCGCCATCCAGCAGATTTTGGAGGCCGGGTCATACGATGCCGGTCCCAAGGCAGAAAGAATAGAGAATGTAGATGACTGGACGCCGGAAAAGATCAAGGAAAAAGCGGCTCTTGTTGATGGAGATAAGGGGCCAAGCGGCGACTTCGACGACTGATTTAAAAAGGCACCGTCAGATGACGGTGCCTTTTTAGCTTTTTAGGTGTTTAGACTGAAGACTATTAGGCGTCAACGGCATTGCGCTTAGAGCGTACCCTCCGCCCCTCAACCAACGCTGGGATGCCATTTAAAAGTCCGAATAATGAATGTCGAACAGGAAATGACGAATGTTGAAGTCTGCTGATGGCAATAGGCGAACCTTCGACATTCAAAATTTTGCACTCAATATTCGATATTTCATTTCAGTCAATTAGGCGCATTACATGCTATGATGCTGGGACGCGGTCTTCTGTTAAATGCTTATGGCCACACTCCGGCCCTTCAAACCACCACCCCTCCAACCCTGCTCTTAATCCTCATTTTCCGCCTGCTTCACCAGATCCCATAGACGGTGTTTTTCTTCAAAAGAAAGCGCTTCGAAAGATTTACCGCTATCCTGGGCCATTTTTTCCATCTGATTAAAACGGGTTTCAAATTTTCGGGTGGCGGATGCCAGGGCTGTCTCAGGGTGGAAACCGGCAAAACGGGCGACATTGACCAGGGTAAACAGTACATCACCAAACTCCAGTTCTATAGACCTGGGGTTCTGGGCGCCGGGCGCTTTAGCGAGTTCCTGATTTAACTCGGCCCACTCTTCTTCGGCTGTTTTCATAACCCCCCGAATGTCGTCCCAGTCA
Source organism: uncultured Desulfobacterales bacterium (assembly GCA_964633115.1). GTDB lineage: Bacteria > Desulfobacterota > Desulfobacteria > Desulfobacterales > B30-G6 > B30-G6. The sequence continues at coordinate 26,508 of CAZWEO010000035.1, forward strand.
AATCCAGTATGGGCGGCTCTTTCTGAAATACGGTGAGCACGCATCAAGGCTGGAAGGCTTTGGGGTACTTTTCCCAAGATCGTCGGGCCGGGTTGATTGGCTTTCTCGTCATGTTTTATTTGGCGCCAGCGACGGCGAACGGATTCAGAAGTCTCGGCTGTATCGGTACCGAAAACATGCGGATGACGTCGAATCATTTTTTTAAGATTGCGTTTGACCAGTGTGCGCATGTCAAAACGGCCGGCCGCTTGAAATTGTACTGCCACGAAGAGAACCAAGAAAAGAACATCACCCAATTCATCACAAATGTCGGCATCATTATCGGATTGGATGGCATCCATAAGTTCGAAAGCTTCTTCAACCAGATAGCGTACCATGGTATCCGGCGTCTGCCTTTTGTCCCATGGGCAGCCGTTATCTCCCCGGAGAGTATCAATCAGATTAACGATATCTTTAAATGTGGGATCAGTATGATTCAGCGTTTTTTCCAAGCCATTTGCAAGCCTTCAATCTTTTCTGAGAATTCCGTTTTCATATCTTTTTTAACTATTTTAGCCATCTGCGTCGATACAATGGCAAGATGCGGGGCAACGACTGAATCTTTAATAAATGCAGCGTTTTTGGGCAGGAAGGTTGTAAATACGATGACGAGAACGCATGCGATCAAGAGTCCCTTAGTAAGGCCGAAGATGCCGCCACTGATGCGGTCGGCCCAACCCAGAAAAGAGATGCTCAGCAGGTACTTGATAACTACGCCCAAGATACTGATAATGAGGAAAACCCCACAAAATATGATCAGAAAGCCGATCAGGCGACTATAGGCTACCACAGAAATCCATTGGGATAAGAACTTGGCAATAAAGGGATAATAGCTGTAGGCGGCATAATAACCCGCCATAACACCGATTATGGAGGATATTTCCTTGACCAAACCCCGAAAAATTCCCCGAATCAGGGAAAAACCGATGATGATCGCTACGAGTATGTCGAATGAATTCATTTTGTTGAAATCAAATAGCAAAGGCCACCTTGGTCAGTCAAGGCATTTTTCGATTGAAGGGTGCGGCCAATTGTGATTTGTATTGCCATAAGCTGGAGTGATATAAGCTATATCGGCATCGTATAGTTACAGAAGGGATCCGGCAAATAGACCTCATGGGTTAAATGCAAGCCAGGAACTTATCATATATGACCAAACAAGTAGACCATCAGCAAATTAAAGCAAACTACCCGGATGTGGAGTTGGCGAGACAACTTTTTGGTGAGCACAACAGCAATTTAAAGCGAATTGCTGTGGCCTTGGGTATTGAGGTGCATGCGCGGGGCAACAGCCTGCATGTCCAGGGTGACGCTATTGATGCCAAGCTGGCCAAAACAGTTTTGGATCAAATATACCAATTGCTAAAGGAAGGCTATCCGATTTTTGAGAATGATGTGGATTATGCCATCCGAGTGCTAAGTGAAGATGATCGAGCGGATTTGCGAACAATATTTATGGATACGGTCTATGTGACCTCCAAGGATCGCACCATTACACCCAAAAGCAGGGCTCAAAAGGAATACATCGACGCTATCCGCAACCATGATATTGTATTTGGGATTGGTCCCGCAGGCACTGGTAAAACCTATCTGGCCATGGCCATGGCTGTTTCGGCGCTATCAAAGGGAACCGTAAATCGAATTATCCTAACGCGGCCGGCTGTTGAAGCAGGCGAGGCTCTGGGTTTTCTTCCCGGGGATTTGGCCGACAAGGTAGATCCCTATTTGCGTCCTCTTTACGATGCCTTGCATGATATGATGCGATTTGAAAAGGTCAGCAACTTATTGCAGCGTGGTATCATCGAAGTTGCTCCCATTGCTTTTATGCGCGGCCGAACGCTGAACGATTCTTTTGTTATTCTGGATGAGGCCCAAAACACGACTTCCGAACAAATGAAGATGTTTTTAACCCGCATTGGATTTAGTTCCAAAGCCGTGATCACTGGAGATATTACCCAGATCGATTTGCCCTCGACCAAACCATCCGGACTGATTGAATCCAAAAACATTCTCGGTGGGATTGATGGGATTCAGTTTGTTTTTTTTTCCAAGTCGGACGTGGTCCGGCATCGTCTGGTCCAGGACATCATTCGGGCTTATGAAGAATTGGAAGAACAAAAACAAAGGAATGCGGGATGAGGGAAAGACGCAAACGAAGCCTGGAACAGTATCATCGCTTGAATGAGTATTTCAAGTGGTTGCTGTTGGCTATAGTAGTTCTCACGGTTACCATATGTCTTTACCCCAGTCTGGTGGTGAAACAGCACTCCTACATGTTGGGGGACGTGGTTGAAAAGGATTTCAAGGCTCCCAAGGATTTTATATTCGAGGACACGGCCGCAACGGAGCTGAATGCCAAAAAGGCGGTTGCCAGTATCCAAACCGTCTATGACCACGATATAACCCTATCTCAGACCTTGGGCCGCAATGTAAAAGCGGCTTTCACAGACATACACAAGATTGCTCAGAAAGAGATCCTGCCAAAACCACTGGCGTCCGAACCGGAAAACCCGGAGATGCTTTCAAATCAGGAAACTGATGCAGAGCTTCGGAAGCACGATGAAGTTCAAGCGCTACAAACCACAGAAAAGTTGTGGCAGCACAAAACCGAATTCGAAAAAAAAATGGGCATTACTTTGAGTAAAGGTGCTTTCACCATCCTTGAGAAAGAAGCCTTTGCCAATAAAATCGCCGAATACATCACGAAGATCCTCACGGAGGTCCTGGACAATGGCGTTGTTGCTAGTAAGGAAATTCTACTACGGGAGGCCGAAAAGGGTATTATCCTCCGGCAATTAGAAGAAAAGACCGAGACTGCTGAAACCAATTTGCGCCAATTCTATGGATTGGATCAGTCAAAAGTGATGGTCCGGATTATCGGCCAACCTTTGCTTAAAGACATTAATTACAATCTCAGAAATTTAATCGTCGATGTGGTTCAGAATTTAATTCAACCCAATATTACCTTGAATAAGAGTGAAACCGAGGAACGCAAGAAAAAGGCTGCAGCAGACATCAAACCCATTTTTTATAAGATCAAAACCGGGGAGATGCTGCTGCGTGAAGGTGAGCGGGTCAATGCCCTGCAACTCCTTAAGTTAAAAGCGCTCGAATCCCAATATAAAGACGAAGGCGTTTTCACCAAGAGTATTGGGGCCGCCATGGCGATCGTTGCGCTTTTTGTCATCAGCCACCTATTATATATATCCCATCTGAAGAAACTGCCAGGCAGCTATAATCGCAATTTGCTCTGTATGACCAGCATTTTTGTTTTTTTTATCGGGATCGCCAAAGCAGCCGCAGTCTTCTCAGAAACATTGGGAATTGGCGCAACCCTGCCCATCAACAATATTACTTTGTTTTACGGCGTGCCTATCGGCGCTGGCGCCATGACGATTTGCCTATTTTTTGGTATTGAAATTGCCATCCCATTTGCCGTTCTCACGGCCATTTGCTCGGCGCTCATTTATAACATTCGTTTTGAGCTCCTGGTTTACCTGATATTGAATGGGGTAATGGCAGCCTATTGGATTCAGAACTGTCGAGAGCGCAAGGTGTTTGTGAAAGCAGGTTTGAAACTGGGGATACTAAACATCATTTTGGCAATCGCAGCCGAAGCCTTTGTCGGAGACCTGGTGGGAATGCGCATCATGTGGAGTGTCATTTTTGGTTTTGCCGGTGGCGTGGCGGCTGGCGCTGTTACCTCGGGTTTATCTCCGTTGGTTGAAATGGCTTTTGGATACACCACTGATATCACCTTGCTGGAGCTGGCCAACCTGGACCGGCCTATTTTGAAACGACTCATGATAGTGGCTCCCGGCACCTATCATCATTCCATGGTGGTGGGAACCATGGTGGAGGCGGCTGCATCGGAAATTGGGGCGAACCCCCTCCTGGCTAAGGTATGCGGGTACTATCATGATATTGGTAAAATCAATAAACCGCTGTACTTCGTCGAGAATCAGGAAGATGGCATCAACCGGCACGATAAACTAGCACCTTCCATGTCGAGTCTGATTCTGATTGCACATGTCAAAGATGGGATGGAAATAGCACGTGAAAATAAGTTGGGGCAAGCCATAATTGATACCATCGAACAACACCATGGCACCAGTCTTATTCAGTTTTTTTATGAAAAGGCGAAGAGACAGAAAGGTGAGAGCGCTGTAAAGATAGAGAACTTCAGATACCCCGGTCCCAGACCTCAGACACGGGAGGCTGGCTTGGTCATGCTAGCGGATGTGTTGGAAGCGGCCTCGCGTACCTTAGGCAATCCCACCACGGCACGCATCCAAAAACTGGTACAGGATCTGATAAATAATATATTTTCAGACGGGCAGTTGGATAATTGTGAACTGACCCTCAAAGATTTGCATAATATTGCCCGCAGTTTTAATAAGATTTTAACCGGTATCCACCACCACCGTATCGATTACCCCGAAAAAAAAATTTTAACCAGCAGGAATGGGAAAAATGGGAGTGCTGATCGAAAACAGGCAGGTCAAGTACGCGATTTCTCTGCCAAGCTTGAAAGAAAAAGCGCAGGCCATCTTAAACGCCTTGGACAGTCCTAAGGGTGAATTATCGATCGTACTTTTAGATGATGCGCAGATAACCATTCTAAACCGGGATTACTTGCATCGCGAAGGGCCCACCAATGTAATTGCCTTTCCCATGCGAGAAGGAGAATATGCCGAAATTAATCCGGAGTTGCTGGGTGATGTGGCAATTTCTCTGGAGACCGCTGAAAAAGAGAGTTTGGATGCCGGTCAGAGCATGCCAGACCGTTTGATTGAACTTCTAATCCACGGTATTTTGCATCTATTTGGCTATGATCATGAGAAATTGGAAGCTGAAGCCGAGAAGATGGAAACCAAAAGCAAAGAACTGTTGGAGATATTAGAGACTTTAAACTGAAATCTTTTTGAGGTTTTGAGGTGTGGAGGGTAAGTTCTGTACGCTATGCAATTGGCGCCTAAAGGCCTTCAGCCTAAAAATCTCAATAGCTTTAGTGAAATATCGAATGTTGAGTGCAGAATTTTGAATATCGAAGTATCGCATTTAGCTGTCAGCAGACTTCAGCATTCGTCATTTCATGTTCAGTATTCATAATTCGGGCTTTAAAAGGGCATCCAAACGTGGTTTAAGATTCCATGGTCGATATTCAAAATGATGCAAGTACTAAAAGGCATCGTTTAGAGAAATTGTGAAATGATGAGGAAGCTATGTATCTCGTAACTGCTAAAGAAATGCAGCAGATGGATCAAACCACGATTCAGAAGATTGGCATTCCCGGTCAAATTCTAATGGAAAACGCCGGAGCTGGAGCATTGCGGTTCATGGGCCGTATTTTTCCGGATCTGGCCGATAGCAAGATCGCCATCATTGCCGGTCGGGGCAATAATGGTGGCGATGGCTTTGTTATGGCTAGACATCTTTTCCAGAAAGGTGTAGGCGTAAAGGTATTTTTACTTTCAGTGGTAGATCAGGTACAAGGTGATGCGCGTGCCAACCTGGACTTGCTCTTTGCTTTAGGTATTCCGGTTGTGGAAGTCCCGGATGAGGATACTTTCCGTAAACAAAAAGCAGCCCTGAGACGGTACGACATATATGTGGATGCCATATTCGGCACCGGTCTGAATTCGGATGTGCGTGGGCATTATCAGGATGTGATCCGGTTTTTAAATTCCTTGGATCAACCCGTGTTTAGTGTGGATATCCCTTCGGGATTGAATGCGGACAACGGTCAGATCTGTGGTATTAGTATCCAGGCCAAAGCCACGGCGACCTTTGCGTTTCCTAAAATTGGGCACGTTGTTTACCCAGGTGCCGGTCTTACAGGCGCGCTTGAAATTGTTGAAATTGGTGTTCCCAAACAGGTTGTACGCCAAGTTCAACCCCGTCAATTTCTTTTGCAAAAGGATATGCTGGCGGGCGTGCTTCAAAAACGGGATCCCAATACCCACAAGGGCAAAACCGGTCATTTATTAGTTGTTGCCGGTTCTCCCGGCAAAACCGGTGCCGCAGCCATGACCGCAACAACAGCCATGCGCGTGGGCGCCGGTCTGGTGACCCTGGGAGTGCCAGAGGGATTGCATGCCGTCATCGAATCGCAAGTGACCGAAACAATGACCTATGCATTACCACAAACAACCGATGGTATGCTGGATGCAAAAGCCTTGGATGCACTATTGGAGCTTACAAAGGGCAAACGCTGTTTAGTGGTGGGGCCCGGGATCGGCACGGCCGAGGAAACCAAGGCTTTGCTGAGGGGTTTGCTAAAAACCAACAGACTACCGATGGTTATCGATGCGGATGGTCTCAATATCCTGGCCGAGCAGATTGAAGGCCTTATGCCGCGGCGAAGATTTCCGCTCATTTTGACACCACATCCGGGCGAGATGGGACGCCTGTGCGGTGTCTCGGCAGCTGATATACAAAAGGATCGTATTGAACATGCCCGTTTTTTGGCAACCCAGTTGGGTGCCCATGTGGTGTTAAAGGGCGCTCGCACGGTCATGGCCCACCCAGACGGCAGGGTGTATGTCAACCCCAGCGGAAATTCCGGAATGGCCTCGGGTGGCATGGGTGATGTACTAACCGGTGCCATTGCCGGGTTTATCACTCAAGGCTATGCGCCTGAGGAGGCTATTCATCTGGGTGTTTACCTGCACGGGGCTGCTGCCGACAATCTTTGGCAGCACAAAGGTCCATTTGGCTATTTGGCAACTGAGGTAATGAACCAACTGCCCGATCAGATCCGGAACCTATTGCCATGACGATCTGGGTTGACCCAAAGATTCACGTCCTGGAGATAATGGCCGGATCTAGCGACGAGACCATGGCTCTGGGGCAAGCCGTAGGAAGCTTAGCCGAGCAGCATTTGGTGATCGCTTTGGTTGGTGATTTAGGCTGTGGTAAGACTGTTTTTGTAAAAGGATTGGCCAAAGGCTTGGCGGTACCTGAATCGTATGCCATCACCAGCCCTTCCTATACCCTGATCAATGAATACCCGGGTCGTATCTGTCTGTTTCATGCAGACCTTTACCGACTTGCAGGTAGCATCGATGTCGAAAGCACTGGTTTATTCGAAATTATGGATAGGGATGGGGTTGTGGCCATTGAATGGGCTGAGAGATTGGCACCGGAGGATATAAACGCAGATATCCGCATTACGTTTGAAATAGGCGGCGAACACACACGCTGCATTGGTTTATGCGCTTATGGACAGACCGGTATCAATCTGCTAAGGAGACTGAAAAAAATTTAAAATTACCCACGCTTAAAAGCGCGGGGTAATTTTAAATTGGAGGGAATGATGAGCTTAGTCGTTCAAAAATACGGCGGCACATCTGTCGCTGATCTGGAAAGAATTCAGCATGTGGCCCAGCGGGTGATCAAGACCTATGATCAAGGGCATGATGTGGTGGTTATTCTCTCCGCCATGGCTGGTGTGACTGATCACTTAATCGACATGGCTAATAAAGCGTCCCAGGATCCGGATCGCAGGGAATTGGACGTTTTGCTAGCCACCGGAGAGCAAACTACATCGGCCATCTTGGCCATGATGCTTAAATCTATGCAGTATCCGGCGGCATCCCTAATGGGTTATCAGGCAGATGTAGTCACCGACTGCGAATTTGGCAATGCCCGCATTATTGAAATAGGCGGCGGGCGCATCAAGGAATTGCTGAAGAAACGAAACATTGTGGTTGTGGCTGGGTTTCAGGGATGTGATATTCGCGGCAATATCACCACCCTGGGACGCGGTGGCTCGGATACATCTGCGGTGGCTATTGCGGCAGCGCTCAAAGCTGATGTTTGTGAGATTTATACCGATGTAGATGGTATATATACGGCCGATCCGAATATTTGCAGCAAGGCCAGAAAACTTAAAGAGATATCATACGATGAGATGCTCAACATGGCCAGCTTGGGGGCAAAGGTCCTCCAGATTCGCTCGGTGGGTTTTGCCAAGAAATTTAACATCCCAGTGCATGTCAGATCATCTTTTTCCGATGAGGAGGGAACCATGGTCATTAGTGAAGACTCGGGTATGGAACAACTCGTGGTGTCTGGTGTGACTCATGATAAAAACCAAGCACGAATCACCCTAAAAAAAGTTCCGGATCAGCCCGGTATTGCTGCCAAGATCTTCTCACCCATTTCCGAAGCCGGCATCGTGGTGGACATGATCATTCAAAATACACGGGCCGGGGGGCAAACCGATTTAACCTTTACGGTTCCCATGGGCGATTACGCCAAGGCCCTAGCCATGGAGAAGCGTATCGCTGAAGAGATTGGTTCTGAAGATGTTTTCGGTGATGAGAACATCGCCAAGGTCTCGGTAATCGGTGTGGGCATGAAAAACCACTCCGGTGTAGCCTCGATCATGTTTACGACCTTAGCCAGAGAAAATATCAACATCGCCATGATCAGTACATCCGAGATTCGCATATCCTGCATTGTCGAAGAGAATTATGCGGAGCTGGCTGTGCGCGTGCTACACTCAGCTTTTGGTTTAGATGCGGAGTAGCAGCACAGTACAATTATAGGAAACGCAACCTAATTCTTCCAAAGAATCACCATTTCGAGAGAATAACAGTTGAGGAAATTTAATCCAAACCAACTGTTGTTGATAATTGTATTGGGGGCGATTATCCTGGCCCTTACGATCTACCGGTTTTTCTGGATAGTACCTTAATCTCTAAATTTGATCAAGTCTTCATACTCGCCATTGATTGTCCGATTGCCATTTACATTGCAGTCTTCTGTTTAGACATCCACCTTGACTTCTGGGAATTTGCACTCATTTTATATCAAAAATTATACCCCAATTTCAATCCAACAGGAGGAGCGCACAAAAATGACCGCGAAAACCGAAACCCATGAATTCAAGACCGAAGTTAAACAGCTGCTGAACTTGATTATTAATTCGCTTTATTCCAACAAGGAAATCTTTCTGCGCGAGTTGATTTCCAATGCTTCGGATGCAATCGACAAACTGCGTTTCAAAGCCCAGACTGAAGAAGGGATTCTGGGAAACGACGCAGAATTCAAAATAAAAATCCAACGCGATGCAATTAATAACACGCTGATCGTTGAGGACAATGGGATTGGAATGACCTACGCTGAGGTGCTAGAAAATATCGGAACCGTCGCCAAGAGCGGCACCAACGATTTCCTGCAGGCCATGGCGCAGCTTAACAAAGACACCACGCTCACCCCGGAGCTGATCGGCCAGTTCGGCGTGGGATTTTACAGCTCGTTTATCGTGGCCGACAAGGTGACCCTATTGACAAAGGCCAGCGGTGAAGCACAGGCGGTACGCTGGGAATCCCACGGTGACGGTGAATATACGATCACAGAGGCCGAGAAAGACACCCGTGGCACGGTGATTACCCTAGATCTGAAAAAAAAGGAAGAAGGCGACAAGGATTTCACCGACGAACTAACGCTTCGCAACATTGTCAATCAGCATTCTGATTTCGTGGCATATCCCATCGTGATGGATGTGGAGAAAGAAGAGCCGCTTCCGGAAACCGAGCAGATCAAGGATAAGGATGGCAAACCGATCGGGGAGACCACCCGGAAGGTGATCACAGAAGAGACGCTTAACTCCATGAAGGCTATCTGGGCGAAAAATAAAAAGGATGTCAGCGAAAAGGAGCACGAAGAATTCTACCAGCACATCAGCCATGACTGGAATCCACCCCTGGAAAAACTGCATATGAAGCTGGAGGGCACCACCGAATACACGGCCCTGTTATACATCCCGTCCAAAGCCCCGTTTGATCTTTTCAACCCGGAATCCAAGCACGGAGTGCATCTATACTGTAAACGCGTATTCATTATGGACGATTGCAAAGAACTCATGCCGGAATATTTCAGGTTCGTAAAAGGTGTGGTTGATGCACCGGACCTAAATCTCAACATCAGCCGTGAAATCTTGCAGCAGGATCGCCTGGTGCGCAACATCCGCCGCAACCTGATAAAAAAACTCTTTGATCTGTTGAAAAACATGGAAGCGGAGAAATACGAAAAATTTTGGGAAGAATTCGGCGCTGTTTTTAAGGTCGGTGTGCATACCGACATTGAAAACAAGAAAAAGATTGCCGAGCTTCTGCGCTACAAGACCACCAAGTCCGACGGCAAGTGGAAGTCATTGCAAGCCTATGTCGAAGGTATGCCACCAGAGCAAAAGGAAATCTATTACATCACAGGTGATAACATGTCGGCGCTGCTCAACAGCCCGCTGCTGGAACAACTCAAGTCCAAAAATTTCGAGGTTCTGCTGATGACCGATCCCATCGACGAATGGGTCACGCAGGCGCTGACAGAATACGACGGCAAAAAGCTCAAGAGTGCTGAAAAGGGTGATCTGGATCTGGACAAGGTTGACGAAGATACCAAGGGCAAGTACGAAACCCTGTTCAAACACATACGAATGCAATTGGAAGACTCCATCAAAGAGGTGCGTCCGTCCACGCGCCTGACCGATTCTGTGGCCTGCTTGTCCGGAGACAGCTATGACATGAGCGGCTATATGGAAAAGATCCTCAAAGCTTCCGGTCAGGAGGCGCCACAAACCAAACGCATGCTGGAACTCAACATGGCGCACCCGGTCATGGAGAAAATCCATGCTATGTTCGAAGCCGACAAAGACGACGCCATGCTGAGCGAATATATTCACTTGCTGCTTGATCTGGCTGTTATCGGCGAAGGCGGCAAGGTGGATGCTCCATCCAAATTTTCGAAAGTTGTCGGAGATTTAATGGCAAAAGTATAAAATGCCGCTGACATAAATGGGCAAAATTTCTACAGATCAAATCTGATACAGACTACAAGCAGAAATTAGGGTTTTCTGGATTAAATTCTGTAGCAATATAATAACTCTGTGTATTCAGATCGGTGGTTGTTGACTTCAGCTGGATTAAATAGGACATTCTTTAACAACAAATTGATAGGCATGGCACAAGCAATGAATTCCAAATTAGGCAATTTCCCACCCGCCCAAGGATTGTACAACCCTAGATATGAACACGATAGCTGTGGTGTCGGCTTTGTGACCCAAATCGATGGCAAACCAAGCCATGATATCATCCAAAACGGCCTACAGATTTTGGGAAACCTGATGCATCGTGGCGCCATCGGCGGCGATCAAAAAACCGGTGATGGCGCGGGTATTTTATTTCAGATCCCGGATCAATTTTTGCGTACAGAATGTCGCTCCCTTGGCATAGACCTACCCACACTTGGTTATTATGGAGTTGGGATGATCTTTTTGCCGCGGCGCTCTAAAGTGCGTCAAGCTTGCATCCGGATGGTTGAAGATACGATTGCTTCAGAAGGGTTGAAGTTCTTGGCTTGGCGTTCCGTGCCTGTTGAAAGTAAAGCCATTTCAGGGCAAGCCAAAAAACAGCAGCCGGTTATCAAACAATTTTTCATCGATGGCAAGGGTCCATCTGGGGCAGCTCTCGAGCGCAAGCTCTATGTGCTTCGAAGACAATTGGAACGCCAGGCAGCTACATTACTTGAAACAGAAGACTGCTTTTATATTACGAGTCTGTCGGTCAAAACCATCGTTTACAAGGGACTTTTTACAGCACCGCAATTATCCGGCTTTTATGAAGATTTGAATCAACCCCAATTAAGCAGTGCCATGGCAGTCGTCCATCAACGTTATAGCACCAATACTTTCCCATCGTGGGAACTGGCGCAGCCTTTTCGATATTTGGCCCACAATGGTGAAATCAACACTTTGCGGGGCAATCTGAATCATATCCGGTCGCGTGAACCCTCTTTGGCATCCGAACTGTTCGGTGCAGACTTAGCGAAAGTGCTACCAATCATTGATGAAAGGGGCAGCGACTCCTCATGTCTGGACAACGCCTTGGAACTACTGATTAATTCCGGACGCAGTTTGGCCCAGGCCATGTTGATGCTTGTGCCGGAAGCCTGGGGTGTCAAATATCCGATGGGTGCGGATCTGCGCGGGTTTTTTGAATACCATGCCGGATTAATGGAACCATGGGACGGCCCCGCCGCCCTCGCTTTTTCCAATGGAACCCAAACCGGCGCCATGCTCGACCGCAACGGTCTGCGGCCTGCCCGTTACACCCTGACAAAGGAGGGGATGATAGCGTTTGCTTCTGAAGTCGGTGTGCTTGATTTTGATCCCCAAGATGTGATCGAGAAAGGGGCCCTGAGTCCGGGCGCCATGCTCGTGGTTGATTTTGAAAAACAGCGGCTCCTTAAAAATGGTGAAATAAAGACTGCTTGCGCGCGCGCGCATCCCTATCGCCGTTGGGTCGAGGAAAACAGGCTAGCAGTCCGAGGATTTTATGGTGATGTGGCCTCATTGCAACCTGATTTTGAGAATTTGATAAAAAAACAGAAGTTATTCGGCTACAGTCGTGAAGATATGCAGGTAATCTTGGAACCCATGGCATGCGAAGGACATGAGCCAGTGGGTTCCATGGGCGCTGATACGCCGCTCGCTATTTTTTCTGAAAAAAATCAGTTGTTATATGCTTATTTTAAGCAGTTGTTTGCCCAAGTGACCAATCCGGCAATCGATCCAGTACGTGAAGAGCTGGTAATGTCTTTAATGACATTTATCGGTAATCCCGGGAACATTTTGACGGAGGTTCCCCAAAACAGCCGATTGATCAAACTGCAACATCCCATTTTAGCCAACGAAGATTTACGGCGCATCAAGAATTTGAATGTCGACGGCTTTCGATCGAAAACACTGGCACTTGGTTTTGGGGCCGAAGGATCGGAACAAGCCCTCGAAATGGCCATTGAGAGATTATGCGAACAAAGCCTTGTGGCGATCCAGCAGGGTTTTTCGATTATCATTTTAAGCGATCGGGATTTGCCCGAGGACCTGATTCCCATTCCGGCTTTAATCGCGGTTTCGGCTGTAAACCGTTATCTGGCCAATCATGGGCATCGTACCAATTCAGGATTGATTGTCGAAACAGGTGAAGCTAGGGAAGTCATGCACATGGCTCTTTTGCTGGGCTACGGCGCCACCGCCGTTAATCCTTATCTGGCGTTTGAATCGATTGCCGCCTTGGCGATTAAAAAGCAGTTGGCCCGACCAGTCAGCGTCGCGGTCGCCATCGAAAATTACATCAATGCCCTCTGCAAGGGCTTGTTAAAGACCATGTCCAAAATGGGTATCTCCACATTGCGGAGTTATCGCAGTGCCCAGGCCTTTCAGGCCATTGGCCTCGATAGCGGTCTGGTGGAACGCTATTTCTCGGGTACGGCATCTCTGGTCAACGGTGTCGGCCTGGATACCATCGCCAAGGAGGCCGCTGATCGCTACCAGCAAGCCCTCGACCGCAATCCATTCAGCACCAAAATTCTGCCCAGCGGTGGACATTTCAAGGTCCGCAAGGACGGTGAACGCCATCTCTGGACGGCCGAGGCAATCAGCAAATTGCAGCAGGCAACCAGGCAGAACAGTTACAAACTGTTTCGCCAATATACCGGGCTGATCAATGACCAAAGTGAAAAACAGTTTACCTTACGCAGCCTGTTCAAATTTAAAAATAGAAAACCGATTCTGATCGATGACGTCGAGCCGGTAGAGGCCATTATTAAACGCTTTGCCACCGGCGCCATGTCGTTTGGCTCCATCAGCCGTGAAGCCCACGTAGCCATCGCAATTGCCATGAATCGCCTGGGCGCCAAAAGCAACAGTGGGGAAGGCGGTGAAGATCCTCAACGGTACCGGCCGTTGCCCAACGGAGACAGCGCCTGCAGTGCCATTAAGCAGATTGCCAGCGGCCGATTCGGTGTTACCACCGAATACCTGGTCAACGCCCGGGAACTACAGATCAAAATCGCTCAGGGTGCCAAACCCGGTGAAGGGGGACAACTGCCCGGCCACAAGGTCAACGAAGAAATTGCACGGGTGCGCCATTCCACGCCCGGGGTTACTTTGATTTCTCCACCACCACACCACGACATCTATTCCATCGAGGATCTGGCGCAACTCATATTCGATCTGAAAAATGTCAATACGAATGCACAGGTTTCGGTCAAATTGGTATCTGAAGTAGGGGTCGGCACCATCGCCGCCGGTGTTGCCAAAGCCAGGGCCGATACGGTTTTGATTAGCGGTTACGACGGGGGAACCGGTGCTTCACCGCTATCATCTATTCGACATGCTGGCGGCCCCTGGGAACTGGGCTTGAGCGAAACCCAACAAACACTGGTATTGAACAACCTGCGTGACCGCATCCGCATACAGGTGGATGGGCAGATAAAAACCGGCCGGGATGTGGTCATTGCCGCTTTGTTGGGGGCCGAAGAATTTGGCTTTGCCACCACTGTACTGGTAGTGCTCGGATGCGTCATGATGCGCAAGTGTCATCGCAATACCTGTCCGGTTGGTGTTGCTACCCAGAATCCAGTTTTACGCAAGCTGTTTGCCGGCCAGCCAGAATACGTGGTGAATTTTTTCCAAATGATGGCTCAGGAAGTACGTGAATATATGGCCGCCTTGGGTTTTCGCACACTGGATGAGATGGTCGGACGATCGGATCTGCTTGAAATGGATACGGCCATCAATTTCTGGAAAGCAAAGGGTCTTGATTTTTCAAAGCTATTTTACGATGCCGCCGACAGCTTTGGATCTGACTATCCACGGCGTCAGATTGAAACACAACCGGTTATTACTAACGGGATTATGGATCATGACCTGATAAAGCAATCACAATCTGCATTACAAAGCAGGAAACCGGTTTTTATTGAAAAAAAGATTCGCAATACTGATCGAACCGTCGGTGCCATGCTGTCAGGAGAGATCGCCAGGCGTTATGGCCACGAAGGATTGTCTGAAGATACGATTACCTGTCACTTTAAAGGTGCCGCTGGGCAAAGTTTTGGTGCTTTTGCGGCGCATGGGTTGACACTCCATCTGGAGGGAGAAGCCAATGATTATGTCGGTAAAGGCTTGTCTGGTGGTAAAATCATTGTCAAGCCTTATACTGGCGCTGCCTATGATCCTGCGGTCAATACCATCGCTGGAAATGTAATCCTTTACGGTGCCACTGGTGGCGAAGCCTATCTGTCCGGAAAAGTTGGCGAGCGGTTTGCCATCCGTAATAGTGGTGCTTATGCTGTGGTAGAGGGTGTCGGTGATCATGCCTGTGAGTACATGACCGCAGGCCGGATTGTGGTACTGGGTGAAACCGGAATTAATTTTGCCGCCGGTATGAGTGGTGGTATCGCCTATGTGTATGACCGGCATCAACGTCTTGATAGCCGTTGCAACCTGGATATGGTCGACCTGGAGTTGGTATCGGATCAAAGCGATCAGGAAGAGTTGAGGGGTTTGATTCAGCAACACAATCGATATACCGGCAGTTCCAACGCCGCCGAAATTCTTGACAACTGGGAAGATACACTACCCTTCTTCGTCAAGGTGTTTCCCATGGAATATCGTCGTGTATTGGGTAAGATGACCAAAGAAGACGAGGCCACCGAAAGAAAAGAGGTACAACATGGGTAAACCGACTGGTTTTTTGGATTATGAGCGTAAAGAAGGGGGATACCGGCCGAAGAAGGAAAGGCTAAGGGATTTCCAGGCCGTTGAATTGCCACTTGCAGACGATGACCTGATCGTTCAGAGCGCACGCTGTATGGATTGCGGCGTGCCTTTCTGTCACGCATATGGCTGCCCGGTGGCTAATGTCATTCCTGAGTTCAACGACCTAGTGTACCGCGGTAACTGGCAGAACGCGCTGGACATCCTTTTGACCACCAACAATTTCCCGGAGTTCACCGGGCGTGTTTGTCCGGCCCCCTGTGAGGCAGCCTGTGTAGCCGGAATCAATCAGGAGCCGATCACGATCCGTCAAATTGAACTGGCTTTGATTGAGAAGGGCTTTAAGGAAGGATATTTAGGACCGAACCAACCGGACACTTATTTCCCCGCACAGGTGGCGGTTATTGGTGCTGGGCCTGCGGGTTTGGCCGTGGCAGACACCCTCAATAAAACCGGTTATCGTGTGACAGTATTTGATGAGGCGCCCAAGCCCGGCGGTATCCTGCGCTATGGCATTCCCGATTTTAAACTCGAAAAGGGGATTGTTGAACGACGCATCCGGCTTATGGAAGCGGAAGGCGTTGTGTTTGAACAAGGCGTCAGGGTGGGAGAAGATATTTCCTATCGCTATCTGCAAGGTCGCTATCAGGCCATTTGTCTGGCCTGTGGTGCGCGTGGCCCGCGTGACTTGACCATACCGGGTCGTGATTACGGCGGCATCGTTTTTGCCATGGATTACCTAACTCAACAGAACAAAAGGCATTCAGGTGAAACCTTAGATCCATATATGGAGATAAAGGCTACCGACAAAAATGTTGTGATCATCGGCGGTGGTGATACCGGTTCAGATTGTCTGGGTACAGCCCTGCGTCAAGGTGCCAGCCAGGTAACCCAGCTTGAAATTTTGCCAGAGCCGCCTAACGAGAGAGATTCATCTACACCTTGGCCCATGTGGCCGCTTATCTTACGTGACACCCATGCACACAAGGAAGGCGGTAGCAGAAAGTGGGCTGTAACGGCCAAAGCCTTTCTTGGGGAGAACCGCGTCGTCAAAAAAGTAGCTTGTGTTGAAATCGAATGGCAGTCTGCCCCCACCGGTAGCGGTCAAATTCCGGTGGAAAAACCGGGAACTGAATTTGAAATCGAAGCAGACCTGGTTATTCTGGCTATGGGATTCATCGAGCCGGGCCCCTGCAAATTGATCGACGAAATTGGCCTAACTCTTGACGATCACAAAAATGTAAAAACAGATCATGACCGCATGACCAATATAGAAGGTGTTTTTGTGGCTGGGGATATGACGACAGGACAATCACTGGTTGTGCGTGCCATTGCCGATGGACGCAAAGCTGCGATGGGTATTCAGTCCTACCTTTCAATAAATTCAGATCTCATGATTACATCGAGCAATCAAAGCACATAAAACCCTGCCAATGGAACTAAATTCATTGAAATATCATTGAGTTAATGGTTGTTGACATAATCATATAGTATTGACCGGGCGACATTCTCCAAATTTGACGTAATCTCCACCTACAGTGCTCTCAGCAAAATTGATACTTCCAGTTGCAAGCTTGAAAAACATATTTGATCAA
>CAZWEO010000036.1:0-43630 GCA_964633115.1 uncultured Desulfobacterales bacterium
ACAATTATATTAATAGGTTAAACTACTTTTGATGCTCTTAAGTTAATGACATTGATTCGAAACTAGTAATAGCGCTAGCAAGACCCTTCTTGTGGGAGAAGAGTTGGAACATGCAACCTGGGGAGGAGATAGATTGGACTGGGTTTACGCTTATATGGGCTCAATGCCAAAAACCGAGCTTTATGATCGGGATTGGGGTGATAATAGTTGGCCCAATTCACAGCTTTTAGCCTATATAAATTCCAATAAATACTACTGGATCAACCATTTAGGTCATTCAACAGTTGTTTATAACATGGGCTTAAATTATGATAATATTTTATCTATGACGAATAATAACTTTATGTTTGTCTATGCTCAGGGATGTTATTCGGGTTCAATCGACAGCTTTAATTCAGAAGGTGCTTTCGAATCTGCGGATTGTTTTGGAGAATCGATTACCAATCGCTATGCCGATAGAGGCGCATTTGCATATATAGGTAACTCTCGATATAGCTGGTATACGCCGGGCAGCTATGTTGAGGGGGGCTCCAATCGTGCCCATAAAGAATTTGTAGAAGCTGTTATTATTGAGAATATTACAAAGCTGGGAGATGCAAACCAAATTTCCAAGACCGATCTCCCGCTTGGATCTGGATTGTATCGGTGGATTGCATTTGAAACTAACTTGCTTGGTTGTCCGGCATCTGATCTAACCACCCACTATGCTTTAGATCCCGGCTGCAATGACTGTGAAAGCGACGATGAGAGCCCCGGCAGTACCGGTGGGGATGGTAGTGGTTGTTTTGTTGAAACTTTGCAATAAAAACCATTGGATTCAGCATTGCCGTCAAGCGAATTGCCAAGCTTTCGAAAAACCCCATCGACATGTTTAATCAAAGCCGAGAGATTGGGATAAATTCCCTGAATTCTGAACGGGTTAGCATCTAGCCCCTTGAGTAACCGTTATGCAAATTGGTTCCGCCGCTTGGATGAAAACGATTGTTGAAGGTGCCCAGGAACTTGATATTCAGGTCCAACCGGGTCAAGTGGAGCAGTTTGCAAGGCATGCAAGCATTCTTGCAGAGTGGAATCAAAAAGTGAACCTGACCACCATCGTGGATCCCCTGGAAATGGCGATTAAGCATTTTTTAGATTCAATTGTGCCCTATGAATACATTCAATCCGGCAGCCGCCTTCTGGATGTCGGTTCTGGATCTGGATTTCCAGGTATTGCCCTTAAGGTCATGATACCGACGCTGCAGGTAACCCTGGTGGAGGCGACCCGCAAAAAAGTAAATTTCCTAAAACACGTTATTCGCGAACTTGGACTCAAACATATTGAAGCCATTCATACTCGAATCGAAGATTTAGATCAGCATAACATGACCCAATATGATGTCATTGTGTCCCGGGCTTTTTCCGATTTGTCCAAGTTTGTAACAGTAAGCCTTCCCTATCTGGCGGCAAATGGGCACCTGATCGCCTACAAGGCCAGGGGCTATACCAGCGAAGTCCCGGAGCTGTATGAAACCGTAAAGGGGCAAGTATGTCAGCAAAATACAATCTCGCCATGTGCCGATTTTCAGATAAAAACGCTTTCATTCACGCTCCCCATTCTAAATTTACCCAGGACTGTCATGCTTTTGCGTTCCTAAAGCCTGTTGGCTTGAAATTGACCTTTCGGCCAAAATATGAGATAATATGCCCATCCAATAACGGTAAAAAGGAGATTGATCATGATGAAATACCTCACTAAGCATCCAAAAAACAAACGTTTTTGGCTGACTGAGGGCCTGGCTGGGCTAGTTTGTCTTTGCTTGGCAGGTTTTTTAATCAGTTGCGATGGCAACATGTTTGAAAGCATCTCGGATGATGACTCCTATGAGGCCAGACTAGAAGAAGGCCTGATGGCGCTGGATGATGAGGACTACGACAAGGCTGTTGATTTATTCCTTGATCTGCGTGAGGACTATTCCAGCAAAGAGGAAGTATGTGTCTATTTAAGCAATGCTTATGCCGGTCTCACCGGGATCGATACCTTTAGCTTATTGGAAACCATCGATGAAACGGAAGACACTGACGATGAAGGCAGTATCGACATGATTGGACTCCTTCTGGGGGATGCCCAGGGTGAGATAGAGATGCAGCAAGTGACGGATAAAACAGCGCTCCTGTCCCTGGCAAAGGCAGCCATCGAAGACTGTATCGATAATCCCAATACGGACGAGCGTGTGCAAAAAGGTTTACTGGCTTTAGGAGATGCAGCATTGTTCATTGCGGATTTAGTCATGCGTGATCAGGAGGTAGACTCGGTTGAGCTGACTGAGGAGGGCTTGGATGAACTGTATGAGGGCATCGGCACCATCGACTTTGATGACAACCTGACCGCTGGCGAAATGGATGATTTTAACGAAACTTTGGATGAGATTGCCGATGCGGTTGACGCGATTGAGGAACTCGTGGGTGCGGATGAGGAGAATGATCTATCCGAATCCTTTGATGAGTTCCTTGAAGATCTAGATGGCAATGGTGATGGCGATGTTGAGATTTCGGAACTAGAACAATATATAACAGACCTGTAGAAGTGGCGAGGAGGCCCATTGTGAAAAAGTTGAATGGTTTAAGTATCTTATGGATCCTTACTGCCGGCCTGTTTCTACTGGTAACGGCGATGAGTGTAAGCGCAGAAGTATACCCATCCCTGCATCGTGGCGTCCGACCCCTGGGTATGGGGGGCGCTTTTACGGCGGTGGCAGATGATGAAAATGCGCTTTTTTATAATCCCGCCGGCTTATCGGATATATCGACTATGCAAGTGGGTGTTTTTAATCCCTTGGTTGAGGTATCCGAAAACACCCTGGATATGATCAGTGACGCCCAAGATACGGATTTTGATGATACGGGCGAGGCCACCGATTTTTTACGGGATTATGTGGGTGAGCATCAGCATTTTCGGGCGGCCTTATTCCCGCACGTGGGTTTCAATATCAAAGGTTACGGGATCATGGTGGCTGGTCTGGCTCAGGCCACGCTGGATATGGATGTTCGCAATCCAGTTTGGCCTGAGGCTCATGTGGATGCGGTAACCGACATCGGCTTACTCGCCGGTGTGGGCCTCAATGTGCCAGTTGCCGGGCTCAAAGCCGGTGCAACCGTTAAATTTATTAGCCGTGAGAGTCTGGATGAGTCCTACACGGCGACTGATATTGCTGCAGATGATTTCGACCAGGAGCTGGAGGATGATATGACGTCCGGATCCGGTATCGGTTTTGATCTGGGAGTCATCTATCAATTGCCATTTGTTGAGATCTTCGATATGGATCTGGGTCTGACAGTTCAAAATGTCCCTGAGATGGATATGGGGGACGCCAAGCCCCTGGAGACCCAAGCTAACTTTGGTCTGGCGGCCACGAAAAAATTCGCCGGTTTTGATTTGGTGGCGGCTCTGGACTATATGGATCTTTCAAATTCTTATGACGAAGACGAAGATCCTGCCAAGCGGCTTCATATGGGCGCTGAATTCCGGCTGCCTAAAATTCTATCGCTTCGGGCCGGCTTAAACCAGGGCTACTATACGGCCGGAGCTACAGTCGATTTTAAAGTATTTCGTTTTGATGTGGCCACCTACGGCGAAGAAGTTGGGGCCCACGCTGGGCAGCGGGAGGATCGGCGGTATATAGCCCAAATCACCATTGGCTGGTAAAAAATTGCGTAGCAATTTTTTACGAGAATTGGATTTTTTCAAAGGTATAATCGGTCAGATCGATAATCAGGAGCTGATTTCTTAGGACGGTATCTTTTTTCAGCAGAATTTTAACAACCTCGGCACATTCCAGTGATGCCACCAGGGAAACGGTGCATCCCAGGTTTCCCAAAGTTGTTTCGGCACCCTTGTCAGCAGAATGGGTTTGGGGAGGGCCGTAGACCTGCTCAAGACCGCGGTCTTGTGGGAATATGGTGAGAACCTGGCCTGAAAAGCCGGCCACTGCGGCAGATACCATGGGAATACCGGCTTCCTTGGCGGCCCTTTCCAGTACAAAGCGGGCCTGAATATTGTCCAGGCAATCTATGGCAATATCGGCCTGTTCTAAGATACTGGCGACATTATCAGGATTCATGCTGTCGTTATAATCCTGAACATATATAGCAGAATTGATTGTCAGGATCCTTTCTACTGCGGAAGCGGTCTTGGTCTGCGACAGGTTATGTTCGGAGCTAAGGAGCTGTCGGTTGAGGTTGGTCTCATCGAAGTAGTCACCATCCACAACAGTAAGGGCGCCAACTCCTAATCTGGCTAGGGTTTCAATAACGTAGCCGCCCAATCCCCCAAGTCCCACAACACAGGCCCGCGATTGCAGCAGGCGTATCTGATCTTTAGGCGACAAAATATTGAGATTGCGAAGATAGCGTTCCGGAATAATATCGTGCTCCAAAGCCAACAATTCGATTTCCTTGCGGGTGCGGCCACAGCGTTGGGCAATGTCGGCACTGTCCTGAAGCGATAGGACTGCTCGTTTGCGGCCGTCCGGTTGTTGCTGGTTATGCGCCGCCGTCATCAGCATGTCGATGATTGGATTAGGTTTCATCCTATCCGCCTCCTACGGGCGGGAAGATTCCCACGCGATCACCATCTTTAAGGACGGAATCCAAATCGCGCTTGATCCCGTTTATAAAGATAAGCTTGGCCTTTATTTCCGGAATGTCGAGATCCCGCACGAGTGTGCGCACACAAGTTTCTGGCTCAATTATAAAGGCTTGTGAGGAGGGCGGTTCAAATTGTTGCAATGTCGCAAAGAGCCTGAGGTCGATGGTCATAGTCATGGTAATCACCAAAATGATTTATCCTACTCGGACATTATGCTATATATGCCATGACGCGATGGCGTTATCAAGTAAAGAAATCGCATGAATCAGGCGATTTTTTTTAGCGTTCCGTTTTGTTTAACAAGCGATTCGGATATTATTTCAAAGCAACATATCATGTGGAAATAAAGTTTACGGATTCATACTGATTACGATTCAAATCAGCGACCGCCGGCAGAGCCGGAGGTATGAGGAGTGCCCCTCGAAGGGGCCTGATCTGCCGTCGTCGCTGATTTGTATCAAGAATTTTTCTTTGTTTTCATCTTTCTTTTGGGTATGCATGATTCCACAATTTGAAATGATAACCGGTTTGTACTGCTAATACTGAATTTGGTTAGATAGCCTGCACTTGGGGTGTTCACTTGGTTGAATACAAATAAAGATAAAATTCTTGGTTTAACTCCCTTCATCTGACACCGGCGATGGTAATGGGAACACCGGCTTCACATGTAACCCTCACCGGATCGGTGGAACCTTTTCAATTCTCACCGGCTGAGCCGGTGGCTTATGAAGGGAGTTACTGTTGGGCGGAAAATTATACGTCACCTGTTTGTTAGATGGCGATATATGCTAAGCGAGCTGGATTTGAAAGGGGCGCGACATGACCACACCATTTCCGTTTGAAGGTTTACTGCTTTTTGGAAGTTTATCCATCATGTTGATCATCGGTGTTGTGCTACGGGCCAATGTGCCCATTTTGCAAAAATTCCTTTTTCCCAGCTGCCTCATCGGCGGTGTTATTGGTTTGATCGTCGTTCATGTTGGCTTGCTCGACTTAGCAGCCACTGATCTGGAAACATTTGCCTATCACTTTTTTAATATATCCTTTATTTCGGTTGGATTGACACGTGGCAACTCCAACGTGCTTGCCAAAAATAAGATAAACCCCCTCAAGGGACCCCTTTGGATGGCGTTGGTGGAGGGGGTAACCCTACCTTTACAAGCGATTGTGGGTGGCCTCTCGGTCTTTCTCTTTGCCTGGCTGGGTATGGAATTATTTCCGACTTTCGGGTTTTTGGCGCCCCTGGGTTTTACCGAAGGACCGGGTCAGGCCCTCTCCATCGGCAAAGTATGGGAAGGGGCCGGGTTTGCGCATGCCGCCACAATCGGGCTGACTTTTTCCGCAGTTGGTTTCTTTTTTGCATTTTTCGTGGGCGTACCCGTTGTAAACTGGGGTATTCGAAATGGGTATGGCAGTCTGACCCCTAAGAATATTTCAAAAGATCTGCTGGCCGGCATATTGCCTAAAACTAAAACCAGCATTTCAGCTGGGTACCTACGGACCCACTCAGGCAACATTGATTCCATGGCGTTTCAAGCGGCACTGGTGGGGCTTGTTTACATATTGTCATACGGCCTAGTGAAATTTTTGGGTTTATTCCTGCCGGCCGACTTTGTCAAAATGGGGTGGGGCCTTTTCTTCTTTGTTGGCATGGTAGTCGCTATGATTGTACGTTGGTGTCTGGGTCGTGTCGGGTATGCCCACTTGATCGACAGGGGCGTGCAACGCCGTATCACTGGCTGGGCGGTCGACTTTTTGATCGTAGCCACGGTTATGGCCATTCAACTGATTCTTGTATGGCAGTATATCCTGCCCATCATGATAATTTCCCTTTTATGTGGTATCTCAACGACGGCCGTGGTCCTTTATCTGGGCAGCCGGATAGGCGATTATAATTTGGAGAGGACCGTTGCCATTTATGGCACTTGCACGGGTACAGTGAGTAGCGGCTTGCTGTTATTGCGGATCGTTGATCCGGAATTCGAGACCCCGGTAGCTATGGAGGTCGGCTTGATGAATGTGGTAGCTGCGCCGATAATCTTGGGGTCGATCCTGCTGGTGAATGCACCGCTATGGTGGCATTGGGGGATTGGGCTGACCACATTTGTTTTTGCCGCAATTCTAGTTGGATGCCTGGCGCTCATAAAACTGTTGGGGTTCTTGGGCAAGTCACGATTTGTGAAATCCACGACCAAATCGATACAAGAAGGAGAGTGATGTGAAGACGGCTATCAAACGAGCGCTGGTGACCGGCGGCGCCGGTTTCATTGGATCACACCTGGTGGATGCTTTACTTGCTTACGGGTGCGAGGTGGTGGTGGTGGATAACCTCTCAAGCGGGCATCTAAAAAATCTTGAACATGTATACAAGGATATAGATTTCCGTGAGGGCGATATTCGGGATTTGAACACCATGCGACAGTCAGCCACTGGTTGCGATGTAATTTTTCACCTGGCTGCAGTGGTTTCAGTTCCCCAAACCGTTACGGATCCGATTCACTCTGCCGACGTGAACGACATGGGATGTCTACACGTGCTGGAAAGTGCCCGACTTCAAGGGGTTAAACGCGTCGTTTTATCAAGCTCCTGTGCAGTTTACGGAGATGACCCCGAGATACCCAAGCATGAAAACATGCTGTTGCGACCACAGAGCCCCTATGCAGTCCAAAAATTAACCAATGAGTTAAATGCGCGCCTGTATGCAGAGCTGTATGGCCTGGATACGGTTTGCCTGCGTTATTTTAACGTCTTTGGACCTAGACAAGATCCGTCCTCCCCATACTCAGGTGTAATATCCATTTTCATGACGCGTGCGGTTGAAAAAAAACCACCAATTATATACGGCGATGGCCAGCAATTTCGGGATTTTATCTATGTAAAAGATGTGGTGCTTGCCAATTTGCTGGCGGCAGCATCTCAAAACAAAAACGGGGCTGTTTTTAATATCGGAACAGGCAACCATGTGCGCATCAACCAACTATGGGAGTCCATTGCTGCTATGGCTGGCGTGACGTTGTCGCCGGTTTTCGAGGAATATAGAGCCGGGGATATCATTGAGTCAGTTGCGAATATTCAGAAAGCAGTATCATTGCTCGGATTCAAGCCCAAATATAGTTTTCAGGAAGGATTGCAAACAACATTTAATTGGTATTGCGGAGGAGAATCCAATGACATTTGAATATGATCGTGTTTTGGTTACCGGTGCGGCCGGATTTATTGGATTTCATTTGGCAAAACGATTGCTTAAACAGGGATGCCAGGTAACAGGTATTGATAATTTAAATACCTACTATGACATTAATTTAAAAAAGGACCGCCTCAAGCAATTGGAAGAAGCGGCCAATTTTCAATTTAAGCGAGTGGACTTGGCTGAAAAAGATGCCATGGCCGCTGTTTTTAAGTCCCAATCCATTGATGTGGTCGTAAATCTGGCTGCTCAGGCTGGCGTCCGATATTCTCTGGAAAATCCGCAAGCCTATATTGATGCCAACATCGTCGGCTTTACCAATATTCTGGAAAACTGCCGTCATTCCGCCGTCAAGCATCTGGTATATGCATCGTCCAGCTCGGTATATGGTGCTAATACCCGCATGCCTTTTTCCATTCACGACAATATTGACCATCCGGTATCCTTATACGCCGCCTCCAAAAAGGCCAATGAACTAATGGCGCATACTTACAGTCATCTGTTTGGATTGCCGAGTACTGGTTTGCGCTTTTTCACGGTTTATGGTCCTTGGGGTCGACCCGACATGGCCCTGTTTTTGTTTACACAGGCTATATTGGCGGACAAACCCATCCAGGTATTTAATCATGGTAAAATGCAGCGCGATTTTACCTACATCGATGATATCATTGAAGGTGTGGTCCGGGTCATGGGGCATCTACCCAAACCGAATCCTGACTGGCATGGCGACCACCCAGATCCTGGCACATCCTATGCGCCTTATAGGATTTACAATATTGGTAATAATCAACCGGTTGAGCTGACTCAATTTATTTTTGAAATAGAAAACGCGCTCGGAAAAGAAGCCCAAAAAGAATACCTGGATTTGCAGCCCGGTGACGTGGTTGCGACGTACGCTGATGTGGATGATCTGATGCAAGATGTGGGCTTTAAGCCGGCCACCCCTATCCGTGAGGGGATTCAGCGCTTTGTGGAATGGTATCGGGAATATTACCAGCAATAAGGTTATTAAAGCAATCAAATACTGGATTTCTGAGCCAGGACAGAACCATTTATCTTATCATGAAAGGCTTGCATGGTTTCGGCTTCAAGCAGGGCCGCTTTGTCCATATAGCGGGCTGAAAAATGAAATGGGATCACCTTTTTTGATGACAGCATACCGGCGATGTGGCCCGCCTGACGGGCTGTGAGATGATACTTTGCCTGGGCTATGGAACGATCTTGGTCCAGGAAGGCGGCCTCGATATAGAGCTGATCGCAGCCAGGAGCCAACTCTTTAATTTTATTAATATTTTCAGGCGATAATATAATATCCGTGATGTAGGCGATTTTCTGGCCGGGAGAAATTGTTGCGATTTTCTGAGACAATTGCCCCACTGAATATTGCTTGGTAGATCCATTGCCGGGAATCTCAATAGGCGTATCAGATGGTAAATTACGATATAAGGCCTGTTTAAATATCTGGATCCAGGGGCCTGGTATTAGATCCAATGCCACCAACGCATCCTTTTTTATATTAACATGGAAGGTCTCCTGAATACACAGCGCCAAACAGGGTATGCGATGATCCAAAACAGCAACATGGACCGAAAAGGCAGGTTCCTGTAAAACACATGGTGAAAAGGCCCGTTCGGAATGATCTTGATGCGGTTCAAAGCGATTCTGGCAGTGGAACGTGCATGTTTTTAAAATATCATTTCGGATTTCGGTAACTTCAATACTGAATGAATGCGTAAACTGTTCCACCAAATTCCACTGATAGCCACTCAATTTTCCGGCAACATTGTTGATTATGCCCAGCGGCCCGAACAAGTGCAGGTTCTTGTCTCTGCCCAAAAAGATACGCAGCAGTCTGTCGAAACCAATAAAATGATCCATATGTGCATGTGTGACAAAGACATGGCTGATTTTTAAGATATCTCGGTTTGATAGATTGTGAATATCGCCGAGGTCGAATAAAAGTGCACGGTTTTCGAAAAGAAAACGGATAAAAAGAGCCGGGTCCTCAAACGGACCGTTTACCAAACGGGGAAGCAGGGAAGGACGCATGCAAAGTTAGTGTAAATATTTTTTTACCTGTTTGTGAATGCAGAGATAGATCTCTTCATCAGAACCGTATACATCAACCACATCTTTATGGTTTATCAGATTCTCGATAACAAATGCGGTCACATATATGCTGACCACATGGGGTTGGTGAATAAGATTCCGGAGCGGTGCAACCTGATAGTCGATGTCAAAATCATCAGCACGTTGCAACTTATCGAGACAGTTATTTATTTGTTCTTCGAGCGAATTTTTATTGGTGGTTTCCACCAGATTGGTTTCAACGAGTTTTGTAGCGATTGCGTTGCTGAGCGGGTCGATACATTCAACAATGCCCTTTATAGCCATGCGACGGGCATATTCTTTGGAAGATTCGATTTTGGAAAGGATGCTCGCCTCACGGCTGCTGGTTCGGAAAACTTTGGCCATCTTTCTTCACCTTTGATTTCATTATGCGATTTCTTTATTCCGGATATTAATGACTGAGTCAGCAGATTGCAAGGAAAATTTTTACGCGAATGTTATTTACAATCATGGGGCTATCGACTATATTCAACAGTTTGGAAAAGGGGTCATTATTACATTGAAACGAATAGCAATTTAAGGCATTCCCCGGGCGATCATCGCAATTTAGTTGCTTTCGTTTCAGGGACATACAGGGCTCCAAGGTAGGCCTGAAATAGGTTTAGCAGCATGCCAGTATTCGAGTATACAGCACTAGACCAAAAGGGAAAGACAACATCGGGCATTGTTGATGCAGAAAGTGCTTTGATGGCCCGCCAGAAGTTACGGGCCACGCAAATATTCCCAATTTCCATTGATGAAGTCAGCGATTTAGGCCAACGCCGAAGCAAGGATTCTGGTTCAGTCGGGTCTGTGTTTCAGCGGGTAAGACAGACAGAAATCGCTGCTATGACACGCCAACTATCGACCCTGATTGGGGCTGGGTTCCCGCTGGTAACGGCCTTGGATGCCTTAATTCCGCAAACCGCTTCCAAGTCTTTTAAGCCGATTCTCGTACAGATTAAAGATGCCATTGTTGAGGGCAATAGTTTTGCAGCCGCATTGTCTAATTATCCCGGTGTGTTTTCGTCCCTATATACAAATATGGTCCGTGCCGGTGAGACATCCGGCACACTTGAGATCGTTTTGGAACAATTGGCTGATCTAACCGAGAAGCAACAGGCCCTGAAAAGTCGCATTCGGTCTGCATTAGCCTATCCAATTATGATGGCCTGTGTGGGAATTCTGGTCTTGTTTCTTTTAATAACTTTTATTGTGCCAAATATCACATCTATTTTCGAGGACATGCAGCAAACGCTGCCTTTGCCGACAACGATCCTTATTAATGTTAGTGAGTTTTTGAAAAACTATTGGTGGGGAATATGCATATTGCTGGTAAGCAGCTGGCTTTGCTTTCGGAGTTTTAAAAAGACGAGCACAGGCGGTCAGCTGGTCGATAAGCTAAAACTCAATTTGCCTCTCTTTGGTGTCATTTTCCGGAAATTAGCGGTGGCCCGATTTGCCAGAACCCTGGGATCGTTGCTGGAAAATAGTGTCACCCTGTTGACCTCATTGGAGATTGTCAGAAATATAGCTGGAAATTCACAGATTGCACTGGCCATCGACCATGCTGGCAGCGAAGTCAGCAAAGGTCAAGGCTTGGGTACATCGCTATCCTTTTCCAATACATTTCCTGAATTATCCATACAAATGATCCAGGTGGGTGAGCAGAGCGGGGAACTCGAAAAAATGCTGTTCAAGTTAGCCAGCATGTATGAAAGCGAAGTCGAAGCACGGGTTCTGGGCATGACCTCTCTATTGGAGCCGCTCATGATTCTGGCACTGGGCGTTATACTTGGATTTGTGGTACTATCCATCTGCTTGCCGATTTTTGAAATGAATCAATTGATCATGTAGTCACCTATCTTAAGTGGGGGAATCATGTTTAAAATTAGGATCAATAGTATCAAACAATCGCACGGTTTCACCTTGATCGAGCTGATGGTGGTGATCGTTATCCTGGGCATATTAGCTGGTCTGATTGTCCCCAGAATTATGGGCCGACCTGAAGAAGCCAAACAGCTCAAGGCCAAGTTGACCATTGAAAGCCTCGAAACCAGTTTGCGATTGTTCAAACTCGATCTTGGCGCCTATCCGTCTACCGAACAGGGGTTGGCGGCCCTTATAACAGCTCCGGGTACCGGCAATACGGCTAATACTTGGCGCGAAGGTGGTTATATTGAAAAAGGCAAGGTACCCAAAGATTCATGGGGGAATGATTTTATCTATTTAAGCCCCGGGGTACATGGGGAATATGATATCATCTCATATGGGAGTGATGGTGTGCCGGGAGGTGAGGGCAAGGATAAAGATATTAACAGCTGGGAAATCGAATAGAAATTCTTCAAATTGTTGGCCCCAATAAAGTCAGTTCTCGTTGACTATTTTGACCATGTTATTAACAAAGCAAGTGACCGGGAAAGATTTGGCATACCGCAAGGCCGGCTTTACATTGGTGGAGCTGACAGTGGTGCTGGTTTTAATAAGTATCATCTTTTTTGTGGCCTTGCCCAGAATTCCCAATGATATATTAACCGATCCAACCAAGAAAACATCTCGGTGGTTGTTGGCCAACATTCAACATTTAAAGGCCACATCAACGCGGTATCATGCTGATTATGCCCTATATGTGGATATCGATAATGGTCGTTTATGGACATCGGCAGTCACAGCTAACCAGGACGAACAAGAACCATCCAATGAACGAGGACTGAAGCTTTCAGGCCACAACCGAATCATCGATGTGGAACTGGCTGGCAACCGAAAAATAGAAGTGGGTACAGTCATGATTCAATTCTATGCCAAAGGTTTTTCAGATCATGCCATTATTCATCTTCGGGACGAAGACGATAATGACTGGTCGTATCACATCCCGCCTTTTCTACCGCAAATAAAGATCATAGCCGGGTATCGAGATCTGGAGGGCTAAAACCATCACCATGACCAGTATTGGTCCAAAATTCCTGCAATACCGCCTTTCAGGGAATAAAAGACACTCCGGCTTTACGCTGCTTGAGATACTCGTCGCCATGTCCATCATCAGTATCGCTATGATTGCTGTATTTCGACTATACGCGCAGACCATCTCCATGAACCATCAGTTGGCTTTTCACACACGGGCGCCATTTTTAGCCCAGCAGAAAATAAGCCAGTATATGATTATGCCCGCAGCGGAAATGGGAGATGATTCCGGTGATTTTGGTGATGATTTCCCAGGCTATTCATGGGTTGTCACGGTAGAAGATATGGCTTTGGAATCACTTGAATCACAAATTTTGAAGCAGATCAATATCCAAGTATCCATGTCAGAAAGTGGACAAACCTATAATCTCAGAAGTTATCGTTTCCCAAGAGATTAATATGCGCACAAATCGGCAACAAAATAATGATATAAATGGGTTCACACTCCTGGAGATCATGATCTCTATCTTTATTTTTGCCATCATCATCACTACCATTTTGGTATCCTATCAGGCGGTTTTTTTTAATTCCGAAAAAATCGATGCGGGTATGGATCTATACACCATGGCCAGCAGTTGCCTAAACCGTTTAGCAATTGATATCAGTGGTGTTGCCATCAGCCTGCCACCTAAGTATCGCCAACCGGAGATGGATTCAGAACCGGATCCTTACCGAATCATTGGCGACGCATCCAACTTGCCTTCCGGCAGCTTTTCAAGACTCAGGTTTGCCTCCCGATCCCATGCTGGTTTGGATGGTGCCGGAAAAACCGGTATCACTGAAATTGTATACTACGTAGACGAAGATAGGGATGGCAATTTGGCTCTACATCGTAGAGATCGTCTATCTCCATATGAATACACCCAAGAAGAAATTCAGGAACCTGTGGTCTGTGAGCATTTAAAATCACTGGTGTTCACATACCATGATGCGGACGGCGAAATCTATGAATCCTGGGAATCCGAATCAGGAGACCAAGAATATGCCACCCCAAGAGCGATACAGGTGAAACTGGAAATTGGCAGGTCAGAGTCCGAGTCGCTTACATTTGATACCTTGCTAATGATGCCAGTTATACGAGATGCCATCGAGTAGGACCGCAATTGTAAATTTAGCGATTGTCGTAATTAATAATAATTTTAACCGGTTCAATGGTGCAAAATGTAGGTGTCGGCTGATGCGAAAAGTTAATAATAACCGCGGTGTAGCTTTAATTATTACCCTATCGATTATTGCCGTTCTGGTGATGACAACATTGGAACTGAACCGCAAGGCGCGGTCTTCCATATATATAGCACGTGTTTTTAGAGAGCGGATCCAACTGCACCAGATGGCCATGTCCGGCGTACATGCAGCCATGGCCTTACTCATTGCGGATAAAGAAAATTCCGACATCGACTCCATCCAGGAAGATTGGGCCAAGGCAGAGACAATCGAAACACTGCTAATGGAATTACCCTTTGATCAGGGTAATCTACGTTTGTCCATTGAAGATGAATTGGGTAAAATTCAGGTTAATGCACTTGTGAAGTACCCGGATGGGAAGGTCTTTAATATCGCTCAACGTCGCATGTGGGAGCATTTTTTAGACTTGGCGATCCCAAGCCTGGATCGAACGGATGATACAGCTCCAGGACCCATCATTAATGCGCTCAAAGACTGGCTCGATTTTGGGGACGACGATTTGATAACGGGGTTAAGTGGCGCTGAGTCGGATTATTACCTTGATTTGGAACCCGCTTATGCTAGTCAGAATGGTCCCCTGAATCATTTGAGCGAGCTGTTGCTTATAAAGGGTATTAGTGCGGATTTGTTCGAAGGTGTGGGTGGCGTCCCGGGAATAGAGGGCTACATGACCGTTTGGGGTTTGTCGGAATCGGGTGATAATCAATATACCTTCAATGGCGCTATTAATATCAATACAGCTGATTTGCCAGTAATTGCGGCCATGCTTCCACCGGAAAATGAGCAATTGGCTCAATCAATATTCGCCTACCGAGAAGAGATGTCCAATGACAGTTATGCCCATGATCTCAATGGTGCCACCTGGTATCGCGATGCTCCCGGTTGCAGTGATCTTGAAATTGATTCAGCGCTAATCACAACAAAGAGCCATCTTTTTCGGATCTATACGCAAGCCGTCTTGCGGGATATATCGCTACGTGCTCAGGCTGTTATCAGTCGGGTTAAAGACAAAAAAACCGGCAAGTGGCATGCTAAGATCTTGAGTTGGCAGGAAAAATAAGTTATAGTTAACCTTTTAAGCAGAGTAAATATTTAGCATGCAACTCATCTTAATCGAGAGTCTTCGTCCATATGAGTAGAAAATTACTGGGACTGGATATTCGTCGCGATAGCGTTTCCGCCATTGTTGTAAAAAGCGGTATAAAGGGCAGTTGGATTGAGCAACACGTAACTGTACCCATTGTTGCGGGCACCCAATCTTTTGAAAACGAATTGGGACGGGCTCTGGATGCCATTGCATCTCAAGTCCAAACTGCGGATGCAGTCTGCCTTGTAGCCTTACCTGCCGGCCATGTAACCTATCGAAATCTGCAAGCCCCTTTTAATGAAATCAAAAAACTGCGCCAGATCCTGCCATTTGAATTAGAAACTGATCTGCCGTTTCAAGCTGACGAAATTGCTTTTGATTTCAACATGATCGAAAACCCATCAAAACAAGAAAAACCGCAGCTATTTACAGCAGCCATAGAAAAAAAACAGATTGCTGCTTTCATGGAGCAGTT
The DNA here is from genome assembly GCA_964633115.1 of uncultured Desulfobacterales bacterium. GTDB lineage: Bacteria > Desulfobacterota > Desulfobacteria > Desulfobacterales > B30-G6 > B30-G6. The sequence continues at coordinate 15,632 of CAZWEO010000036.1, forward strand.
GAATCGAATTAATTTACAACCTGACCTCTTAACGATCGGGGGATACGCTCTGGGACAATATGTTGCCCATATGTCACCGGAAAGCCCCTGCCAGCTATTTATTGAAATGAGTAGGGCTAATGCGATAATGGTTCTTTCCCTATCTGGGAATGTCAGCCTGGTGAGGACCTTTCAATACAATTCGAATCAAGTGAATGCTAATCAGCAATTGGCTGCTCAGGTGAAAAGAACTTTACTGGCATTTGAGCATAAATCCGGTTTAAATTGCCCCCTCGAAGATGTCCGCATAAGCGCAGAGCCATTGGGTGATACCAAACTGGAAACTACGCTGGAAGCCGCTTTGGGTGCACCTGTGAGTCGTATCGATTTGATGAAAATTACCTCTCGGATTATGTCGTCTGCAAAAGTCGATACTTGGCAACCGCATGTGATGGACGGTGCCTTAGCTATGGTGTTGAATGAACTATCCGGTTTCGACAGTTTTAACTTCAGACGCGGACGCATGGGGATGGGAAAGGTATGGAACGAAAATAAACGCGACATACTGAAAACATGCTGTTTAGCTGGCGTGGTGGCTTTGTTGTTTATTGGGTATGGTATTGTCAGTTCATATACCCTTAAACAGCGTGTAGATTTGAAAAAGGCAGAGGTTCTGGGCGTATTTCAATCGACCTTCCCGGAGATAACCCAGATTGTTGATCCGGTTCACCAAATGCGAACGAAATTAGCCGAAGCTCAAAAAGGTATTTCATTACCGGGTGAAACAATATCGTCGGTACAAACTATAGATATATTAAATGATATCAGTCGGTTGATTCCAGAAAACCTCGATGTGGTGCTTTTGAGCATTGTTTCGGGGGGCGATAATGTGGTTGTATCAGGCAACACGGATACATTCAACGCTGTGGACGACATAAAGACCGGTTTAGAACAATCGGATATTTTTAAAACAGTTTCAATCAGTTCAGCAAATATGGATAAAAGCGGCAAACGGGTACGCTTTAAATTAAAGGTGGCTATATGATAAAGGCCATTAGATCCATATTGGCTAGACTCAACCAGCGCGAAAAGGTGGCTATTGGCATTGGCATCGGTTTTGTCGGAATTTTTATCTTTGTCAAATTTCTCATATTCCCTTTTGTCGATTCAAGGGAAAGGCTTGAAAGAAGTCTAGCGGTTCATACCCGAAATTACGAAGAGATACAGCAGTTGCGGGCCAGTTTTATGGACATGCAGGACCGTGCCGCTCAGTCAAAAATCAGATTTGAGCGTCGTCGCAGGGGTTTTACCTTATTTTCATTTCTAGAAGAGCTGGCTGCTCAGGTTGGAATCAAGGATCGAATCACATCCATGAAGCCCACGAGCAATAAGCTCAAAGACTCACCCTACACCCAGTCGCTTGTCGATATGAAGTTGAATGGTATTTCCATGGAACAGATGACCCAATTTATATATCGCATTGAAACTTCACAAAACATAATCCATATCAGACGGTTGTCTCTCAGTAAAAAGGAGGATCATAAAGGTTTATTGAATGTGATATTACAGGTTGAAACATTTGAGGTTTAGATGAAACGTTTTAGAACATGGTTTTTCTACATAGCGTTCACACTATTTGCTGTGGGATTTTTTCTATATCTGCTGTTCCCGGCGGATTCAATTAAAGGTGCTGTGTCAACCTATCTATTGAAAACGTTTCCGGCTTATCAGATTCATATCGGTCACGTGCTGCCAATTCTGCCACCGGGGCTCGGTATGGATTCGGTTCGCATTTCCCAGCAAGGCCGATTGACTGCGCAGATCGATGAGATTAAATTAACACCAAAACTTGCATCCCTGTTTTCAGACTCAAAGACAATTAATTTTCGAGGCAAGGCCTATTCAGGTGCTTTAGACGGGAACATCGATTTTAATCAGCGTGATACCGGGTTGCACGCGGAAATTATGCTGAAGCTTGCTGATATCCGTGTTGATGATATAAAATACCTGCAGACAGTTATAGAAAGAAAACTGTCAGGTAGTTTAAGCGGCATCGTAACGATTGTCGACGAACCAGGTTCTGGAGATAGTCTCAAAGCGAACTTGGATTTAGTTGGTGTGCGCTTGGCATTTTCAAATCCTCTCATCAAGGTTAGCGAGATTGATTTCAATGATGTTAGCGTAGATTTTAACCTCAACAAAAAAGTTTTTTCATTGAAACGACTAGAGGCGACGGGTGGACAGGTAACGGGTAATCTGGCCGGTACCATCATGATTCGAAAGCCTTTCGAAAATAGTCGACTCAATCTACGGGGTTCATTCATGCCAGAGGAAACACTGATGGCTGGGATGCAGGGCATCATTACCAAGAAAATTTTCAAACAGCTCAAACCAGGTGCCAAAGGGATGCCGGTGCGTATCTATGGCACCGTGGCAAAACCGCGTTTTTCGTTTAGGTAGCATATTTCATAATAGTGACGGACCATGAAGACCTATCTTTTTATTATAAATCTAGTGTTGTTGACGGTGGCCGCCTACTTGGGTGTCGATACTTTCTATCAACTTGCGGGTGCCAAACTCGAGGTTGTCAGCCCCTCAGTCGACGCAGCCCAAAAAGCGAATATGCCATCCAAGGCGCCGTTTCAACCGCTGGAAAACTATCAGGCTATTCACCAGCGAAATCTATTTAAATTGGATAGCGGCCCGGAACTAGAGCCTGAGCAGGCTAAGGTTGAAATAGAGGCCTTAAAAGAAACCGATTTAAAGCTGAAGTTGTGGGGAACGGTAACCGGAAACGTTGCCAGTGCCTATGCCGTGATTGAAGATACCAAAGAGCGCAAACAGCAATTATATCATGTGGAAGACGCCATACAAAATGCGGTTGTTCGGGAGATCCATCGGGAAAAGGTGGTACTGGAAGTAGACGGCAACCTGGAAGTCCTGCAAATGGAAAAAATTGAAAATCGGACTGCGGGTAGAAGCTTGGCCCGGCGAACTACACGCCAACAAAAGCAAGAAGCCCGGACCTCTGAATCCAAAAAAGTCACTCTAAAACGTGAACGGATCGATTCGGCCGTCAATGATTTGGGCAATTTAATGAAGCAGGTTCGTATACGACCACATTATAAAGATGGTAAATCAGATGGTTTGACTTTATCTGGAATCCGTTCCAATTCCATTTTCAGTGAAATGGGATTTAGAAATGGGGACGTAATTGTGGGAGTGGATGGTCGTGAAATTGAATCCGTGGACGATGCCCTCAGTTTATATGAAAACTTGCAGTCTGCAGAGAATGTCCAGGTCCAACTCCGCAGAAGGGGACGATTGCAGACGATTGACTATCAGGTGGAATGAATTTCTAGCAAGATTATTTAAATTTCAATAAGCATAAAAACCGGAAACAAATGGTATCCATATGAAATTATTTGGTAAAATAGCGATGAGCGCTTTGGTTGTCGGTATGCTGGTGTTTTTTATTTCAGCCTCACCATTTGCGGCTGAAAAAAAGACTGGTCAGTCAGGCAAACTGGTATCCATTGATTTTAATAATGTCGATATCAACGTTCTGATTAAATTTATCAGCGAACTGACCGGAAAAAATTTTGTTATTGACCAGCGGGTTAAAGGTAAGGCAACCATCATTTCACCTTCAAAAATATCGGTTGAAGAAGCCTATAAAGTGTTCGAATCGGTTCTGGAAGTTCATGGATTCACGACGGTTACAGCGGGTAAGGTTATCAAGATTGTGCCATCGCCGGACGCACGCTCAAAAAATATTGAAACCCGCATCCGGGAAGAGGCTGGTGACATCGAAGACAAGGTTGTCACCCAACTCATCCCATTGAAATATGCCAATCCCGCCGAAATTAAGAAGCTGTTTGCTCCCCTGGTTTCCAAGAGCAGCATCATCCTCGACTATGCTCCTACAAATACCTTAATTGTCACGGATGTTTATTCCAACATCCAACGATTAATCAAAATATTGGCGGCCATTGACGTCGTCAAAAGCGGCCAGGAGCTGAGCATCATTCAATTGGCCCATTCAAATGCCAAGGATATGGCCAAAACACTGGAAGCTGTTTTTGGGTTGGCTCGGTCGAAATCAAAGAAATCAAAAGATCCCACCAGGATCGTGAAGTTTGTGGCCGATGACCGCACCAATACCCTGATCGTATTAGCCAGCGAAGGAGACATGCTCCAGGTCGAAGACCTGATTGCGGTTTTGGACAAAGAAACCCCCAAGGGCAAGGAAACCATCCATGTTTATTATCTGGAACACGCCACAGCCGAGGATCTGGCCAAGGTGTTGGAGGCCATCCCCACCAAGAAATCAAGCGAGAAGAATCCCAAGGCTGCCCCGATCGTATCCTCGAAGGTGCGCATAACTGCAGACAAAGCCACCAATAGTCTCATCATCATGGCCGAGAAGGAAGACTACCAAGTTCTGGAAACTATCATTCGCAAATTGGACATTCCCCGGTCCATGGTTTACATCGAATGTCTTATTATGGAGGTCAATGTCGAAAAGGACTTCCTTTTGGGAACCGAGTGGGTTGTGGGGGACAAGTTTGAATATGATAACGATGATTTTGGCGCTGGCGGGGGCTTCAGTGGCAGCGATCCCGGATATGGCAACTTGGGCGGATTGTCCGGTGGATTTACAGGTATCGCTTCCTATCCACCCGGATTTTCCCTAGGGGTCTTCGGCGAGGCCATCAATTTGGGCGGGGTGACTTTCCCCAGTCTAGGCGCCGTCATTCAGGCCTATCGCAAGGACGAGGATGTCAACATTCTTTCGACACCGCAGATCCTGACAACCGACAACGAGGAAGCCAGCATCAGTGTGGGTAAAAACGTGCCCTATCAAACGCGACAAGGGGTATCGAGTACGGCTACCAGCGACGTCTATTTCCAGTACGAATACAAGGATGTGGCCCAGACACTGAAAATTACGCCCCACATCAGCCAGGATCGCTATGTGCGTCTTGCCATCAACTACGAGGGCACAGCGCTTGACGACCTGGCCACAACCTCCTCGGACCGGCCGACGACCCTGAAGCGGACCATCGATACAACCGTTATCGTCAAGGACCAGGATACCGTGGTCATCGGCGGTCTCATCGATGATAGCATGACCCAGACCATCTATAAGGTCCCCTGCCTGGGGGATATCCCCGTGCTAGGATGGCTATTCCGGACCGATAGCAGCGCCAGGGATAAGACCAATTTGTATGTGTTTCTGACCCCGCGTGTGGTGGCTAATCCGGCCGAAGCGCGGGCTATATATAAAGCCAAAAAAGAACAGATCGAAAAGGAAAAGAAAATTCAACCCGACCGTGATGTATCCGGGGAGGAAGGCAGCCCATCAGAATCACCAGCAGAGTAGCTGCCACCTTGGTAACTAGTAAATGACAACATCGCTTAGCAACATATTGAAGCAGCAAAGCCAAATCTCTGATACAGACCTGCAAGAGGCTCGCAGAATCGTGGAAGAAAAGGGCGGTGATCTGGGCAGCATTCTGATTCAAAAAAAGATCATTACCGAGACCCAGTTTTTGCATGCGCTCAGCCGCCAATACGATATACCTTTTTGGTCAAAACTGCCCTTAAGTGCCATCGGCAAAGATTTTGCACAACGGATACCGAGTCAATTTCTAAAGAAGCATTATATTGTTCCCCTTGAGAACCGCCAACTGAGCCTGATGGACCCTATATCGCCGGACGCCCAGACAGATTGGGCCAATGATATTGCGACTGGAGCAAAGGGCATTACCATTGCAACCAATGACCCGCGTAACTTTCAACCTATGGATGATCTTGCCAGGCTCATGGACATCGATTCTTATGATACGGTTCTGTCTACTCGAGATGAAATTGTTGCAGCCATCAATCTATCCTATGATTATAGCCAAGACTCGGCCGAGCAATTGGTTCAGGATATGGAAGAAAATGGCAGTATGATCATCAGTGCAATCGAGGATACAGCCGATCTGTTGGATGATACCAGCGATGCACCCATCATCAAATTGGTTAACCACATTATCTCACAATCCATAAAAGCGCGAGCCAGCGACATACACGTGGAGCCGTACCAAGAAAGTTTCAAGGTTCGCTACCGTGTGGACGGCATTTTATATGACCTACTAACGCCCCCGAAATGGATTCAAGCTGCTTTAATTTCCCGGATTAAGGTAATGGCCAAGATGAATATTGCCGAGAAACGATTGCCTCAAGATGGCCGCATGGACCTGAAAATCGGGAATCAAGAGATTGACGTACGTGTGTCCACGATCCCAACCTCATTTGGAGAACGGGTGGTCATGCGACTGCTCAACAAGACGAGCTCTTTGATTGATCTTACCGATTTGGGATTGGATCATGAGATGCTGGCCCAGGTTAAAGAGCTGGTGACGTCGCCCAACGGTATGATTCTGATGACGGGACCTACCGGCAGCGGCAAAACGACAACGCTGTATGCCGTGCTATCATCAATTAACTCACCGGATATTAATATCATTACGATTGAAGATCCCATCGAATATCAAATCAATGGGATCAGCCAGATCCAAGTCAATCCCAAAATTGATTTGACCTTCGCCAGAGGATTGCGATCCATCGTCCGTCAGGATCCCGATGTGGTTCTGGTGGGTGAAATTCGCGATCATGAAACAGCTGAGATTGCAGTCCAATCGGCTCTAACCGGTCATCTTGTTTTTTCGACGCTGCACACCAATGATTCGGCCGGAGCCATAACCCGCCTGGTGGACATTGGTATCGAACCTTTTCTGATTTCTTCGTCGATCATCGCTGTGGCGGCCCAGCGTCTCATCCGTGTACTTTGTGACAAATGTAAACAATCGCAGCAGCCAGATGAATCTCTGTTAGCAGCCATCGGCATTTCGGACCAGCACTCACGCGAAGTTGACATATATCAAGCTGTGGGATGTGAATCCTGCTTCCATACTGGTTATAAAGGCCGCATAGGCATATTTGAATTTATGCACATGAACCAGAACTTGAAAAGCCTCATTCTTAGATCCCACGACGCCAATCGTATTAGGACAGAGGCTCTAAAGCTGAATATGATAAGCCTCAGAGAGGATGGAATCCGAAAGGTTCTGGGCGGTGTGACCTCCATTGAAGAAGTCCTCAGGGTTACACAGAAGTGAGCTTTAAATTTGAATTTCCTACTGCAATTCGACTGAATCTTCTAAGTGAGCCTCAACCGAATTTCTTAGCGTCAAGTCAGGTAATACAATCTGAATTCAAATTATGTTTGCAAAAAACCTCCCTTTCATAGATGTGCGAATCGTTTGGTCTTGCTGGCTGTTTGTGGTGGTCCTGCTAATTGCAAGTATTGCCTGGCCGATACCTGCTTGGGCTGGGTCTACGGTGGTTGTGCAGGCCGATGGACAATTTACGCTGGCCGAACGCTTGTTCGCTCAGCAGAAATATCTGCTCTCCCGTCTGGAATATGAGCGCTTTATTCACTTTTTCCCTGAAGACGAGCGCGTTCCCAAAGCCCATTATCGTGTGGGTATGGCCTACTATGCCCAACGACAGTATGAATCGGCGATTCAGGCCTTCAAACCACTCATGGAGACGGCTTACGTGTCGACCAATTTTCAGGCACGTGCGTTTTTCATGGCTGCTGAGAGCTACCAACGTCTGGGACGTCCATCCGTGGCCTTGACCATCTTGCACAATCTTGAGATTCAGTCCAATGAACTATCGTATCGGGATGAGGCCATCTACCGGCGTGGTTGGATTTATCTGGAGTTGGGGGATTGGGAACGGGCCCGACGGGTGTTTAACACGATACCCCCCCAAGGCCACGAACATTTCCGAATGGCGGAATTGATCCATCAGCTTGAAAAAGTTGATCAAATTGACCGACTAAGTCCAGGATTGGCCGGAACCTTGGCCATTATACCAGGTGGCGGGTATTTGTACTGCCGGCGTTACCAGGATGCACTAATTTCATTTTTAGTTAATGCGGGACTCATTTATGCCGCCTACGAGGCATTTGACAACGATATGGTGGCCTTAGGGGGTCTGATCACATTTGTGGAGATTGGATTTTATTCGGGCAACATCTATGGCTCCATATCTAGTGCGCATAAATATAACCGCAACCGCCAAAGAGACTTTATCGACCAGCTCAAACAAAATTTGCGGGTAAATTTATCGGCGCGACCGCAGAACAAGGGATTTGAACTGGCCCTGCAATATCGCTTTTGAAGCCTCCTACTGTCCTCATATTCGATCTTTCACTATTTAGTTGACATGCCCAGGGGTTTAAAAATAGGATCCCAGAAAAAATTTTAATGCTCTACTTTCAGGCGCTGATGATGATAGCGTGATAACAACAGGGTGTTTCAGATTAGCTGGGCGTCTCAGAGCACGAAAATTTTTTAACATGGGGAAGAACACCTTATGTTTGGCAAGAAAAACAACCTATCTGAAAATATATTGATCCTCGGCCTGGGCGGTGTGGGCTACTATCTGGCCAAGCGTCTGGTGCACGAGGGTTATGCCATTACTGTCATTGAGTCAGACGATCGACTCATACACGAAGCCGATGGCAGTTTGGATGCCCGCTTTATTCATGGCAACGCCATGAGCATTGAATGTTGGCGCGGCGCCAATGCCGCTAATATGGATTACCTTATTGCGGTTACCAATAACGATGCTGTAAACATGATGGCCTCGATTATCGCTGACCGTTTTGGTATAGCGCGCAAAATTGCCCGGGTTCGCTCTTTGGAATTTGGAAATGAGGATTCCTTTTTAACGGTAGATGATCTCAAAATCGATCTAATTATCCACCCGGAGGAATTGGCGGCTCAAGAAATTGTCCGGATTATCAAGCTCAGGGTCGGTAATGATATCATTGATATCGCCGATGGCCAGATTCAGGTAATGGCAACCCGCATTCAGGAGTCATCGGTGCTTGCCAATAAAAAACTCAAGGAAATCTCGCAGACCTATCATGAATTTCCGTTCCGGGTGGTGGCCCTGGCACGCGGCATTAAAACCATTATTCCTGGCGGTGACCAGGTACTTTTACCCCACGATTTGATATTTATTATGGCTGCGGCTAAGGATTTGCCCCAGTTGATGACCCTAACCGGTGCTAAACAACGCCGTAGTCATCGGGTGATGATTCTGGGTGGTGGGCTCGTGGGGCGACGGGTGGCCCAATTATTGGAAAATACAGTTAAAGTGACGATTGTGGAGAAAAATGAAGAATCTACCCGTGAACTCTCCTATGAATTAAAAAATGCCGAGGTGCTGCATGGCGATGGATCAGATGCTAACGTTTTAAAGTTGGCCGGCTTATTGGACGTGGATACATTCATCACGGCAACTGGAGATAATGAAACCAACATTATGAGTTGCTTATTGGCCAAGCATCTTATGAACGGTGACAGCGGCCAAGACAAACACCCCCAGCGTAAATCCATCTGTTTGGTCAACAAGGAGGATTACTTGGTTTTGGCGGCTACAATGGGTTCTGATATCGCCTTAAATAAAAAGATACTCGCCGGCAACGAAATATTGAAATTTATTCGTATGGGGCAATTATTATCCGTGGCCCACCTACATGGTTTGGATGCTGAAATGGTGGAGATTGTGGCCGAACCCAATGCACCCATTACACGTAAACCCCTTTCCAAATTAGATCCATCCTACTATGGCAAGATCATTATCGGCGCCATTTTCCACGACGGGGATTGGCATATTGCCGTGGGGGACACCCGTATCCATGACAACGAACGCGCCATTGTGGTTTGTAAATCACTGGCGTTGAAGGATGTGCAGCACCTTTTTTTCAGCTAAAATAAAATGAAGCTCACAACTAAAGTTGTGAGCTTCATTTTATTTTTTCCAAAAGGATGGATAGAAGACCACGAGGGCAGAAAACATTTCCAAACGACCCACCAACATATTCCACGCTAAAAACCATTTTCCAATAGCTGAAATATGAGCGTAGTTTTCAGCGGGCCCGATGGTACCGAAACCAGGTCCGATATTCATCAGCGTCGCGATAATAGCACTCATGGCGGTCACATAGTCCATATCGTCAGTGATGACCATGAGACAGCCACCGCCCAGAATTAGAAAAATATTAACAATAAAATAGCAGATGGCCAAATCAATGATCAGCCGATCAACGGGTTTGCGGTTCAAACGGACCGTGATCATAGACATGGGCTGAAAAAAGATTTTCTTTATGGTAGCGATCATATATTTCCATATAATCACATAGTGCACGACCTTGATGCCACTGGTGGTGGACCCGGCACAAGCACCAATGAAGCAGGAAGCATACAGAAACATTTGAGCGGCCTGGGGCCATTTTTCATAATCGGCAGTTGTGAATCCCGTGGTGGTCAATAAAGACATGATCTGAAAGGTGCCATAGCGTATGGCATCGGCAAGACTTGTGTAGGTATTTTCTTTCCACAAGATCCAAGCCACAGCTGTGCAAAAAAAGAGCAGAAAACCCACATACCAACGAAATTCAGTGTTGACTTTAATGACCCGCCACTCACCTTTAATCATATGATAAAATAGCATAAAGGTCATACCGCCCAGAAACATAAAAACAATGATAACCCAATCAAAATAGGCGCTGTTGTAATGACCGATGCTGGCATTTTTGGGTGAATATCCAGAAGTTGAAACGGTTCCAAACGAATGGCAGAGAGAGTCGAAAATCGACATCCCGCCGGCACAAAGCAGAATAGTTTCCAGAACATTCAGGGTTAGGTAGATACCCCACAGCCAGATCATGGTATCGCGGTTGCGGGGGATAAACTTTTCTTTGGTGATCACCTGGCCGGGGCTTGATTCAGCCCTAAAAATACGTACGCCCCCCATTCCATGAGGCAAAAAGATCACTGTTAGTGTTAGGAACCCCATACCCCCCAATAAATGGGTTTGGCTTCGCCAGAATAGCAAACCATGCGGGACAATCTCAATGTCAGTCAGGATTGTGGCACCGCTGGTGGTATAGCCGGACATCATTTCAAAAAAAACATCGGTGAAGGAAGGAATGGAACCATGGAACATGTAGGGTAGGCCAGAAACCGCCGAAATTAGAACCCAACCGAAAACGGCAAGAAAGAAGCCATCTTTGATATTGAGTTCATGTGATCGACGGAAAAACCACCATAAGGGCCATCCCAAGATGATGGCAATGATGGCGGAAACGAAAAGAGCCAATAAATCGTTTTCACCGTAATATACGGAGCAAGCTATTGGCAGAAGCATGGAAAAGCCGGTTACGATCAGCAGCTTGCCGAGGACATTGGCTATGGAGGTAAAATTCATATGAAGTTGCTATCTTGTTCTGAAAAAATAGGCGTCTCACTTCTCCTTCGAAACGGAATGTTGTAATGACAATCGCTATATATGAAATTGAAGCAAAAATCAAAGCCCATCCAGTGGACAATACCCGGCCCTGCGCGGCCAGCATCCGCTATTGATAGTCTTTAATAATCAGCTGAATCGATTTTTTACCGTTCCAACGATTCCATTGGAGATGATACGCGATTTTAGCATAATAATCCGGTTTCGGTTTTGTCTGATCAACATTGAATTGAATGGCTGCCAAGGTAGGGTGGGTCATGTTTGCTGGGCTAAGCTGCATGCGGCGGTGAAAGCCGCCGACGATGGTAGCCTTACGAACACAAACGTCGTGGGATATAAAAACAGGTTCGGGATTTTGGACTCCGAAGGGGCCGATAGTAGCAATTTCATCCAAAAGTTTTGCTGTAATATCAGATAAGTCCAGAGTATAATCAATTGGCAGCACCGGCAATAAATCTTGATCTGAACTGATTGTCTGAAGTGTCTGGTCTAGAGCGGTACGCAAGGACTCAATCTTAGGGACGGCAATCTGAAGACCAGCCGCCATGGGATGTCCGCCGAATCCAAGCAATTGCTGGCTGCAAGCTTCAAGCGCAGAGCGGATATCGATACCGGGGATGCTGCGAGCAGACCCGATGCCTAATTCCTTTTCAATGGATATCAGAACGGTCGGTTTGTTAAATCGCCGGGTTAGGCGGGCAGCTACAATACCCACTACTCCCGAATGCCAGTCCGGACTGGCAAAGACTAGACAGCGGCTTTGGGTTAAATCAGTCTGCTTTTCGATTATATCCAGCACATCGTTTAACACGGCTTGCTCGGTTTTTTTGCGCAACTTATTGAAATGGTTAAGTTTGCCTGCGTAGCGATCCGCTTTTTGAAGTGTTTTCGAATTGAGAAGATTTGTTGCCTGATAGGCATGATCCATCCTTCCGGCGGCGTTAATGCGTGGTCCCAGCCGGAAAGCAATATCCTCAGTATCCAGATGATGATAATCGATTCCGCTGGCTTGGGCCAAGGCCTTTATGCCGGGCCGCGGCGTTGTTTGCAGCACGCTCAATCCACTCACTGTCAGAATCCGATTTTCCTGAACCATGGGAACCATATCGGCTACAGTTCCTAACGCTACAAAATCGCAATACTTTTTCAAATTCGGTTCGGAACCTTGGTTAAAAAATCCATTAGCACGCAAATGCATTCTAAGAGCCATGGCCAGATAGAATACTATACCCACGCCGGACAAATGGCTTAACCCTGAAGGGCAGTCCATCCTTTTTGGATTTATAATTGCCAGTGCTTTGGGCAACTCTGTGGGTACGTCATGATGGTCGGTTATAATGACATCGATATGGTTTGTCTGGGCCATAGACACAGCATCGTGACTGGCAATACCACAATCAACGGTGATAATCAGGTCGATTTTATCACGAATGGCCACCTTTGTAATATGATCGGCTTTCAGACCGTAACCTTCGGTCAATCGGTCGGGAATATAATACTGGACAGACGCCCCGACCTCATCTAAAAATTGATAGATCAGGGCAGTGGCTGTCACCCCATCCACATCATAGTCACCGAAAATTAATATCTTTTCGCGCATCTCCAGAGCCCGAGATATTCGATCAACCGCCTTTTGCATATCAGCCAATGAATTAGGTAATCGTAGCTGATGCAGACTGGGGTGTAGGAAGTTTTGGAGTGCGTTTTCAGACAACAAATTTTTCTGAGCTAGCAGGGATGCGGTGGCAGGATGGCACTTCAGTTGGTCTTGAATCCATTTTATTGCATCTGAATCCGCAGTTTTAAGCTCCCACTTTTTTTGCATGTCAATGGCTATATCATATGGCGCCGAGCAGGAGAAATCTTTTATTGCCAAAACCGGAAATTCATGCGACGATTTTGCATGGTTTCAAAGACCCGGCACTATCGCGTCGATCGCCATAAAATCGGCTATTTAAAATTCATACTTGAAGGGTATGAAGGCCTTGCAACGTTATCGACTTTAGATGCCAGGCAGGGAATAATTGTCCTCTATATGCCACCAGGATGTGAAAAGGATACCATTGCTATTATGCGAGGATTGGCTGAGGAGATTCATATGGAACCATGGGCCGACGTTTAAAGCGCACGCAATGGACAAACATTTGTCCTTGGCTTTTTTGGGCGATCTCAGCTGTCAATTGACTTTGAAAAGATAAGCTCTATACTTTTCTTTTTAAAGCAGGATAAGATTTCGGCTAGCATTACACTGAGAGACGGGAAGACGGTTGAACTGATCGTGGAGGGCGATATCCCCTGGCATGGTGTTTCATCGTATGTTGATGTGCGCATCCATACCAAGGATATTAACAAAATCACCTAATTGAAATATATTTATAAAATTACTCGGTATTCGGCAGCAATAATATTTATAACACCACCATGAACACTAAGAAATTATATATCAATACCATCGGTTGCCAGATGAATGTATATGACTCTGAGCAAATTACCCAACGCTTGCGTACGATTGGGTACGAACCTGTATCAAGCGTGGAAACAGCCGATTTGGTTGTTGTCAACACCTGTACAATCCGGGCAAAGGCTGAACAGAAAGCCATGAGCTTTTTAGGACGGGTAGCAAAGTTAAAGCGCAAACAACCCAATCTGCTTTTGGGTGTTTGCGGCTGTGTGGCTCAGCAAGAAGGTCGTAACTTGATAGCGCGGATGCCCAGCATTGATTTCGTATTAGGACCCAATGCCATCAATCATATTGCTGCCGCAGTTACCAAACTTGAAAAATATGGGTGCCAAATTGTTGATGTGGATATGGCACCGGATTCACTGACTGACCAGAATGTTTTGATCCCAAAAAGCAACTTGGGTGTATCGCGGTTTGTTACCATCATGCAGGGATGTGACAATTATTGTACCTACTGCGTTGTGCCCTATGTTCGTGGGAGAGAAATAAGCAGGTCGCCTGATAAAATTATAAATGAAATCAAATCGCTTGTTGACAAAGGTGTTCGAGAAGTAACCCTACTGGGGCAAAATGTTAACAGCTATGGAAACAAGCAGAATTTTGGGGATTTCGCAGCGCTGCTAACGCGTATTGACCAAATTGATAATCTGCTTCGGATTCGCTTTACTACTTCGCACCCCAAAGATCTTTCGGATGATCTTATCGATGCATTCAAATCGGTTGAAAAACTCTGTCATCATATTCATCTGCCGGTGCAATCAGGTTCTAATCAAATACTTAAACGCATGAACCGGGGATACACGCGTGAATTATATCTAAAACTTATTACCAAACTTCGGCATATCTGTCCGGATATAGCCATAACATCTGACATCATTGTGGGGTTTCCGGGTGAAACCAAACGCGATTTCGAAGACACGCTTGATTTAATCAACACCATTAAATTTGATAGTATATTTGCCTTTGCATATTCGGATCGGCCCAATACGCCTGCAGGTCGTTTTAAAAATAAAGTCAGTCAAGTTCAGAAAAATGAACGGCTACAAGCGGTTCTCGATCTTCAAGCGCAGAATACCCAGCAGATCCACACCCGTTTGAATGGGACAATCCAAACAGTCCTGGTTGAAGGTTCCAGTAAAAAACAAACCAAGGGAATCCAGGATGGTGCAGATGATCAAATACAATGGACCGGTAGAACCAGTGGAAATAAAATAGTAAATTTTTCAGATGGTTGCGGGCCAGATTTGAAATCAAATATCCGTGTTGGAACGATCCAAGCGGTGAGCATTGAACGTGCATTTGCGCATTCATTGTGGGGACGAGTGCTGAAAGGCAATTCCAGACAATCGTCTGCAAAAGGAAATCAAAGCTATGCTGCATAAAGTAACCATTGCCGGTCTGACTATGGATCCGGCATCCAATACACCCATCATCATTTTGAAATCAGAAAAAGACGAGCATGCCATTCCAATTTGGATTGGGTTGCTGGAAGCCACATCAATTGCCTCTGCGCTCCAGGATATTGAGTTTGACCGACCCATGACCCACGATCTATTCAAAAATGTAGCTGATGAATTTCAGGTCCAAGTGACGCGTATCGAGGTATGTGACCTCAAGGAAAACACATTCTACGCCCGGATATATTTTGAATCTGAGAAGCGTAAATTTGACATTGATGCCCGACCGAGTGACGCCATAGCAATTGCATTACGCTTTGGTGCCCCGATCTATGTGGATGACAAGGTGGTCCAGAATGCTGGCACCAGTGAAGGTCGTTCGGAAGTGTTTGATGATAGTGAAGAGGGGCAGAAATGGGCTGAATATTTGAAGAACCTGTCGCCGGAGGATTTTGGAAAATATAAGGTTTAAGAGCAGGGTTCAAGGGATCAAGGTTTCCAGGATTCGAGGGTAGCTCAATATCCAAGAGTTATAGCTACGCTGGCCTGATCTACTTCTTGTAAGCAACGATACTAAATGTAACTGCTCGGAAATACAATAATTATCACAAATTTCAGCCCACGATGGAACTTTTCAAAGCATCCTTTTACCATTTGCTGTTTGCCACCCTTGACTCCTCGAATCCTTGACCCCTTGGACCCTAAATTAGTTAGATCTTAAATACCCCAGATTCATATATTATTTTCTTTTTGCCCCCCTTTAAATGAGCGGTCACCAGTTTTGATTCCGTGTTAACCAGATCCCAATGCAAGGCTGAATCATTAAATCCTAATTTAGCTTTAATTTTTTTAGTGAGTTTGGCTGTTTCTCCATCATACGTGTCTGAATAAGAGCTGCCCAGAGCGACATGGCAATTGCCATGTTTACCACCATAGTTTTCATCGTATAGGGTATTGGCCATAAATCGGTTGATTTTTGAAAAGCGTTTATCGGTTAAAGAAAACTCGCCCACCCGACAGGCACCTTTGTCCATGGCAAGCTGCTTTTCGATGAATTGTTGCCCTTTGTGTGCCCTAATCTCAACCACCTGTCCTTTTTTGAATCGCAGGGTCACATTCTGAACAAGGTTTCCACTGCGGTAGGATGGTTGATCTGCGAAGTATACACCCTTTGTTCCGCGCCAATCGGGAGACAGAAAAAGCTCAAAACTCGGAATATTATGGCCTGAGATACCAATCCAGCGCCTTTTTTCGCCCGGGGTGATGGTAAGGTCCATATTTTTTGATTCGACCTGAATATGTTGAACCTTCAAGCTATTGAGCCATTTTTTTATATGGGCTGCTTCTCGGTAAATTCGTTGCCATTCGTCAATGGGTGCCCGGCGGTTTAAAAAACAGGCCTTTATAATTTGATCTGTATAGGCTTTCTGGGACAGACCGGCATGTTGTGCCAGCGCTTTAGTCGGAAACATACACAAGGTCCAACTAAATAATCCTTGTTCCTCGCGTTTATCCAAGATGTCGCGAATGTACTTTCGAGCGATGGCAGCCTTACCGATTTTTACTGGATCCACGTGGCTTAAATGGGTGATATCCTGAGGGGCATGTAAAAATATGCTTCCGTTTAAATTTTGATAAAGCGCCTTATCTCCAGGTGGCTGAAATACGAGTTGTTGTGGGTCAGCAAGGTTGAAAAAATGGCGTTCCATCGTTGGCGTCGCATCCGATCGCAATACCGGATGCATACCCATTTCTAGAAGCCGGGCTTGTAGTATTTCGGCTAATTTAACCGCGGGTATATTATAGCGTATCAAGAAGATTTCAGCGCGTTTAAGTTTGCCGCCGCGAGCGGTCTGTAGCCCCCATAAAAGTACATCAGCGTATCGTTTCAAATGTGCGTTCGTAAACATATCAAACCTCAATTAACAATTTAAATAATAATATATAATAAACTATTTTAACTAATCTTTTAAGAAAAGACTATGATATTCATTTTCTGATAAATGCGATTTCAACAGGCGCGTTAACAGATTGAAGATTTCGGTCAAATCCTGATCTGCCAAGCGCTTAACAAGTGTTTGCATTACAGTATCATCTGAAAATTTTTGAAGATAATAGATAATCGTTTTTTCATCTGTTTCACGGTTGAAACCAAATCCGACTAATCCGTCATATTCATCAACAAATTTATGGTTGTGATCTGGCATGTCAATCCCTATCTCGAGTATTAATATCTAATCATAATCACGATAAAGCCGCTTACCATAAAATCAACGTCTAAATCAATTTGTGTGAACATCTTATTTAAGATTGATTTTTTGGGCGGCCCTGAATTAATGTACCGCTCATCTAACCTTTACTCAAATTAGCGTAGGCAAGCATATTTAATACGCAAAATTGAATCCGCGATCAATAGACAAATGAAAATATTCCAAACACACGATGGTGTCAAAATCCGTTATAAAACCTATACTTGCCAACCGGATGCCTGCAAGGGCACAGTTGTGCTTTTAGGGGGTCGAACTGAATTTATCGAAAAATATTGGGAAACTGTGGATGATTTGCTGAAACGTAATTTTGATGTGTTTACCTTTGATTGGCGCGGTCAAGGACTATCGGATCGCATGTTACTGAATCGCCATAAAGGCTATGTTGAGTCCTATGATGATTATTTAAAAGACCTCGCTGACTTCATGGTAACGTATGTGATGCCGCGAGCTAAACGGCCTATAATTATACTAGCCCATTCCATGGGGGCGCATATCACCCTACGATACTTACACGATTATCCAGAATCAGTGGATCGAGCTATTCTGACATCGCCGCTCATTGACATTGCCGGTCCGAAATTGTTTAGCCAGCTTCTGAAGCTTATGGTCAGATTTATAACCGCACTGGGTTTTAAGACAAGTTATGCCACCCGAGCTATGGATTTCGATCCATCCAAAAAACACTTCCAGGGAAATCGGCTCACCAGGGACAGACGTCGCTTTCAAGACACAATCACTAAAATTACCGAAAATCCGGCTCTTGCTGTGGGTGGGGTAACCTTTGGATGGTTGGCTGCCATGTTTACATCCATTGAGCTCATTTTGACCGAGAATTATTGCCAACAAATCAAAACACCCATATTGATTATATCAGCCGGTTCAGATAACATCGTATCGAATAGATCTCAGCAGGTTGTTTGTCGGCGTATGGAAAAATGCCGTTTAATAACGATTTCAGGTGCATTGCATGAAATACTGATCGAAAGCGATACAATTCGCAAACAGATATGGGCGCATTTTGATGATTTTGTTTTAGGCGCTGACAGGATCTGAAATGCCTGTTGCAGTAGCGATGAATTTAGCGTAACAATGACGCCGACCAAGCAATTGTTTGGTATCTTGATATAACCGTCAGCACAAGCGGGGGAGGACGGGCGCATGAAATGGAAAGATTCAGAGGATGGCATGGATTCTGGCGATGAAGCCGGTAGTGCATACGAAGAAGATTATTCGCCTTTGCGAAGTAGAAAATTTGACCTGGGATCTAAATTGGCCGCCATTATTGCCCAACCAGGTGTTTGGATAATTTTTATGGCAGTAATATTACTGTTTGTTATCATTTTGATGTTTTTTCCAAAGGGTGGAACAAGTTCTCAGCAGGCTAATTTGAGCCAGCGATTGCATGAACTCGAAAAGAAAATAACATCCTTGGAAGAACAAAATAAAAATATGGATGATCTGATTAAATCAACCCAGAAATCAGCTGACCCTCTGCTGGTTCGCCTGGACCGACTGGAATCCAAATTCGGCAAGCAGCTCAATGATTTTCAGAAGCAGTTAAAGCAGCTAAAAAACAATACAACCCAGCAAAAACAAACCACAGCACCCAAAAAAGCCAGCACAAAGAAGTCTACGCAAAAAACGGTCAAAACCTATATTGTACAGAAAGGCGACACCCTGTATAGCATTAGCAAGCAGTTCGGCCAATCAATTTCGCAGTTAAGGAAACTTAACAAGTTGTCATCGAACGAGGCTATTTTTCCGGGGCAGAAATTAATCATTAAGCCATAGATTTTTTGGAATATGACCTTCGAAACTGCCTCTCATTCAAATCAATTAAAGGCCATCATTTTTGATCTAGATGGCACCCTACTCAATACACTCAAGGATCTGGCCGATGCCATGAATCAAGTGCTATTAGATCACGGCTTTCCACCTCATCCAATTGATATGTATAAGTATTTTATTGGAGATGGGCTGGAGAAGCTTATTGAGCGAGCTCTGCCCAAAAACCTCGTGACCCCAGGGTCAGTGCCCACATACCTAAAAGATTTCCGGGCAGCTTATGCCGAGAATTGGCGCACAACCACTCAACCGTATCCAGGTATTCCAAAATTGCTATCACGTTTGAGCCAACAAAATATTCGTTTGGCGATTTTATCCAACAAGGCGCATGAATTTACATTGCGAATGGCCACAACTATGCTGGACCAATGGCAATTTCAAAAGATACTTGGTGCCGGTTCTATATTTCCCAAAAAGCCAAATCCCAAAGCAGCCTTGCATATTCTTAAACATATGAACACAAGGCGTGAGGAATGCATATTGGTAGGAGACTCAGGTATTGATATGCAAACGGCTACAGCTGCCGGTTTATTTCCGGTAGGTGTCACCTGGGGATTTCGCCCCGAATCGGAACTGCTTGATAATGGCTGTCGTTTTATAGCCAGACATCCGTTGGATATTTTAGACCTTTTTCAAAAATTGCCATAAAATCGTGCAACGATTTTATTATCCTGAGAACCCATTAATTTCGCCCACAGCTTCCTCTACTGCAGTAATAATTTCATCTGAATGCATGGCTTCAATAACCGCTTCGATATCCCGATACAGTTCCCGGTCATTGTCCAAGTAGGGGACCCGCTTGCGTATAGCTTTATGGGCGGCTAGGGTGCCAGCCCCAGCTTTCAACGGAGTTTGCTGATTTAACAAATCATAGGCTTGGGCCGCACATAGAAACTCAATAGCAATAACGCGTTCGACGTTGCGTAAGATTTCCTGAGTTTTTCGAATCGCAATGGTACCCATACTCACATGGTCTTCCTTATTGGCCGAAGTGGGAATGGAATCGATACAGGCGGGATGGGCCAGCGATTTATTTTCTGATACCAAAGCGGCGGCAACATACTGACCGATCATGTAGCCCGAGTTGAGTCCACCCTCACTCACAAGAAATGCCGGCAAACCACTAAGCTGCGGATTGACCAGACGCTCGATTCGACGTTCGGATACACTGCCCAATTCGGCCAAGCCCATAGAAAGATAATCGGCAGCCATGGCAACCGGCTGGCCATGAAAATTGCCACCTAGGCGCACGTCTTCGATTTCTGGAAATATAAGAGGATTGGTTGTTGTAGAATTGATCTCGATGTCGATAACACGTTTGGCATGCCCGACAGCATCCTTGCTGGCACCATGGATTTGGGGTGAACACCGCAGTGTGTATGCATCTTGAATCCGCGCGCAACCTTTATGCGATCGGATAATTTCTGAGTCCGCAGTTAATTTCAGGATATTTTCTGCTGTCATGATTTGACCGGGATGGGGACGTACCTGATGAATACAGGGGTCGAATTCAGATTGACTTCCCATAAGGACCTCAAGACTCATGGCACAGGCGATGTCCGTCATTTTGGACAAGCGGATGGCATCAAACACCGACAAAACACCGATGGCAGTCATGACTTGGGTACCATTGATGAGCGCCAGACCTTCTCCGGCTTCCAATTGCAGGGGAGCCAGACCCATTTTGCCCAAAGCGTCCTGTCCAGACAAACGTTCACCTTTGTAAAAGGCTTCTCCTTTTCCGATTAAGACCAGCCCTAAATGAGCTGTGGGTGCCAGGTCTCCACTGGCCCCCACGGAGCCTTTTTCCGGTATCAGCGGGGTGATCCCCTCATTGAGGAATTGGATCAGTCGCTCAATAGTTTTGACCCTGCAACCAGCATGCCCCATGGATAGGTCGTGAATCCGGACTGCCATGATGGCACGCACAATATCTTCTGATAATGCCTTACCAACACCGGCGGCATGGCTCATTAATATATTGGTTTGTAATTGCTGGGTATCTTTTGATGAAATGGTAACATCGCATAAAGCACCAAAACCAGTTGTGATACCATATAGGACTCTTTTTTCAGATACCCACTGATCAATCAACCGGCAGGCTTTATCAATTCGGCTACGTCCATCTGACGTTATCGCCACAGGACGATAACTGCGTGCGACGGCCTCGAGCTCATCAATAGTGATTGATGCTTGATCCAGTAATATTGTTTCCATTGGATTACTTAAAGCCTCCTTCCTGAATCTGTTGGTAATATAGTTCTGGTTTTATTTGGCATTAAGATCAAATTTATTGCTTAAGAATCATAAATAATTCTTCTAAATTGTCGATAACATGGGCAGCGCCTGCATCCCAAAGTGCCCGAGCCAATGCTTTTTTATTCGGTGCGGAAGCAATAAACCCGATGCCAGTATATGCGTAATTTGAGCGCGATGCCGCCGTCATATCATCCGGCATATCCCCGATATATAAAAAATTTGACACGCTATCGGCTTGGGATTCAGCAACGGTGTCCAGCATAAAGGGATGTGGTTTGCTAAACGATATAATGTGTCCATTTTTTACCTGTATGGCGTGCTCTGCCTTCAGGCAATCATCCAATGTGAGGACCAACTTGAAATAGGGTGCTAACTTGAATTTGTCCAGTGGATATTCAGCCTCAGTCTTTGGACGGCCAGTGGCGATTGCCAGTATGTTCCCGGCCGCCAACTTATGCAGTGTTTCTGGATTGACCAGCAATTTTTCCCGGTTGATTAGGCCTTCTGACTTGTGAAGCTGGGGAGCCAAGTTGTAGGTCTGATAAAAAAGATCTTTACCAAGATAAAGCTCCTGAAAAATTTGCTTAATAACATTACCATTGCCCACATCGTTGGCAGACATAGTTTGAACGAATTGGCTGCTTTGAGCATCCGTCTGCTTGAGTAAATTTTGTAAAGGTGTGTCATGTGATTTCAGAAAGTGAATTAAGGATGCTAATTCGGCCTTTTTTAGTATATTTCTATGAATTATCCAATTATCTCCATTGGGTACGTCTTTATCCAAACGAACGAGCGACATGAGTAACTCAATAATCCTATAGCTTAAGTCCCAATCATTGTTAAGACCGCCGGTCTGTTTAACTGCGGCGATTTCCTCCAAAGAAAAAAGCGGTTCTGGCAATTGGTCCCAACCAGGCGTGCCATTGAAAAACAGCCTTGCGGTCATGCGTACGGCTTCCCGATAAGAGGCCGACACATCCACGAGAACACCATCCATATCCAGAACAATGAGATTTTTGGCCTGGTTGATCATGAGTTACAAGCTTTCCACTAATTTATTTATGGCCTGCATATAGGTTCGCATACCTTTGAAAAAAATGTCGTTGTGATTAGCTGTTTCTATTTTAACAAGCTCTTTTTGGGTAGCCGGACTGGCGTCGTACAGATCCTGGCCATCGGAATAGGGGATAATATGATCGTATTCGGCATGGATGATCAGCGTTGGTTTGGAGAAAAACTTTATTTTATCTAGATTTCGAAACCCATGTTCCTCTTTGAACCCAAAGGCCTCTGGATCGATACCTAAAAGCCTTAATAGCGGACCAGCCTGTGCAAAACCACTTTCTATGATAAGGCCATGAATATCAGATAAGTAGGCTGCCGATAGCTCCAGTGCTGAGGCGCTACCCAAAGAACGGCCCATCACAATAAGCGGCCCCACATGCTGGTTTTTAAGGAGCCATTCTTGGACGAATGCAAGGATTTTATGGCTATCTGCTAACATGGTGGAGACGGTGGGTTGGCCGTTGGAACGGCCGTATCCACGGTAGTCGACCGGCAGAAAATTGATGCCCAGTTGGTTATATAGGGGGCCCAATTCATCATAGTCTGCTACGATTTCACCATTGCCATGAAAAAAGAGAATATTAGCACACTGCTTGCCCTGAATATGAAAACGTGCCCCCACATGGATTTCATCTGCCACAGGAATCAGAATGTCCAAACCTGTATTGGCCCTATTTCCGGGTGGCATCTCGGCACGTGGATGAAATAAAAACATGCTCACTTCAGGGCGGTCTAAGGCCGAATAATCTAATTTGGTTTCATCAGTCATTTCAAGATTCTAAGTAAGGTTTAAACCAATATTTTTAGATCGGATCTACGACAAAATCATAGCTGTTCTGCTTTGCCGATGTATAACCTTTAAAGAAACGGTATTTCAATCTCTTTTTTTGATTAAAGAAACCTGCTATATCGATTATGATGATGGGAGTCAGCATGGCGTCCATGTTTAAAGAATCGGTTTCTACTTTTTTATAGATCGAAGCCAGAATCATCAATCATGAAACATATCGGTTATCTAAAAAATACCATTCAGGAGTATGCCTGGGGCTCCCACAGCGCCATTGCAGAACTACTGGGCCAGCATGCACCGGCAAGCCAACCCCAAGCCGAACTTTGGATGGGGGCTCACCCCAAGGCGCCCTCATATGTGTCCACAAACAATGAATATCGATCACTGGCGGAGCTAATCGAAGCCTACCCGACTGAAATTTTGGGATCAGAAACAGTGAGCCGATTCAATGGTCAACTGCCTTTTTTATTTAAGGTATTGGCTGCTGCCAAACCACTTTCCATTCAGGCCCATCCAGATCAAACTTGGGCCAAAAAAGGATTTGCTCGGGAAGAAGCCCTGGGGATACCTTTTGAAGCGCCGGAACGCAACTACAAGGATAACCAACATAAACCCGAATGTATCTGTGCCCTAACAGATTTTTGGGGCTTATGCGGTTTTCGGAATATTGAGGCAATGGTGGGGCTGCTCGAACGTTTATGCCCGGCCACCCTAAGAAATGACTTGGCTATTCTTAAGAGAGACCCGCCCCGGAGAGCTTTACAACCCTTTTTCAGAAGGCTCATGGAGCGCAGCCCCCAGGAACAGGCCGAGATTGTATCCGAGGCATTGGGTCAGTCTAAGCAAGAACATTCAGATGAATCAGTCTATGCCTGGATTATCAAACTTCATAAGGCTTACCCATTTGATATTGGTGTAATTTTCCCCGCAATCCTCAACTTGGTTCACCTACAGCCCGGGCAAGCTCTTTATTTGCAGCCAGGTGACCTGCATGCCTATTTAGAAGGCGTCGGTATCGAGTTAATGGCGAATTCCGATAATGTATTGCGCGGTGGATTGACTCCCAAGCATATTGATGTGAACGAATTAATGCGGATTCTGTCTTTTGATGAGAAAAAGGTTGACATTCTGTTGCCCGAACCCAAATCAGATGGTGCCGGTGTCTATCGGACGCCTGCCCGTGAATTTGAATTGACCGTGATTTCGTTGAAAAACGGTGACACTTACCAGAGTCCTAAAGCAAGAAATGTGGAAATTTTTCTATGTACCGCAGGTCGACTTCGCATCATCCATGCAGACAGTGTTGAAGCGCTACATTTCAGCAAAGGTCAGAGTATCCTTATTCCCGCTGCCGCATCCGGTTATGTCATTAAAGGTCAGGGTACAATCTATAGAGCTTCGGTACCCTAAATTCTTCCACAACACCTCGTTTTCAGTAAGTTTTGGTGGTAGGCCTCACCAGCCATACCATGGCACCAGTCTGCAGGGCTGACAGAAATACAAAATAGCATAGCCATCCCGGCCAAAGGTCGGGATGGCTTTTTAACCTGACATAACCTTAGTTAATACGTTGATATAATTTTAAAAAAAGCTCCAATCGATGGCCTTAGAGCAGGCTATTGGAATAGCGCCAATATGGATGTCAAGCTAAAAACAAGCTCCTAAGTCAGAATAATTCGGGCGTCGGCGATGCTGCATCCGCCTTGATGAACAATAACGGGATTTAAATCCATCTCTCGAATTTCTGGGTAGGCTTCGATTAGATCGGAGCATAGGAGCAGCAGATTGACCAGGGCCTTTTGGTCATAAGGGGGATTACCCCGAATGCCAACCAAAATCGGGGCAGATTTTGTTTCTTGAATCATATTTTTAGCGCCCCGACGTGAAAGCGGTAGCACACGAAAGGAAACATCCTTGAGAACTTCCACCATAATGCCACCCAAGCCATACATTATCACCGGCCCAAATTGGTCATCGATTTTGGTTCCGATGATAACCTCAACCCCTTTGTCAGCCATGGAAGATACCAGGACGCCCCGAATATCGGCATTTGGATCGAAGGTTCTGGCATTGGCCATTAATCTTTTGAATGCAGAGCGAATCTGTTTATCTGTTTCCAAGTCCAAGAGTACGCCGCCGGCATCGCTTTTATGCAGTATATCCGGCGAGACAATTTTAAGGACTTTGCGACCTTCAATTTGATGAGCCATGTCAACGGCTTCTTGGGCAGTTTTAGCTAAAAAATCCGGATGGATCTGGGCACCATGCATGCGCAGCAATGCTTTGGCTTCGTGTTCTAATAATGCCTTGCGGTTGTCTGCCACCGCTTTTTCGATCAACGCGCGTCCTTCTGCTTTAGCTTTTTTACCCCAGTCAAAGACGAAGTTCGCTTTGGCACGATAGCCTTTGAGGTAGGTACCATATGAGGCCAGGGCAGAAATACAATGGCAAGCGATATCCAAGGCGTCGTAAACCGGAATATCGTAATATCGAAGCAGATCGAGTGAATGCGGTTTGGCTGAACTGTAAAGGCTGTGCACAACAATGGGCTTTTTGCGGGAACGAATCATTTTTCCCATTTGATGGGCGGCGTCTTCTTCCATGAGCGAAAGCTGTTTGGCAAAACGGATACCATAGCCACCGAATAGGCCAACAATTAGGAGACCACCTACCTGGGGGTCCGCCAAAATGATTCGAGCGCATTCAGCAAAAACAGATGGATCAGAGTCGGTCCCACCGGCCACATCGATTGGATTGATAACAGAGGCAGCTGCCGGTAGAATTTGTTGGAGCCTTTTTTTGGTGTTGGGGCTCAATTCAGGTATA
The DNA here is from genome assembly GCA_964633115.1 of uncultured Desulfobacterales bacterium. Taxonomy (GTDB): domain Bacteria; phylum Desulfobacterota; class Desulfobacteria; order Desulfobacterales; family B30-G6; genus B30-G6. Next base: position 41,903 of record CAZWEO010000036.1, read on the forward strand.
TTGACTCCGAGGTCGGTTAGCAAGTCAGCGGCAATGGTAGCATGTCCACCGCCATCAGCCAGTATGGCTACCCCATTGTGTTTCAAGGGCGGTAGGCTGGCAAGTGATTCGGCCACGGGGAAAAGGGCATCCGGGTTATCAACGACTGTAATGCCGGCGCGTTCAAAGGCGCCCTTGGCCACCGCTGAGATGCCAGCTAAGGCACCCGTGTGGGATCCGGCTGACTTTTTGCCACGAGAAGAACGTCCGCTTTTCAAAAGAATGATCGGTTTATGACGAGTTGTCTGGTAAGCTTGTTGAAGGAATTCCCGTCCCATGCGCATGCCTTCCACATACATAAGGACGGCCTTGGTTTGGGGATCCTCACTGAAATACTGCAGGTATTCATGAAATTTAATGTCAGCTTCGTTGCCGACACCCACATAGGTGGAAAATCCTTTTTTACTCTTTAGCTTGGCTTCAGTGATGAGCGTCAAGGCCATATTGCCGCTCTGGGTAAGCAGCCCAATGTCGCCCTTGGGCGAATCCTTTAATCCCACCAAGTTTAAACCCAGATGCATGTTAATCATGCCGGACGTGTTGGGACCGATGATACGTATATTGTTTTTGGCAGCAACGGTGCAAACCTGTTCTTCCAACTGCCGGCCTGCATCCCCAACTTCACCAAAACCATTGGCCAGAACCACGGCGCCATGAATGCCCTTGCGACCACAATCTTCCAATATTGAAGGCACGGTATGGGCCGGTGTGGCAATTAAAGCCATGTCGACCGGATCGGGTATCGCTGACACCTGTGGATAACATTTAAGTCCAAGTATCATGGCTTCTTTGGGATTGACCGGATAGATTCCCCCCTCGTACCTTTCATCCAGTAGCGTGCGAATGGTCTGGTAGCCTCGTTTGGTTTCATCTTTGGACGCACCCACAATGGCCACGGAAGACGCATTAAAAACTTTTTCAAGCATATGGGTTTCTCCTTTACTTTTTTCGATCTTCAAACGATTTTAGAGCATCCTGGCGTTCTTTGGTTGCCACACAGGCAAGACAGGCTTCGATTTCAAAATCCATTAAGGCCGCCATGCTGACCTCGCCCTGAGCCATCTGTAGGCCCTTTTTTATCATTTTGATGGAAAAGGCCGAGTTTTCCGATATTTTTTGGGCCATTTCTTCGGCTTCGGTCTCAAGTTGTGCCAGGGGAACAGCACGGTTTACCAAGCCGATTCGTTGGGCTTCCTGGCCATCGATGTAATCGCCGGTGAATAGTAGTTCTTTGGCTTTAGCCGGGCCAATCAGGTCCTGGATTAGTCGCATGGCGCCACCAGTGACCGAAGATGTGACTTTGGCTTCGGGCGAACCGATTTGGGCCTCATTGGCAGCGATACGAATGTCACAGGCCAAGGCCAATTCATATCCCGATCCCAAGGCGTAGCCATTGATAGCCGCAATGATCGGTTTTTCGAATCTTAGAATATTGCGGGTGGTTTCCTGCAGTGCTTCTAAATATTTGCGGTAATCTTCAATACTCCGGGTTTTACTTTCCTTGAGGTCGGCACCGGTGGAAAAGGCGCGACCCTGGCCGGTAATAATAAGGACTTTGATGTTTGAATCTTGACCGGCATCGTCCATGGCAGATTGACAATCAAGCCAGAGCTGACGATTCATGGCATTTAGAACTTTGGGCCGGTTCAGTTTGATCCAAGCCTGGTGGTTCTTTTTTTCATAGATAAT
>CAZWEO010000037.1:0-42668 GCA_964633115.1 uncultured Desulfobacterales bacterium
GCTGTACTGCAGGATATTACTCGGCATAATCCGGAACGCGACATAATGTCGAAGAGAATGCGGCGTCGGCTTGGCAAACACCGTATTGCCGATCACCTGCCTGGGCCGGGCAAGACCGATGGCTTTGACAGCTTGATGGAAGGCATCACGAACCTTTTGATCATGCAACCGGCACAGCCCGACTCCTGGCAACAGGTATGGATGTTGATATATACCCAATAAGCTTTTGCGAACCTGAAGATTGTTATCGATTTCTGTAGCAACCGCCATGGGCACCGGGATCAGACGGTCTTTTTTGAACTTGGTGTTTTCGATATACAGGGATTTTTCTTCAGGTCGATAGTGCTCGAGATGCAAACGGAGCGGCTCTGATATGCGCATGCCGCAACGCGCCAAAAGCAGTATGGCCACGTAGATGGTGAGATCTTTCAGATAGAACTTTCGCTCCTTTCGTATGCTTTGGCATATTGCTGTTAACAATCGATCGGTTTGTTGAGGGGAGAAGATAAACGGGGCCACCACGTTTGTGCGTAAGAAAGGTACATCGCGTACAGGGTTCTTATCATAATAACCCTTTCGCACCATGAAGTTGAAGAAGCCCCGCGCCATGCAGATGACGCTGTTGACCGACATTGGTTCCATTTTGAGACTGGATCTCATTGTAAGAAAAAAATTGGGTGACAACGGACCGGGTTCGGGCTTTGTCCTTTTTACGTATTGGTCAAACTGCCTGAGAACACACTGTTGATTTTCATAGTCATAGCCAAGACTCAGTCGGTAGTCTAAAAATTCCTCCAGTTGCTTCGCCAGAAAGCTTTCAAAGCATTTCATCAAAGAGGACCTTTCGCATCATTTCGATGTGGATAGAAAGATACTGTTTGGTGGACTCGATGTGGTCATGGCCCAGCATCTCTTTTATGTCGTAATAGGAAGCACCAGCCTCGAGCAGATTTTGAGCATACGTATGCCGCAACCAGTATCCGGTGGCCTTCCTGTTTACTTTCTTAAGGCAAGTACCTAAGGCCGTACTCACCCGGGTTGGAAGCAGCGGTCCATAAGGAGCAAAATGACCCACAAAAAGCATTGACGATTTACTTTCAGGACGGCCGCCGATGATGTAAGCAGCGATCGCCTTGACCACCCGTTCCGGCAGAGGCAGCTTTGTGGGGATATTGTTTTTACGATCCTCGACGGTAAGTTCTGCGGTTTTAAACGAGATGTCACTAAGCTTAATCTTAACGATCTCTTGCGGCCTTAAGCCCAAAAAGTATGCCAGATGCGCCATGGCGTAAGTCCGCAAGTCAATGGCCGTAAGACCAGCCAGGTTGTCAAACACCGCCGCTATTTGCTTGCGACGTAAAAACTTGGGTGGTTTGGCCCGTGTATATACCGGCGGTCCTTTCATAAGCGGGGCCAGGTCTTTTATTAGCCATCCTTTTTGATGATAAAGATAGGATATAAACCCGCGCAGGTAGTAGCGGTAAAGCTGTTGGCTCCTCAATGCAAACGCTGGGTTGAACTTGGCATGAAAGGCGTCGATATGATCTATTTTCAGCGTGCGAAGATCCTGCTTGTGCTTTTTCAGATAATCATGGAACGCGGCCAGGACTCTTTTGATCTGCTTGCGTTTGCGGTACGGTGTGTGATGAACTTTTTTTCGATAAACAAGATAGGCCTCGTATATTTCCGGCAGGTAGTACTCGACGCGAGGGATTGGTTCGGGGATCCTCTTTTGAGTATAAAGATACCGGCTGAGTCCCCTGATGGCGTGGGCATGGCATTTTTCATGGTGCTTGATAAACGTATTTAGCACTTTCAAGGTAAACACTTCATTAACAGCATATCTTTTCCGGCCGACAAACGTGATAAACTGCACCAATGTCCTTTGGTAGTTAATATAGGTTCGGTCATTGTAACGACTTTCAACCATCCATTTGAGATAGTCCGACACGGCTTGTTCTAAAAATCCTCGGGTTGCTTCAATTTGTCTTTTGCTGGATCTGGTTTGTTTCTTAGCGCCCATATGCAAGCATCCCCTTAAGTCTACACGTTCATTCACACCGGAACTGCCACTGGTTTTAGTGGCAAAGAGAGTACCTGGAACAGGCTGCCGTCAAAAGCGATCAGATCCTTTTCGATCAGTCCATCCCGGGTGGCAATATACTCATCAAGGTTGAACTGCAGAAGCGTGCAGATCCTGTCGTAGCTGTAATACGAGAGACCGTTTCGATCCGAGGCTATAATGAGAAACAGGTACAGCAGAAGTTCATTCTGATTTAAGGAGCCCAAAAATCCCTCCAACAGAAAACGATGAGGGATAAAGCAAAAGCCCCCATCGATGCACCGGACCCTTCCAGGGTTGAGAACTTTCTTTTTCAGCATGTCCGTCACCTCTTTTTAAGGCTTTAACCATAGCCGCGACGGGGGAACTGGACCACCAAGAGACCTTCGGATCCACAAAAATGACATCGAACTGTAGCACCCACGGCTAAGAGACGATTCTTTACCGTCTTTATCGGCGTCATACACCATGCCGGCAGCCCTGTTGAAGATGGATCATCCATGTTTTTTGGATTTTTTTGGCTCAAACCGTGTCGACGACGGTTTTCGGCTTGGCGGTGGGCTTTTTTGCCCTTTTCGGTCTGCCGATATCGGCGCTGGGCCTCGCGATGATTTTTTCGCCGGCCGTACAGCCGACACGTGTCACTGCAATAAGCCTGGCCTCGAAAGCAGCACCGGCAAATACAAAATGCGACATCGCACCATCGGCATCGGCGTTGAAGCGATAACAAAACGGACATGCCTCCGGTCTTGCAAACCACCGGAAGATGGGTTAGATATGAACCTAATTGGGGGGCTTCCGACTGTTTGCGGTTGCTCTTTTTTCTAAAGCCCGAAGTTGCTGCTTCGGGCTTTTCCTATATGTGTCGGAATAAAATATAAGAATGGAATGAAAAGAATTAAAAGGATTTTTTAAATCCTTCAAGAAGAAAGGTAATTATATGGGGAATTAAACTAACAACATAACTTCAACACGCAGCATAATATGATTGAACTTCCAGTCAAGAAAAATCTGAAGTATTTGATCAAATCAACTGTTGGAGAGTGACTCTCAGGGCGTTGATTACCATCCTGGGGGTTGTCCTTGGGGCAAATTTCCAAACTAATTGATTTGCCATGATCCACTGTGCAAGGGAGTGTCAACGCATTCAATCAAGAAAGTTTGGCCCTTTTATAGATTAAGCCGGATTCTTATTCATTGCCTGTCAGAATACCAATTTTTTGAATCAAATAATCAGAAAAAAAGGTGTCTGACCAAAGACGCAATTCATCTCTTTGCTCTGTATTTTTTAAAAATGGTTCAACATCACTTTTGGCCAAGCCGAAATCAATCTCTGTGATCTTTTTGAATATCAGTTCAACAAGTTTGTCTTTGGTCAATACCGCAAAAGAGTTAATATGGCCTGTTTGTAACATTTTATTTTTGAGATAATACAGGTCGCATGGAATATTTTTCTTCACGAACCATATTAAATCATACCAGTCCCGCCCCTTGATATTGGTTCTTGTGGTTCGGCATAGCAAAGCATGCATTTTGCCTGCAAACAAACAGGGCAATGTCATGGTTTTTATGGTAAATGGAATTGGGTGGAGATGATATTTTAGATCACTTGTAAAACCGATAGCCGGATCTTGATCAATTTCCAATTTGATTTTCATTACCGCATTTTTATGAGTTTTCAAATTTGAATCGATTTTTAATAAATGAATCAATGTATTTGCTTTTATGAAAGCAGAATCAATGTTGCTTTGTCCCTTCCTGTTTTTTTCTTCAGTCGAAACCTCAAAACCCCAAAATTCCAGTTCTAACTTTATCGCGCTAAGATATTTATTAATATCAAAATCCTTTTCCGGCTGAATCAATGAAAAATCGAGATCCTCAGAGAAACGTTCCAGCTTATGTAGAATCCGTAACGCGCTTCCTCCGTAAAATACAGCCTTTTCATAAAATTTTGACCGCCATAAACCAAGTAAAGCGATTTCTTGTATGATTTCTTTCAGCGCATTCTCATGATCCTGAATCGTATCTAATTCATACCTGCTTAGCATCTGTTCAATTTTCTCATCAAACATAACTATCCTTTAAGCAATGAAGCAGTAGTTTTAAACTTGGTTTTTGATATCCATTACTGATTTCTTCTAATAAAGATAGATCAAGATTCTTGTAAACATTGAATTCCAATCGCATTAATTGGAGGAATTCTTTCATTTCCTTTGTTGTTGAAATGTGAGTTTGCCTCGCTGTGATATCGCATAGTGCCTTTTCAGGAGAGGCAATTAGAAAAGCTTTCTGATCTCCTGCGTCTTCAAGTTTAACCCCAATGCTGAACGCTGCCTTTGGGCAATACAAATATGAAAACTTGCCAACCGGGGTTTCAAACTGCTTTTTTCTCTTTGTTGTCATGCTGATAATAAGTTCAACACGTTCCGGTATCATGTTCCAAAATGCCAAGGCGGTTTGACCGGTAATGTAAGAGGGCCCATAAATTAAATTAGCTAGGACAAACTTGCTGTAAGGTTTATTATACTCCCGGCCCAAAATATAAAGACCCTTCTTAATCCTTATGATATCCTTATTCCTGATAAGGCCTCGGATCTTGTCTCTTGGCTTCTTGTAATCCCTTAAAACGTGCAACAACAAATTGTAATCAAATTCTGCAGGGAGTTGAATTAACTTTTTCATATATAAACCAATATGTCTAAAATTTTGGACTTACTGGATTTTATAGGCTTAGCACAAAAAATTGTCAAGAAGATAATGATGCAGCACCACCTTGTAGAGCGCTGTTCTGGCTCAGATTCCAATCCTGCCAATCCAAATATCCATCAGAACAATTAAATCAACCTTTCCGTGGTATTATCGAGGCTATGGTAAAAACGGTAGTTCGGGCTGCCAATATAGCTTAAACTCGCGGCAATTCTTTTTCCACTTACATTTATGGCACACAGCCACATGCTTTTTAGGATTGCCCTTGTAGCGGGTACAAATGATGTAGGGATCTGCGTGGTGTATTTTTTCGGAATGTAGTCGTTTCATATCAGTTTAAGATAACTATTTATACAACTCTGGGGTTAACAATTACCTTTCCTGTTTTCATTTCCAACTGGTGAGTAATACACCTGGGAAGATCACCCGCATGATGGGTGATCATCAACAGCTGGGTGCTGCTGTTATGGCAGATATCATCCAGCAAGGCAATAATCTTGTGGCGATTGGCTGGATCCAGACCCTGGCAGGGTTCATCCAATGCTAAAATATCTGGAGATTTTACCATGGCGCGCACCAATAAGAGCGCCCGCCTTTCACCATATGACAAAAGGTCAAAGCGCTGCTGGCTCAGATGAGACAGATGTAATCGACGCAGCCAATGTTTGGCTGAATTCAGCTGCTCTTGGTCAGCTTGCCGATATAACCCGATGGAGTCGAAAAATCCGGACAGCACCACGTCCAATCCCCGGATGGGCTTACGGTAGTTTATCTGAAACTCAGCCGAACATAAGCCCACCCGCTGCTTGATTTCATGCACAGACTCGCCACTGCCGCGACGTCGCCCGAAAAGATAAATTTCATTGGCATATGCCTGGGGATGCTCGCCGGAAACCATCTGCAATAAAGTCGTCTTCCCCGAGCCGTTCGGTCCGGTAATGGCCCAATGCTCGCCTTTACGTACACGCCAATTCAATCGGTCAAAAACGATAGCTGGTCCATATCGAACGCATGCGTTGCGCACATCGATCAAAACGGCAGCATCGGCAGCAGGCCGGGTGGTTGGAGGAGCCACCGCTTGGGGTAGCCTTTTGGTTTCATCGGGCACAAACCCGTAAACCTTTTTGAGATTATCAGGTGTCAACACATGTTCACGAAGCCCCGCATAGGCTACTTGACAGTCCTTTAAAACAATCACGTGGGTAAAGCCCGGCAAAATCTCCTGCATGCGATGGGTTACCAACAGAATGTGAATACCAGCCTGTATCCAGGATTGGATGGCATTGTCCAGTACTTTTGCGGCCGCCGAATCGAGTCCGTCAAAAGGTTCATCCAGGATCAAAAGGCCACGGGTCTTAAGGGCGGCTCTTGAAATCAGAATCTTACGCATCTCCCCATTGGAAAGGCTTTGCAGGGGACGCGCCAACAGCTGTTTTAAACCCAGTTGGGAAACAGCCCGGCGGGTGGATGGGGAATACGCCGTGGCTGATCGGTTTGCTGTCACCATGAACTGAGCGACTGTCATGCGCCGATCCAGCTGGCCGCTAAAATAGCGGGCTTCATCTCGAGCTTGCTCCTTCGCCACCACCGATTGCAACAATTCAAACGAAAGGTATCCGATGGCCTTGGTCTGTGCCGCAGGGTCATGGCGTTGGATCGAACCGCTAACAACGGGTGTTAAGCCCGCAATGGCGCGCACCAGTGTTGATTTCCCGGAACCATTGGGACCCAGAACAACCCATTGTTGACCTTTGTCGATCTGCCACTGGGTGGACTGAAAGACATGCCGATCGCGGATACGCAGAGTTACATCATGGAATGTCAGCTGGCGATTGTTGCCCGTATCCGTTGTCATAGGTTACTCACTGCGATCTTTTTCGCATAAATTTAATACAACACAGCTTGTCCCGTCGTAGCTCACTGAGCGAAGATGGAAAGTTGGGCATTATACGAAACCGTTACTTGCCTCTTGAGATAACAATCAATAATTCCCCCGCTTCAATCTCGACTTTCACCAGTTTTTCTTGAAACACGTTGCTGATACCTCGCGAAGTGCCCAAGGGAAGTGTTACTTTATTAAGTAAATAGGCTGTTCCCACCAGGCTTACCCCCTTTGCCGGCCCCCCTAAGGGTATTAACGAAAGTAGCTGACCGTTTTTCCCGGTTAGGCTAGCTTCCCCAGGCCCATGCAGACAGATAAATTCATACGGCCCGTCTATAATTCTGGCATCGACATTCTGTAAAAGCGGGATAGTCAAAATAAGTACATTGCTCAGGGTCATATCCCAACGAGCGCCCAGGGCGCCTAGTATGACGATTTCGGTAGCCTGGCGATCGATTGCGGCTTTCAGGGCCAATTGTAGATCGGTTTCATCTTTTTGGGCTGGAAATCGAATTATCTGGATCTGTCCTGCTTCAAGGGCAGGTAGATCCGATTCCGTCACTGAGTCCATGTCGCCAACAATTACGTGTGGTTTCAAATTCCAGCGTTTGCAATGGTTGTAGCCACCATCTGCGGCTATAACCAGATCGTCCCCAGCAGGCAGCTCGAAATCCAGAGGCCAGCTGTCCATGATGCCATTGGCAAAAATAATCGCCCTCATACTGCGCTTCCTTCTTGTATTTCCTGAATCTTGCATGAAATTTGATGAATTATTCTTAAACCTTTAATTAGCCAGGTATTATAATCAAACCGGCCATATCAATCCACAAATCCATTTGGTGACCCGCTTCGGGCGGCAGAATGGTATTCGGCAGGGTAAATGTTAAAATTAGATCATGACTTAGCTTAAATTTGATACGATACTGTTGGCCCGAGAATACGCACTCTTGCACAACACCCCTGAGTTTATGATCTGGATATTCCTTGGAATTAGCCGGGGTTGTTTTGGCGATCTCCGGTCGCACGACCACGGTAACCCGTTGCTCGGGTTTCAGCTGATGGTTGATTCCTGCCAATAAGCCCATCTCCGTTTCAACAGCACCATCCTGTCGCACCCGTCCGGACAACAAGTTTTGAAAACCAAGAAACTGCGCTACAAACGAATGTTGTGGTTTCAAGTACAAATCCTGGGGGCTATCCATTTGTATTAGCTGGCCTTGATTCATAACCGCAACGACGTCACCCATGGTCAAAGCTTCCGTCTGATCGTGGGTAACAAATATTGCCGTCACAGACAATTCTTTAAGAATTCTTCGGATTTCATGCAGAAGATGCTCCCGTAAGGAGCGGTCCAATGCTCCCAGGGGTTCATCCAGCATCAACAGCTTTGGACTCGGTGCCAAGCTGCGGGCCAGGGCCACACGCTGCTGCTCACCACCGGATAGGTCAGCTACATCCCGGTGAGCCATTTTTTCAAGACCGACTATGGCCAGCATTTTTACCGTTTTTTCACCAATTTTTTCCCGGGCCTGATTGGACATTTGCAATCCATAGGCGATGTTCTCTTGAACCGTTTTATGAGGAAACAGCGCCAGGTCTTGGAACATCATGCCAAACTGACGTTTATGCACCGGCAGGTGGGTAACTTCATGTGTATTCACCCATACACTGCCACTGTCCGGACTATCCAAACCTGCTATCAGCCGCAATAAGGTTGTTTTCCCACATCCGGAAGGCCCAAGCAGACACAGTATTTGTCCCGGCTTTATTTTTAGGGACAGATTCGATATCGCGAAGTCTCCATACGACTTGTTCAAATTCTCCAAGGTCAGACATGCAGCTGGCCTGCTGATATTGTCTATATGGGGTTCGGTGTTCATATATCTTATAGCTCTTTTATGAAATAGGGATTCACGGATTTAACCAATTGCAAAATAGGCGTTTAGACAGTTAGACAATTAGCAGCTATCAGCCTGACAGTCTTCAGTCTAAAAGCCTGATCCTACTGCTACCTTTTATATCGAAATTTTTCAAGAAACAGAAATCCTGCCGCAGTCGTGATCATCAACAGGGTACTCATAGCCATAGCCATGCCATAATTCAGTGCACCGGGGTGACTTAAATATCGGAAGATAGCCAATGGCATGGTTGGCGTTTGGGGCCGTACCACAAAAACAGTTGCCCCGAATTCACCCATACTGATAGCAAATGCGAAGACAGCGCCCACCAAGAGGGCACGCCTCAGAAGCGGCCACTCAATAGTAAGCCAGATTTTAAACGGAGAGGCGCCGAGTATAGCAGCTGCATCCTTTAGATTCTGGGGTAAGCTGCGTAGGGCCGGAAGAATGCTGCGGATTACAAAAGGAAATGCCACCATGGCATGTGCGATTGCCGGCAACAGCAAGGAAGTGCGCAAATTCAGCGGGGGTTCGTCCAAAGCAATAACAAAACCGAATCCAAGGGTAATGGCCGAAGTCGACAAGGGTAGCATGAACAGGGGATCAAATAATGCTGACCACCTTCCCTTTGACTTGGCCAGAAAATTAGCCCCAATCCATCCCAGCACCAAAGCAATCAACGTGGCTCCCAAAGCATATCCCATTGAATTGACGATGGCCCAAATGGGGGCGACATACAAAATGGATGCGGTTCTGTTTTCCAGTAAACTGCTGTAATATATCAGGCTCATCCCATCTTCACCAATTAGGGAATTCATCAGTAACGCTGCCAAGGGTGCACCCAATAGCAAAGACATCCCTAACAAATTGGCGCTCACCCATAGTTTGGCTCTGGGTGTGCTGACTTTTTTTGCCTCTTCACCCGAACGCTGCAACATCAAAGAGATGGAAACCTTGCGTTCCAAACGCGTGTAAAATGCCATCAAACCCAAGGTAAAAATAATCTGCACCAAGGCCAGCGCCGATGCCATGGGTAAATTAAATAGGTGCAGGGCCTGACGGTATATCTCCACCTCAATGGTCGCATAACGGGGCCCTCCCAGTATGAGCACCACCCCGAAACTGGTGAAGCAAAAAATAAATACCAAAAGGGCTGCGGCTAAGATCGCCGGCATTAGCAGTGGCAAGGTGATGGTGACAAAGGCCCGTAATCGTGAAGCTCCCAACATTTGAGCCGATTCCAGTAAATTTTCGGGGAGTCGTGACCAGAAACCACCCACGATGCGTAAAACGACAGTAAAGTTGTAAAAAATGTGCGCTATCAGAAAAAACCAAAAAGTCTGATCGATCCGGATCAAGGCCTGTTGGCTATGGAATATATTCATCCAAGCGCTATTGACGATACCCCTGGGGCCCAACAGGGCCTGAAAAGCTGCCGCGGTTACCACTGTGGGTAAAACAAAGGGAATGGTGGTCAAGTTTTGAATCAGGGCCTTACCTTTGAAATCATAGCGGGCAAATATATAGGCACTGGGCAGGGCGATGATGACAGTCAATAAAGTGGATAAGGCTGCTTGCCAGGTGGTAAACCAAAGAACCCCAGCATAGTAAGTGCTACTGATGAGTTTATAGAGCTTACCAACCTCAAGGGCCCCTTGGGTCACAAGGCTCATCAGCAATATGCTGATAAGGGGATAAAAATAAAAAATTCCCAAAAAAAGAAGTACTGGGGTCACCAACAAAACATGCCGATTTGATCTCATCTTAATACCCGGTCGGTCCAATCTTCAATCCAACGCTCTCGGTTGGTCTGGATTAGCTGCGGTGACAACATAACCGGATTTTGGCTTTGCTTCGCGTGGTTCTTAAAAATATCAGGTAGCGGTGTTTGCGGATTGGCCGGGAAGACCCACATATGTAAGGGAATCTCTTTTTGAAACGCCGGGCTGAGCAAAAAATCGATCACCTTCTGGGCTTGAGCCAATTTTTGGGTACCCCGCAAAATCCCTGCATATTCGATTTGGCGATAAGCCGAGCCACTACTGAGAACCGCCGCCGTGGGTGCAGTTTGCAACTTTTTCTCGCTATAAAAAACTTCGGCTGCCGGGCTGCTGGCATAACTCACCACAATCGGACGCGTACCGCCTCTGGCACGCGTGAACTTACCGTAATACGCATCTGACCAGCCATTGGTGATATAGACATCGTTCTCACGCAGCTTGCTCCAATAGTCCAAAAAACCATCCTGGCCGTATGTGCCGATGGTAGCAAAAAGGAAGGCCAGCCCCGGAGAAGAAGTGGCCGGATTCTGAATTACCGTCAGACTTTTATAAGCCGGAGCAATCAAATCGGCCAGTCCTCGGGGTGGTTGCAAACCTTGTTGCTCGAACCAGGCAATATCGTAATTCAAACAAACATCACCAAAATCAACCGGCAGCAGCCGATTGGAACGATCCAGCTTCAGTGAATCCGGTATATTTTTAAGCAAGGGTGAAGCATAGGGTTCAAAAATATCTGCCGCCAGCGCCCGACTCATAAAGGTGTTATCTACGCCAAAAAATACATCCGCCAAGGGGTTGTTGCGTGAAAGTATGGCTTGATTTAGACCAGCACCGGCATCGCCGCTTTTGAGAATTTTGATTTCCAAGCCCTGTTCTTGCTTGAAACTATCCAAAAGCGTTTGGCTCACCGCAAAGCTGTCGTGCGTCATCAAGATCACATGCGGGGTGTCAGCCTTGGCCATGGCGGCCTGCAGGGATATTACCCCTAACAATCCAGCCACCAAAATTCTGACGAACTGCATACCTACCTCCTTTTCTCAATTGATGGGTTGGAAGAGCGATCGGGCAACCCGGAATTTTCCAGATTGTGTCCAGGTGTTTGGGAGGGCACAAAAAAAGCCCTCCAGCGGAGGGCGTTGTCTGTCTAGTGGGTTTCCTCCACCGGCATTATCCGGATCAGGTTCAACGGTCGGATCCTCAAGTTTGCAGGATCCCTCTCAGCCCGATGCCACGAGCTCCCGATTCTTTATGTTAGCTATTTATTAAACGTTCTTAAGGTTTCTCTGTCAAGCAGAAAAACCTTCATGTTGAAATACAGGTTAAGCATATAATTTAGTTAGAGGGCCTTTTAATTATAGGAATTTGGTTCAAGATCAAGGCGGCCGATTATTTTAATCCGCAGGAATACGTTTTTTGGTATTTTGAGGATTTAAAATGCTCGGTCAACACATGATAATTATCCGCCAGAGGCGGATCAGCCAAATAACATTATTAAAAAACCCTCTTGGTTACCAGCCCCAAGTCAAGTAGTCATGCATCGAATTCGCAGCAGCCCGCCCGGCGCCCATGGCCAAAATCACTGTGGCGGAACCGGTTACGATATCACCACCAGCCCAAACCCCTTTTTTGCTGGTTTTGCCGGTGGCCTCGTCCGAAACGATATAACCCCACTGGTTCAGTTGCAGCCCTTCGGTAGATCGCGTCAGTAGTGGATTGGCATTGGCGCCTACCGCTATGATCACCAGATCACAGTCGATTTCGAATTCGGAACCCTCGATGGGCATGGGACGTCGCCGACCGGATGCATCCGGTTCTCCCAGCTCCATCTTCAGCCCTTCCATGCCCACAACCCGGCCTTTCTCATTGCCCATAAACTTTGTGGGTGCTGTCAAAAAGTGGAATTCAACCCCTTCCTCCTCGGCATGGTGGACTTCGGCGGCCCTGGCCGGAACCTCCTGCCGCGAACGTCTATATACAATTAATGACTTCTCGGCACCCAGCCTCAAGGCTGTGCGGGCCGAGTCCATGGCCACATTCCCGGCACCCAGCGTAATGACATTTTTACCCCGGATAACAGGGGTATCATACTTCGGAAAAAGATAGGCTTTCATGAGATTGGACCGCGTCAGGTATTCATTGGCGGAAAAAATGCCGATCAGATTTTCGCCCGGGACGTTTAAAAATCTGGGCAAACCCGCACCGACACCCAAAAAGACGGCATCATACCCCTCTTCAAACAGTTCATCGATGGATACCGAACGACCCACCACCGTGTTGCATTCCAGATTGGCGCCCAATTCCTCGAGACCGGCCACCTCTGAAAAAACAATATCTTTTGGCAGCCTGAATTCGGGGATACCGTATACCAATACACCGCCTGGCTTGTGAAAAGCTTCAAAAACAGTGACATCATGACCCTTGAGAATCAAATCACCGGCTACGGTCAGGCCAGATGGACCCGAACCCACAACGGCCACGCGTTTGCCCGTGGACTCTGCCTTAGTCGGCATGGCCGCCTTTTTATGCTTGCGTTCATAATCGGCCACAAACCGTTCCAGATTCCCAATGGCCACCGGTTCTCCTTTTTTGCCCACAATGCAGACCTCTTCACACTGGGTCTCCTGGGGGCATACGCGTCCACATACAGCCGGCAAGGCATTCTTCTCCCAAATTTTATTGATGGCGGCGGTGAAGTCACCTTCCTTGACAAGTTTTATAAACGCGGGAATATCGATTTCCACGGGACACCCTGTTACGCAGGCCGGCTTTTTGCACTGGATACAGCGGGCCGCCTCTTGCATAGCCACTTCTGAATCCTGCCCCAAGGGCACTTCTTCAAAATTCCTGGCCCGGATGGCAGGTTTCTGTTCAGGCATCGGTTGCCGGGGTATTTTTTCTTTTTTTACCTTTTTGGTTTGGGTCTCTCCCATGCGTTCCTCCCTAGAAAGCATCACCGGGGTTCGTTTTAAGCTGAGCGGATGTCCCTCGGAAATTGTATCAACAAATTTAGATCTTTAAGTAGCGATCAAGTTCCCCTTATATTGCAATAATGGTCATAGCTGTTCTTTTCGTCCTCTGTATATGCCTGCAGGCGGGTCATGAGTTCATCAAAATTGACCTCATGGCCATCAAATTCCGGTCCATCCACACAGGCAAAACGTGTCTTTCCACCGACGGTAACCCGACAACCACCACACATGCCAGTACCATCAATCATGATCGGATTTAGACTCACCAATGTTTTGACCCCAAATTCTTTGGTGATGTTGGTTACCGCCTTCATCATGGGAACCGGTCCGATGGCCACTACCATTTGCACATCGTCGGCTTCAAGGATTTCCTGCATGACCTCGGTGACAAATCCATGATGGCCATAGGAGCCGTCGTCGGTACAAACTCGCAGGTCATGCGAAGCAGCTTTCATATGCTCCTCGAGAATCAACAGGTCCTTGGTACGGGCTCCAATAATGCAGGTTATCTGATTGCCGACATCTTTAAGCGCTCGGGTAATGGGATGTAAAACCGCAACCCCGGTACCCCCACCGACACAAACGACTTTGCCGACTTTTTCGAGATGGGTTGCCTTTCCCAAGGGACCTATGACATCTTGATACCCATCCCCTACCTGCAGCTCCTTAAATAAAGCCGTCGACTTTCCCACCACCATATAGATAACCGTAATGGTACCATTCTCCGGATTTGTCTCAGCCATGGTTAGGGGTATACGCTCGCCGGTTTCATTGGCCTTGAGGATTACAAATTGACCGGGTTTGGCCTTCTTGGCAATGGCGGGAGCTTCTATTTCGTTGAGGATGACCGTTCCTTCGGCCATCTCTTCACGTTTAACTACTTTAAACATGGTTACCCTCCCATATTGTTATTGGTGGCATCCTTTGTGCGACCTTTTTGTAAATCATATACCCATAATCAAAGCAACTGAAAAATCGGTGTGCAATTTTTAGCACTTATCGCTTGATCCCGTATCACGTTTTCATTATGAATTGAAAGTCTGTTACCAAGTTTTCTAATAAAATTAGCCACTATTTATAGATAACAATCATGAATCTTTTTGATAGCCATTGCCATCTGGATGACCGCTCATTTCGAAACAATCTAAATGGGATTATTCAGCGCGCAAACCAAAATGGCATTGATATGATGATGTCGGTGGGCATTGATGCCGTCACTTCCGAACGAGCCATCGAAATTGCCGGCAAATTTAAAGGCGTATTTGCCTCGGTAGGGGTCCACCCACACCGCGCGTCCACCTGTGATCCGCAAATTTTAAATCAACTTTCCGATCTTGCTAAAAATGCCTATGTCAAGGCTTGGGGTGAAATTGGTCTGGATTTTAATCGCAAGTATTCGCCCCGCGACGACCAAGAAAAATGGTTTGTTCAGCAGTTACACGTTGCTGATGAAATCAAACTACCCCTAATTCTGCATGAACGCGACAGCCAGGGCAGACTCCTGGAGTTATTATATGCCAACCCCAATCCTAATCGTCGGGGCACGGTGCATTGCTTTAGCGGAAATCAAAATGAACTGAGGTCTTATCTTGATCTGGGATATTACATCGGCGTCACCGGTATCTTGACCATGCAACAACGTGGTGCCACTCTTAGAAAACTTGTCCGAAATATACCTTTAAATAGACTGCTGATCGAAACCGATGCACCCTATCTGACACCAACGCCCCAAAAAAACAAAACCCGCAGAAATGAACCAGCCTTTGTAAAATCAGTGCTGCTCAAATTGGCAGAAATTTTAAACCTGGAATCTGATGAGTTGGCCGAAACGACCACTGCTAACGCAAAACGACTTTTCAATATTGAGCATACCTAGGTTGAGCGATTGTTGAGATTGCTGCAGGTACAAGGAAGATGCTGTTTCGCTATAGTGGTCTATGCGGGATGGCATCTGACGACGTAGATGCAGCAATATCGGCAATCCCAATGGGTTTCAAATTTTGAGAATTCGAAATGATACAATCCATTTAAATTTATTTTATTCTGATCATTCTTAAAATTTGAAACGCTTAACTTAGGTCATAATTAAATAATAGTGTTTAGGCGCCATTTACGTTAAAGGATTGCTTGCACTCATCAATGCAGGAACGACATCGGCCTGTGTCGATATCACCAGAAGAACAATAGGTGATAAAAGACGCCAACCAGTCGCTCCCTGCCCGGGGACAAAGCCTTAAATAATCGATAAAACAGACCAGCCGCTCCAGCGTATCTTCATCGATGGCATGCTCCATACGACAGGCTGTTGCCGTAGCGGTTTCCGGCTCGATGCGTAAAACTTCGACCAAAAATTCTTCAATAACTTGATGGCGGTGGGTAATCTCTTTGGCGATTTTTTTACCTGTCTCGGAAAGTGTAATAAAACTATAGGGTTTATAGTTGATAAGTCCTCTTTTTTGCAAAATCTTCAAAGCGCCGGTCACGGACCCCCGCTGAATTTGAAGCTTGTCTGCGATGTCTTTAACCCGTGCGACTTTATTAGCACGCTCAAGCTCCAGAATAACTTCCAAATAATTTTCCATGCTCTCAGTGAGTGCTTCGCTCTGATTTTCCACATTGTCCTCCCAAATCAGCGACCACTAGCGGAGCAGGGGTATAAGAATGGCCCATGAACCAAGTGTTCGCTGATTTGAAACAAAATTTTTGGTTTATTCAAGGTATATCTCGGTCTAAAGGTTTAAAAGAACTCACTGATAATTGAATCATATATTTGAGGCAGCATCTATGATTTCCATACCAAATAACACATGACAGTAAAATGAGTTCTTCTAAAAATTTTGGTTGCCACTCCCTTCATTGCCACCGGCTTTAATATACCCAATATTTCTGTACACGTTATCGCCTCACCCGACCACTAGATCCTTATCAATTCAACTGGCAGAGCCGGTGGCTTGAGAAGGGAGTTAAAATGGTTATCTTGCGGTAACATAAACTCTTTGTTTGGTCAAAGAAAAAAAGTTAGGCTTGCCAAATATTTACTTGACAGCACCTCAACCTAGGTATACCTAACATTTTCATTGTTTCTAATTTTGAAACGCTTAGTTTAGGTTGGAGTCTCATAAAGGAGTTAAAACTACATGAAGGTGAACCTGCGCCAGATGAAAAAAAATCAGAATGGCTCGATCGTACAAGTGAAGGCCAACGGCGAGTTGGGACGTCGTATGCGTGACATGGGCTTAGTCCCGGGTACACCTATCAAAGTCCAAGGACGGGCGCCGTTGAAAGATCCGGTGGCATTGCGGGTAAAAGGTTTTACCCTGACGCTTAGAAATAAAGAAGCCGATTTTATCGAAGTGGAGGTAGATTGATAAATTGGACCTAACCATCGCCTTGGCTGGAAATCCCAATTCGGGTAAAACCACACTGTTTAACGCCCTGACCGGCGCACGCCAGCACGTGGGCAACTATCCCGGTGTTACCGTTGAAAAAAAGCAAGGCCAATATAACTATAACGGGTTGAATATTCAAATCGTCGACCTCCCCGGCACCTATTCCTTAACCGCTTATTCCATGGAAGAGGTTGTCGCACGTAATTATCTGGTGGATGAAAAACCGGCGGTTGTGGTTGACATTGTGGACGCGTCCAATTTGGAGCGCAACCTATATTTGTGCCTGCAGTTTATGGAAATGGGCTTGCCGGTTGTCATGGCCCTAAACATGATCGATGCGGCCCAAAAAAGGGGCATTCGGGTGGATGCTGACAAGCTATCCCAACTGCTGAGCATCCCCGTAATTCCCACCATTGCCCGTAGTGGTCATGGCAAAACAGACCTAATGAAGGCGGTCGCAAAAATTGCCGAGCAGGAACATCATAAAAAACCATTAGCCATTTCCTATGGCCGGGACGTTGATCCGGTTTTGGATGCCATGGCCGATGAAATATATCAAAATAACTTTTTGACAGATCGTTACAGCAGTCGATGGATTGCACTGAAGTACCTTGAGAATGACGAACAAGTTCGTTCCCTGGGGCGCAAGCATAATAACGTCGTAGCTGATAACCTCGAAGCCATGGTCGACGATCTGGCCGTCCATCTCAAGCAGACACTGGATACCTACCCGGAGGCGGAGATTGCCGATCACCGCTACGGTTATATCACCGCGATTATGCGCCAGGGTGTCATCTCCATCAAACAAGACCAAGATCGATTGTTCATGTCTGATAAAATCGATAAAGTTCTGATCAATCGATTTGTTGGTCCCTTGATCATGATTGCGGTTATTATGGTGCTCTACCATTTCACATTCACCTATAGCGAGCTTCCCGTTAGCTGGCTGGAGACTTTTTTTGGCTGGATAGGCCAACTCGCCGACCGCTACATTCCAAATGGCCTGCTTAAATCCCTGATCGTTGCAGGTATCATCGATGGTGTCGGCGGCGTGCTGGGGTTTGTACCTTTGATCATGTTTATGTTCTTCGGTATCGCTTTTCTAGAAGACTCCGGCTATCTCGCCCGGGTGGCTTTCATGTTGGACCGGGTATTTCGGTTTTTCGGCCTGCACGGCAACTCGGTTATGCCTTTTATCGTTTCCGGCGGTATTGCCGGTGGCTGTGCCGTGCCCGGTATTATGGCCGCACGAACCCTAAAATCGCCGCGGGAGCGACTGGCAACACTGCTCACGGCGCCCTTTATGAACTGCGGCGCCAAGCTGCCCATTTTTGCTCTTTTGGTGGCGGCTTTTTTTGCTGAAAACGAAGCCCTGGTGATGTTGATCATCACCGCCATTGCCTGGTTAGGTGCCTTGGTCGTTGCCAGATTTCTACGCTCAACCGTCATCCAGGGGGATTCCACCCCTTTTGTCATGGAACTCCCACCCTACCGATTGCCAACCCTTAAGGGTCTGGTGATTCATACCTGGGAGCGAACCTGGCAATATATTAAAAAGGCCGGTACTGTTATTTTAGGTATCTCTATCCTGTTATGGGCCTTAATGTCCTTTCCATCCCTGCCGAATTCAGAGCTTGCACGATTTCAGGCTCAACACGAATCCATTATGAATACAGCCAGTTCAGCGGTTTTAATCGAACTGCAGGAAGGTGAGCAAGCGGCCCAATTATCCAATGATGCACATGCCTTACACAAAAAACTACTTGTACTTGACGGCCAGGAAGCTGAAGCTGCCCTGCGTTACTCCGTGGCGGGTCGTATCGGCACCGCTCTAGAAGGTTTGAGTGCTTTGGCTGGTTTTGACTGGCGTACCAATATCGCTCTAATTGGTGGCTTCGCCGCCAAAGAAGTGGTGGTTTCCACACTTGGAACAGCCTACTCTCTGGGTGCAGTGGATGTCGACGACACCGGTTCTCTGAGCGACACACTGGCGGCATCACCTGTTTGGAGCCCGCTGGTTGCTTTAAGTTTGATTATCTTCACCATCTTCTACGCTCCCTGCTTTGTCTCGGTGATCTGCATCGCTCGCGAATCGGGCTCTTGGAAATGGGGCGCCTTCTCAATGATTTTCAATACCGCTTTAGCATTCAGCTTGGCTGTTTTGGTTTACCAAGTGGGACAAGTACTGGGCTTTTAACCCAAAATTTTCATGAAATTTAATGAGTGAAAATTTTGGGTATCGGAGATAAAAGATGCAAACCTTAATCGTAATAGTTATTGTGGCTATTGCCGCCATATACCTTGGACGCCGATTTTATCGCAGCATCAAAACGCCCCAAGCAAACACCTGTAGTTGTGGCTGCAATGGATGCACGGAAGTCGATTCCTGTGAGCAGCCAGAAGTAAGCATCATCGATCACTTTGACTCGAAATAAAATATGTTTTCACCATCATGTTCGGTGTTGTTACAGGCTTATTACTTTAAATTCTTTCTGACGGTGGGTAATTTTTAAGTGGGCGACTTTTATAATTTTTATATCAAATCGACCCACCCCGAAGATTAATGTCATGAGCTCTGACAAATACGGAAAAGTTGCACTGCTTTACCCGGGTGATTATCAAACGCGGCTGGCGGCAACGCCCCAGAACAATCGTTTGGCGCTCATTTTTAAAGCCCTGACCGACCTTGGCATATCTGCTGAGCCCGCAGTCTACCGCGATGATTTTTGCGATGAAGTCCGACAGCAGCTCATGGGTGTCGATGCTGTGCTGGTGTGGATGAATCCCATTCAGGATGGACGCGATCGGTCCATTTTAGATGCCATGCTGCGCGAAATTGCTGCCACCGGGATTTATGTTAGTACCCATCCCGACATTATTTTAAAAATGGGCACCAAGGAAGTGTTATATCGAACCCGCAACATGGGGTGGGGCTGTGACACACACGTATACGATAGCCTCTCTCAGCTGCGACAAGAGTTGCCTGCCAGGTTAGCATCCGGAAAGGCACGCGTACTCAAACAATACCGTGGCAATGGTGGCAGGGGTGTTTGGAAAGTCAGCTTGGATCAGGAGACCAGCCAGCCCCAGGCCGATACGTACGTTCGCGTTCGGCACGCCAAAAAAGGCGGTGTTGAAGAAAAAATATCGCTCAATGAATTCTATACCCGGTGTGAAACCTATTTTACCGGCCCGAGCCGCATGATCGATCAGGAATACCAAATCCGCCTACCAGACGGTATGGTTCGCTGCTACCTGGTTCACGATAAAGTTGTCGGATTTGGCCATCAGGCCGTCAATTCTCTTTTCCCGGCCCCACCTGGCAAACCTGCGGTTGACGCGCCTCAGCCTGGGCCGCGTCTGTACTATCTTCCAACCATGCCCGATTTCCAGGTGTTAAAACAAAAAGTGGAGCAGCCCTGGGTACCAGAGATGCAAGAAGTGCTTGCAATTGATGACGATAGGCTGCCAATATTATGGGATTGTGATTTTCTGCTGGGACCCAAAACTGAATCCGGTGAAGACACCTATGTCCTCTGTGAGATCAATGTCAGCAGCGTGGCCCCCTTCCCGGAATCAGCCCCGACCTATATTGCCGAGGCCGTCCTTGACCGCCTTAGAAAGGCTAAGCGATAGCACCCGTGAGCGCCCACGATTAGATTTTCATACGATCCCTCCGATTCACGCTGAAAGCAGTCGGCGTATTCATCAATTTAAATTCATCCCACGCGTCAAAAAGTGTGGAATTCAAATTTAAATCACAGCATTTCAGCTACTGAAACAATATTTAGGCTTCACCCTTATTATGTCAACTGTTTGATATCACATGTATATTAGACTGTGTTACATAATCTCAAGTTAAGGGTTATCGCCTGGGAAGATGTAATCACCTGTTTCCATTTAACTACAATTTCATAGGCTTCTACTGAAAGTCAAAATTGAGACTTTTCTGCTATCAAATGAATGATCCATATTATTATCGCCAATCCACATGGTTTCTTGATGAATTAAATCCTAATTTACCTATCTGAATGTTTGAAATTATTTTACATGGTAAATCTATTGGAGTTAATACTTGACAGCAGAATTGATATCTGATGTATTAGATTTCAACTCTATCATTTATGATCGTCGCCACAAATTTTCTCCACACCTGATTCTGTTAAGTTCAACACAATTGTTCCATTTTATATACCTGTTATTATTATAATTTTAATAATTGGAGGCTGAAACCAATGGGAAAAAAACACATCACTAGAGAGAATCTCTCAATTGCCCCCTGCAAGGCCGCCTGTCCAGCCGGCATCGATGTACCCCGCTACATAAGGTACATCAGAAGGGGTGAGTTCGATGGGGCCTTGGCGGTAATTCGAGAAAAAATCCCTTTTCCGGCAATCTGTGGATACGCCTGCTACAGCCCCTGTGAGCTGAATTGCATAAACCAGCATTTTGGTGATCCGATTGCCATAAGGGCTTTAAAGCGAACAGCGGCTGAGATGGGCGGTGAACTTTGGAAAAAAAATCTAACCACCGCACCTGCTACGCAAAAAAAAGTCGCCATCGTGGGATCAGGCCCCAGCGGTTTGACCGCCGGCTACTACCTGGCCACCTTGGGACATGAAGTGAATGTCTACGAAGCTCTTGACGTCCCAGGAGGTATGATGCGGGTCGGCATTCCCGCCTATCGTTTACCGAGAGAAGCACTGGATCAGGAGATCGAGGACATCAAGGCCATCGGCGTCGGCATACAGACTGGGCAACGGATTGAATCGGCGGATGCGCTTTTAAAGCAAGGCTACGATGCTGTCTATCTCGCCTGCGGTGCGCATCAGGGGATGACACTTGGTATCCCGGGAGACGATCTGCCCGGGATCGTTGATGGCATATCCTTTCTCAGAAAAGTCAATGCGAGTGAGCCTGTCGATGTGCAAGGGCGCGTGGCCATCGTCGGTGGCGGTAACACCGCAGTGGATGCTGCCCGCAGTACCATCCGCCTGGGCGTCAAAGAAGTCACAATTGTTTATCGGCGGACCGACGTGGAAATGACCGCGTGGGAGGAGGAAGTCAATTCTGCCCTGCTGGAAGGCGCAACCATCAACTACCTGACCATACCAACTCAGATAAACGCAACAGATGGTGGGTTGGAGGTGACCTTTGCCCGCATGGAACTGGGAGAACCTGATGACAGTGGCCGCCCGAGACCCATTCCCATAGCAGGTAGTGAATTTAATCAGGTGTTTGACCATGTTATCGCTGCCATCGGACAGATGCCGGTGGGAACCCCGGCCCTGGGCATAGCCTTGGCCAAAGGCGACTTTATCCAGGTCGATCCTGAAACGTTGGCCACCAACACGCCGGGTGTTTTCGCAGGAGGAGATATAGTTACCGGGCCCGCATCGATCATCGATGCGATCGCCTGTGGACGTGGGGCGGCCATATCGATTGATCGACACCTCGGGGGAAGCGGGATAATCGACCAGGAATTGACCACCCACGAAAAAGAAGTTCTTGTTGAGGACTATGCGGCTGAAACGGAATCGCGCCAGAGCATGCCCTGCATCCCCCGGGCCGATCGAACGTGCAGCTTTGAGACGGTGGAACTGGGTTTCACCGAAGCATCCGCGCTTGCAGAGGCTAGCCGGTGCAGGGATTGTGACGCCAGACAGTTTGAAGTGGCGCTTTTCAGGGACGGATGCAAAGAGTGCAGCTATTGTGCAGAGGTGTGTTCGGAGGAAGTTTTCGGACCGGCCGATTCCTTTAATGAAAAGGGGTATCGGCCCATGGAAGTGAAACACCAGGAAAGATGTGTCGGTTGTCAGCTTTGCTTTTATGCCTGCCCGGACTTCTCAATTGATGTCCAGGAGGTTGTTTGATCGGAGATCGCAAGCCCTAAAAAAAATCTGTTTTTTCAATTGATATTTTAAACTTTGAGGGGGCGTTACTTATGAAACGTTTTCTAGAAACTGGAAATTTTTCAATTACAGAAGGTGCGATAATGGCGGGTTGTCGTCTTTTCGCTGGCTACCCCATTACACCAGCAACCGAAATCGCCGAAGCCATGTCTAAGAATTTACCTAAAGTGGGGGGGTATTATGTACAGGCGGAGGATGAGTGCGGTGCCATGCACATGGCTGTCGGTGCAGCGGCCGGTGGCATGAAGACTATGACCGCGACGTCGGGGCCTGGATTCATCCTTTACGCAGACCCATACGGGTGGGCCATCGGGTGTGAAATTCCGATTGTTGTGCTTAATTCACAGCGGGTTGGGCCAGTCAGTGGAATCACCGGAGCACCAGGCCAAGGTGAATTTTATAATTCCCGCTATCCCACCCAGGGGGGCAATTACGAGACCATCGTGCTCGCACCCAACGGTGCCCAGGAAGCAATGGAGTTAACCGTAGAAGCCTTTTATCTCTCCGAGCGCTTCAGAACACCAGTGACTATCCTTGCAGACCAATTGATCACCGACGGCCTCGAGGACATCAGTATTCCGGAGACCGATGAGGAAAAAGAAGCCATGGGCCTCAGATTCATGGAGCGAAAAGTACACATGGGCCCTGACTTCTATCCGGCTACAGATGAAATCGATTTACCCCCCACGGTACTGGGTAAAAACACTGGAGCCATGTGCTCCGACTGGACACCCACCGAGGAAGGGTATGATATCGAAACCGTGGAAGCCCACCATAAACATTCCTATCGTATGATTTATAAAATCAGGAATCATAAGGATATTATCACCCGTTATGAGACATTGTTTCTG
The DNA here is from genome assembly GCA_964633115.1 of uncultured Desulfobacterales bacterium. Lineage (GTDB taxonomy): Bacteria > Desulfobacterota > Desulfobacteria > Desulfobacterales > B30-G6 > B30-G6. The sequence continues at coordinate 23,451 of CAZWEO010000037.1, forward strand.
GATGATGATCCCGATATCATAGCTGTCTCTTTTGGAATAGCGTCTAGGACGGTCAAGACTGCCGTAAAAAAAGCTCGAGAAAAGGGATTGAAAGTCGGCATGATCCGTCCGATATCTTTGTGGCCCTTTCCGGATGAACTGTTCAAGAAAAAGAGCACCTACCTTTCGGTGGAGCTGGATTACGACGGGCAGATGGTTCGGGAGGTAGAACGGGCCGCGCCCTGTGACAGCGATATTCACTTTTTCGGAAAATGCGGTGAACTGCCGACGGTAGCGGAACTTCATGAAATTTTTGACAAACTCCTCAAAAACGAACCCCTTAAACCAGAAGGGTGGGAAAAGGAGGTGTGGTAAATGGATAAGTTATCTGACAAATATTTAAGGGCGAGAAAAATACCCAGTACAGCCTGTTCTGGGTGCGGTCTCGGTCAGTGCCACAAAGCCCTTGTCCAAGCTTTGGATGAATTAGGCTACGAGGTCGAAGACGTGGTCTGGGGGACGTCCATCGGTTGTGCGGGGCGGCAAACATTTGCCACATGGAAAGGCGACAATTTTGCCGGGACCCATGGTAGGGTGTACGCTATCGCCAGAGGGCTCAGGATTGCCATTCCCCCGGAGATGAAGATCATTCTGACTGTCGGTGACGGAGACGCCTTCGGAATAGGCTATAACCACCTCCTGCACTCGGCCCGGTCCAATGCCCAAATGACGGTTCTGGTCTGCGACAACCTGGGGTATCAGTCCACCGGCGGGCAGTATGGATGGACCACACCGCAGGGGATCGTCACGGACAGCAGCCCCTACGGCATGTCCGAACCCAATTGGGTCCAGCCGGAAATGGATGTGCTTGCTATGTTGAAGGCAGCCGGAGCAACGTTTCTGGCCCGGCACGTCAGCATGGACGGGGTCGCGTTAGTGAAATCGTTGAAAAAAGCGGTGCAAAACAACGGATTCTCCCTGGTTCATGCGGTATATCCGTGCACAACGAATTTTGCCAAGAATGCACTGGGGTCCCGCAATGCCGTTAATATTTTTAGATGGATAAAAGATCACGCAGCTCCGATGGGAGAGGAAAAGCACGACACCCTTTGGCGGACCGGTATTTATCACGACGCCAGTAATTCCAGGCCAGAATTTTCCGCGGCACTGAGAGATTCGGTAGCGGAAATTCAAAGGAGGTATCAACATGAAGGATCGCATTGAAATACTGGCCAGTGGGTTTGGCGGACAGGGTGTGGTCAGGTTGGGCCAGATCGTCGGCGTAGGAGCCGTCAACCAGGGGTTCAGGGTAACGATGCTGAAAAGCCACGGCACCGAACAGCGGGGCGGCTACGTCAGAACCCAACTGGTTCTTTCTTCCGAGGAGATCGACAGCCCCCTGGTGGAAGACCCGGATTATTTTTGCGTCCTGTCCTCCGCTGCCTATAAACAGTTTGGACATATGGTGGTGGATGGAACGATCCTTTATGATCCGGCCATGGTGGAGATCGACGAGGGTAAAAAAGCCCGCCAGATTGCCGTTGCAGCCAAGGAAACCGCTGTTGAAAAATTGGGCCGGCCCATTTACGCCAACACCATTATGCTGGGTGCCTTGACCGGCGCCACCGTGGGCTTGCTGGAAAAAGAAAATATGCTGGAAACCATGTTAAAAATTATTCCCAAATTCAAAGAGGAAAATAAAAAGGCCTTCGAACTGGGTTTCGGCATGACCACATCCTAAACCGCAAAACCCGGCTCCAGGAATTGAGGATATGAGTCCTCAATTCAGGTTGTTCTTGAATTCACAATTTGGAGGAGATTGTAATGACTGATGATTTTGCAATCATAGATGAATTGGTCAAAAAAGCCCGTGCGGCCCAAAAACAGATCGAAAATTACACCCAGGAGCAGATAGACGAGGTCTGTCTTTCCGTCGGATGGCAAGTATACAAAGATGACAATATTGCCGCCTGTGCCAAGATCGCCGTGGAGGAGACCGGCATGGGCGTGTATGAGCACAAACTCAAAAAACACAAAGTGAAAGTCCTCGGTGTTTGCCGCGACATCCTCAAAGCTAAAACGGTTGGTGTTATCGAGCGTGACGAAACCACCGGTATCACCAAGTATGCCAAGCCGGTCGGCGTGGTCGGTGCGCTCTCACCGGTTACCAACCCCACGGCAACACCGGCCAGCAATTCCGTCAGTATCTTGCAGGGGCGGAATGCCGTAATATTTGCACCTCATCCAAAGGCTAAACGGTCCTGCAAGGTGGTATGCGATTTCATGCGTGAAGGCCTGCGAAAGGTCGGCGCGCCCATGGATTTGATCCAGCACATTGAGGAACCCAGCATCCCCAGGAGTCAGGAACTCATGCGACAGGTAGATCTGGTGCTGGCCACGGGAGGGGCGGTGATGGTCAAAGCGGCCTATTCCAGCGGCACGCCCTCATACGGTGTCGGCGCCGGCAACCCCGTGATCATCGTGGCAGAAGATGCGGACATACCGGATGCCGCTGAAAAAATAGTGATCAGCAAGACCTTTGACAATGCCACCTCGTGCAGTTCCGACACCTCCATCGTGATTCATGAAAGCGTGTACGACGAATTGGCGGCGGAGTTTAAAAAACGGGGCGGCTACCTGTGTTCCGAGGATGAAAAGAGCAAGCTGGAACAGTGGATGTGGGTACCGACGAAGGAACCCGGCAAGCTGGCTTTAAACCTCAAAATCGTGGCCATTTCAGCCACAAGAATAGCGGCGGATGCGGGTATCGAGGTGCCCGAGGATACATCGATGCTCATGGTTGAGGCCGAAAATGCCGGTCTGGATCGCTTCAGCGGCGAGAAAATATCACCGGTATTGGCGCTGTGGAAATACAAAACCATCGATGATGCCATCGAGAAGGTGACCCGAATGCACGAATATGCCGGATTGGGACATTCGTGCGGCCTCTATTCATTCAATCCCGAATACATCGACAAGGTGGCTTCCGAGTTAAAAGTCAGCCGGGTCATCGTAAGACAGGCCCACGCCCCTTCAGCAGGCGGAAATTTGTGGAACGGCATGCCGTCCACAGTAACCCTGGGGTGCGGCACCTGGGGAGGCAACATCACCACTGAAAACATTCACTGGAAGCACTTTATCAACGTTACCTGGCTGACGGAACCCATAAAACCGGCCGAAGTGGCAGATGAGGATGTCTTCGGGATTATGTGGGAAAAATACGGACAGTAAAAAGCCCCAATCGGGGTCTTTGTCTACCGGCAGGTTCGAATTAGAGAAGCAGGCGCTGAAACATAGGAGCAGGCATGATAGATCTGAAAAATATTCCCGAAAGCAAGGAAGATCTAGACCGATACGAGGTCGAAAATAATTTTCAATCCTGGTCGTTCCAGCCGTCTCAATCACCACCCCGGGTCGTGTCTGCCAAGGGTGTCCGCTTTACCACCGAAGACGGCCGACAAAGGCTCGATTTCAGTTCCTGCTTTGTCAGTCATAACATCGGCCACCAGGATCCGAGGGTAATCGAAGCCATTTGCCGTCAGGCGCAAACACTCACCTCATTTGCGCCAAGCATGTCTAACAAACCCAGGGCGATGTTGGCCAGAATGTTGGCCGATATCACTCCGGGCGATCTCACCCGGTCGTTTATTTCTCTCGGCGGAGCTGAAGCCAACGAAGCTGCCATCAAAATTGCGCACCAGTACACCGGTCGCCGCAAAATCATTACCCGCTACCGTACCTACCATGGCGGGACCACCAGTCCTATGACCCTCTCTGCTGGAGACTCCAGGAGTTGGGCCCAGGTGTCGGGCGGTACCGATCAAATCCGGGTTCCCCAGCCCTATTGCTACCGCTGCATGTTTGGGTTGACCTATCCTTCCTGCGATCTACGCTGCGTTAAATATATTGACGAGGTCATCGAACTTGAAGGCGGCGCTGAGAAAATCGCTGCCATCATTTTCGAGCCGGTTACGGGCGCCAACGGCATTATCGTCCCCCCACCCGAATATTTCCCACAGCTCCGAGAGGTTTGTGACAAGTGGGACGTCCTCATGATTGCCGACGAGGTTATGACTGGGTTCGGCCGCACCGGCAAATGGTTTGCCATGGATCACTGGGACATCGTACCGGATATCCTGACCATGGCTAAGGGAATGACCTGCGGCTATCTGCCTCTAGGCGCCACCATCGTGAGTAAGCATATCGGCGACCGATTTAAAGAACAGTTTTTCAGCCACGGGGCGACGTATGCTGGGCATGCCCTGAGCTGCGCTGCAGCGCTATCGGTAATTCCCATTTACCAGGAGGACAACCTGGTTGAAAATTCAGATAAGATGGGCAAATATCTGCTGGAAAAATCTCTGGAACTCAAAGAAAAGCATTCGTGTGTTGGTGATGTCCGCGGGTTGGGCCTGTTCGTGGGGCTTGAACTCGTGAAAAATAAAAATACCAAAGAACCGCTGACATCTGTTGACGCGAAAATTCGCCCGGGTTTGAATCCAAAATTGGAGATAGCTAAAAAACTTGGTGAACTCGGCATGATGGCCATGGCTGCCAACCCGGTCAATGTGATTGCTTTGGCACCACCGTTGATTGCCAATCAAGATGACATCGATGAAGGTATTGCCATCATGGACCAGGCCCTGGAAATCGGTGATGCTTATGCGGAATAACAAATTTTACACATCTATAATTCAAGGGGCCGTATTATCGCCGGCCAAGGATATATGATATGTCTCCCGAAAGTATGCTTAAACCAAGTGGGATCCTGGATATAACTTCTTTACGGGAGCAGGTATATCGGTATATCAGAGGAGAAATCATCAGCGGCAAGCTCATTCCCGGGTCGTGTATCAACTTGAAGGATATCAGTAGCCAACTGGGGATCAGCACCACCCCTCTTCGTGATGCAATCATCCGTCTGGAGTGTGAAGGTTTTGTAACCATCCTGCCGCGACGCGGTGTACTGGTAAACAAACTGACACTCAAAGACATTCGGGATCTGGTCGAAATTTGTGGGATGATAGAATCATCGGTTATCATCGCGGTATTCGATAAAATTAGCCCTTCTCACATCAAAAAAATGGAAAGCCTGAATGTTGAAATGCGATCGGCCATTAGCCAGAATGATTTCGACCGCTACTATGAATTGAACATCGCATTTCATGGTGTTTTTCTGGATCTGTCTGAAAACCGGGCATTGTATCAAATTGTCATGCCGATCAAGCAACGCCTGTATGATTTCCCGAAACGTGCCTATATCAAAAAATGGGAGCTTATCAATTGTTGCGAACACGATCAACTCATTGAATTGATAAAAAAAGGAGAACCGGAAGCTGCAGCAAGTCTTTGGAAAGACAAGCACTGGTCATTTACATATCACGAGAAATTCATTCGCAAGTTCTATTCGAATGCCAGCAAAAAGATTCACGAAGAACTTGCCATAAGCTAAAATCGTGTGGATGCTTAGCGATTCTCAACTGTCCCTATATTAATCTCTATAGGTACTACCGGGATTCTGGTCAAGTTGTATTCAAGTTCTTAATGGCAATGGTAGTGTTATTTTCTTCCAATTACAACATAGAGAAAGGAGAATACATGAAAAAGCTAATCATGCTGACATTGGTGTTGACGTTGGTGGTCATGTTCGCAGGTACAAGTGTGGCGGCGGACAAGCCAAAAGAAATCAAGATAGCCTATTTTCTGGAATGGCCTACTGCCAATCAAGTTGCTCAGGTAGAAAAATTGTACGAAAAGGAGATGGGTGTAAAGGTAAAATGGGTGGCATTCCCCAACGGCAATGAAATGACGCGCGCCATGAAGGCGGGCGAAATACAAATCGCATACTCGCAAGGCCTGATTCCATATGTCGTTGCGGTTAGCGCCGGTGTTCCGCTGCAACTTATCGGTGTGGCGGTGTCTTATTCGGAGAACGATAACTGCGTTGTCCACAGGGATGCTGGCGTTTCAAAGTATAATGCCCATCATACTATGGAGGGTAAAACCGTTGCAACGCCCATAGGAAATGTAACCCACTACAAACTATTGCGGACCCTGGATTATTTAGGTGTTGACGTCAGCAAAGTAAATATCGTGAAGATGGACGGGGCTCCCGGTGCAGCGGCACTTTCGCAGCACAGGGTGGATATGGCCTGTGCTTTTGGAGGACCGTTGACCCGCATGAAAGAGGTCGGCCATGTTCTGATGACGGGAAAAGAGCAGGAATCGTTCGGTCTGCTGACGTTTGATGTAATTTCGACAACCCAGGAATTTGCCAAGAATCATCCCGATCTGGTTACGAAATTCATGCAGGTGACCGAGGACGCTAACCGTGCGTATGCACAGAATCCGGAGAAAGCGCAACCGATCATTGCTAAAGCTGCCGGTATGAAGCTGGCAGATTCCAACGCTTTTCTGGAAAAATTCAGCTTTCCCTCAAAGGAGGAACAGCTATCCGAGGCATGGTTTGCTGGTACGGTACAGACGTTCTGCAAGGGTGCTGCAGATTTTTTCGTAAAACAAAAAGTCATTCCCAAAGCACTTGATGACTACAGTCCCTATATCGACGATAGTTTTTTGAAGAAAGTAAATTAATTCGCAGAAAGGCGCGGGGGGTATCCGCTTTAGCCGGTAGATGCTTACCCGCGCCGTTTCCTTTTCTCCAGGAGAATCTAATGAGTGGACTTGAAATCAAGGGTGTTTCCATGCGTTATGCATTGCCGGGCGGGGGGGGTGTTCAGGCACTCAAAGATGTGTCCTTTAATCTTGCTCCCGGTGAAATCCTTACTGTACTTGGTCCGTCCGGGTGCGGAAAGACAACCCTGCTGAACCTAATCGCCGGTTTTTATGCTCCTACCGAAGGCCAAATGGCGCTGAATGGTGCACAAATCCAAGGACCCGGCGCTGAGCGTCTTATGGTGTTTCAGGACGGCGCCCTGTTTGAGTGGCTGACGGTTGAAAAAAATATTTCGTTCGGCCCTGATATGCGGGGTGCGCCGAAAGACGAAACCCAAAAAATTGTATCCGACCTTCTGGAAACAGTAGGCCTGAAAGAATTCGGCAACAAAGCGATCTACGAACTTTCCGGGGGCATGCAACAACGTGTCGCACTGGCCCGTTGCCTTGCCAATAACCCGGAGCTGATTCTTATGGATGAGCCACTTGGCGCCCTGGACGCACTGACCCGCGAAAAAATGCAAGGGCTGATTCTCCAACTCTGGAAAAAAACTGGCAAGACCATTCTGCTGATCACCCATGCCGTGGAAGAAGCCCTGTTTCTCGGTGAGCGGCTATTTGTAATGGCACCACGGCCGGGACGTATTGTTAAGGAATATCGTCTACCCTTTGCAGAGCGCGGCTTGAAGGAGAACCCACGGGACATCAAGGCATCGTCGGAGTTCATCGAAAAGCGCGAAGAGATTCTTTCCATGATTTGGGAGATGGAAGAAGAGATCATGGGGCGTCAGGATTAGAACCTTTAAGGAGATACACAATGTCGAAAAAAAACAAGGCGCCATCAGGATTCGCGATTTGGCTGGGCTTGGCGGAAAGCAGCTTTCAGAAACAAAAAACGGTTCGGTTTGGAGATGCCTCCATGGTCACTGGTGGCCGTATCTGGAGTATCGCTGCTTTACTGGTACTGGGTGTGCTCTGGACCATATCCGGTATTTATAAATGGACAGATCCGATTTTCTGGCCTTCACCACAGGCCGTGATGAATCAGTTTGCCATAACAGCCACAGAAGGGTACCGGTATTTCACACTATGGCAACACATCGGCTACAGTGTATTTCGCGTGTTGGCGGGTGTGTTTTTCGGATGTTTGGTGGGCATTCCACTTGGATTTGCCATGGGATTATCGACGAAACTACGCGGCATTTTCGACCCTATCGTCGAGTTTATGCGCCCTATTCCGCCGCTGGCCCTGATTCCTCTGGTGGTGCTGTGGTTTGGAATCGGCGAAAAGGCTAAAATTATTCTGCTTTTTCTTACAGCTGTATTTATTATGACCATCGCCGCCCGGTCGGGCGTGTCGAGCGTAAAGATTTCCAAGGTGTATGCAGCATATTCACTCGGCGCTACGAAATGGCAGGTACTGCGTTATGTGATCCTACCGAATGCGCTGCCGGAGATTTTTACGGGTGTGCGCACGGCCATGGGAGTCTGCTGGGCAACAGTAATTGCTGCTGAACTCGTTGCGGCCAATGTGGGTATCGGCTTTATGATAATGGTTGCTGCAAATTTTTTATCATCCGATCTTGTAGTAATGGGCATCATTATAATCGGGGTCATCGGATTCGGCATCGAAATTGCCATGCGTTTGCTGGAGGGAAAACTGATTCCGTGGAAAGGTAAGGGTTGATTGATGCCTTAATAGAAGAGAACGACTCACTGATTCAAGCATTTCTTATCTGGTTAAAAATTTAACTATTTATGCCAACCCACCTTCAACTTTCCCCTGTTAATGGTAGGCAATCAACTCCCTGAGGTTGGAGACCGGCCACCGTAAATAGGAATCGGACATCACACCCTAAGAGATCCCTTATGAAGCCGGGTTGAATTTTGGGGTGAAGCTGTGAAAGAGAATTATTTCGGCCGAGATGCGTACCGTTCCGGCGGCCGGTATGCAACCAAGTTGACCAGACCGGCAAACCCGTCTCTACGAAAGTTTACTTTGCCTGTGGTATTCAGGTGCCATTCAGCATATCGCCGGTATCCACACATCATTTGTCATCGTGGCCATTAACAAGGACTTGGAATCCCTATTTTCAGGATTGCCAATTACAGTATCTTGGATATCTATTCGACACAGTACCGGCCATATCAATAAAGAAAGAAATTGGAGATTAACTGGAACAAGAAAGGAAAAAGAATGTCAAAAATAAGTAAAATCCTGGTAGCTGTAGACCTTTCTAAATACTCAGCAAAGACTGTGCAATTTGCTGCTGATGTGGCCGACGGTCTGAATGGTGAACTCATTGTTGTCAACGTCGTCAATCAACGCGATGTCAAGGCCATGCAAAAAATTGCCCAAGGTATTGAGCAGGTCTCTTTGGGCAACTTTTTGGAACATCGGGAGGAAGAACGTTACCGGCAGATGCAGGCGTTGATTGATGAAGCATCTTGTTCTCAACGCCCTATCAAGAAAGTGCTCCGCACAGGTATTCCATTCGTTGAATTGTTAGAAACAGTAAAAAATGAAAATGTGGATCTGGTTGTTATGGGCACCAAGGGCCGCAACAATGTTGCCAATATACTTTTAGGTTCAACGGCAGAAAAGATGTTTCGCCACTGCCCAGTCCCATTGTTGAGCGTACGCGAAAAACACCACCGAAAATAGTTCCGAAGCTTGAACTGGAATAGAAGGCTGTTTGGAATTCCCTGTCCGGGCTGTAAACCGGTATGTTGATCAGGATCCCGGTAAGTACTTTTGACCAATATCCCACTACGGCATATGCGGGCGCGATAGCGGTTGTCTTGATAGTTTTAGTTATTTTGTTGTGGCGCGGTGGCTCCTATAAAAAAGGCCAGGCAAAGGTAAAACCATTCTGACCGACATGATATCAGGCCTGTTAAATAGTTCAGAAGTCATCGGCGTACCACCGGCGATTATCTTTTACTATTCCACCCCCACCGGTGTTATTGTTTCCCGAGCGTCAATCATTGCAGGCCAAATCCGATGATATTACCAAATCGTTATTGATCTATATTTTATGTTGCATTGGACCTCTTCATTGAGCTTGAAAAATTAAAAGCATATCTATTTTTTCTAATTCTCTAAATTAACTGGAATTTATTCTGTACAGAAGGTTACAAATGAAAATATCAAGTGGACAATAACTGATGGAAATAAAGACTTGAACAAAGTCAGAGAGATACTGAATGTTTGGACTATATGATTGAAAATTCGATCTCATTTAGGGATGGTGAAAGTATACAAATCTTCACCAGGGCACTTCGGATTCTGATTCAATATTATCATATGGAACCTTTTCTAGAGTAGTATCTCGAAGGATTCCCGAATTCGCTTATCGATATCTTCGGGGATATAGGATTTTTCCGGTTCGGCCAACCAGGTTTGGGCCATGCGACGGGCACGTTCCCGTGCATCCACGGCACCTTCTTGTTCCCACTGCTCCCGAATTTTACGGTCGGCGACACCGTTGCCCTGGTAAAATTCACTGCGCATGTGCTGCATGGTGTGCTCGGTGACAATAAAATTACCGCCCGGACCCACCTGTTCGATAATTTCCATAGCCAGATGCTCGGCATCGACTTCAATTCCCTGCAAAGCCTTCATGGCACTGCCAATGATCTCATCATCGATAATGTATTGCTCATAGGCCACACCCAGCATGGATTCCAGCATGCCGGCCGCGTGGTGGACATAGTTGGATCCGCTCATGGCCACCAACAGGGTGCTCATTCCTTTTTCCCACCCGGCCTGGATGTCCGGCACCTTGGCGTCGCTCAAGGCGGCTGAATTGTAGTTGGGGATATTTACGTGCCGGGCCAACTGGTGGATAGCGGCATTCATCATGCCGCACTCGACCGGACCGCCGGAATAGCCCATACTGGCCATGTTTGCCGCACCGGGGATGCCGCCATACAGCAGGGGGGCACCGGGGTTGGTCAACTGGCAAATGGTGATGCCGCACAGTTCCTCGGCGTGCAATTGCGCCAACTGACCGGCCATGGTCATGGGCGCGGTGGAGCCGGCCATGGGTGCGCTGGAAAGGGCCACAGGAATCCGGTTGCGAATGGCTGTTTGCATGATGCGGGTGGAATCGGTGCACAACTTCAAGGGACTGATGGCGAAACAGGCCGTGGTGGATATAAACGGCCGCTCTCTCAACTTGTCCTTGCCGCCGGCAATTATGGCAGCCATTTCGATGACCTGTTTCAACCCTTCCAGGTAATTAGCGCCACACATGACATGTTTGGAGGTGGCTCGCATACAGGCATAGAAGGAGTTGATATCGTATGTTTCCGGAGGGATATCCTGGGGAACCACCGGTCGCATATAAAAATGGATATTATCGAGCCGATCCACGATACGCCCGATATCGTAGAGATCACGTAGACGGGTTTTGCGGGCGAAACCGGTTTCCAAATCTAAAATTGTCACCGCCGTGCCACCCGTTCCCATGTGAACCCGATCACCGCCCAGCGTGAGATCATGTTTCGCGTCGCGGCCGCAAAAAATAACCTCGGCCGGTGCCTTGGCAATCTGTTCGCTTATCAATTCTTTTGGAAATCGCACCCGGGCTGCGGAACGATCCACTGATGCGCCGGCTTTTTCGAGCATGTCAATGGTTTCCGACAGTCCACTTTCATAGGTCAAACCGATATTTTCCAGTATGGTCAGAGCTGCATCGTGGATGGTTTCTATCTGTTGCTCTGTTAGGGGTCGATATTGGGTTCCATTGCTGCCTGTATACATGGGTCTGTCTCCTAGTGATATTTTGATAGGTGTTTGTACCGATTCAGATAGCACAAATTAGATTTAGAGATCAGTCGGTTTCGGGATCGAAATCGCTATCGGTTCTTTTCCATCGGCCTTAACGGTCATCCTGTTCATCGATTTCGATACCGATTCCGATACCGATGCTAAGGCCTAAGTCCAATGAAGCTCCCTGAAGCAAGACTTCGACGAGCTCAGTATTGTCGCTGCAGGGTATTAAAGCTGATAAGTTTTTATCCCCTCACCCTAACCCTCTCCCCAAGGAGAGGGAAATGAGGTGTAACCCGCTAGTGAGCTACGGGGAATTATCAAGTTAAAGTGTTTAACTAGTATGTTTGCCGGCATCCATCCCAATAGAGTAAAATTATCTTTAGTCTAGCTGGATAGATGCCAATGGGGCCAGCAATTGGTTTATATCGCTAACCTGATCCAATGCCATGATCTGATTGCATAAATCGTCGGTTTGGCGGGGCCCTAATAAAGGTGTTGCGTAGTCTGTAAATTTATCGGCTAACTCCCGATCGGTCATGGGTTGATCCCAATCACCGCTGATCTTTTTGTTTTCCTCTACATAGGTCTTGCCCCCGTGTGTCGTTACAGCCACCCTGGTTGCCACGTGTTGGGGATACAGCGCCTGCATATCCGGATCCGCCACCACCTCGACCTTTTTGGCGGCCGTTAGGATCTGCGAGTCCTTTAACACTTCAGCACTCATCTCCGCCGGCCCCACCTTTCCGTACCCCAGCAAAGCGCCCAGCGTGAAGGGGATGCTGTATTGGGCGTCTTCCGGGGTTAGCGGATATATTGTATCCAGATTGGCGGCCTTATCCGGCGTACGAACTTGAATCTTGGCAATATCATCCGGCTGCAGGGGATGTTTTTTGAGAATCTTGTTTAGATTTTCGATGGGCCCGTGGGTCCAGCGGCAGGATGCGAATGGTTTAAAATAGGTTTTTAATATCTGATAATCTAATCCCAAATCATTCATAGCAGACAAATGCGGAAAAGTTTCATACAGGGTCAGCGTTCCGGTGATGCCGTGACCGGCCATTAAAGCCGCAGTATATCCGGTAGCAGCTGACCAGCCCATGCCCTCCTTTATCATGGGTATTTTGCGGGCCTTGACCCACCCCATCAACTGGCAGGAGGGAGCTTGAATTTCAACAATTCCCAGGGCGTTAATGATATCCGCCGGTTGTAACTCCATAAGATATCCCGCTGCAGCAGCGGCGCTATATGTGCCGCCATGGGCTGAACCATAGTAAATCTCACCCGAATTATTCAAGGCCATGCCAGCGCGCAAGCCAATCTCATAACCGATAACCGCAGCGCAAATAACTTCCCGGCCGCTGCTTGAGCTACACTGGCCTGCGGCAAAAACCGCCGGGAACAGAATGCCGCCATTGTGTATCCGTGACATGCGGTGACCATCGTCGGCATCCAGGGCATTGGCCAAAAATCCGTTGGCTGTGGCAGCCATGTTTGTCACAACACGATGCTCGATACCCGGCACGGTCACACCCTCAGAAAATGGAAACTGGCGACCCAGGGCCAGCACGCTTTTACCCAAAGGTGTTGACAAGCCGGCCAGAATACACCCGATGGTATCCAACATCGCACGCTTGACCTGGTGAATAACCGCCTTTGGTAACTTTTCAAAACGGCTTGTCTCGATGAATCTGATCAGTTTTTCATTTGCAGTCGCCATACAGTAAAGTTGCCTTTATAACTTGATTGTTGACAAGCAATGATAACTTAAATATAAAATCGGCACATTGGCCTGACCAATAAACGTCTAATATGCGCTATGTTTAACATTGTCAAGAATTAATACAACGGATACTTATAGCCCGAATATTTCATGAAATTTCTAGGATATATCCTATGAGCTCTAAACAGTCTATTAAAGTAAACCCGGTCAAGAAGGAAAACATACCGGAAAAAATCATTCGTGAAATTAAGCTTCTGATTGATTCCGGTCAGATTCCCTTGGGCGGCCGTCTTCCCAGTGAACGCGACCTGGCCAACCTGCTGAATGTCAGCCGATCCTCCTTACGGGAAGCCCTAAAAGCACTGAGCATTTTAGGCATTATCGACAACCGTCATGGCGACGGCAATTTTATCTGCACTTCTTCCGGGGACTGGCCCATGGAACCCTTGTCTATATTTTTATCGGTTAAACGGGGTGCCATGATCGACCTCATCGATGCCCGTCAGGGACTTGAGATTACGGCTGCTGAGCTGGCCGCCCAGCGCCGAACCGACAATGATATCGTCGGTATGCAGCAGGCCATCCAAAACATGCATGCCACACAAAACAGGCCCGAACTATTTTATAAAAATGACCTGCGGTTTCATTTGCGTATTGTTACCGCCGCCAAAAATCCGGTTATCGCGGATTTATTGGAAAAAATATATACCCTGAGTGACGCCACACGGTCTGAAATTCACCACCTGGAGGGTCATTTCTACAAATACATTGGATTTGATATCGGCGAGCATGAAAAATTGCTTCAAAGCATCAAAGCAAGAGACCCTGAAGAAGCGGTTGCCTGCATGACGCGCCATATGAAATCCATTCGTCAGCGTTATCTTGATATGAAAAGTAATAAAGGTAAATAAACCAATGAAAAAAGAACAACTCGATCTGATTCACAATGCCAGCATGACGATTCTGGCTGATATGGGCGTCGCATTTCACGGCGAACAAGCAATTGTGTTGTTTAAAAAGCACGGCTTCAAGACCGAAGGACAGCTTGTATTCCTCACCGAAAAACAGGTTCAAGAGGCTTTAGGGCATACGCCCTCATCCTTCTCGCTACAAGCTCGCGATCCCGACAAACATGTCAAGATTGGCCGCGGTGAACCAGCCCTGGCCCCCGGCTATGGCGCACCGCATTTCATCACATTAGATGGTACCAAAAGAAACGCCACCATGGCCGACTATCTTGATTTCTGTAAACTGGGCCATACGTCGGATGTGATTAACATAACCGGATTCCAAATGGTCGATCCCGCGGATGTGCCACCGGCCCACTATCATTTGGATATGCTTTTAGCTAACATTCTATATAGTGATCAACCTTTTATGGGCAGCCCACTCTCAGTCCAGACAGCCATGGATGCTGTGGATATGGCCAAAATCGTCTTTAGTGAACTTGAGGGCCCGGTGATGATCGCCAATATTAATGCCTTGGCGCCCTTGCAGTATGCCCAAGAGATGGCGGATGCTCTGATGGTTTTTGCCCGCCATAGGCAGGCAATGGTCATCACCGGCGGCGGCATCATGGGTGCCACTGCTCCCATGAAAGTAGCTGGTCTGAATGCCATCAATAATGCCGTCATTTTAGCCGGTATTGTTCTGAGCCAATTGACCCAGCCAGGGTCTCCGGTGATTTACGGTACAGCTGGAAACCCCATGGACATGCGTTCGGGTAGTTTCTATTTGGCTTCACCGGAGTCTCATTTGGTCATGGCACTCGGTGCAGGCTTAGCGCGATACTACAATCTACCCTGCCGCAGTGGTGGCGGTTTGACCAATGCCCATGGCCTCGATTTTCAGGCCGGTGCTGAATCAGGTATGACCCTTTTGGCCACATGTCGCAACCGAATCGATTTTGTCTTGCACACCTGCGGCATTCTGGGGGCCTACATGGCCATGAACCTGGCCAAATTCATAGCTGATGAGGACCTGTGGCGATCTGCCCTAAAAATGACCTCGGAAGTGATCATCGATGCGGATGCCATTGATCTAGATACCATTCGTGAAGTGGGTGTGGACGGTCAATACTTGACCCACCCGCGGACCCTTGAGCTGTGCCGGACCGAATTCCTACCCACAGACATCATGAACCGATTGCCATGGGATGCCTGGCAGAGCTCAGGCGATACGGACATCGCTGCCAAAGCCCACCGGATTGCGCTTAAGCGCTTGGAAGCCTACCAAAAACCAGATATCCCAGCCGATATTTTGAAAGATCTTGAAATGTACGTGGCAAAGCGCAAGCATTCCTGAAATAAAATCGCTCCGCGATTTTATTTCGACATGAGCTGGCTTACAGCCTTTTCCAGGCCGTCAATGGAAAGTTCAAACATGGGGAAAATATTGCTGATGGTTTGGATGGTCTGAGTGTAACCCCACATATTTTTGCCAATGGGATTCAGCCAGACACAATGTTGAAAGGTGTCAGCTATATATTGAAGGCATTCTAGGCTGCGTTTACCGCTGCGTTCCTCCAGATGGATGGATCCGTCCGTTGCCATGAGTTCATAAGGGGCCATACTGGCATCTCCAACCATGACAATGCGTGTCTCCGGATCAAAGCGCGTAAAGTTTTCTATTTTAAAGGGCTTTTTGTAGCGCGGCGCATCTTCCCATAAAGTGCTGTAGATGGTGTTGTGAAAAAAATAAGTCTTGATGTCCTTGAACTGAGCACGGGCATAATCAAATAATGTTTGCACAACCGTTACATAAGGATCCATGGACCAGCCGCCATTGTCTATGGCAATTACCACCTTTAGTCGGTCCCTTAAATCCCGATCAAAGATTATCTCGATCTCGCCTGCATTTTTCATGGTCTGGTAGATGGTTTCATCGATATTGACCTGGTCTTTGGGACCCACTGGGACGAGATTGCGCAGTCGTTTGAGCGCTTCGCCCATCATGGCTTGGGTGAGCGGACCGCTAAGAGAGTAATCTTTGTAGCGACGGTCCATGGCTACCTTGACCGCTGAACGGTTGCGCGATACCCCGCCCACGCGCATACCACCTGGGTGGAAGCCCGAATGACCCACCGGCGATGTGCCACCGGTGCCAATCCATTTACTGCCCCCATGATGTGCTTCGGTCTGCTCTTTGAGTCGTTCCTTGAAATATTCGATCAATTCTTCGGGGGTCAGTTTTTTTAGATCTTTCTCATCCATACCCAGAGCATCGGCAATCTCCTTGGGATTCTGCAGCCAGGATTCCAGCAAAGCCCTGGCCATCTCGTCCAATGCCAGCCCCTCATGGTCGGGCAGTTCCGCGCCCTTAAAATGATGGGCAAACACTTGATCGAATAGGTCGAAGTAGCGCTCGCTTTTAACCAGAATCGCCCGAGCCGCGGTGTAAAAAACATCCAAGGACGGAATCAAACCCTTATCCAAAGCCCGATGCAGGGTCAAAAAGGCGGTGGGACTTACCGGCACCCCTGTTTCCTTGAGTTTATAAAAAAAATCGATAAACATATAAAATTGCTCCGACTATAAAATTGCCCCACGCTTTGCATGCGTAGCAATCTTAGAATAACTAATCTCAACAATAAATTTCTCTCTGAAATCTACCGGGCAAAATTCTAACCCACATATGATCTTATCTATAACTTCAGCAATTGAATATTCATCTTGGATTAAAATAAGCGCCGGCGTTCAGTCTGCGTCTGCGCCCGTTGATAATCCTGGCTCTTTTTGAACAAAACTCCCAGGAAGGGCACATCACCTTTTAACAGGCGTTTGGACTTGAAATCCGGATCAGATCCCAGGGCCCGGATCCAATTGATCAGTTCCCGAGTGGCCGGCCGTTTTTCAATGGCATCCAACTCACGTAGCCGATAGAAAGTGGCCACCGCATTTTCTGCCATATCGGAATCCAAATCTGGAAAATGAACACCAATAATTTTGCGCATCATTTTGGGATCTGGAAAGGCAATATGGTGAAAATTGCATCGGCCCAGGAATGGGTCCGACAAATCCTTTTTGGCATTAGATGTAATAATGATTACCGGTCGGGTCTTGGCAGCCATAACCTTGTCGATCTCAATGATATCAAATTCCATTTGATCCAGGACATCCAACATGTCGTCTTGAAAATCGGTGTCAGCCTTGTCAATCTCATCGATGAGCAGGACAGTGCGAACATCAGAGGTGAAAGCCTGACCAATTTTACCCATTTTTATGTAATCTTCGATGTTACTAACGTCCCGCCCTGAGTCACTGAAGCGGCTGTCATTGAGCCGTGTCAACGTATCGTACTGATAGAGTGCCTCCACAAGCTTCATGCTCGATTTAACATTGAGTACGATGAGAGGCATGTGCAGACTCTCCGCAATGGCATGGGCCAGCATGGTTTTCCCCGTGCCTGGTTCTCCCTTTAATAACAAAGGCATCTCCAACGCCATGGACACGTTAACGATGCTGGCCAATTCCTCATCCAATACATACTGGGTTGCCCCAGAGAATACCTGTTTCTTCCCCTTTTCAACCATATGATTCCTCGCTCCTTATTATGTCCGAAACCTCTTTGGTCATCTGCATGACTTTTTGGGCATGCTCGATGGAAAGCGTACCCAAACCGCAACTGGGCGTAATCAAAGACTGCCCTAAGACAGTAGCCCGGTCTATTCCGAAAGTGTTTAGATGGGCAATTTTTTGTTTAAATTTTTGGACTAAGCTGGGGGTGCTTTCCGCGTCAATCTGGATTTCATCCAGGCTAGGAACGATTCCCCAGGCCAGCCATTTGCCTGCATTAACAAAATGCTTCAATTCAGTTTGATACAGCGCCACACGATCAAAATAATTATAAGCATCAAAACTGATCAGGTCGACCCCCGCCGTCATCAGCATCGACCAATCGGTGTTGGCACAGACATGCACACCGGCCAGCGCACCGGCATCCTGAATCGCACTGATTAATTCGGAAAGCACAGCAGCTACATCATCCCTGGAAATGCTGATAAATTCGGAGCTGCCAAAACCAGCCAACGCCGGCTCATCAATTGAAAGCATAATCGCTACATCTTTGCGGGCCAACTGGTCAACCTGCCAACGTGCCTTTAAAGCCAACAATTTAACCAACATGTCACGCAGCACATCATCATGGAAAATTGCCCGCCCCTGCTTGTCTTTGATGCCAGTACCCATGGTAAAAGGGCCTGTGATCTGTCCTTTAACAGCTAGGGGCGATTGCTCCGGCTTATGTAGCCGCTCCAGGAAACTATAGAAACCAGGGGCACTTTGTGGTGTTAGTGCGAACTGATCCATATCCAGTTCGCTGCCCCCTTCGGTTGACGCTAAATAGGTCTCATAGAATTGTAGCATGTCGGCTTCATAGTTGGCATCACCCATATCCACATGCATGTTCTTGTGATCTGTCTTCAAACCCGGAAGCCCCGGAGCAAATTGTGCCACCATGCCTTCGCGTTTATCATTCCCCGGCATTTGAGACCAACTCAGGATTCCCGGCGAATAGGTCTGAATCAGATCACAGGCAGCATCTCCGTCCATGACCGGCAGACTACCGACAAATAGGGGCAAACAGTTTGGTTTAAATTTCCTTGGTGACATATTGATTCTCATCACTCCTGGTGTTGCGAACCTTTCATAGTAAAAGTAACATCAAAGATCAACAACGACTGCCAATTTGTCGGTGGCAGCGGACAAAGGTCTCCAGAGAACCTTACAATGATTTTAGCCTAAAAAGGAGTGCTTATTTTATAGCATAAAGTGATTTAACCTCAACGTTGCAAAAGCCTGAGGGCTTCAGAGTCAAGGCGTCTGAGGGTGAAGTCGTAGTTCTTTACTTCGAATCCTCAGCAACGCAGACTCTGAAGTCCTCAGGCTTTCCCGAAGGGGAAACAACATGGCAAAATAGACTCGATCCTTAGAATTCACCAGGGGTTGCATCCAGAAAGCGCCATTATCTACATGATATTCCCTATAATAGCTACTCATTATATATATTGCCATGTTGGTTATGCAACGATGAGGTCAAGTGATCCAAGCCGTATGCGCCAAGGCCA
>CAZWEO010000038.1:0-42507 GCA_964633115.1 uncultured Desulfobacterales bacterium
AAAATAGCTTAATATTTTTAGCGGGATAGGACTACTCACAACATAATTGGAGAGTACCACAGATTTACTTTCTGCTAGAATATTAACTCCAGGGCATTGTTATCGACTGATGTAGAAATGGAACATTACCACAATCAGAAACTGATACAAGTTAACAGGGTCATCGTATTCGCTTTGTAAACCTATACAGCAAATCTGCTTTTCCTTCATGGATTACACCTTCAGCTAAGAACAGACATGCCCCCTTGGCTGGTCTGAAAATAATGGCAGCACAGCGCTTTTGCATTCCATGAGATTCGAAAAGGTCAGGCCAAAGATGCGCTGGCTGAAACCAGGGATCCATGCCCTTGAATACAGACGAAAGAGGCGTTTGCCCCCTTCTTCCTCCAGGGGGCCGGGATCGACAGCTACATCATAACATGATGCCACTCGAAGGATATTTTCGTGTTCCTTTTCCCAATTCTCTGTGCCAATCTCTATATCCAGCCAAAATCTGATGAAATGCTCACCCGATGGTGCCTCACAGTGTAACCGTTCTTCCTCTGGATGATCCCTGAACTCCACAACAAATACCCCATTCCAGTCACCATTGTGGAGAAATTCATCTGTTTCAGCTCGAAAATCATGTGCCACACATGCAAAATCCAGTATTTGATTTCTGATTGCTTCTAAATCAGATTTTCCAGGTATACTTCTTTTTTTCATTGTGAAACCCTACCTATTGTGAGTTAAGAACCTTCCCATTCGTCCCGACCTGTCTTATTTTGCCAGTATCTCACTTTTCGGTAACCTATTGATATGTTGGTCACCAACTGAAACTGAAGACTTAGGAATCTTCAATCCAAGTCAGAAGTGATAATATACCACATATTGTGGTTTGGCCGATTCGACCTAACAGTTTAGCAGACGGGATCACAATGTTTCCAATCTCGTGCGATCATTTCTACTCAAATCCATTCAATACTGTCTAAACACCAGGAGGTTTCAAGGGGCATTGGCTATTGATTTCGTCCGTGATAGCATCAATACTATAAGTTCTTATAGCTCTATTGAGGCCTTTGACGTTTATTTGTCCTTGTTCCGAGCAAGAGATTTCATCATTAACAAGAGCCCAGGTGGTGTGGCTAATAAGAATTCCTCCCGGTTTGCAAGTCTTTTCAAGCCTGGCAGCAATATTAGTTTGCATGCCCATAGCTGTGTATTCTTTTCTCTCGGATGACCCATAACCACCGACTGTTGCCATGCCAGTGTTTATCCCACATCTTATCTGTAAAACTTCATCAATACCTCTCTTAAACCATCTCTTATTCATTTCTGTTAGATATTCATTTAAAACATTAGCCATGTCCTCCGGCTCCAAAGTATCTGTAATACTTGTAAAATCTTTAATGTCTGAAAAAAAAAGAGTTAACTTTTTCCTATTATGTTTCCAAATCGAATCAATTTGGCCATCCGAAATTTTATCTGCTAATTGTGGTGCTACGTATTTTGAGAGTAAGCTATAGGCTTTCTTCACTTTCTCTTGAAATAAAATCGTAATAATCACCACCGGTTTCATCACAATATATGCTTTTGCCTGCTATATCCAATCCTTCGATTTTCAGATTACCTTTGGGCAAAAGATTCTGTTGGACTTCCATTGCTAGGTTAAGTGATTGGCGCATCCTGTCTCGTTCTATGAGACCATCGGTCATTTCGTTAATTACATCGCCGACATATCCGATTTCATCGTTGGAAGTAACTTTAACTCGCGAACCAAACTTGCCAATCGTTACTTGTTTTAAAACGACCACCATTGCATCCAAGGATTTTTTCAAGTTCAGAGCCACAATCAGGACCAACCCACCACCAATAGCCACAACGACCGGAATTAGCATCCACAAACCGGTGGTAAGCATTTCAAGTGAATCGATCGCATTGCGACCGGAAACGGCAACACGATATAGGCTGGTAAGGATCGCTAAAAAGGGTATTAGATTGATGGCTACAAAGACCGCATATAGTCGTACAGTAAGATTGATCCGCCGGGTGCCCTTAACATCGTATAATTTCCCTCTGGGGAATACATAGGGTACCAGGTACGATTGTAAAATCCGTTCAAGCAAAAAGAAAGCTATCGTGGTTGATACCAGACCTGTCAATAATGCATCAAACCGGTTCATACTTATTTCTTGCCACGAAAGACCAAAGTTACGTTCAAAGGCGGCAAAGGCTATCCCGGCCAGAATCCAAGCGGCCATATCCATACCAATAATAAAAAACGGTTCGTTTAATAATCTTTTTTTAACTCTTGATTCGAGTTGAGAGGATATTGGAGCGGCGGACCACAGTTTTTCATAATAGCGACGAATAGGCCACTCGTACAAGATGATAAACATAAAAAATAAGGCAAAGATGGGACCAAAATAGTTGGCAGTGCGAATGTGAAACTCAACATATTTATCCGTCTGATAGCCTCGTAAGATAAACTCGTAGATTACATAGAGCAAGCCAGCTCCAATGCCTGTTGCCAATAGATTGGCCGTAATCATGGCGTTTTTCAGGCAAAAAAGACGAAACCGTGTCATTTTTCCAATAGAGCCTTTATCAGTATGTGAATCGATATGTAAGTTTAGATATTTTGAGAATCTATTGACTTAATAACTTTCTGAAATCATATCAAATGCCCCTCATTCAATCAAGACCCAAGCGTGTGATATTATCAATCAGTCCTTTTCTGGCGTATACAGATATTGAGACGCTACGGACGGTTTCAATTTAATACCATTCCAAATAAATACAGCCTGTCGAATTTAAACCGGGTTGAATATATATTTTGGTTATCCTAAGTTCAGTCCTAGGCCAGGGAATATTAATAACAAGTTGACAACATGTACGTCTTGATGTACTTTTATGTGTACATTAATTTTAAAAAGCATGAATTGACTTATTAATGAGGATATAAAAATGCAAAAGATTCCAATTACCGAAGCGCGAAATAAATTTATGAAACTTCCGGATCAAACAGCCAAAGACCAGATTCTTGCGGTTACAAGGAGAAATAAAGAAGTTATGGCTGTTATGAGTTGGGAGCTGTATGAAGGATTACTGGAAACTTTAGAGGTCCTTTCAGATCCTGAGCTAATCAAAAAATTGAAAGTCGCGATGGACGACGTCAAAGCCGGTCGGACTAATACACTATCTGACACGTATAAAAGGCTTGGGTTGTGAAATACAAAATATTAATCACCGATACATGCATTGCACTGATTGGGAAAATCCCAGATAAGAAAATTCAACGCACAATTCTTATTCGAATCGAGAAATTGTCAGAAGAACCCGATAATCAGGGGAAAATGCTAGTAAAGAAATTGTCAGGATTTCGTTCAATCCATACTGTAGGTAGATATCGAATCATTTACAAAGTTGATAAACAAACTGTCATCGTTTATATACTTGCAGCAGGGATTAGAAAACAAGGTGATAAAAAAGACATTTACCAGATTACGAAGAAACTTCTAAAGGCAGGCCTAATAGACCTGGAAAATGACAAATCCTAATTTATGCCACCTCCGCTGAATTTAATACACTACGCATCCAAATCTTATAAAATAGCCACAAATAATAACTTGTAGATCTGCATCGCAAAATTAGTCATTCAGACCTGTGTAATGTATATGAGATCTTTGGTTATTCAAATTTGCGATCAGAGAATAATTTTGTTTTGGATTTAAAATTGTGGCCACGGAAGTTATCTTGAATTGGAAATATGATATCATACGTTTTTTTTGTGGCATGATTTACCAGAGGAAATGAATCGAAGTATATTGCGGTTCAAACAAGGTTTTTCGCCAATACCGTCGAGAAAAGACGATCCATGGCTTTGTAAATATAAAATCCGGAAAGATATGATACCAGTGGTAGCCTTGACTCTGATAAAAAAAATCAAGCTGTTCTAATAGCCCGAGATCCTTTGCTGCAACACGAGCCGCATCACGCTGGCATTTCGAATAAATATATATTTTCGCAATCCTGGACTTGAAGCCGTTTTCAAAAAACAGATCTTTGGCCCGCTTGTAATCCTGAAATCTGGATCTGGCATCCAAAAGGACCAATACAACTATACCAACACTCCAGCATGACAAAAGACCATAGAGAGCACTTGAAAATACCCCGGAACCTTTCTGCCATCCAAAAGCATCAGATACTAAAATCCAATAACATAGAACCAACCCCAAGGCAGCGGAAAAAAAAAGATTACGCCCTACAACCGAAAGACGTAAAAGGCGGTTCCACATAACCAAATGGCGATTTGTCAGAAAATCATTGGTATGGTTTAATGACTGCACTTACAGAGTTTTCCTAAGTTTTTTAATTCTTCCAGGATATATCAGGTTTTATCTTTATTTTCCCACTCACCGATATATTTTTTCACCGTGCGTCGATCCAGATTGATGCGACGGGCAACATCTTCGAAAGTACCGTAGCGCCGGTAAAGCAACGTACAGTAACCGGCCAGTAGGTTATGCGCATCCAGTTGGCCGGCGGCGATGCCGTTTGCCAGGCGAGTTTTAAGATCGTTGGCTGCAACCGATTTGATATCCCCCTCGTAGTTCTTCTGTAAAATCACTCGCCGGACACACTGCTCCAGTTCCCGAACGTTTCCAGGCCAGGTGTAGTCTGGACCCAGATTGCTGTCGATGACTATCCGGATGGTTTGGACCAATTCCGGCGACGGTTGGCCCATCATGCGCTCGACCGTATATGCCAGGAGGTCGTCCAGCTCGTTGGGATTTTCCCGGATGCGCTGACGAAGTGGCGGAACCGTGATAATATCGGAGGTGAGGCGATAATAGAAATCATCACGAAAAATGTGCTGCTGACGAATTTCATCGATGGCTCGGTTCGTAGCCGCAATAACGCGGCCTTCGAATCGATTGGAAATATGGCTGCCCACGGGTGAAAAATGTCTGCTCTGAAGAACTTCTAAAAGTTTTATCTGCAGTTGCGGCGATGTCTCACCAATTTCATCCAACAAAATGGCCCCATAGGGGCTGCAACGACCAAATACACCGGTATGATCTTTGACCGCACCGGTAAAGGCACCTTTTTTATGACCAAACAATTCCGACTCGATGAGTGTTTCCGGAAACTGAGACAGGTTGATGGAAACGAAAGATTTGGTGAAACTGATTTGAAAGCCCTTTTTCCTGAGGAGAAAGGGAATATAACCTGAACAACCGATGGCCATGGCAGCGGTTCCCTTGCCAGTTCCGGTTTCACCCAAAATCAGCGTGGAGAAGTCTTCCATACGGTTATATAGATATTGTTCATAAAAATCGATGCTGTGGGTGAAAACGTTATTCCATAGATCCAAACGTAATTTTTTCATAGTTGGGCTAACGCCCACCAGGCGGCGCGTCATAAAGTAATATGCGCGTCTCAGTTGGTAGCTCAATGCAAAGTACCGGGTTGTCGACTCTCCGGCAAATCCCTTTTTACGCAGAAATAGAAAAGCCTCATTGGCAAAAGGAACTTTAATATTGCTGTCACCTGCTGCGATTTGGTCAATAATTAATTGATCAAAATTTTGGCGATAGCGATAAAAAAAATCGAACAAATACGCGGCCTTGACCAGCCGGCGGTCATCGCTGTTGAATGTATTGATGTCTGCCCGACCATCAACTTCGATTTGTTGGATCCGATTTCTGATTTCGTGGATGGCTTTCTCCAACCGCTTTCTTCTTGATGTAGTGGGTGCGAGACCGGACAATTTCAAATCTACGTCAGCTCTACTATCATCGAAGGGGTTGGCCAATATGGCCTCGTAAACCAGCTCGAAGAATTCGCGTATGGATGGATCGAGTGTGCGTTGTTTAGTCATAAGTTTGTGAAAGTGGTAAGCTCTTATTTAAGCCTTTTAGCGGCTTAGATTGTAGGCTGTAAGCTGCTCAACATGCTAGAAGGCTGGGATGTTTTACTTATCAAGCAAATAATGAATATCGAACAGGAAATAATGAATGTTGAAGTTGGCTGACGGCCTTTAGCGATACTTCGTCATTCAAAATTCTGCAATCAATATTCGATATTTCGAACTGTCCTTTTACCAGTTCGATTGTTCCATTGTTTATGGTTAATAAGTTCCCTCCGAACCTCCAAACCTCCAACCCTTTTCCAATGCTTTGGGCTCAAGTCTCATAGCGGCTCAATTGTACATCCCATGTAAGCACAGTATGCAAAAATTGTCCACAACGCCATTAATGCAGGTCAGGTTTATAGAGGGTATATATTTATAATTCTTTATATAATCAGTTTGTTAAATTGATAGGCTGTTTGTTGGCACGGAGTTTGTACTATAATTGTATTTGATTGAATCACTGGTATCAAACCAAAAGTAAGTGAGGTGTATAATGGAAAACGATATATTCAAACGATTTCAGCAAATGAAAAATGAGACCAAAGAGCCTGAATACACCGGTAAGGAAAGGCGAAAAGAAGACGATCCAGCCTATTTTGGCCATTTCTGCCTGGAAGGATTGGAGCGGCGGCAAGCTAAAAGCATCTTTTCCTAAACAGCAAATCGAAAACGGATCCCTGACCACCATGACAGGGGTCCGTTTTGATTTTAGCCTTTTAGGTATTTAGGCTGTAGGCTATAGGCTGCTCAAGGCCTATGGCAAATAACATCCCCCTAATTCCCTCCATGACCCCGTGCTTGAACTCCAAAACCCGTAACCCCTAATCCGCAACTAGTAGCCCCTGGCCGAAACCCTAATCCAAAATACGCATTTCGTACCCGGAAACGTTAAACCCGCATCGTCATTCCCTCCGAAAGGGGAATCCAGAGAAGGCTATGCGCTTGATGTTTATTCTGGATCCCCTTTTTCAAGGGGAGGACCAAATAGGCAGGAGGCTAAGGTTCTGAAACCCGATACCAGAATCCCGCAACTCGTAACTCGTATTCCCCAACCCGTAACCCATAACTTGCCACCTGCTACCCGCATCTCGTAACCCGACACTCGCATCCCGAAACGCGTAACCCGCAACAGCCTCCAGCCGATAGCCTAAAAACCTATCAGTCTAAATTGTCCTTGCTATTTACAAGAAAACAGATAGGCTTCACGTTCTTTTGTGAAAAGGCGACGTGCTCGCATTGCATGAACTTTAGGGTTACATAAACAAGATGGTAAATTATTAAAAGGAGCTTCTAATGGAAATGGACCTGAACATAGACAAAACCAATCTT
The DNA here is from genome assembly GCA_964633115.1 of uncultured Desulfobacterales bacterium. Classification (GTDB taxonomy): domain Bacteria; phylum Desulfobacterota; class Desulfobacteria; order Desulfobacterales; family B30-G6; genus B30-G6. The sequence continues at coordinate 7,226 of CAZWEO010000038.1, forward strand.
TATCAGGAAGAATCTTTCACAGATCTAAAAACTGGTGCCATTCGTAGACTAATCCCTATAAAAGAAGATGGATCCAGTGATGCGAATCGGGCACCCATCTTTATGGGTCAAACCCAACTCATGTCCCCCAATGGTCCCCTGCCAGTCAGTTGCATGTTAGAGGCCGCGACGCTTTCTGAGGCCATCGAAAAATTTCCAAGTGAAATTAAAGAGGAAGTGGACCGAATTGTGGAACTGGCTCAAAAAGCCCAGCAAAAAGAGGATTCGAGGATCATCGTCCCGGGCCAAAATGGATAGTAATATTGTTTTTGGGTGGACAGTATGAATCGAATATCGATTCCGCAGTTCATAGGAAATGCCGAGGTTATCCTTGGCGAAGGAGCGGTCATTGAACGCATCAAGCGCGAGAGTGACAAGGAACTCGATCCATACATCATCAGTTTTGTGCTGCGGCCCCAGGGAACATTGCTGGCCAATACGGCCGCACTTGAGCCTGAGGCATTGGACAATAGTGAGAATTTGGTGGCGGAAGAACCAGAAAAATTTGGCCGCGACATAGCCAGGCTAAAGAATGAATTCGGCCTTAAAATTCTGGGGGGCTGTTGTGGTACGGACGAACGGCATATTAAAGCTTTGGCGGACAATCTTAAAACCTAAAACTAATGAAATTGTTGATTATCGACCATACAATACCGCAATGATCTTAGCTGCGCCGGTTTTAGCAGCAATGAGATGGGGTGTTGTCGACAAGTAATATACACTGTCTCCGGGTTCCAGTACAAAGTCATCGGCCCCAATTTTAAGCGCCACTGAACCATCCAAGACGTAGATAAACTCTTCGCCTGCATGGACAGACATATCCTCATCCGGATTTTCCTTCAACTCGACAATCAATGCTTCCATGTGGCGGCCTTTAACATCCGGGGCTAAGCTCATATATGAATAGATTTCCTGGGCCCCTTTTTTGGATGTTGAACGCGAAACAGGTACCTCTTCCGACTCGCGCGTAATCGAATAGAGTTGATTGCCTACACCAGAAACGATGCGGCCAAAGGCACTGTCCAAGGCTTTGGAAAGCTTAATGGAGGTCCCCAACTGCGGCTGAACTTTGTTATTCTCCAGATCTTCTAGAAATGGGATCTCAAAACCGGTCAATTGGGAGAGTTCTTCAAGGCTCAATCCTTTTTCGCGCCTCAATGTACGGATGCGTTCACCAACACTCTCCACGGGTTCGGAGCAGGTTTGGGCAATATCGCCGGTGAGATCTTCAAAATAATCGACGTTGATGGGTGGTTTTTGGCTATTCTCAGACATATTCATCTCCTACTTGTTCATGGCTGTTTTAATATTTAAAAAGAAAATTATTTTCTTGAATCTTATATTCCACAAGTAAGCCAAAAGGATCCTGGTCTATAAACATTTTGCGCCTATGTGCCTTGATATCACAATCCGTTGAACTTCTGATGTTCCTTCGCCAATATCAAGCAACTTCTGATCCCGATAGAATCGCTCCACATCATATTCTCTCATCAGACCATACCCGCCGTGCAGCTGAACTGCATGATTGGCACAACGGTACATGACTTCAGAACAGTATAATTTACCCATGGCAGCTTCTTTTGAAAAAGGCATGTCATTATCGCGTAGCCAGCAAGCTTTGTAAAGCAAGAGGCGTGCGCATTCTATTTCCACAGCCATATCAGCCAATTTGAAGGCATTTGCCTGAAAGGTCGCAATCGGCCGGCCAAACTGTTCACGTTCATTGCTGTATTTTAGAGACATGTCGAGACATCCCTGGGCCCCGCCTAAGCCCATGGCGCCAATTGACAATCTGCCCCCGTCCAGGGTCTGCATCATTTGGTGAAAGCCATGCCCACGGGTGCCCAGCAGGTTTTCTTTGGGAACCCGGCAGTCTTCGAAATAGAGCTCGCTGGTGTTGGAAGCCCGCCACATCATTTTGTCATGCATTTCGCGCGTGCTGAATCCCGGTGTGCCAGTATCCACAAGAATACAAGAAAGTTCCGGTTTTCCGTCCTCACGGTTGCCGGTTTTACATAGAACCGTAACGCCAGTGGTAATATCTGTGGATGCGTTGGTAATAAAAATTTTACTACCATTGATGACCCATTCATCACCATCCAGGACTGCATGGGTTTTGCTGTTGCTGGCATCCGACCCGGCGTTGGCTTCGGTCAGCCCAAATCCCCACAGGGCTCCGCCACTACACAATTTGGGCAGATATTTGCGCTTCTGCTCTTCGTTGCCAAAATAATAGATGGGGCCAATACCCAAAGAGTTGCCGGCCGCGACCGTGGCCGCATGGGATCCGTCCACCCGCGCGATTTCTTCGGTGGCAATGATGTAAGAGACATAGTCCATACCCTGTCCACTATATTGCTCAGAAACGAATACCCCGAAAAGCCCCAGCTCGGCCATTTTGCCCATGGTCTCATATGAAAATTCTTCTTTTTTATCCAATTCCCGGGCTACCGGTTTAATTTCTTGTTCGGCAAAACTCCTTACGGATTCTCGTAATATTTCCTGTTCCGTGGAAAGGCTAAATTCCATTCTGTACTCCCATTACTCTGGTTTTTTGGGTTTATTGCGTTTTTTGTGTTTGTTGCGTTGCCGTTGGCGTCGCGCCTAATGCGATTAGCCCAAAACGATTTCATCAACTCAATAAACCCAACAAACTCAAAAAACGCAATAAACATTTGTATAATAATGCACCAGGTTATCATTTCCTGATTTGCTTTAAAAAAGCTGATATGGCTCAGATACTCCTGAGTCGTTGCTGCAGATATGTATACCGTTTTTTGGTTTTGCTATTGTTGATACCGATATGCAGGGCCTTTCTGGTACCCACCACCACCACCAGATGCTTACCACGGGTCACGGCTGTATATATCAGATTTCGTTGCAGAAGGATATAATGTTGTGTGAGTATCGGAATCACCACAGCTGAGTATTCGGAACCCTGCGATTTGTGTACCGAGATGGCATATGCCAAGACAATTTCATTCAGGTCGGCAAAATCATATAGGATATTTCGATGGTCAAAACTTATCAGAACTGTTTTGTCCTCCGTGTTAATGCTTTGGATTCTACCGATATCGCCATTAAAAACTAATTTGTCGTAGTTGTTCTTGATCTGCATGACCTTGTCGTTTGGTTTGAAATTCAGATTGCCGCGGGTAATGATTTGATTGCCTGGATTGAGTGCTTCTTGAAGGGTACTATTTAGGTTCTCGGCACCAACCAGGCCCTTATGCATCGGTGTCAGTACCTGGATGTCGTCGATGGCTTCGAAACCAAAGCGCTTGGGTATCCGATTGGCGACCAATTCTAAAATAGTGTTGAGAACTCGTTCCGGATCTTCCTGTTCGATGAAATAAAAATCGGTTTTGGCATCCTTTTGAGCGCGTGAATCAATAATTGGAAATTCACCCTGGTTGATGCGATGGGCATTGGTAATGATAGCGCTTGTCTTGGCTTGTCTGTATATTTCGGTCAAGATAATGACGGGAATTTGACCGCAATTTATCATATCCCTTAACACTTGTCCCGGGCCAACGGAAGGAAGCTGATTGACATCACCCACGAGAATAACAAAAGCTGTTGAGGGCACGGCTTTTAGCAGATGGAACATTAAATAGGTATCGATCATGGAGGCTTCGTCAATTATCAGGGCATTGCAATTCAATGGAGCGGTTTCATTTTTTTGGAATCCTCCTTTTTGCATGCTGAAATCGAGTAGGCGATGGATGGTTTTGGCTTCATGCCCTGTGGCCTCTTGCATTCGCTTGGCTGCCCGTCCGGTGGGTGCTGCCAACATGACCCGTAGTCGATGCCGTTGCAATATTTTTAAAATGGCGTGAATGATGGTTGTTTTGCCGGTGCCAGGCCCACCCGTAATGATGCTGACCTTGTTTCGCATAGCGGTCTTGATGGCCTCCACTTGATTATCTGCCGGTTGGATTGCCAATTGTTTCTGTACCCGGTTCATTTCTTTGGGCACATCGATCGGTGCTGCACCTTGGGGGACCTGTAAAATCATTTTAATTCGATTGGCAATGCCAGCTTCACACACATGATGTTTTTTTAAATATACCGCCTTGTGGTTGGGTTCAAAATCCTCGGGGTCTTCATTGAGGTCTTCGATGACAATGCGACCGGCCTTGTAAAGTCGTCCCAGAGCGGCATGAATAATATCGCTATCAATATCTAAAACCTGCTGACAGGCTTCAAGCAGCAAAGCATAGGGATAAAATACATGCCCGTCGTCGGACAGATTGGATAGCACATAAATAATGCCAGCTTCGGCCCGCAGCTCTGAATCTTTTGAAACACCAATCTGTTGGGCGATGCGATCTGCAATGATAAAGCCGATGCCGCTGATATCCATACACAGGCGATATGGATTTTGCTGGACAATGGTAATGGAGCGATTGCGGTAGGTCTTATAGATCTTGGTTGCGTAACCCGTGCTGACACCGTGAGATTGGAGGAACAGCATAACCTCCCGGTTTTTTTTCTGATCTTTCCAAGCTTGTTGAATCAGGGCAATGCGTTTTTTGCCGATTCCTTCGATTTCCTGCAAACGTTGGGTCTGGTGTTCAATGACATCCAACGTAAGTTTCCCAAATTTTTTAACAATCCGCTCGGCCATCTTGGGTCCCAGGCCTTTAATCAGGCCTGAGCCTAAATATTTGCGAATGCCGTAAACGGTAGCCGGTACGGATGTCTGATAGGATTGAACTTTGAACTGTTCGCCATATTTGGTGTGGCGCACCCATTCGCCCTTAAGCGTTAAAATTTCACCCGGTGTCGGCGATAGGATATTGCCAACGATGGTCACCAAGTCCCACTGGCCCTGTACTTTTAATTTGGCAATGGTATAGCCGGTTTCTTCACTGGTGTAGGTGACACGTTCGATTTGGCCGGTTAATTCAATCATAATCTTTTTGTTGTGTTTATAGTGTTCATTGGGTTTGTTGAGTTTGTTGATTCCGATCCCGATTTTTAGCATTCCAGCGTTCCAGCCTAATAGCCTATTCTTTCGAATCCTCGAATCCTGGTGTTTGAGCCCAATCCGGCATGCGTACATCTGCAAGCGCTACCCGGGGAGGAATATAACATTTAATATCGATAACCGGTGAGTCTGTACGGGCATCGATGTTTTCGATCTGGATGATATCGGCTGAAATGGAAATGATTTTACACAACGACAAGGCCAGCAAATTGGGTCGCAGAGGCGAGTGGGTTGCAAAAATCCCGGTTAGCGGGTTTTGCTTGTTTTTTTGCGGGTGTACACGCAATGTAAGGCGTTTTTCTGGGGTATCATTCTGGTCAAACCAATACAGGACATATATATGCGAAAACGATTCCAGACCCAAAAGCGCATCGGTAAATTGATCTTTGATATGAATTTCGCATTTGTCGTCCGTTTTCTTAACAGAGCCGATGGGAAATATGTTGAATCCAGTTTTCATGCTAATATCCTGATAGTTATTATATTGTTGTATTCGTATTTTTTAGAGATCGCGGGATTCAACATTTAGCGGTTTAGGCTTTTAGACTGTTAGGCCATTAGCGGCTAACAGTCTAATAGTCTTCAACCTAATAGCCTGGTCCTTCTTGGATCCTTGGCCCCTGGAATCCTTGAATCCTTATATCTTATTATCCGGTCTTATGTTTTGAGATGACAGATTTCCATCGATCCTAAGTTAGTCGTTACTCCCAATGTATGCCACCCCAGGTCAAAATTGTCAATATATTGTATTGGTTATTGACTTTCCCCGCAATATATGGCATATGTACCCAAATCTTGGGTTAAAAATTGGTTCCGAAAATCGGGACCAATAATCGGTTCCAACTATCGGGGTTGAAAAACGGTAAGGAAAAAAGGGTTGTTCAAGGGAGTTCGTGAAGGACATCCCGCAGTATATCAGACAAGGTCCCATCCTGAAATAAATGGCAGCCATAATACTGAGATTGAGCATCATTTAATGATAAGTGGCAGTTCAGGCGGTTTGAACCGCAGGCAGCTGATAAGGCAATTATCCTGGACCATAGGTGGTTGTCTTATGGGATTTCTTAATATTTCTAAGGTATTGGCATCGGATTCCACCCAAGACCAAACGACCATATTCCCCAAAATCGCCCTGATTATCGATGACATCGGCCACAGTCGATCTCTGGCAGACCAATTTGTTGAATTGCAAGCGACCTTAACCTTCTCGGTTCTTCCCCATCTGGCTTATTCACGCCAACTGGCCCAGGAATTACATCATCAGGGATATGAGGTGATGCTACATCAGCCCATGGAGCCATTGAACGATTGTTGTGATCCTGGTCCCGGCGCCGTTTTTGTGGGGGATAATGCCAACCAAATTGAAAGCATCATTCAATCGAATATTAGTGAAATACCCTTTGCGAAGGGCGTCAACAATCATATGGGTTCCAGATTTACAGATTTACAGCGGCCAGTTATGAAATAGCGGCGGCGCTCAAAGCGATACGATCACGCAATTTATATTTTATCGACAGTATTACTTCCAACCGATCCCTGGCCCACGCAACTGCTAAAAAATATCGGATTCCCACAGCCTATCGGAATGTATTTCTCGATAACATCCGGGATGAATCAACCATACTGGTACGACTTAACCAACTTCGAAATCATGCCCTACGCCATGGACGTGCTATCGGTATCGGCCACCCTTTTCCAGAAACTGCCCGCGCCATCGGTCGCTTTACCGAGCAATTGACAGCATCTCAGGTTCAGTTGGTTCCTGCGTCCCATATCCTATAAAATTGCGAAGCAAGTTTATTTGGTGAGTTCTTGTTCAATCAGCTTACTGAGGTTCTGGAAACTACGATCGGTGACATGCTTGCCATTTATAAAAATTGTTGGCGTTCCGGATACACCGATTTTTTGCCCTTCACGGACATCCCTGACAATCATGGCAAGAACTTCCTGTGAGAGCAGATCCTGTTTGAACTGGATCATATCGAGTCCAAAACTTTCGGCAATTTCATCCAATTTATGGGGTGACAGTTCCTTTTGGTTGGCGAAGATTTGGCTATGAACCTCCCAAAACTTACCCTGTTTGTGGGCGGCGATGGCGGCTATGGCAGCTTCCCTTGCCCTGGGATGGCTGCGGAGAGGGTATTGTTTGATGACCAATTTGAGTTTTTGAGGATATTGAGTTAGAAGCTGACTGAAGATGACTTCCATCCTGGCGCAATAGCCGCATTCATAGTCGTCAAATACCGCAATGGTCACAGGCGCGTTCACCGGGCCCATATAGGGCGATCCTTCCACAGAGATGGCAAAGACGCGGCTAACGCGGATAGATTTAAATTCTTGGTTGGACCTACTGGTCAGGACGAGCATTCGCGAATCAGCTGCATATGCTAGTCGGTCATAACCTGGTTCGATTGGAATCTGATTTAGTGGACTTAGGGACCCTTTGTTATAGATGGCAACTTTACCGGACATAAGGATAAAAATCAATTCGCCATCCGGCGTGCTGGCCACGTCCAATGGTGGGGATTTCAGCTTTAGTTGGTGCAATTGAGACCAGTCAACATCGATGAGTTGAGCTGACGACGTGCTTAAGGGACCTAGGAGCATGATCAAAATTAGAAAGTACGTTATGCTAAACCGATTTTTCATAAAATTATCACCTTTCACCAAAAATAATGTCGCAAGTTAAAACAAACTTGATCTATTGGTCAAGGGAATTGAATCCTTTTTCAAAGTGCATATGGTTCATTTACTGGTGCAAGCCTATTCAGCTATATAAGCACACTTAAACCGGGTGATTCAGAAATTATTAGGGGTTTGCACTTGATCCGCCACATATTATTCATTAGATTATGGCCATGGGTTATGTATTCAATTTTAACGACGCGCGTGCCTATAATTCTTGGGTAACGACAGCGCGTAGCCAAATTGAGGCTGATCTGGAAAGCTGCCTCATGCTGGACATGCTTAAACCGATTCAGGGTGAATCGCTGCTGGATATCGGTTGCGGCAGTGGTGCCAGTATTAAACCCTTTTTTGACAAAGGGCTAGCGGTTACGGGTATCGATCCCTCACCATATATGCTCGACATCGCTGCCGAGCAATACAGCCATAAAGTTGATTTATATCGTGGGTTTGCCGAAGACCTGCCATTTGATGACAATTCTTTCAACCATGCCAGTCTGGTAACCACTCTTGAATTTGTAGATGACCCCGCAAAAGCTATTTCAGAGGCCTGTCGTGTGGCTAAAGATCGTATTTTCTTGGGGGTTATGAACCGTTATGCCCTCAAGGGCGTCGAGCGGCGGCTTAAGGGAATTTTTCACCAGACGATCTATAATCGGGCCCAGTTCTACAGCGTCTGGGAGCTTAAAGGTATGATTCGGGAGATTTTGGGGAATGGGGTACCCATATCATGGCGGACCGTGAGTCAATTTCCGGTGTCAACCGGCAAGGTTATTAGCAACCTGGAAAAGTCCGACATCGTACAACGCTTTCCCTTCGGCGCATTTGCTGGAATTGTGGCATCTTTGGTTCCCCGATTTAGAACTCGGCCGATGACATTGCGTTATAAGAATAGTGAGCCGTCGGGCATCGCAACTTAACCACACTACGTTGGTTTTAGGTTTTAAGTTTTAGGTGTTAAGTTAGAGTTACGAGTTACGGGTTTCGGTGTAATGGGGCATATGTCAACAGAGATATCGTAACTCCCTAATTTTAATGCCTATAGCCATTTGCTCGAAGCCAACCGAACACTTAAAACCTAACACTTAACACTCAATAGTTAAAACCGACCTTATTATGAAAGCTTATCTTTTTGAGACCATCGGCGATAATCAAGTACAGTGCAACCTATGTCGTCATCGCTGTAAGATTAAAGCAGGTAAAAGCGGTATTTGTGCGGTCAGGCAGAATCGGTCTGGTGAGTTGGCATCGCTGGTATTCGGCCGGGTGATCGCCCGCAATGTCGATCCGGTTGAAAAGAAACCGCTATTTCATTTTTATCCGGGCAGCTTGTCTTATTCGATTGCCACAGTGGGCTGCAATTTCAACTGCAAATTTTGTCAAAATGCTGATATTGCTCAGCTGCCTAAAGACTATGGCGGCAGGATTATGGGCAAGGAGGTAGCGCCAGCAGAAATTGTGGCCGCAGCTGTACAATCGCGATGCCAATCAATTGCCTATACCTATACGGAACCGACGGTTTATTTTGAATTTGCCTATGAGGTCGCCAAGCTGGCGCATCAACAAGGGATATTCAATCTGTTTGTTACCAACGGATATATGACCGAGGACGCATTGGATATGATCGATCCCTATCTAGATGCGGCCAATGTGGACCTAAAAGCTTTTAATGATAAATTCTATAGATCGTATTGTGGGGCCCGGCTGGCTGGTGTCAAACAGAGTCTGGTCTCCATGAAAAAGCGCGGCATTTTCATAGAAGTAACCACGCTGCTGATCCCAGGATTGAATGATGATCCTGAAGAACTCAAACAACTGGCAGATTTTGTGGCTACCGATCTGGGAGTAGATACACCCTGGCATATTAGCCGGTTCCATCCCACTTACAAGCTAACCGATCGACCACCAACCCCGGTGCAGACCCTTAAAACGGCCCATGAGATCGGCCTTGAAGCTGGTTTGCGATATGTTTACACCGGCAATGTCCCCGGTGAAGCCGCTGAAAAGACTTTTTGCTATGACTGTGGGAAAGTACTCATCGACCGCTGGGGTTTTAACGTCAGCAACTATGCCATCATCCATGGTAAGTGTAAGTTTTGTGGGGCTGTAATAGATGGCGTGGGACTCTAAATCAAGGGTCCAGGATTCGAGGAGTCAAGGGTTCGAGGGTGGCTTACCAAATCAAGGCCACAGGCAGTTGATAAGTTTGGATGCCGAGGGATGGCCGGATTTGTCCAAATCGAAATCGGGATCGGTGTCGAAATCGACCAAGCAGAATAGAAAACAAAAAAAACGGCGAAGCCGCGTTAAATAAATTCGCGTAGCGAATTTATTGGTAAACTTCAAATCCATTTAACAGATCAAATAAATCCTGTTTGTATTCTTCAAAAAGATTTTGTCCGGTGTAAGCCATCAATTGGACCGCGCCAACCTTACCTGAATAATAGTAATTGACATAAGATACCGCTATCCCCTGGATGGTGGCGTTCATTTTCAAGCACAGAATTTTCTGTTCGTTAACAATGCGTATTTCTTCCTGGATCACCTCTATGTCAGGTGCAATTTTCTTGGCATTTGCAATGGCGGCCATTTTGAGGGTAGCCATGGGAATTTTGATTCGTTCCGGGATAATCACGACATAACGGTCGCCTTGGATATGGGTAAGTTCATATTCGGCAGAGGCGTTGTCAATTACCTGATCGACCACCCACTTGCTGCTGTCATACCACAATCCATAGGCGACACGCTTGCCCTTGAGTAGAACCGTGGCTGATTTGGGTTTGAAAAATTGGTTTAACGGGTTGTTCTTTTGGGGGGCGGGATCCTGGTCCTGTATAAAAACCCAAGTGCCATCAGGATTCAGAAGGACTTGCTGCCCATCTTCTGTGGTTGCCTTGATTTCCTGCGAATTGGTTGTTGCAGGATTCAGGCAAAATAAGACCAGACAAATTCCGAGCAATAGATATCTTTGCAGCTTTATTTGCGACGCTTTCATAAATATATTTTACAATAAAATCCCTTACACAATTTTATTGCTCACGAACGTACTTGACAGCACCCGGGTGTAATTGGATACCCCCGGTTTGCTGCGCTGCAGCGTCAGGTATTCGGGGACTGAGAGCGGGGTGGGCGCTTTTTAAGGACCGCTGCCCTTGATCTAATGCTGAGATGATTTGATACACAGTCTCATCATCCAAACCGTCTGAGGTGACCAACTTCATGGTTGTTCCGAAGGTTCGAATTCCCCGGGGATATGCGGAATAAGTGTTGGGGGCAATATCGATCTGGATGAAGGCCGGGTGGCTACTGCGGATCGCATCGATATCACCCTGATTCAAACTCAGCAGCTGGGCTTTACAAAGCTTGAACAACTGCAGCAGTTCCGGGTTCGGATGCACGGCGATGTTGACCATTGCCTGTACAGATCCATGGCAGAAGGCCATGGTATCCTGGGACAGAGAGGAAGGCAGTTCTTCCATGAGGCTGAAGTCCTTAGCGGACCAGCTTTTGACCGCCATAATAGTTTCTATGGCTAGGTGTTGCTGAGACCGTGGGGCACCGGCATTGATGCGTTTGCCCTTAAGATCGTCCAATGACTTGATGCCTGCAGTGCTGCGTGCCACCACAGATACAGGCAGGTCATATAGCGACATGATTGCACGCAGATTATCATAGGAAATATCAAAAAATTCGAATAGACCTTTGCCTGTCACGGCATCGTGTAGCATACGCGAATCCACCAGACTGAGGTCAAGAGAGCCCCCCTGCAGATTGGTCAGGTTGTGCACATGGCTCTCCGCTGGCACAACCGAGCATTGCAGCTCGTCTAACTGTTTTTCAACGATTCGACAGATAGTCCGACCGGTAAAATGGGAAAAACTACCAGTTTTCTCTGTACCAATACGGATTTCGAAAGCAAAGGATGAAGTAGCGAGCAACATGACAATCAGCCCTATGGTAATGACGAGCGATTGTTTGATACACCTGGCAAGACACTTGTCTTTGAAAGGGTTGATCATCATCGTGATTTCCTCCTCATACTTGTGCACCGGCATATGCGAGCAGGTTCCCTGCTAAGGTGTCAGGGACCGTCTCAGCCGTATCAAGATGGTGAATAGAACATCTTATCTTTCATGCGAGCGACGATGCTCAGCTCCGAATATTCCGTAGTCTCAGCACCGAGCACTTGGCATTGTCAGCAACCCGTTGCGAACAGGATCGACTGAAAACCTCATTTATCTCACGCCGGCGGTTATGATAAACTACGATCAAATCCGCGCCCCACTTTTCCGCGGCACCAATAATCTCTTCCCAGTTCTTTCCGGCCCTGACTGTATAGGCAACGGAGGGATCGCAATTTTCGCCAATGAATTTCTCCAGAGATTCATTGAAACTGGCATAGGCTTCATTACGCACCTCTTCGGTTACATAAGATGCCACAATCGGCATGCCAAAGTCGGGCATGACGCTGACCAATTTCAGTTCAGCACCGGAAAACCCGGCAAGTTTTGCCACCTGTTCGTAAACTGCTTTGGCAGCATTGGGATAATCGATGTCCACCGGTACGAGTATTTTTTTAAACATATTTCACTCCCGCAAATAAAATCGTTATACTTCGATCATAAGGCACCGACAAGGTCGGTAGTCGTTGACGATTTTATGAGTTGCGACTTCGTCGCTCAAATGATGGAAGGTTGCAAATTTAAGCTCTCTTTTGGCTCAACTCGAGATGCACCGCACTATAAATCTTAGCGATCCTGCTCTAAATTTTAGGTAGCTGCCTGGGGCTGTAACGTTTTGCGACGTTTCATCTGTAATAGAGCTACCAGGGCATAAAGCACCAGTGCTGGAATAAACATGAGTTGTTTGGGCAACCGTTTGGAGGGCACCTGAATACTCAGCAACTCCTGGTCAAAATCCATCCCAGCCTTTTCCGCCGGACTCGAAAAGACAATATTATCGATCAATATTTTATCGTCTTCATTGCGGGTTTCAATGCCGATGGCATTTAATCTATCCATGCCGGACCCTTCATCGCCAACAGGCAGCATCACAGTTTTGGTAAATTCGGTCCCGTCCATTTTTTCGCCCTTGAACATGATTCTGATTTGAGCTCCGGGCTCCATGTCCGCCACCATTTTCTCGAGTTTGCTGGCCGGTTCCTGGGTCAGCGGCGGAAAAACCATATCCCACCAGAACCCGGGACGGAACAGGGTGAAGGCCACTAGTAATAATGCTATAGTTTCCCAAATGCGGCTTTTGGTCATAAAATAGCCTTGGGTGCCGGCGGCAAAGGCCAACATGGCGACCACCGCGGCAAATATGACGATGACCAAATGGGCCCAATTGGCGACGCCGATAATCAGCAATTGGGTGTTGAAAATGAACATAAACGGCAATACCGCCGTACGAATATCATAGGTAAAACCCTGGATACCGGTGCGTATCGGGTCCCCTCCGGATATACCGGCTGCGGCAAAGGCCGCCAAACCCACCGGTGGCGTGTCGTCTGCCAGAATACCGAAATAAAAAACAAATAGATGTACGGCAATCAGCGGAACGATCAGTCCGTTCTGGGCGCCCAGATCCACGATGACAGGCGCCATCAGGGTCGACACCACGATATAGTTGGCGGTTGTGGGCAGACCCATCCCCAGGATCAGGCTGATAATAGCGGTAAAAAACAGGATCAACATCAGGTTCCCGCCGGAGATAAATTCCACAAATTCGGTCATGACCAAGCCGATACCGGTCAAGGTTACCGTGCCAACCACAATACCCGCAGCAGAAGTCGCTACGCCAATCCCGATCATATTGCGGGCACCGGCGACCATACCATCAATCAGATCGACAAATCCGCGCTTGGCTGAAAAATCATAGCCTTGGGCCTTGCGGAAGATTCCTTTGAGCTGTCGCTGGGTTATGACGATAAAAATCAATAGGACCGTCGCCCAGAAAGCTGACAGTGCCGGAGAAAGCCGTTCCACCACCAGGCACCACATGAGCACCACGATGGGCAATAAGAAGTAGTATCCGGATTGAGCCGTGGGACCCAAAGGGGGCAGTTCATTGATCTCATGGCTGGAATCCAGTTCGGGAACTTTGCAGGCCACCCATAGTAGCAACACATAGGCGATCGCTAGTAGGATGCAGACGATGTAGAAGGTCGCCTTGCCGCCAACGATTTTTATCCACCCCAAACCGTAATAGGTAACACCGCCGATAATAATAATTGATAAAATCGTTATCACAAATGAGAGTATTTTTTGATTAAACGTTTTTGTAATGGGTTTTTCCATGCCCTCTAAGCCTAGCTTGCAGGCCTCCAAGTGCACAATGTATACCAGAGCGATATAAGAGATGATGGCCGGCAAAAAGGCGTGTTTGATCACTTCCACATAGGTGATGCCCACGTATTCGACCATCAAAAAAGCGGCCGCCCCCATGACCGGCGGCATCAGCTGACCGTTGGTGGAACAGGCCACTTCCACCGCCCCTGCTTTTTCCGCTTTGAAGCCAACCTTTTTCATCAAGGGGATCGTAAAAGTGCCGGTGGTCACTACATTGGCGATGGAGGAACCGGAAACCAGACCGGTCAATCCGGATGAAACCACGGCAGCTTTTGCGGGACCTCCGCGAAGATGCCCCAGACCGGCAAATGCTGTACGGATAAAGTAGTTGCCAGCACCGGCCGATTCCAGCAGCGCTCCAAATAAAACGAACATGAACACCATGCCAGTGGAAACGCCCAAGGCAACACCAAAAACCCCCTCGGTTCCCAACCAGTAATGTGACATCCCCTTGGAAAGACTGGCGCCTTTGTGTGCAATGACAGAAGGCATGTAGGAACCAAAAAACGTGTAGATGAGAAATACCCCGGCGACCACCATCAAGGGTGGACCCAGGGCTCGACGCGTGGCCTCCAGCAGAAGAATCAAGCCGATGACGGCGACAACCAAATCCATTTGAGTCGGATCGCCCGGCCGCTCGGATAGCCCTTCATAAAAAAGAAACAGATAGGACGCACAGAAGGCTCCCACGAGTCCCACAATCCAATCCTGTACCGGGATATAATTCCGGGGTGACTTTTTGAAGGTCGGATAGGCCGCATAGGACAGGAAAACGGCAAACGCCAGGTGGATGGCGCGGGCCTCGGTATCGTTTAAAACAAAAAAGTTGAAGATGAAGGGCAGGGGCGATGCATACCACAGCTGAAATATTGTCCAGGCCAAGGGTACGTAAAAGAGAATTTTTTTGGGTATCGTGCCAGTTGGGTTACGGGCCCCCGTATCTGACTCGGCAATCATCTCCTGAAGCTGATCTTCTGATTTCAGGGTATCTGTCGATTCGGTCATTGCGATGATTCCTTTTGTGAATATGGTGATATCGATCTATACAGTGGCGGTGAGCATGAGCCGGGAGAGAATGGAGTTATCCGATATCGTTAAGCTCCGGAATTGAGCAAAGTGCGCCGCTTGACCGGCGCACTTTGTCGATGGGCTGTTGGCTACATCAAGCCGGCTTCTTTGTAATATTTCACAGCACCCTTGTGCAGGGGAGCTGAAAGACCGTCTTTGATCATTTCTTCCTTTTTCAGCACCCTGAATGCCGGATGCAATTTCTTAAACGAGTCAAAGTTTTCGAATACGGCCTTGACCACATTGTAGATGACATTTTCCGGTACCTTGGCGGACGTGACGAAGGTAGCGCCCACACCAAATGTTTTGGTGTCCATGGGGGTCCCGCGATACATGCCGCCGGGGACGGTGGCTGTACGGTAGTAGTCATTGTCACTGACCAGCTTGTCGACCTCGGACCCGGTGACATTGACCAGCACAGAATCACAGGATGTGGAGGCTTCTTTGATGGATCCACTGGGATGACCTACCGTAAAAACCATGGCGTCAATCTTGTTGTCGCACAAGGCCTTGGATTGCTCGGCAGATTTTAGCTCGGATGCCAGTTTAAAACTTTTCTTGGTCCATCCCAGGGCACCCATGAGCGTTTCCATGGTGCCGCGCTGACCGGAACCGGGGTTGCCGATGTTGACGCGTTTGCCCTTAAGATCCTTAAAGTTTTTGATGCCGGAATCTGCCCGGGCCACTACCGTAAACGGCTCGGGATGAACCGAAAACACGGCGCGCAGGTCTTTATTGGCACCCTTGCCCTCAAAATTTTTACTGGTGCCATGGTAGGCATGGTACTGCCAGTCGGACTGGGCTACGCCCATATCCAACTCACCGGCGCGGATGGTGTTCAGATTGTAAACTGAGCCGCCGGTGCTTTCCACCGAGCAACGGATGCCGTGCTCTTTTCTGCTCTTGTTGACCAGACGGCAAATGGCGCCGCCTGTGGGATAGTAGACACCGGTCACGCCACCAGTACCAATGGTGACAAAGGTTTGGTCAGCTGCCTGGGCAGGCGGAGCTTCAACAAACATGACCAATGCAAATACGAGTGCAATGCTTAGAATGATGGCTTTTTTCATCGTAACCTCCTTAAAATAGGGTTAAACAAACCAAAGTAGTAAATTGTACTACAAATGGATTGAAGGATATGGGTTATCAACCGCCTTTCAGCTAATATTCAATTGTTATGGGGGACATGTGAAGTGAAAACATCTCTAAAGTCAGACTGTTAACAGAAGAACATAATGAATGCAACCATTTAAATTTGAATTCCCCGCCGCGACTCGACTCGCGATCCTCAGTTGAGTCGCCGACTGCATGCCGATAAGTCTTGCAGTGTGGGATGAATTCAAATTATAATACAGCAGTTTATGCAAGGGTAAGGTAAATTGCTATTGACAACGTATTGATTTTTATTTGTAAAAATACTGGGTGCCGCTAACTTAACAAACGAATAGCTCTTCTGGTGGCTTATAACGGCAGCGATCGGAGAATATAGGGTATGCATACGAAACAGCCCACAATTGATCCGGCCAGCAAACTGCTGGTTAGCGTTATCATTCCCACATTCAATCGGGCTTGGTGTCTATTTGAGGCAATCGATTCTGTTATTACGCAGACCTATCCAAATTATGAGTTGATCATTATTGATGATGGCTCTACGGATGACACTCAAAAACGTCTCGCCACTCGTGATGGTGTCGCTGTTATCAGACAACAAAACCAGGGGGTCAGTGCTGCCCGTAACAAGGGGATCAAAGCCTCAAAAGGAGAACTGATCGCATTTCTGGACTCAGATGACCTGTGGTTGCCGGATAAGTTGGCCGTTCAGGTAAAATTTTTTACGCAAAATCCCGGGGCAATGATTTGTCAGACGCAAGAAAGTTGGATTCGTAATGGAAAAAGAATCCATCCCAAAAACCGTCATCGCAAGGCATCCGGTTATTTTTTTGAGAGATCCCTGGAACTTTGCTTGGTAAGCCCTTCCGCTGTTATGATCAAACGGAAATTGTTTGATGAGCTTGGCCATTTTGACGAACACTTACCGGCTTGTGAGGATTATGACCTTTGGCTTCGAATCGGGGCACACCTACCCATCTATTTGATTGACGAATCCCTCGTAGTAAAAAGAGGTGGACACGCCGATCAACTATCATCGAATCCAGGTTTAGATAAATTCCGTATTCGATCAATCCAGAATCTGCTCGCAGAAGGATCGCTTTCTCCAGAGCAGCAGTTGGCGGCAATTGATATGCTCCAGATAAAATGCCAGATTGTTGCCACCGGATGTCGAAAACGCGGAAAATTGGAAGAAATGCAATATTATATGGACCTATCAACAAAATTTACAGAAACTACTATGTACAAACCAGGAAGTAGCAAAAGATAAAATAATTTGTTCATACAACTTAGTCGACCAGGTCAGAAAATTTTGTTATGGCTTTAAAAGGCAACTTAGAAACAGTCTCCTTATCTGGAATTCTCGAGCTTTTATCCGAAGAGCAGAAGACCGGTGTGTTAAAAATTCACAATACTATCGGTGAATTTCAGGTCGTTTTATTCGATGGCTCCATTGTATACGCCATTCAGTATAAGAAAGAGGCCCGCTTGGGTGAGTTGTTAATACAGGATGGGGTCATATCGGCTGAACGGGTTGCGGCTTGTTTAGAAATTGCCAGAGATGAAAAGCTTGCCATTGGCAAAGTCTTGGTGGACCATAAAATCATTTCCAAAAAAGTATTACATCAGTATCTCTACCGGCAATTCGAAGATATTCTGTTTCAATTGTTTTCAGAAAAACAGGGCAGGTTTGAATACAGGGATGCGAAACTCGTTTTGAGATGGCTGATTGTATTCAAGACAAATACCCTGCAGTTAATCATGGGAGCCTTAAAACGGGTGGATGAGTTAAAGAAAAAACAGTAAGGAGATTGACTATGAACGCGTCCAAAAAGGATTTGTGGTGAGTAAAGCATGAAGGTTGACGGGAAGCAAATGAGACCAATTTGGCTAGCGGAAAGCAGCCAGATTGTGAAAGTTATCGACCAGCGCAAGCTGCCGCACAATCTGGTGATTGCTGAACTTACCACCGTAGACAAAGTGATCGAGGCCATTCAGGAAATGTACGTGCGCGGGGCGCCGTTGATTGGCGCCACCGGTGCCTATGGTGTTTACGTGGCCGCCATCAATACCCTGGGTGTAGCTGGACAAGAATCCAATTTTACCACAGAATGTGAACGTATAAAGGCAGCCCGACCAACTGCGGTGAACCTAAGCTGGGCGGTTGACAGAGTTCTGGCAGACTTGTCGCAGGTAGAGACAGCAGGGGAAAAGATTACGGCAGCCAAAGCAGCAGCTGCCCAAATTACCGAGTTGGAAGCCGAGAATTGTCGCCAGATAGGCCTGGCAGGGCTGGAACGCATCAAAGCCATTTGCAAAACAAAGGGCAAAAAACCAGTTCAACTATTGACGCACTGCAATGCCGGTTGGCTGGCCTGCATCGAATATGGAACCGCTACGGCGCCCATGTATGCCGCCCATGATGCCGGCATGGATATCCATGTTTGGGTCGATGAGACCCGACCGTTGAATCAGGGGGCCAGATTGACTGCTTGGGAATTGGGCAAACACGGCATCCCCCATACCATTGTAACGGACAATGCCGGTGGTCACCTGATGCAGCACGGCCTGGTGGACATGGTCATTGTGGGAACCGACCGTACCACCCGGACCGGTGATGTGGCCAATAAAATTGGCACCTATCTTAAAGCCCTGGCAGCCAAGGACAATAAAATACCCTTTTACGTGGCTTTGCCGTCGAGTACCTTTGACTGGCAGGCACGCGATGGTTTGCAACATATACCCATTGAAGAAAGGGATGCGGATGAGGTTCACTGTATTACCGGAGCATATCAGGGCCGTCAGCAGAGCGTTCGAATTTCGCCCATGGACAGTCCGGCCGCCAATCCGGCATTTGACGTGACGCCCGCACGGCTCGTGACTGGACTCATAACCGAACGCGGTATCTGCCAAGCTGAGGAGAAGGATATTCTGAAACTGTTTCCAGAATTTAAAAACGAATCGTCATAATGAAATCGGGAACCGATTTCATTATTGCTTGACTTTTCAGTATACCTGTCCTTTAAATCGCGCCATGTTGACTGAACTTGAAAAAAAGGTGATTGCTTCTGTGCAGGGCGATTTGCCTCTTTCACCCCAGCCTTACAACGAAATCGCATCTCAATTGGGTGTCTCTGTACAGCAGGTATTGGAAACATTACAATCCCTCTGTGACCGCGGCGTTATTCGTAGATTCGGTGCCACCTTGCGCCACCAGAAATCTGGATTCACCGCCAATGCCATGGTGGCCTGGAATGTGCCCGCCGAGCGTGTTGACACCGTTGGCGAGATTTTTGCCGAATTTGCGGAAGTTTCGCATTGTTATCATCGTAACCCAGCCGAGGACTGGCCCTATAACCTGTACACCATGATTCATGCCAATGATGAGGATGCTTGTCGCGCCATAGCCAGTAAAATGTCAGCAAAGGCTCAGGTGGCGGAATATACGCTGCTCTTCAGCCGCAAGGAGCTTAAAAAGACCTCCATGCAGTATTTTGCGGAGGAATAATGAAAGGGTCGGAGGGTTGGAGGATTGGCGGTGTGGAGGATGAGCCGGTCCTGTAGGTGTCCCCATATCCCCGCCACCCCTTCTCCCCACCAACCCTGTTATTATTTGTAGATATAATCAATAATAACCTGAACTGGATACACGTCCCAAGATAGAGTGCCGTGAGTAAAATGCACCCCCACATCCTCCTCATCAATCCCTGGATTCATGATTTCGCAGCTTATGATTTTTGGGCCAAGCCCTTGGGTTTACTGCAGTTGGCCGCCATCCTGCGTGAACACGGAAGCCATATTTCATATATCGACTGCCTGGATCGTTTTGATCCCCGCTCGAACGTGACTCTAAAGTCAGAAATGCAGGGGCGCGGGGCTTATCACAAAAGCAAACTACCCAATCCAATCGGCCTGGAAGATGTACCCCGTCAATATTCACGCTATGGTATCCCCGTATCATGGTTCCGAGGGGATCTTTCTAAAATTTCACGACCGGATTTAATCCTGGTGACATCATTGATGACCTATTGGTACCCAGGCGTCCAGGAGACAATTCAGTATCTAAAGGAAGCGTTTCCAAATGTTAAGGTGGTATTGGGGGGAATTTACGCCAATCTGTGCCAAAAACATGCTTTGGGTCACAGCGGCGCCGATGTCGTGATATCAGCTTCAGAAACTGGTGCGGTACTCAATAGCCTGGTAGAAATGTTAGGGTGGAATCCGCAACCTGGATTTGGTTATCAATCATTGGATGCCTACCCCTATCCGGCCTATGATTTGCAATCCCAGATTCCCTACGTGCCCTTGCTAACATCAACAGGATGTCCCTATGAATGTGCCTATTGTGCTTCACATAAGCTGCAACCGCACTTTCAGCGTAGAAGTCCGGAATCAGTTGTGGCTGAGATTGAGCATTGGCATCAAGTCCACGGGGTTGTTGATTTTGCCTTTTATGATGATGCGCTCCTGGTGAACGCCAAAAAACACATGGTTCCGATACTTGAGCAGGTCATTGCGATGAACAAGCCGATCAGGTTTCATACACCCAATGCTCTGCATGTAAGGGAGATTAATCCTGAGGTCGCACGCTTGATGGGGCGTGCCGGGTTTGAAACCATACGTTTGGGAGTTGAAACAGCGGCATTTGAAAATCGCAGTCACCTGGATCAAAAAGTGAATCAGGAAGATTTTACCCGAGCTGTCCAGGCATTGAAACAGGCAGGTTTCCATCAACAACAGATCGGTGCTTACATCCTTGTGGGCCTACCAGGCCAGTCCATATCAGAAGTGACTGAAACCATTCAGGTTGTGAAATCAGCAGGGGCCTTACCCATCATGGCCCATTATTCACCCATACCCCATACGATGCTCTGGCCAGATGCCGTGGCTTCATCCCGATACGATCTTGAATCAGACCCCATCTTTACCAACAATGCCATCTCCCCCTGCCAAAAAGAGCCCTTTTCATGGCAGACGTTGACACATCTGAAACAAATGATAAAAATCTTGACATAAGTGTTTAGCGACTATACACTGTGGCCATGAAAGATCGGAACACACAAATCATTACCCAGCAGTTCTATGAGTTGGTCAAGTTGGCCAACGAGTTAGAAAAGACTCCCCGGCGGTTTGGAACCGATGAGCCGCTCAAAGCTAATGAGATCCATTTAATTGAGCTAATTGGTGACAATGATGAGAATTTAAGTGTGACGGATTTGAGTAGGCTACTGGATATTACCAAAGGGGCTGTGTCCCAGAATTTAAAAAAACTTGAAGGTAAGAATTTAATATTAAAAGAGGAAGATCCTGAAAATCTTTCTAGAATCATTGTGAAATTGACATCAAAAGGCAAGACCGCCTACTATGCCCACAAACACTGGCATGAAACCATGGATGGGGGATTCAAAGCATACTTCCGGAGCTTGGATCAGGATCGCATTGATTTTTTAATTGAGTTTTTGGACAAGGTACAGGATTTCATGAAACGGGCCATGGCCTAAAAATTTTTCTTAAAAGCGTATAGCAACTAAACACATAGGGGGTATTATGACAACGAATAACACACTGACAGACGCGCGAGGACCGCATGTTTGTTCACATCAATTTGCATTTTTTCTGGATAATTGGCTGCGACGTTTGATTCAGCATCCCAGGAAAATTGTGGGACCCCATATCGAGGCCGGCGATACGGTCATCGATATGGGATGTGGGCCCGGATACTTCACCATTGATATGGCCAAAATGGTGGGATCTAAGGGTCTTGTAATTGCTATGGATATTCAGGAAAAAATGCTCGCATACGTAAGGAAAAAAGCCCGCAAGCATGGCGTGGCAGAACGCATTGATTATCATCTGGATGGCGCCCAAAATAGCGGATTGGACCACAAGGCGGATTTTATCTTGGCATTTTATATGATCCACGAAACACCAGATGCGCAAGAGACCCTGCAGGTATTTAAAAAACTGCTCAACGATGACGGCAAGATTCTGGCGGTAGAACCCAAAATGCATGTCAAACAGTCAGATTTTGAAGACATGCTCTCCACGGCCGAGAAAGTAGGCTTGAAAGCTGTCGATTTCCCCAAATATATGGGTAGTCGCAGTGTTGTTTTTCGTCCTGCCAATACCTTTAATGATGCGATGTATTGGAAAGGTGGCGTCCAGTTGTATTGATCCGCCCTCTTTGGCCCAACGCAGATTGGATCCCACAACCAGGCTTTCTGCCAGGCCGCATTTCAATTCAAGATCGAAGTAACCGCGGTAATCTGGTAAATCCTGGTTGGATTCTTCATCATTTTCCACGTAGGCCCACACTTTGGGAGCAATCAAAAAACCAAAAGAAGTTTTGGGATTAAAATTAAGGAAAATGGGCTGCGCATATAGAAAATTGGTGCTACGGGAAACATCTCCACCCTGACCGTTGGATTCATGCTGAATCCCGGTTTGGAAAAACAGGCCTTGATTTGAGGCGAAGCCGTTACCTAATTTGGGAGAGACAAAGAAAATTTCTGGTTTATAGCTGGTGTCCTCAAATGGCAAAGAATCGCTGGCCAAATCCCAGAATGATGTTTGGGTGTAGGCAAAATGAAATCCGTTCAGAAGACCGATTTTATCGGATTGCCGAGCATCAATGTCAAAAAGCCGGTACTTAAAACTGAATTGGAAAGTGCTGTCACCTGGATCAGTTCCTACCAAAAAATAAATTGGCTGGTATGCGGAGATATTATCCAGATAAGGCTGATAAAGCGTAAACAATGCATCGATGTTTTGATAAGATACGGTTAGATCTGAGGTCGGCATCTCCTGGTTCGGGGGTTCTTCCAGCACATCTGATTCGGATTGGGTCGTGCTATCGTCTGCAAAACACCATGTAGCCTGACCGAATATTAAAATAAGAATAAGTAGTTTCATAAGCTAAAATAAATTTTCAGTTCTGACTCTTAGTACTTACTGGTCCATTTCAGTCCATCCAGGATTGTATGATCTGTTTGATGCGTGCTTATTTGAAAATTTATTTTTTGGTCGAGTTTATGGCGGCATGTGCGGCTGCCAGTCGGGCAACGGGAACTCGAAACGGTGAACAGCTCACATATGTCAGGCCCATATCATGGCAGAGTTGAATCGACTGCGGGTCGCCGCCATGCTCGCCGCAGATGCCGCATTCCAGATCTGTTTTGACCGAGCGCCCTTTACTTACGGCAATACGCATGAGCTCACCGACGCCATCCGTATCGATGGTGGCAAATGGGTTGTCGGGCAAGATACCGTTTTCCATATATTCGATCATGAAGCTGGCCTCGGCATCATCGCGTGAGATACCGAAAGTTGTTTGGGTTAAATCATTGGTTCCAAATGAAAAGAACTGAGCGTATTCGCCAATCTGATCGGCCGTAAGTGCTGCCCGCGGAATTTCAATCATGGTGCCGAACTTGTAATCGATGGTGACATCATTGGCCTGCATGACTTTAAGGGCTTCTGCCTCCAAAGCTGCACGTTGGATCTTCAATTCATTGACATGACTGGTGAGCGGGATCATGATTTCCGGATGCACATCGATGCCATCTTTGGCCACATGACAGGCTGCTTCAAATATGGCCCGCACCTGCATGGTCGTCAGTTCGGGAATATGAATGCCCAAGCGGACACCCCGCAAGCCAAGCATGGGATTGGCTTCGTGCAATCTTTCCACGCGTTTAAGAATGTGTTCCTTTTTCTCCACTTCGGCCAAAATTTCATCAACTTCTTTGAGGCTTTTGGCATGTTGAAACCGGATTTTTAGATCGAAAAGCTCTGTCAGCAGATCGATATGATTGGGGAGAAATTCATGCAAGGGCGGATCGAGTAAGCGAATTATTACGGGCAAGCCATCCATGATCTTAAAGAGGCCCATAAAATCATCACGTTGAAATGGTAGCAGCGCATCCAGGGCCTCTTTGCGTTCGATGGGCAGATCGGCCATAATCATTTTCTGGACATAGGGTAGACGTGCCTGCTCGAAAAACATATGTTCGGTTCGGCAGAGGCCGATACCTTCGGCGCCATAATCTAGCGCCCGCTGCGCATCCACGGGATAATCGGCATTGGCCCAGACGCCCAGCTTACGAAATCCATCAGCCCAGAGTAGCAGTTTTTCGAGCCAGGGATCTTTAATATCCGGTATGATGGTTTCCAATTGACCTGAATAAATGACACCGCCAGTTCCATCAATAGACACCCAATCACCTTCTTTGATCACGGTATCGTTTACTTCGATCCGACGCCGGCCCATATCAATGTGAAGCTCCGACACACCCACCACAGCTGGTTTGCCGAACTGGCGCGCTACCAGGGCTGCGTGGCTGGTACGACCGCCCCGACTGGTGATGATGCCTTCAGCCGCCAGCATACCATGCACGTCGTCAGGTTTGGTTTCGGGTCGAACCATAATGACCTGTTTGCCATCCTCTTTGGCCCAAGATTCGGCCAGATCGGCCGTAAGAGCAATAATGCCGATGGCAGCCCCTGGGGAAACATTGAGGCCACTCGCCAATAGTTGCCCGGAGCCTTTAGCCTTTTGTACAGCCTGGGGGCTGAATTGGGGATGCAGGAAGAAATCAACCTGTTCGGGGAGGACACGCAACACCGCTTCTTTTTTGGTGATTAAACCCTCTTTGGCCATTTCTACGGCAATGCGCACGGCGGCCTGGGCTGTTCTTTTGCCATCCCGGGTTTGCAGCATCCAGAGCTTTCCTTTTTCAATGGTAAACTCCACATCCTGCATCTCCCGGTAATGTTCTTCCAGCAGATGGGCGATTTTATCGAATTCCGCATAGGCCTCGGGCATCTCGGTTTTCAATTCGTTTAGATCATTGGTTAAGCGGATACCAGCCACAACATCTTCGCCCTGGGCATTGGTCAGATAATCGCCCTCGATCTTATTCTCTCCGGTGGTACCATTGCGGGTGAGGGCCACACCGGTGGCACTGTCTGAACCCATGTTGCCGAACACCATGGTGACAATATTGACAGCCGTTCCCAGGTCGTGGGGGATACCGGCTGCCTGGCGATAATCGATGGCTCGCTTGCCATTCCAGCTTTTAAAGACCGCTTCTGTGGCCAGCATGAGTTGCTCGCGGGGATCCATTGGGAATTCACGGCTGGCATGGTGTCGGAATAATTTTTTAAAATCGTTGGTGATGGCTTTCCAGTCGGTGGCCGTCAATTCCGTATCTGATTCAACCTTGGCTTGTTCTCTGTATTTAGTCAGCACGTCTTCGAAGATCTCGTCGGGTAATCCCATCACAACACAGCCAAACATTTGAACCAAGCGGCGGTACGAATCAAAGACGAAGCGCTCATCTCCGGTCATTTGAATCATACCTTCGGCGGTCTCATCATTTAGACCAATGTTGAGCACGGTGTCCATCATGCCCGGCATTGAAAATTTAGCCCCGGATCGGCAGGAAACCAGCAAGGGATTTTTGGTATCGCCAAATTTCTTGTCAGTCTGTTTCTCAATGATCGTCAGGGCTTGCAACTCCTGCTCCCATATTTCTGCCGAAAAGACGCTTTTGGATGCCAAGTAGGCGTTGCAGGCTTCGGTGGTGACCGTAAAGCCCGGTGGCACCGGTACACCGATACGTACCATTTCGGCCAGGTTCGCGCCTTTGCCACCCATTAATCCGCGGACATCTTCCCAGTCACCACCCACATGCTTTTCTGCCATTTCGACTTCATCGAACTGGTATACCCATTTTTTTGTCATGACAAATCCTCCCCATTTATTTTAAGCGCAAAGATGGTATGAAGTTTGATATTGATTCAGATTATGGTTTGGTGCAAATGACTATGAAACTGGTCAGCAAGGACACATTGTATATTGTTGCTAAATACATTGGACTGAACTATCGATATCGGGATCGCTATCGGAATCGAAGAAAATAATGACCGCTATTAGCGGCTGGGACATACAACCTATAGCCGGTATTTCTTTTTTTTTCAATTCTAATGAATATATTAAGATGGTTTGATCAATGCACCATGAGGTTATATAATATTCGGAATACAGGAGGAAACGCTAATATATGGCAACAGAAAATGATATTATATTGATCTATTTGGAAGAGAATCCCATGGCCTTTGCGCGCATTGAAGGCATTCTGCCAGATTCAAAGCCGGATTGGTATCATGTTAAACTTCTTATTTTGCAAGTACCGCTGCAGGTCGTAACCTGGATATTAAGGGATATCTATATAAACGGTGAGACTTTTCAGATGAATGGCAAGGCCATGCGAATGGAGTTGGTTGAGGCGCCATCTTCGGATGATGGATCCCTTGATGATGATCCCGAATCTGAATCGGAAACAGAGCCTGAAAATAAAGGTTCGGTGATATCAATAAAGGACTTTAAGAAATGAAATCCGTCCTTTCCGCATCCCGCAGAACCGACATACCCGCATTTTATATGGATTGGTTCATGCAGGGGATTCAGGCCGAATGTTTTGAGGTCATGAATCCATACAGCGGTCACACGTTTTTAGTGCCTGCCAGCCCGCAAGATGTTCATTCCATCGTGTTCTGGTCAAAAAACTTCGGAGAATTCAATCTTGGGGATTATGGTCAGTATTTGGAATCAAGGGGGTACCACCTTTGGTTTAATTTTACTTTAAATTCTGACTCCGATTTGCTTGAATCGAACTTACCGCCATTGGAGGAGCGCCTGAATCAGCTAGAGCAGCTTTGCCGTCAACATGATCCCCGTTCAGTTCAATGGCGATTTGATCCAATTTGCTTCTATCGCAATGGTGTTGGTGAGCTTCAAGATAACCTGAAGGATTTTAGCCAGATTGCCGGCGCGGCAGCCAATTTAGGTGTGACTCATTGTGTAACAAGTTTTTTGGATATGTATCCCAAAATAGAAAAACGCTTGGCAGCTAGAAAGGATATTACCTTTGTTGACATTACAACGGCATCCAAAATTGACGTGTTGGCGGATATGGTCGCCGTTTTGGAACCATTGGGAATCTCACTCCAGACCTGTTGTGAGGGCCCGCTATTAAGCAAAATAGGAAATGATCTACCCATTGGAAAAAATGCCTGCATCCCCAATGATCAATTAATAGCGCTATATGGCGGTCGGATATCATTGGCCCAGGACCGCGGACAACGTGTTAAAAACGGCTGCGGTTGCAAGAAATCTACAGATATCGGGTCCTATAAAAAACAGCCGTGTTATCATCGGTGTATTTATTGCTACGCAAATCCAGCTGCAGTACGGTGCCGGGTTGGCAAACCAACCCCTAAATGCGGGACACAGGCTGTAGACTTTTAGACTGTAGACTATAGGCGCCTACAGCCTAAACGCCTAAATAGCTTTAGCTTGGCGTTTGTTAATATTCTAATGGATTGTTATAGCTCATAATTTCGAAGTCACATGAGATAGGTACTATGTTTCAAATTGCAAACGTCAAGCTAATAAATCCCACTGTACTTGCTCCCCTGGCAGGCATCACCAATCTGCCCATGCGCCTGATTGCCAAGGAAGCCGGCTGCGGACTGGTTTATTCGGAGATGATCAGCGCCAATGGACTGGTCTATCAATCCAAAAAGACGCAGCAAATTTTTGAGAGTACACCGGAAGAAAAACCCCTGTCGGTACAAATATTCGGGGCCGATCCCGAAATCATGGCTGCAGCAGCCAAGATTGTGGCGGCGTCCGGCGCTGATATTGTAGATATTAATTTTGGTTGTTCGGTGAGAAAAATTCTTAAAAGCGGTTCGGGCGCGGCCTTGATGAAATCACCCAGCCAGGCACAAAGCGTTCTGCAGTCAGTTCGGTCGGCAGTCCAAATTCCCCTGACCATAAAAATCAGGACCGGCTGGCAAAAAAATGGCCAGGATGCTCGCATTATCGCTGAAATCGCTCAAGATTCAGGGGTGGATGCCATTGCCATCCATCCAAGACTGGCAACCCAGGCCTTTAAAGGCCATGCCGACTGGGATGTCATTGCCGAAATCAAGTCTAAGCTATCGATTCCGGTTATTGGCAACGGTGATGTGGCCACGGCCCATGACGCCCTACAGATGATGAATCATACCAATTGTGATGCCGTGATGATTGGTAGAGCTGCCATTGGCAATCCTTGGATTTTTGGTCAGATTGCGACATTAATGGCAAGTGGGGATTTTGAAGAGCCGGATCTTGAAGCCCGTTTTAATATGATGAAGCGGTATCTCAGGGCTTCCGTGGCCTATTTGGGGGAGGTGCACGCCTGTTACATGATGCGTAGCCGTTTGGCCTGGTTTGTAAAAGGCATGCGGCATGCCAAGCATTTTCGTGAATCCATCAAGCACATATCTAGTGAGACCCAGACTCTTGATTTAATCGAGCGCTATTATCAAAGTGTGATTTAAAGCAACTGTCATAAATAGGTTCCGATATGTTGCTTGGAAAAAGAACCGCTTCTGTATGAATTGGAATGTGTTTCTTAAACTTGTATAAACCGCAAGCGCGGCAGTAAGGGATGTATTCAAAAACCGTTTAGCATTCAAGAGCTGTCAGAAAAGCTAGGTCAGGCACTGCAGACCCAATAACGATTCCATCCAGCTGAACGCTCAACCCTAACTTCAGGCCACCGCCAATGCCGAAGAATCCGCCAGTGCATCCGAGGAATTAAACGCCCAGGCAGAACAGATGAAGGGCATGGTAGCCGAGTTGGCGCAATTAATGGGTGGCAAACAGTAAAAACAACCTCAAAATTTCCCTTTCATCTTTTAAGGCCGTCGGCTTTGCACAACTGGATCGATAACCGATACCGATTTTTATACCGTATTGATTGCAAAAGCTTTCCGTATTGAAATACGGTCAAATTGTGGCAAGTTAAAGCTGGCGAAGGAAGGTGCCCATGACCAATTTATAGGGAGGCATTTAGCATGAATGGCCTGTTGTTCATCGATGATGAAGAAGGTATTCGGAGGTCTATTGTAAGGGCGCTGGATAATGAACCTTACGAGGTTTTTACGGCGGCGGATGGCCATATCGGTATTGATATCCTTAAAAAACACTTGTCTCGGATTAGAACAGTTATTTCCGATTATCGAATGCCGCATATTGATGGATTGCGAACCTTGATGGCCGTTCAGCGTCTAAATCCTGAAATTACGCGGATCATCCTGACGGGATATGCAAGTGTGGAGACAGCCATCGAGGCCACCAATGAGGGCATTGACGGATTCTTGACCAAACCCTTTGACAATACCGAACTCATCGCCAAAATTCGCGATATATCCATCCGTAAATATCTACGTCAGTTTGTTCCCGAACCCGTGTATCAGGAGATAAACCATTCCGCCGGCATTTTAAAGCCCCGCTACCATGAAGTATCGATCCTGTTTGCCGATATTCGCGGTTTTACCCGTATGTCACGCAATATCGAGCCTGAGACACTGGCCACGTATCTAAACGATTATTTTTTTTCGCCCATGGGAGAGATTGCACATCACTTCAACGGAACCGTGGACAAACACATCGGTGATAGTATCATGGTTGTCTATGGCGCGCCTTTATCTCGTCCCGACGATCCCCTCAGGGCGGTCAAATCGGCTGTGGCCATGCAGGCAAAAGCCTGTGAGATCAATGCGTGTATTCATCAGCACAACGGATTCCGATTGAAAATAGGGATCGGCATTTCTACCGGAAAAGTATTTTCGGGTGTCTTGGGTTCCATGCGCAAACGTGAGTATACTTCGATTGGCATGGCCGTCAATATTGCCGCACGTCTTCAGGCTGTGGCCGTCGCCGGAGAAACCCTTATTACGGAGGACACCCTTTCCCGCCTTTCAGAAACCATGGGGGCGGTTGCGCTTTCACCGCTCCAGGTAAAAGGCGTTCGCACACCCATCCAAGTTTATCGGATTAGTTCGGAATGAAGGCTTAATATGAGTTGCGAGTTACGAGTTGCGGGTTTTAGGTTGCGTGTTACGGGTTGCGAGTTGTGGCTTAGGTGATTCGAGTTGGGAGGAATTAGGCTGAGTGCTCTTAGTATTGGCGCTTGATAAGTTAAGAGCCAAGGGCAAACAGCTAAGCGCTAATATGCGCCTAACAGTCTTCAGCCTGAGTTCTACAGTCTAAGATTCTTTATATTCCGCTGAAACGGTGGAGTCGATGCCGCCGCGCGTTGTAAAATCCCCACTTACGCGCATGGATTTGGGCTTCAGCATATCAACCAAGTCTTCCAAAATCCGATTGACCACGTGCTCATAAAAAATTCCCACATTCCGATACTGCATCAGATAGTATTTAAGGGATTTCAGCTCCACAATGAGTTCACTTGGTGTATACTGAATCGTGATCAGTCCGAAGTCCGGCAAACCCGTCATGGGGCAGACGGAGGTAAATTCCGGCTGGCGGATAATAATATCGACGTCACGTTTACCCTTGTAATGGTAATCGATAGGGTCGATCATTTCCTTCTTCACAATTTCGGGACCCTCGATGGGATAGTTGGTTGAATATTGATCGGGCTTATCGCTCATGCTATACCTCCTGACGAGTGTCCACCACAAAGTTCCCTATTTCTGGACGGACACTAAAAATAATCTAATGTTAAAGGTGCCGACGATATCTCCTAACACTTTGTAGGGGTAGGCCTTGTGTCTGCCCGTTTTGGCGAATCGCCTACCGTTTTTCGGGTACTCACAAGGGGCACCCCCACAATGGTCATGATAACGTATTAAAATCGTGCAGCAATATCAATCGTAGTTGAGCTCAATTGAGAATTAATATGGTGGATGGCAATATTTGTCAAAGTGTTTGATTTTATAACATTGAAAAATAAATCATAAAGAGGTGAGAATCATGGCCAATTTGGATGAGCAAATTTTAAAGGCAACCAAGGAGATCGTGGTAAAATTTATTGAAGCCGGACGTGTGTCGCCCACCGGCTTCCACGAGACCTTTAGAAGTGTATACTTGACCGTCAAGGAGACGGCCTTGGGCTTGTTGCCGGACGAAGACGAAGATTGAAATTCGACCTTTAGATAATAAGTAGCGTTTCACCAATTTTACTGTTTAGCAATGACCGCAAAACAAAAGCGTAAATCAATTCGATTACCAGGGTATTATTGCATCGTAGGGGTGCCCCTTGTGGGCACCCGTAAAAATGTGGGCAAATCGCCAAAGCGGGCAGACACAAGGCCTGCCCCTACAACGGGATTAGGGGATATTATCGGCGCATATAAATCAATCACAACGCATAAATATATCCGGAATAACCCAGCCCGGTGGGAAACGGATAAAGACAACCCTTTTGTTTAATGGGCAGCGGCCCAATCATCCCCGACCTGCACATTTACTTTCAAAGGCACGTTCAAATCCCAAACCGATTCCATTTCTTCGATTACCAGGGCGCAGGCATCATCGACTTCTTCAGGGGGAGCCTCGAAGATGATCTCATCATGAACGGATAGTAGCATGGTGGTTTTCATCTGACTTGTTTTCAGGGCCTGACCAACCTGTATCATGGCCACTTTGATCAGATCCGCAGCCGTGCCCTGGATAGGAGTGTTAATGGCCGTACGTTCTGCAAAACGGCGTTCGTGGACATTTTTATTATTTATTTCCGGCAAAAGACGAATCCTGCCAAGCAAGGTGGTGGTTTGACCGGTTTCACGGGCTTCTTCGATAACTTCTCTGATAAACTTACTGACACCTTGATAGCGTTGAAAATAATTGTCGATGTAGGTTTTGGCCATCTTTTGACTGATATTAAGGGCTTTAGATAGGCCAAAGGGACTCATGCCATAAATAATACCGAAGTTGATGATCTTGGCCTGCCTACGCAGATCCTCGGTTATAAAAGATGGAAAGACCTGAAAAACCTCTGAGGCGGTGCGGGTGTGGACATCCTCGCCATCCTCAAAGGCTTTGCTTAAAATTTTATCCTGGGAATAATGGGCTAGAATACGCAGTTCGATCTGGGAGTAGTCGGCCGAAATCATTTTCCAGCCAGGCCGCGGAATAAAGGCCTTGCGAATTTCCTTACCTTCATCCGTCCGGATGGGAATATTTTGCAGATTCGGATCGGAACTGCTTAGTCGTCCGGTTGCCGCCACCGTCTGGTTGAAAGAGGTATGTATCCTTCCAGTTTCAGGGTGAATGAGTTCAATCAATGCATCGGCATAGGTTGATTTGAGTTTGGAAAGAGTTCGATGCCGTAGGATTTGCTTGGGCAGTTCATGCTGTTTGGCCAGCGTCGTCAGCACCTCCACATCCGTAGAATAGCCCTTTTTTTTGCGGGTTTTTTTCTGGACCGGCAGGTTGAGTTTTTCAAACAAGATGTGACCCAGCTGTTGGGTGGAGTTGATGTTGAAGGTTTCACCGGCCATATCATAGATGGACTTCTCGATGGTTTTAAGCTGATTGTAAAAATTGTCCGACAATTCATGCAAGCGATCTTTATCAACCATAACCCCGGTCATTTCCATCTCTTTTAATACAGGCACCAGGGGCATCTCCACGTCTTGAAATAATGTGGTCAAACCCAGGCTTTTCATTTTTTTATCCAAAAGACCATAGGCCATGAGGGTGATATCGGCGTCTTCACAGGCATAGGGGGTCGCTTTTTCAATGGGAATGGTGTCAAAGGTGGCTGCTTTTTTACCCTTTTTCCCGGTGAGATCTGCATAGGTAATGGTTTTGTGATCGAGATAATCAAGCGCAATTTGATCCAGATTATGGGCCCGTTTGGAAGGATTGATCAGATAGGATGCCAGCATGGTGTCAAAGCTAACGCCCTTCAGATCGATGCCGTTTCTTTCAAAGACGATCCAATCATACTTGATGTTTTGGCCCACTTTTTGGATTGCTGGATCTTCGAGGGCCGGTTTGACAGTTTTCAACACAGTTTCAAGATCAATCTGGTCGGGAGCCCCGAGATAGCGGTGATTGCAAGGGATATAGAAAGCCGCATCCGGCTCCAGAGAAACAGATAATCCCACAATGTCGGCCAACATGGGATTTGTGGAAGTGGTTTCGGTGTCTACCGAAATGAGGGTGGCTTTTCTTAGACGCGCTACCAAATTTGTCAGGGCATCCTGGTCAAAAATTGCCTGGTAGTCCTTTTGGCTGAGGTCGGTTTCCTTGGGGAACTGGCGTTGCAGTTGACTGAATTCCATTTCCTTGAAAAGGTTGGCCAGTGCGTTTTTATCTGGCTCGCCCACCACAAGCTCGGCCACATTAAAATCGATGGGAGCCTGTGTGTCCAGACGAACCAGGTCTCGGCTCAAAAATGCCTGGTCTTTAAATTGAACCAGATTCTGGTGCTGTTTCTTCTTGGTAATGGTGTCAACCTGTTGGTAAAGGGATTCCATGTCCCCAAATGTTTTAATTAGGGTCAGCGCCGTTTTCGGTCCAATACCCGGCACACCAGGGATATTATCCGCTGTATCACCCGAAAGTCCCATGACTTCTATTAATTGCGTCGGTGTAATACCGGTGTCCTTAATATCATGCAAATTGACCAAGATGTCTTTCATCGGATCCCAAATTATGGCGCGATCTGAGATCAGTTGTTTTAAATCTTTATCCCCAGAAACGATAACGACATAGTACCCAGCATCTTGGGCTTTGACGGCGGTGGTGCCAATCAAATCGTCGGCCTCAAACCCCGGCAGACTAAAAGTTGGTATGCGGAATGCCTGGGTAACATCGTGAATATAGGGAATCTGGACCGCGAGCTCTTCGGGCATGGGCGGACGATTGGCTTTGTAGTCCGAATACATCTCATGTCTAAATGTGGGGCCTTTGCTGTCAAAGAACATAACCATGCGGTCTGAAATTTTTTCATCCAAGAGTTTCAGGAGCATGCGTGTAAAACCAAAGACAGCATTGGTGGGCATGCCGCGTGAGTTTTTTAGGCCGCGAATGGCATGGAAGGCACGGTAAAAATAACCACTGCCATCAATAAGGAAGATGGTTTGCTGCGGTTCGAAGGGAAATTTTTCGGTGGGCATATTTTCACTCCCAATTTTCCTGGCTAGGTAAAAAAACAATTATTGCGTTAGACTTCATCCTATTTTGACCCATTTTGATAGAATTCAGGCAAAGCCATATGATAAACTCGATAACTATCCACATCTGTTGACATGGCCAGTTTACTTCGGTAAGAAATTTCCTTATCATGTTTAGGTTTGCAAAAAATATCACTTTATATAAAGAAAAGGCTCGATGTTCTACTGAGCTCAAATGGCCTGAAGGTATTTTGGCGACGAAGTCGTCTTTCATAAAATCGTTTCAACGAATTTATTTGTATAGCATGATGTTAGAAAAGGCAAGCATGTCAGGTATCTACCCAGTAGCGGACTGATCGATTAATTCAGGTTATATAGTTATGCCAAGCTCCTCGGAAACAACGCCACCCCGCCGGCGCCGATCACGTCGCCAAAAGGGTGTCCCCTGTGCATGTTGTCAGGCTGTGACAGCATTCAACTGGACTTGCCGATGTGGTTTTGCCATTTGTCAGGCCTGTATGCATGAAAATGTCTGGGGCATGTCCTGTAACAATATAATTTGGCAGTGTCCGGATTGTGGGGAGTGGAATGGGTTTGGGAATCAATAAAACAGAGCTGTCAGCTTTAAGCAGCCTACAGTTTACAGTATAGGTACCTAAAAGGCCAAACAAAATATCGAATATTGACCGCAGAATTTTGAATGACGAAGGTTCGCAAAAAGCGATCAGCGCCCTTCAATAATCATCATTCCCTGTTCGATATTCATTATTTGCCTGCTATGCAGGCAGCCCAAATTCACGGGTCATCCCCATGAAAATGGGGATCCAGGAGCTTTTAGCTGATAGCCGACAGCCTTTGCTGGATAACGCGATAGCTTCACTTAGTGCCCCTCTTCCGAGGGAATGACTGAGAAGAAAGAAGCGATTCGATTTACAGTCTCGCTGTCAAATCCATACGCCTTATGCAGTAAGCTATTGGCAGCTTACTGCTTAAACCTCAATGCCGTTAACTTAACCAATTGGTTTATAGGCTGGGAAGAATTTTCTTGC
>CAZWEO010000039.1:0-42416 GCA_964633115.1 uncultured Desulfobacterales bacterium
TCCACCACCGGATATGCGAAAGCAAAAGCTGGCGTCGCATCCCCAATTCTAGATATGATGAACTCGCCGATGGAAAATTCTTTGCTTTTCTGCACCCCCCGCACGTGTTTGCGATCCCCAAAGTTCTTTACTGTGATAGTTTTTTCGGAGGCCAACACCTCGCCTTTTATATCTGTTAAGGCAATATTAAGATAATTGCTATTTTGTTCCAGAACCGACCGGAATAATTCTCGGCATGCCGGCCGTTCAAGGTTTTGTATCTGCGGCAGCAATGATAAAGTAGCTAACATCTGCTTGACTGAACGCGTAAACTCTTGTTGGGTTTCCGCCATAGCATTGGTCAGAAGCAGTACATCATGCCGAGCATTTTCGATGGATCGTTGCCGTTGCTCCAGTCCGGAATAAAGGATGATTGCCAACGCCGGCATAACCGCGAGTATTACCAATAAATATAAATTAGAACTGATTGAACGCGGCCTGAAAAATTTTTTCGTTTGACTTTCCATATTGCGCTTACAATATATGGGATGGACCAAATTTCTGGTGAAAGCAATAAAGGGGGACGCTCTTTAGTTTAAAAGTTGTTTGTTATACCTGGGCATAACCATACCACATGTTAAAATAACTTTAAAACTAAAGGATGTCCCCTACTTATTATGAAGCCTAACCTTTATCCGTTTCAAAAGCCTCGCCCAAACTCGCCATGAGATCCTGAAACTGCTCGGATTGTGTCTGCATCAAACGGGAAAAATCCAGCATGGCCTTTGAAGAGGGAATGCCTTTTTCATCCAGCAATTTCTGTAATTGCTCAATCGTGGTCTGCTGTTCAGCCATCAACTTTTCAAGTTCTTGGTTTCTTTTTTGGGCTGCGGTGAGTTCGCTACGGGGCACCATATCAATTATAGCCATCCACTCTTTGAGGGAAGTCTGAAATTGCTGTATGGCCTGATCCCATGCTTTCGAACCAGTGAACTTTGGTTCCAGCCCGTATATTTTTCTGAAGAGACTGGCCCACTCATGGGAATCGGAACCCATACCCTGCATCCAAGGGGCCAGGTCTTCTATTTGCTGTTGCCCTTTGGCGGTGGCCAGCAGCAGGTTACCCCAAAATTCTAAAAATTGTCTATCCATATTTGGTCTAAGATTTCTTTTTTCGTTTCTTGGGTCTGGGCAACTTGCGGTCCAAATCCAAATGGAACTTGACCGGTCCGCGCCATTTGCCGTCACCGAAACGGGTATGCAAGGCACAGGCGGAATTGGGATCCGACCAGGAAGTGGCCATGGCCACATGACCTTTGGGGAAGGGTGTCACCTCGGCATCCACATGATCCAGGGGCGCCAGGGCAGTTTCCTTTTCCACCAGGTCATCGTGCTCTCCATAGCAGATCAGCCAGGTAATCCCCATTTCCTTTAGACGCTTCAAATTGAGCTTGCGATTAAAAAGTTTGACCGGCAGGGTGCCCCCTTGAGTGATTGGTACGTTGTAGGAGGCAAAGCTCATTTTGGTGATTTCCATGGGCAAGTCGTTACGCTCATTGTTGAGCCAGTAATTCAGGCCGGCAGCTGTTTTGCTTACAGTCAGTGATTTTTTCTTCTGAGCGGCAAACATCATGACATCCCGGTAAAAGGCAGACACCGGGGACTCACTTTCAATGCTCTTGATTTTATACACCCAGCCCATCAATTTTCCGTCAGCCACCTGGTTGCCATTGGGCAGGGTTTTGGTGCCGTATGCCAGATCATTGAAACGCTCAGGCAAATTTTTTAAGAATGCGGAAAGGCCAATGCTGCGGGTACCGTCCATGGGCGCCACACAGGTGATGAAGGCATCCACCAGTCCATCCAGTTCGCCGGATAACAGGTTGCACAGGGCCGAAAACCCACCCTGGCAGTATCCGTTGAGGGTCACCTTTTTGCCATGCGCTTGCATGACTTTTTCACAAAACCGGCGGGTGTCACGGGCATCATCATCACCGTTCATGACCTGAAGGGCTTCGGTGGTTTGAATGTCCTTTAAAATGCGAATGTAAGTGG
The DNA here is from genome assembly GCA_964633115.1 of uncultured Desulfobacterales bacterium. Classification (GTDB taxonomy): domain Bacteria; phylum Desulfobacterota; class Desulfobacteria; order Desulfobacterales; family B30-G6; genus B30-G6. The sequence continues at coordinate 2,035 of CAZWEO010000039.1, forward strand.
GTATGCCTTTATTGGCAAAACAATGCGCGTAACTGCGGTCTTCTCCAGGCAAAAATCCGAGGATGTTGGCCCCCAGCACATAAGGCGGCATAATAATAATCGGTTTGGCATTCTTTTTAATACTGACCTTTTTGTGTGTGGGTGAAATCCGGTATAGATAGAATCGGTCGGTTTCGTCGAATAGTTTGTGCTGGCGCCGTTCAAAATGAAATCCGTACTCGGATTCAATGGCTTGAATGGCTTGGGGGTATTGATTGACAACCATGTCCATCAACTTGGCTTGCCGCTCAGCAAACGTTGCCAGATCCTGTCCATCACCGTTTGGCAGTGCACTATACAGCGCCGCCATCAGGCCACTCATCTCCCTTTGATTGTACCCATTTATTGAATTCAGCCCCGCAAAAAAACCACGGTTCAAAATATCAAGGTTAAAGTCCAATAGTTTGAGATAGACTTCAATATTTTCTAGCGGCGATGCTTGGGGCAATTTTTGGTCTTCGACTTTTTTGAAATAGGCGGTGGAGATTAGATAAGGGATCATGAAATCGCCGGCATATTTGGAGAGCCCGGCGATGTAATTTTGGGAGGCGCTGATCAGCTGGAAAAATGCAGTAGTGTTGTTTTCCAAGGTTTTGTTAAACAATGCGCTCGAATCGGATGGAGCAGTGGACTTTTTCATATTACTTCTCCTTCCATCGATATTAAAAAAATGGGGCCAACTGCTGGGTCATTGGCCCCTATTTTTTATTTTTAATCAAAAAAATCCTCCACCTTCTGATAGCTGTCATCCACCATCTTTTTAAAATCGGCACAACCGGTCTGGTAGGCTTTGAGCCAGTCAGTAATGGCGGTTTGGCCGTTCTCGGGCAACCAGGTGGCCTGGGTCAGAAAGGCGTTAACCATCTTTTCGTTTTGTTCGTAAACCATGGTCATGGCGTTGAAGCTGTTATCAAATGCGGTTTTATTGAACTGTATCATCTGTTTGGCAATCTGTTTTTGATCCATTTTGATCCTCCTTTGTTTTCGTCCGTTGCTTATTTCCAAAATTGGGTTTGCTTATTTTGATGCCATTAGATCGCTTACGTTTTTGTAATTATCATCCATGGTGGATTTAAGATCATCACGGCCTTTTTTGGCCATGGTCAACCATTGATCCATGAGCCGTTTATTTTCTTCCGGCAGCCAACTTATCTGCTCAAAAATGGTACTGGTCATTTTTTCTCCTTGCTCCTGTACCAGGATCAAGGTATTAAAAAAATTATCAAAGCTTGTCCTTTGAAAATCAAACATCTGTTTTACTATTTGGGTTGAATTCATATTGCTCTCCTTGCATTTTTTTTAGATTCACTTGTTTGATATATAATATAGGCCAAGCATGGCCGATGTCAAGAAAAAATGTTGCATTGCACAATAAATGATTAATCAGTTATTTTTAATTAAAAATTAATCTATCCTGTTGACATTATATATAATAATTAATACAATTTAATAAATTCATTGTTCAAACTGAAAAATAGATTATAATTTTGTTGCAAAACAACACGCAACTTGACCTTCTACGAAATTTTACTTTCGAGGAAAAATATGACTGACAAACTAATTCTAAAAAAATATACCAACAGGCGCTTATACGACACCCGTCAAAGCTGCTACGTCACCCTCAGTGAAGTCGCCGAACAGATTCGCAATGGGCAGGAAGTCCAGGTATTGGATGCCAAAACCAAAGAGGATGTCACCTCATTTATTCTAACGCAGATCCTGCTGGAGGAGGCCAAGAATAAACAGTTTCTACTCCCGCCGCAACTGTTGCATACAATTATTCAATACGGGGACAATGTGCTCTTGGAATTTTTTGAAAACCACCTCCAGAAAACCATTGAGAGCTATCTCTCCCAAAAGTCCTCTTTTGATTCTCAATTCAAAAAATGGTTGGAAGTGGGGATGGATATGTCGGAAATGGCCCAGAAGGGGTTTAAAAACGTTAATCCGATGCAAGCTTTCTTCAGGGATTTTACAAAATCATCATCAGGTGGGGAAAAGGATGAATAATATTATTAATTCAATGGATTCAGGGGATGCGAGTTGCGGGTTTCGAGTATCGAGGTGCTGATAGCATTAAGCAACACGCAACATGTAACCCGCAACCCAAAACTCTGAATAAATTGTATCCTCGGCCCCTTATCGCTGATAATTCCAAAAAGCTATTATTTTACTTTTCTGTCACTACGCTCAAGGATGAAGTTGGCTATCTGACTGTAATGGCTTTTTAGAACCTTTTTGGACCGGAATAAGGCCATATGCCCGCCGTCACAGGTTAGATTGAGTTTGTCCGAAGAAGGGACCGACTGAATCAGATCCATATGACCCGTGGCTTGCAGCGGTGGCACTATGGCGTCTGCATTACCGCCCAAAGCCCAAACCGGGACCGAGCCTGGATAGTCTTTTATATCGAGCCGCTTATCCCCGATTCTTAGCTTTCCGTGGATTATTTCGTTACCAATAAAGATTTTCCGATAGGTGTCGCGGATAAATCCGGCCGGGAAGTGCAGAACCGTATTGTACCAGTCATAAAACACCTTCTGGCGTTCCACTGCTTCCGCATTGCCGGCCTTTAAGTCGTTCAACAGGTGCTTAAAATTGCGTACATGCTGATCCATACCCAAATAGTAAAAACCCAGTACTTGCAGAGCCCCATCATATACTTCTCGTCCTGCCCCTATTCGATTCGAATCAATGGTACGGCCGAAGAAACTCATAATACCGTCGACTAAATCTGGGCCCATCAAACGTGCAAAATCTGTTAAAAACCCTTGTTGGGCTTCGGTGTGCATGGGGGATCCGGCCGTACCGAGTGTTTTTCCCAAATGCGGATTGAGGATCAGAGTACTGATCAATAATGGGCCCGGTTGACAGATAGCCACCAGGTGAGCCGGCTTACCCGTTAGCTGCCTAACGTATGCCATGACCTGGGTGTATTGCCTTACCTGACTGGTGAAATCTTCGCTGTGGCGCTGACCATCTACATATAGGGGAATATCTTCGGCACATTTTTGCTCCACCACAACCATGCGGCTTAGCCCCTGATCGCGTAGATAAAGGGCCACCCGTTCGGCGATGTTGGAGTGGTGTCCAGCCCGCGGTGCAAAAACAATCGTGTAGTTATCGATGCGGTGATTTACTGGTTGTGAGATGTCGATGACGCGTAGGCTGGGCAAATCCATAATGACATGCGTATCATCATAGGCTACGCTCCAATCCTGATCGCAGTTTTGTTCACTGAATAATTTGATAAAATCCAGCTCAGCTTGTCGCTCGTGTTTAAATTGCTCCAGGTTGTCAAAAAACAGATCCTTAAAAACGCCAAAATAGCGTTCAAGGGCTTGCTGCTGAACACCAGCTAAACCAAAGAACAGATTACCGGAGCCACAACCCATCGCTGAAAAATATCGATTCACCGACGCCGTTGTTTGGGTGTGGATGGTATCAAGCAGGTTGCATCCCAGCGAAAGTGTTTGAATTCCAGAATCAATCAGGTTTTCGCTGGTTTCATAAGATAGTTTTGCGGCTTCCAAATTGTGTAGGGTATAGGGCAGTCTTGCAAGAACCGATTCAGGCATAACCATGCCTCCTTTCCAAGTTCATAATCAATTTCAGAATGATATCCTTTCAGTTGGATATCCCAGGTTCTGATCGCATCTCCACTACAATTAGCATGAATTATGCCAGACAGGCGAAAAAGCAATTAACTTTATTTTTTTCAATGGGTTATAGCAGTTTTCCTCCTTTTGATGGCCGCTATATTATATCATTTTTTTCCCATGTTAATACTTTGACGGAATTTATTTCCACTGGGATAGTGCGCATCCAAAACGCAGATGGTCATCATAGACCATCTAAAAATGAATTTAGTTCCGTGTCCCTGACGGCATTTGGCTGAAATAGAATTGAATAATGGTTGGAACCAGCTATATCAGCAACCCGTGCCGTGGACATGGCTGCCAACATGTTGTCCACAACATCTTTCGGTAGTAGTATATCATCCGGCTGCAAAATACCATCGCTAGCACGCAGGATTAAAACTGGGCATTTTACGCTTGAATAATATTGACTGACGCTGGCCTCTCTCTTGTTTGATATTTCCTCACGGATATTCTCCGGCTGAATTCGGGAACGGAATCCATCTACGGTTTCAACCAGGTCATATTCAAAATAAGCTTCGATTTCATCGGACCAGGGTTGCAAAAAGGGTACCTGTTTCATCAGGCTATAAAGAGCTTCCTTGGCTGGAAATGCCATTTCCAGCCGGTCAATGGACGGCTTGATGGCCGCGGCCACGCTGTCCCAGTATTCCTGAGACAAATCCCCCCCCGCATCCATAAGGATCAGGCCGGCAATCAACTCGGGATGTCGAGCAGCCAACCCCAAGGAAATATAGCCACCCAGGGAGTGGCCCAGCAAAACGACTCGACCCAGCTGCAGATCATCGATAACAGATTTGATATCCCTTAAATGATGTTCCTCTGAGTATCCGCTAGCGGGTTTATCGGACAATCCCCGGCCACGAAGATCTACGGCCAGTACCCGGTGGCGGCCGATGAGCGGCCGGACAACCACATCCCAACAGCGACTATTGGCAGTCAATCCATGCACGCATAAAATCGGCGTGCCTGCACCGGCCCACTCAGCCAGCTGAATCTCTACACCGTCCCCCTTTGCCCGAATCATTTTTGGTTCATTCATGAGTTGCACCCTTTCAAAAATATACTCATCATCGCGTTAATATTAACCACGACTTTGTCCCCCTAATATGAATAAAATTCCAAACTGATTGAACTATAGAAGTTCCTATACAGACGGTTTCGTAAAATTAATGGGCTTTTATCCATTCGACTATATCCGGACAAATCGTCTTATACGACATACTCCCCACAAAAATGCCCACGTGTCCGCTTTCCACACCCTTGGTGGTGGTATCCTTCGAGCCCACAGCCTGGGCCAAGGGTTTGGATGTAACCGGCGGCGCCAAGTAATCATGCTTACCATATACATTTAAAAGCGGGCAGCGAATGTTCCGCAAATCGACCCGCTGTCCCTCTAGCTCTAATTGATTGGTTATCAATAGATTTTTCTGAACGACCTCCCCGATGAATTGCCGAAAAACAGCCCCAGTCATATCCGGGCTGTCAAATATCCATTTCTCCATTCTAAGAAAGGTGCTCACGAACTTCCGATCATCCATGCCATTTAGGAAATTTACATATTTGCTGATGGTATCCACCGGAACGATCAGCAAATACAGAATGTTGGCCAGATCTCCGGGTAGCTTTCCCAAGGTTGCCTCTATTTTATCCACATCCAGTTGCTTAGCCCACAAAAACAAAGTAGCATCATCCACGTCAAACTCCACCGGCGTGGCCAGGGTGATCAAGTTCCTGATCTTTTCAGGGTGCAAGGCCGTATAGATAACGCTGAAGGTGCCGCCCATGCAGATGCCCATTAAATTGATTTGATCGGATTGTGTCTCCGATCGAATCCACTCGACAACATTGTCCAGATATCCGTTCAGATGGTCGCCCAGGTCCAGATACATGTCCGATGCCGTGGGGCGACCCCAGTCCAGCAGGTACACGTCTAAACCTTGATTCAACAGGTTTTGCACAAAACTTCGTCCAGGTTGTAGATCCAGCATGATGTAACGATTAATAAGTGCATACACGATCAGCACAGACGGCTGATGCAGGCGCTGCGTGTCTTGAATCGGTTTATAATGTAGCAGCCGTAAGTTATCCTCTGTGTATACGATGTCAGCGGGCGTTGTGGCTACGGCATAGTCTATGCCGCTAGACAGCAGATCGACTCCTTTACGGGCCTTGTCTGGAAACTCGGCCAGATCCTTTTCAATTTCCTTTATGATTTTATCAAAATTCATATTATTAGCAGTTTAGGTGTTTAGGCTGGGTCGGGTCCTGATTAAAAGTTGTCACTTTTTAATGAGTTTTACCCCCACTGGAACCACCCTTTATGCAGCCATCCGATGGATATGTTCCGGTGTCTCCAAGCCTAAAGAACAATGAGGGCGCTTACAGCTGATAGCTTATTGCTTAGCACGCAAAGTTGTAGTTTTCCTTTTCGATGTCGTCTTTTTTCTGGCAACAGGCTTCCGTTTGGAAGTTTTGGCTCGTGCTGTTGTTGCAGCTTTCTTTCGAACCGTTTTAGTTTTCGATGCCGGTGACTCAAGGGCTGTGATCCGTTCGGTGAGACTTTGCAAGGCCGTATGCTGTTCTTGAACGATCTTTTCAAGTTCACGATTTTTTCTTCTCATTTGGTGCAGTTTGCGGTAGACCTCCTGCATATCCTTTTTGTTTGGTATATTGTAAAAATCCATCCACGGCACCATGGCGTTGTCTACCCGCTGCTTAAATTCAAGATATTGGTCGATCAACTCCGACACCTCTTGCACCCCTGCATTGGAGCGTAGATAAGCTTCATATTTTTGATCCAGTTTTTTCATGAAAATTTTATAAAGTTTATCGGCACTGTCTATTTGGTCTGATTCCTGATCCATAACCTCCTGAAAAGATGCCAACGTATCTGTCAAGGGGCCACTGAAATGCTGAATAAATTCACCCACGGCCATGGCGAGTTTGTGGTAGGCTTCACCGGCAGCCATAGACTCGCCCATGGTTTCGCGACCGATCCCCAGGGGCGGCATACGCAAATACTTACCCATGAACTCTTCATAGAAATCGGTATATTGTTTGGAGGCCTGCGCCGTAAATTGCTTGAACATATCCTCAAATGGTCGATTTGTCATTTTTTCCTACACTATCTTGGTCAAGTCCTGATTATAAATTGTCACCTTTAACGAGTTTTCCCCCTATGGAAACTCCCCTAAGGCTGTCATCCGATGGATGTTCCTGTGTCTCCAATCCTAAAGAACAATAGGGATGTTTTATATCTTACAACCACCCAGCTTGCGCCTCTTTCGTCATTCCCATGGAAATGGGAATCCAGATAAGGCTATTAGCTCGATGCTAACCCTATAGGGGTGGGAAAACCTGGTTACCCAGGCTCTCCCCCCTCCGAACCGGACATGCGGATCTCCCGCATCCGGCTCTCCGGTCGGTGGTTATCCTCATGAGGACTGAAGCAGGGCACGATGGGCATCGTAAAGGCTAAAATACCCAAGGTCCCGAAAGTATTGGCTCCAGCATGCGGTCTGTCCATACCGTACGTTCCACCCAATCCCATTGTTGGCGTTGGGCTTCTCCTGCTTGTTTAGTCGTTGCCGACACTGGCGCGGGTTGTTGTTCGCACTTTATGTACATTACACATCCACCTTCCTGCGTCCCTTGGCTCCACGGGCATTACCCCGCTTCTTCGCTACTATGGACGCTCTGACTCCTGTCCGCCCGGTTCTTCGTCTGCTTATCAGGCAGAATGAACGCCGACCTTTCAACGGACAGGTCTCCCTGGTTCACACAGCGCGACCTTCCATGCATTCCGTCACCAAACACCTGACGCGCCCCATCATCGCTTTTCCGCTGCCCGCCCAGCGTGATGGGCTTCCGAGATCCTGCGGCTTCCGTGCGACCCGCAGTCGTCTACGGGGTTTTGACCAACCTGGGGTAAGCCTTCGATCCCGGTCTGAACTTCACTTTGGATCCGCAAGCTCGTCGCTGCGTGCGGCCGAATCGTGTTCGCAAACCTGCTACGGACTGCATGTTCGCCTCGGGTTGCTCTCCACCCCACCTCGCGGTGACGCAGTTACCTTTGGCTACCGGGAGCGGGCATCTCCCGGAGGAGGACTTGCACCTCCCAGATTGCACCTGCTTCCAGGCGCACGGATCCCCATTTTCATGGGGACGACATGTGAAGCTGGGAGACTGTGATGCAAGAATGTGGTCCCCTGTCTCCTGTCACTGAATTCTGCCTCCTGTCTCCTGACTCCTATTACTCATTCAATGTTCGATGTTGGACGTTCGATGTTCGATGTTTATTTTTTTAATCTCAGGTCCTTCCGTATGATCTTCCCTGTCGCCGTCATGGGCAGTGCTTCCACAAATTCGATCTGCCGTGGATACTCGTGCGCCGCCAGGCGTGTGCGCACGAACTCTTTGATCTCGGTTTCAAGTTGTGCCTCTGGAACAATGTCCGGATTCAACACAATGAAAGCCTTGACGATTTCGGTGCGCACCTCATCGGGCACCCCTACAACGGCGGCCATGGCAACGGCCGGATGTTTAATCAGGCAATCTTCAATCTCCCCCGGGCCGATCCGATATCCTGCGCTGGTGATCAAATCATCTTCGCGTCCCACAAACCAAAGATAACCATCACTATCCTTTTTACCCTTATCACCGGTCAAGCACCAATCACCAATATATTTTCCCTGGGTGGCCGCTGGCTTACGCCAGTATTCCAGAAACATAACCGGATCGCCGCGCTTGATGGCGATATTACCAGTTTCGCCGGTTGGCAATAACTGCCCATTGTCATCAATTATCTCAACCCCATGGCCGGGAATAGCCCGCCCCATAGAACCGGGTTGAATCGGCATCAAATCCGCACAATTGCCCACCACCAGATTCGCCTCTGTTTGGCCGTAAAACTCATTGATCTCAATCCCCAAGGTATGGCGGCCCCAGTCAAGCAGCTCCTCACCCAGAGTTTCGCCGCCGCTGCCTATACTTCTCAAAGCAAAATCATGACGCTTGGCCGGATCCTTGACTTGGCGCATGAGCTTCAAGGCCGTGGGAGGAATGAAGGCGTTGCGGATATGGTGTTTGGCCATGAGGTGAAAAGCAAACTCCGGATCAAATTTCTTGGCCCGGAATGCCACAACCGGGATTCCGTGGTGCCAACTTGGAAAAAGCACATCGATCAAGCCGCCGATCCACGCCCAATCTGCTGGTGTCCAGAAAAGATCATTTTTTTGGGGGAAAAAATTATGCGGGAATTCAACACCCGGCAAATGCCCCAGAAGAGTTCGATGCGCATGTAGTGCCCCTTTGGGAGGCCCGGTGGTACCGGATGTGTAAATGATGAGGGCCGGGTCATCGGCTCGCGTTTGCACAGGTGTGAGCTCGCGCGCACCCTTCTGAACAGCCTCCCAGAAATCAATGATACCGGGTTGAGCGCTGGCACCCACCACAAATATATGTTTGAGTGCCGGAAGCTGTTCCTTGATTGCCAAGATTTTCTGCAGATTGGCGCCATCGGTTACCAGGCACTTGGCTTTACTGTCACTCAATCGATATGCCAGGGCATCGGTACCGAACAACGTAAATAGTGGAATGGCAATGGCTCCGATCTTATACGCCGCCACGTGGGCAATGGCTGTCTCCGGACTTTGGGGTAATAATATTCCCAAACGATCGCCAACGGCCATATCATGGGCCAATAAGGCATTGGCCAATCGATTGGACAAAGCCTTTATTTCAGAAAACGTATAGGTGTTGACGACGCCGTCTTCCTTCTCATGAATCAAAGCCAGACGGTTGGTGTCGCGGGCATGCTTGTCGCAGATGTCTATGCCGATGTTGTAAAACTCTGGAACTTCCCAATGAAATTTATCATAGATTTCTTGATAGGATTTTCCGCGTTTAAGCATAAAATTTCCTCCAGTACCACCTAACTTTTCAGATCAAACAGAGTTACCCTGACTTTAATGGAATCTGTTAACTCAGTAACGCCAAGTTTATAGGAATATCTTCCCCGGGTTCATCAACCCCTTCGGATCCACCAAGGTCTTGATGGCCAGCATGAGATCATATCCTGCACCATGCTCCAAGGTCATAAATTGACGCTTGCCAATACCGACACCATGCTCGCCCGTACAGGTTCCACCCAGCTCGACTGCCTGCCGGACAATTTTTTGATTGATACTTTCCAGAATCGACCAAACCTGCGTGTCCTCCGGATCCCCGGCCAAAACCACATGTAGATTACCGTCGCCGGCATGCCCGAATACATACCCCGGTACCTGATGTGCGTCCACGAGGTCTTGAGAAAACAAGATCATCTCCGGGTAGCCAGAGATGGGCACGGCTGCATCCACGATGATGGTTTCCATACCCGGATGAGCTCGGTGAATAGTTTCCCATGCTTCGTGCCGGGCTCGCCATAGATCCTTGCGTTCTGCTTCGGTTACCCCATAGTGAAATGCGGTGGCAGCGCAGTCTTGGCACAAATCCCGCGCCATATCTGCGGTTTCCTGGAGGGCCGCCTGGCTAATACCATGAAATTCACAGAAAAGCGATGGTACCTCGGGAAGGTTCAGCTCCTTTTCCCGATTCATCAGCTCAATCAATCCGGGTGTTAATAATTCCAGAGCTGCCGCCTCTAATCCGGATCCAATCATAGTTGCCACGGTTTGAACACCCGAGGCATTATTGGCAATCATGCCCCCGATACTGGCATCGGCTCCCGGATCTGGTGGGAAAAATAGACCAACCTGACCGGTTTGGCGGTTCAATTCCTTGCGTAGCACACCTGGCTGTACATCGGCCTGAAGGTCCTGCGGACGAATGTCCAGGATGCGATCCATACGAGTAAGATCCACCACCAAACCACCCTGCGCGGGTACGGGATTGCCTTCCGTGCTGGTGCCGGCACCCCAAGGTGTCACCGGAACATCGTTGGCATAGCACCAGGTTAAAATTTGGGAGACCTCCTGTGTGGTCAGGGGCCAAATAATACCGGCTGGCATTTTGCCTTCATGCGGTGAAATATCCCGGCGGTGCAGCTCACGGTGGGATGCCCCGGTTGAAAAACGATCCTCATCAACCATTTCCTGGAGCGCTTGGATTTGTTGGCTTGTAAACGTTTCCATACTCAGTTCATACCTCATTTTAAGACTTTATTAATGTAAAACCATCACAGATGATACCTACAACGATTTTATCAATAAGTAAGTTTAAATCACAAACCTCAATAAACAAAACTCAATAAACAAAACTCAAATAATATCCAAACCCTAAATATTCAAATCCCAAACTTGGTTGTGCGAATAGATTGAGATTTGAAAATTGGGATTTATTTGTAATTTGGATATTGTGATTTGAAAATTTACGATCTTATTCTGAAAATAAGAAGAAATTATCGTTCCATCTAACCCAACGTGTTATTTAGGATCTTCTTTTTTTAATTGATCGGCCACAACTTCACTAATATGCTTAACCTCAATCCCATGCCCTTGTTTGTCCATGCCACCTCTTAGCTGCAAAACACAGCCAGGACAATCGCTTACCAAAACATCCGCCCCCGATTCTGAAACCCCAGCCAATTTCTGTTTTAAAATCTCAGCGGAAATTTCAGGAAAATCCACCGAGTAGGATCCGCCAAATCCACAGCATACATCCTCATCCGCACAGGGCACATAATTCAACCCGGCGGTTTCGATGAGCTTACGGGGCTCTTCGGTTACACCCATACCGCGACAGAGGTGGCAGGGTGAATGATAGGCAACCTTTTTGTCACTGGTTTTGAATGCATCTGGCGATACCCCCAACACGTTGATCATAAACGAGCTGAAATCCATGACCTTATCCACAAAGGCTGCCATATCCTTTTCGGGAACACCCACTTGCCGGGCTATTTTGGGATAGTAGTGTTTCAGATGTGAGGCACATGAGGCACACAGGGTCAAAATAATGTCACTACGGGAACTCTCAAAAGCCTTGTAGTTCTGGCGGGCAAGTGACCCGGCGGTTTCCTCCTCTGCCGCCATTAAGGCCGGTAATCCGCAACAGCTTTGTTCCTCTGGGAAAATGACTTTCACAGAACGGTCTTTGATCAACTTGATCATGGCCTCGGCCTGCTCGGGATAAATGAAATCCACGGCACAGCCGGCGAAAAATGAGACCGTATGCGCGAGAGCCTCTACTTCCACATCCAGATGCTGCCAGCGATCCCGAAAAGGCTTGGCCGCGATCACCGGCAGGCTGCGGAAGCCATGCTGTTTGTCAAAAAAATGTGGTAAATGGCGAATCAAAGGGCCTTTCTTGGCCAGGGGTTTCTGGGCCAGATAAGCCTGCCTGAGCAAAAAGTGAAATAACCTGCGGTTGGGCATTACCTTTGATAGCAGGAAGTTTTTTATTGACTTGCTGCCATCTGCATCCAGTACCATACGCAGCGTTTTTTTGATTAGATACGGCAGGTCGATATCTGCGGCGCATACCGCCTTGCAAGCCTGGCAGTTGAGGCAGTTTTTGACAATGGCGCGGTCATTCTCGCGGCCATGATAAAAAAGCGTCAGAATCAAGCCGATGGCACCGATGTAAACATGTCCATATTTATGGCCTCCCACCTTGCTATAAATGGGGCATACATTGGCACAGGCGCCACAGCGGATGCAGCGCAGGGCTTCTGAAAAGATCGGATCCTTAGCCAGTTCGAGACGGCCGTTATCCAGAAAAATCACATGCATCACTTTTTTGTGATCCGGCGCACTGCGGCATTGATTGGTCCCTTTGATCCAGGTCACATAGGAGGTGAGCGCCTGACCCGTGGCATTGCGGGGCAGGAGCTTGAGGATTTTTAAGGCAGACCCCAAGTTAGGCAGGAGTTTGTCAAACCCCACCAAAGCCACATGAACACGTGGCAGGGTGGTAACCAGACGCATATTGCCTTCATTGGTCACCAGACCGAGGGTGCCGGAATCGGCGATGGCAAAATTAGCGCCACTGATTCCCATGTCCGCTTCTAGAAAAGCGGGTCGCAGTTCCTTACGCGCCACCTTCACCAGCTTATCAATGTCTTCGGGATCCAGGTTTTGGCTGGTGACATCGTTAAATAGTTCGCCCACCTGGTAGCGGGACAAGTGAATGGCCGGCATGACCATGTGTGAGGGACCTTCATGCCGCAGTTGGATGATCCATTCACCCAGATCGGTTTCGGTCACTTTGAATCCTTCTTTTTCCAGGTGATCATTCAAATAGGTCTCTTCGGCTGTCATGGATTTGGATTTGATAATATGTTTGACGGCGTTGTCTTGGGCAATCTGGGAAATGATTTGATTGGCCTCCAGGGCATCCTTGGCCACATGGACATGGGTACCGGCTGCCTCAGCATGTTCCCTAAATTCCGCCATCAAAGCCTGCAAACGGGGCATGGCCGTATCTTTGTCGGCCGCAATTTCCTGCTTGATGGCATCAAAGTCTGTCTCGGCATAAACGCCGGCGCGATTCTCCCGATAGGTTTTGTTAAAATTGCCCAGAGCCTTGCGTAAAAATTGATCCTGCAGTGCTTCCTTGAGCTGCTTTTTATATGATTTGATGTCCTGTGCTGTTTTGATCATCGATCTTTCCTAATTAGAATATGCAGTTCCTGGGGACCATGCACCCCGATGGCCAACACCCGTTCGATGTCAGCTGTCCGACTGGGACCGGTAATGAAAGCCACATACGTAGCCGGCTCTGTTTTCAGGATTTGATCCAACTCAGCTTGGATGCTCTCTGTGCCCGGTTTTATTTGCGAGGCCCGCAAGCAGGCAACATGGGTATTGGCCAACATGGTTGCCAAGCGGACATCCTCATCGGCCGACTGTAATACCAGCGTCCCAGTTTCGGCCAGACCCCAAGACACCGGGGTCACGGCGGTATGAATCGTGTCGCCATGATCACGCAATGGCGGTTTTAGCAGGGTCAATCCAACATCGTTGCACAGGGCGTCTAAAATATCCATTTGATCGGGAGCAAATCCGACGCCCGCCAGATTGCTGCCCCCCTGCTCTTGGGTCAATTCAATCGCATAGTTGAATGTGTTTTTCAGGCTGGCTGTTTCTGCGACGACGGCTTGGACCGCCTCGGCTTTTACTCTCATTTGGCTGATAAGCTGCTCTGGGGTCATGAAGGCACCATAAATAAAATCGTCAGGACGATTTTATTGTTATGCGACTTTGTCGCTCAGTTCTAAATGGTTTCCTCGCCCTTTTGTTGTCGGGCTAACAAATATATACATATGAAAAAAATTGTTGTATCATTTTTTTTATTGGTAATACCATTAGTATTTCATCGTCTCCGAATTTGTCAAATAAAAAAGCTGGCAAAAGGTCTTGTAATATAATTAACTATTTGATAGTTTAAAATAAATTGAAATTAATCGATTGCATTCGGAATAAAAATTATCGGCACTAAATTGGTCATACCAATTGAATTTCGAGGAGAAAACCATGCCTGCTACCCTCAAGCCAATCAAACCTAAAAGAATCTCTGATCAGGTATTCGAGCAATTGCGCGAACTCATCTTCCGGGGAGAAATGAAGCCTGGCGAGCAGATCATGCCTGAGCGGGAGCTGTCCGAGGCGTTCAAGGTAAGCCGAACCAGTGTCAGAGACGCCATCAGCAAACTGGTTGTCATGGGGCTCCTGGAACAGCGCCAAGGCCAAGGGACCTTTGTGCGATCTCCGGATTCTTTGAAAAAGAATCCTTTGGCCGTTGCCATGGAAACCCAGGACGCCTCCCTGGAAGATCTGTTGGAAGTCCGCATGGGCATGGAGTGTACTGCTGCATATCTAGCCGCCAGCCGCGCGAATGAAAACGACATTCATTTTCTTGAAAAAAGCATCCAGGATATGACCGTCGAGGTGGAATCAGGCCGCCTGGGCACCGAGGCTGATGTCTCCTTTCATATGGCCATTGCCTATGCCAGTAAAAACCCTTTGCAGGTTTATATTATGAAGGAGCTCTTTGATATTCTGTTCGTTGGGATCAAGGAGAATTTGGCTGCGCTTTATGAACACCCTGACAACATTGACCTCATCATTCGACAGCATACCGAAATTTACAAGGCTATCGAATCCCGCGACCCCGAGGCCGCCCGCCAATGCATGCAACGTCACATCAACTTTGTTCTCGATTTTTTCAAAAACCGAGAAGCACTCTGAAAAAAGTTTAAACCTTATTTTTTCTCTCACAGAGCTCGCCGAGCACACACAGTTCGTTTCCCACCGCATACGCTCAAATGACCCTAATAATTATATCTTGATCGCCGAGTCACGCCTTCGCCCCTTTGGCAAGTTTAGGGCTACCGCGGAACATAGGCCGATCAAGATAAAATCACATGCCCTTCGGGCAAAATATAGGTTGATAATATATACAGAATTGTAAAAAGGGTAACTTTATCAGTCTGCTATTTTCCGAAGGATTAGGTGTTTTTGATTTTCATGAAACGACTGAGTGCAAACGAAGTCGAACCACAATAGAAAATCAATAAACTAAATGTATCTCTGAAATCTTTGCACCTTTGCGATGATTAAACATTAGCTATATCTCTGAGACTCTGAGTGCTCGAGCGTCAGCGGGCGAGAATGGATCTTTGATTTTCATCTTAACTGAATATTTCAATTCCTTCTAAATGACCCCGCCCAAACGCCACCATGGTCTCGGCAGCAACCTGTAAACCATCTTCTAAATGAGAACTGTCAATACCGGGCACTGCGTATGCATAAAACAAGACATTGGTTGTCTGCTCATTCACCCGGGTTTTATCATCTGCTCCCTGGGCCAAAACACACACGATGTCGGCTTCATCGCGTAATACGATCTCATTTTCTTTGAGGGTAAATTCACGCCCGCCCATACCGGCACATGTTTCTCCCTCTATAGCCACATCCAAGGTTTGCTTACCTTCAAAGCGTTCAAAGTCTGTCACCGCCACCAGGATGCCAGCACACATTTCCGCCATAAAATGGGCATCCACCGCTAGTGAGTACTGCGGGAAGCCGCTATTCACCGTCCGTTTAAGATGCCCCACCAAGGGACAGTCGTATCCGAATTGTTTGAAAAAAATCGCGTAGGTATTGATGCGCTCGGTGATCTGGGCCAAGGTTTCACGCTTGCGCATTTTGCGAAGAAGTTTTCGTTTAAACAGCTTTGCATCAGAAGGAGCTTCTCGATCCGGTTGGCATCCGCTGATCAGGGTCAGACCGAATCCCACCCCAGGGTACTGGGCCTTATACTTTTTAGACATGCTAAAGTCGGGAAACATAGCTCTCACTCCGTTTTAAATTCAAAGCACGAATGTCAACCAATCGTGTGCAAATAAATATAGCCATCAGGATTCGGCATCAGTATCTTCTTCAATAGAATCTTCTAAGTCATCATCAAGACGCTCATAGGCTTTTTGATTGCGGCGGCGGACTACTAGATAGCTGCCGGCCAAGGCCAGCAAAATGGCCATGGGCAATAGCAGTTCCGGCAGCATCAGGTGCCGCTCCTGCTCTCTCACTTTGGCGGATTCGATAACAGTCGGTCGTTCATGATCCCCCATTCGGGATTGAACCGTCAAAACCACGGCCCCAATGTATATGATCACAAATACGATCGCACCAATACCTATCCAGCGTTGCAGTTTCTTGCCGGCGTTCATGACTGCTTCAACTTATCTACGGTTTCGAGATCACATACATCAAACATTTGACCGCAGCCACCACACAACATTTCACAGGCATCTGGGTTGCGCGTGCGTCTACGTATCAATGCTGCCCGGCAGTCCGGACAGACTAAATCCTTGAGGTCTTCATCAGTTGGTTTATTCATATTTCCTTAAATATAGACCAGCCAACCATATTTGTCGATTGTTCAACTGAATTCCGTGTGCTAAATGATAATATTGAGGAAAAATGAATAGGAGTCAACTGTGAACGACTACACCCCCCAGGAAAAGTCAGCTCTTTTGGTGGCAACCATTACCTCCTTTACCGGGCCATTTGTGATTTCTTCTGTCAATGTGGCTTTGCCGGCGATCCAAAGGGAGTTTAATGCCGATGCCGTCCAGTTAAGTTGGATCGCCACTGCCCTACTTCTAGCGGTGGCCGTTACCCTGGTTCCAGCGGGTCGCATTGCCGATATCCATGGCCGTAAAAAGATTTTTACATTGGGCCTGGTCCTTTATACCTTGGCCTCCTTTGTGGCCGCATTTTCAAACTCTGTGCAGATGCTGATTTTTTTCCGTGTTTTTCAAGGCGTTGGTTCGGCCATGTTTCTCACAACCGGTATGGCTATAATCACCTCTATCTTTCCACCCAAAAAACGCGGCCGGGCCATTGGCGTTTATGTTTCGGCCGTCTATATCGGTCTTTCCATGGGACCCTTTGTGGGCGGCATCATGACCCAGAATATCGGCTGGCGTAGCCTGTTTCTCATTGTCGTTCCACTCGGTCTGTTGTCTATATGGGTCACCCTAAAAAATCTTAAAGGCGAATGGGCTGATGCCAAAGGTGAACCCTTGGACATTATTGGCAGCATCCTATATGGTATCGCCATCCTGGCCATTGTCTACGGATCCTCCCTGCTACCCAGGATGTCGGCAACCTATCTGATGGGCGCCGGCGTCCTTTGTATGGTGGCTTTTGTATGGCAGGAACTGCGGGTACGCTATCCCGTGGTCGAAGTCAGACTCTTTACCCAGAACAAGCTCTTTACCTTCTCCAGTCTGGCAGCTATGATTAATTACGCGGCCACATTTGCCATCACATTCCTCATAAGCCTTTACCTGCAATACATCAAAGGCCTTTCACCCCAAGCCGCCGGTACGATCATCATAGCCCAACCCGTGATGATGGCTCTGTTTTCGCCCATGGCCGGTAAGCTATCGGATCGTATCGAACCCCGCAAAATCGCTTCCTTTGGCATGGCTTTGACAGCCTTTGGACTTTTTCTTTTCATCTGGATAAATAATGACACTAGCTTGGTTTATGTTGCCGCGACACTGCTCATAATGGGATTTGGTTTTGCCATGTTTTCATCGCCCAACATGAATGCTATTATGGGAGCTGTTGAAAAGCGCTATTTGGGAATCGCATCCGGAACTGTGGCAACCATGCGGCTGCTCGGCCAAATGGCCAGCATGGCTATTGTCATGGTCATATTCACGGTAGTGATCGGCCATGTAGAGATCGCCCCTGAAAATTATGATCAGTTTCTCAGATGTGCCAAAATGGCCTTCGGTATTTTTGCGGCCATGTGTGTTGTTGGAATCGCATTTTCGCTATTTAGGGGTGAGTTGCGACGCGGATAGTCAACGGTCTATAATATCTCTCGCAGAGCTCTCAGAGACACAGAGATTTTTTCCTTTTTCTTATGAGATGGCAAGAAAAGGAAAACTTCGGACACTTCGTGTATCTGCAAGAAAACATATCGGCCAATTTACTTAAAACATATTTTCTATAACTTTTCCGAAGGATAGTAAATTTTGTTTGATCCTCCAGAAATCTGATAGGTTTATGGACAATTTAGTGACAAACCCAAGAAATCCCGTCATTCAATTTCAAACCGTCAGCTTTGCATACTCCGGCGGCAAATCGATTTTAGATCAGGTCTCATTGGATATTGAGGCAGGACGATTTTATCACCTCAGGGGACCGTCCGGATCTGGAAAATCAAGCTTATTGCGGCTTCTGATACGTCTTGAGGAATCCAACAAGGGACACATTCTGTTTAAGAGCAAGTTACTTTCTGAATACTACCCGCCGCACTTGCGCCGGGCTATCTTGTATCTCCCGCAGACGCCGGTTGCCACCGACAGTACTGTGAAAGAGTTTCTGATGCAGCCCTTTACATTCAAGGCCAATCAGGATTTGACAACCCCCGAGGATCAGCAGGTTAAAGATAGGTTGACGGAATTTCAACTCACGGATATCCGTCTGAGAGACCATGTCCAGACCCTCTCAGTCGGCCAGCTCCAGCGCCTCTGCTTTATCCGCGGTCTGCTGTTGTCACCGGAAGTACTGCTCCTGGATGAACCCACCAGCGCCCTGGACCAGGAAAGCGCAGATATTCTAGAAAACCAGGTACAAGTATTATGCGAAAAATCGAAGGTCGCTGTTGTAATGGTTAGCCATCGCGAAATGTGTACACTTGCAGCAAATTGTCAAACACTTAACTTGGTAAATGGGAAAATTAAGCAAACATTTGAGTAAATAGGCTGTTAGGCTGAAGACTGATAGGCTATTAGGCGATCAAACGTTAAACGTCCTAATAGTCTAAAACCAAAAAGGCCCTGGTTAATAGTATTTCACTTGAACCCTGGAATCCTTGAATCATTTTGATAGGAAAGCAAAATGACCAGCCAAGTAATCCAAATAAGTAATTGGCAATTAATCTTCGGTCTCGTATTTATATTGAGCGCCGGCATCCTATCCCTTTTGCATGCACTGCGGCTGGAAAAAGATTTGCTGATCGGTACCGTGCGTACGTTTGTGCAGTTGTTTGCCCTGGGTTATCTGCTCAAGATTATCTTTACGCTTGAAAGCGCCTGGTGGGTAATGGTTTTATTTTTCTGTATGACCCTTTTTGCGGCCTGGACAATCCGCGGGCGCATCAAGGAAAAGCAAATCGCCTTTTTCGTACCCATTTTCTTTTCCATGTTGCTGAGCTATTTTCTGGTTTCTTATCTGGTAACCGCAGTAATTGTCGGCGCCAAACCCTGGTGGCAGCCCCAGTATTTTATCCCCTTGAGCGGCATGGTAATCGGCAATGCCATGAATGCCATCGCGGTATCATTGGAAAGGCTTCTGGGCGAGTTAAGAAAAAGGCGCAATGAGATTGAAACCATGCTCTGTCTGGGTGCGGACTTTCGCGAAGCCAGCCACGATATGGTCCAAACTGCCATAAGGGCCGGAATGATCCCTTCCATCAACTCCATGATGGCCGTGGGACTGGTCTTCATTCCAGGCATGATGACCGGTCAAATATTAGCTGGCAGCGATCCCCTGGTGGCTATCCGCTACCAGATCGTCGTCATGGTCATGATCGTGGGCGCCACCGCCTTGGGGACTTTCCTCGTAATCTACCTCATTCGCCGCCGTTGTTTTGGCGAAGCCGGCCAGCTCCTTTTGCGTCCCGAACGAAAAGCTTGAGACCCTTAATTTCCATATACGCACGGGATGTGGGATGGGGTCAAATAAGTTTTTAGACTGATAAGACCGTCAGGGCCCGACGCCAAAGGTATTTAAGGAATATTTTGGCTGTTTCGAAATCTTTGTTTGATCTAAAACCCTGAAGAACCTCAATGAGAATCAGATCCCCAACGATAATGGGGACGTTTGAAAGATAATTTTCGAGCATGTCTATCTGCCACGAGGGAATGCCGTTGAAATAATCGATCCATACGGATAAGTCGACCAGATTTTCTAATTCCATGTCGAAACCCCCTGTACCTTTTTCTGTATGCAGGACCTGCTCCATGGCAAGACTGATACATTCCTTGTGAATATTAACCCAGGCCATAGTTCCGAGGGCAAGCCTTTGGAGCAAGTATCCATATAGCTTTTGGACACTTCCTTAAAGAGCGCCTCTAATGGTTTGCGCCATTATTGCTTTTAACTGTACGAGGGCAGACCTAACATCAAGGCCCGGTTCCTTAACGCAAACAATCAATATAAGTAAATAGTGTGAAAATATAGCCGTAGCTAATATTCCGGGATTTATATCCTTTCTGATTTCATTGCGCTTTTGCGCCGCTTGAACCAGTTCGATTGTTTTTTGGAGCAGGCAGTTGGTTTGACGGTTAAATTTTTCAGCCCACTCTCCTTCAATAAAAAGGCTGTGCTTCACAAGAATTTTGGATAGAACGGGCCGGATTGCGTAATACCTAAAAAGTCAAACAGCCTTTTTAGCTTCTTCCTTGACAGATGTCACCGCTTTTGTATTTATATAAACATACAATTATTTTTTCAGCGTAACAAATCATATTATTTTCCTCGATAATAGATAATTATTGAGGTTATCGAGTCAAAAATAACTGTTAATCAGTGATTATACCGCAATAAATCGGGAGAATAAAATGAAAACATTAATACTTGCTATACTGGTAGTACTGATAGTGACAGTTTCAGCATATGCAACCGAGGGTATGGTTGACGTTAAAAGTTCTTTCGGAGTGAAAGAAACGGGAGACAGACTAGAAAGAGTCCTGAAAGAAAAAGGCATAATATTTCCAATTGCGAGGAATTGATTTCAAAAATAGAGAAGGCACTAGCTGGCATAGTAAAGGCTGCAACAACAAATTAGAAGGTATAACAACAGCATGGGAAGAAAGTGATATCCGTAGCCAGTTAACCTGGAATTAAGGAGCACAAAATGGACATTAAAAAATGGATTGTAGTTATTGTAGTATTACTTCTGACCTCAATTGTTTTCAGTACAATTTTCCTTCGGCAACGCAATGATGCGCGACAACAATGGCGAGAGAGCCGCGAACAGGTCAACCAACTCGATCAGCGTAACGTTTCGCTGAATGAATCATTGCAAAAACAAAAAGACCGCCTCAGTGCTGAAGTGGATCTTTTGCAGAAAAAACAAGCCGAACTGGATGCAGCCAGGAAACAATTGCAGCATGCAAGTGATGAAATCGTACGACTTAATAAGAAGTCGGCCTCTCTTGAGGAAAACATGGCCGGTGTTGTACGCCTACGCAACCGGTTGGAAGAAGAGCACAATACCCTGACAGCACGCCTAGAGGAAATGGAAAGCGATGATACCCGTAAAAACACCTTCATTGCAAAGTTGAATGACCAGGTGGCGAAACAGAACCAAAAGATAGCTGAACTCGAGAATGAGATTACGACCCTGCGTGCAGCGATCGTAGAAAAAGATAAAACGCTGGCTGAATCTCAAGAATCGCTCGGAACACTGAAATCGGAAACCGACAGGTTAAGTCAAGACCTGTCGGTAGTGAAGGAATCGGCCGGCAAGTTTAAAGCCCATCAAAAAACCATGAGGGAAACCTACGAATCCCTGGTGACCGGCCTTAAACAGCAGCTCGAATCCCAGGAGGCATCCATTGAAGAATACCGTGAAAAGCTCAAGGTAACCTTTGTCGACCGGATCCTGTTTGGATTTTCACGGGTGCGCATCAGTCCGGAAGGCAAAGAGGCTTTAACTCAGTTGGCCGGGGTACTCGCGAATGTCCCCAAAGGGCGGATCAGCATTATCGGACACGCAGACAACATTCCCATTGCTGAAACATATCGGTACCGCTTTCCTTCCAACTGGGAACTTTCCAGTGCACGGGCTGCGGCTGTCGCCCGGCACCTACTGGAACAAGGGGGCATGGAGCCGTCTCGGATAGAAGTCATTGGACAGTCGCGCTATCATCCCATAGCTGACAACGATACGGAAGCGGGAAGAGCAAAAAATCGGAGGGTGGAGATCATCATCACACCGAGGGGGAGATAGGGACGTCCCATATGTCTTTCACAATAGGAATTTTTCAGGAGGCAAATGGAAAGGTATAAAATTATAGACGTTATATTGGGACTCGACATCGCTAAAGACAAGCATGTAGCTTTCATGGGGACGGCACGGGGTAAAACCCTTCGGAGAAGGGTGATCTGTAAAAATGATATTAGTGGATTTAACAATCTCCTTGAAGAACCGATAGCTGTTCAAAAACAGCATGGGTTGAACAAAATGGGAAGAGATCAAGTCTGCTCTTGACTCTTGATCGTTTCATCTGAGTCAAGAGCAAATTTGGGAACTTCTATTTTTGATAATAATAAAAGTCACAACTACTATTTCCATTCGCTAGGGTGCGTTGTCTTTTAAGCTCTATATGATCAGGAACAAGATTTGCTATCAGCTTATCTATATCACAGTATGCTTTTGTTAATCCGACTTCACTTTCTTCTTTAAAAAAATCATAATAAGGACATTTCAGCTGGTCCCAGCCCGCTCCGTTTACCAATTCAACTTCAACTTTTTCCCAAGGTGGACATGGAAAGAACCCCTCATTTCTTGGTCCTAATAGCCGCAAGAAGAGATTAAATGGATCTTTGCTGCGGCGAACGATAAAAGCCCGCACTCTCATCATATTGAAAAGCATACTTCTAGCATTGTAAGGCTCGATCTTCTGCTGGATGATGAAGCCATCATTCTTTGCCTTGTAATTTTTGGGATGTATATTAGATTATTGGATAAGGAAAATTTTACACCAATTATAATCTGATATACATTCCAAAAAATCGGAACTAAAAAATGAAATATCAAGCGTTTTTAACAACCGCAGCAGGCGTAAAAATGCCATGGATTATTTATGGTACCGCCTGGAAAAAGGAGCGTACTCTAGATTTGGTTGTGAAGGCAATCCAGGCTGGATTCAAAGGAATAGATACTGCCTGCCAACCGAAGCATTACGACGAATCATTAGTAGGGGCAGCGCTCCAGAGACTAAATGGATACAGGAACATGCTCTGAAAAGCATATGCAAGAAGACCTCAACGTCTTTGATTTTCAGCTTTCCGCTGACGATTTAGAGACGGTAAAGCATCTATTTTGAAGGGTTTCAAAATAGATGAGATGGAGGCAATCTTGTCGGATCGTTCCGATCCCGAATATCCCATTTGGCGAGCGTATCAATCTGATAATGACCTCCGAGAGGTAGGATCCGTGGCAACAATTATTATGGACTTGAAGGCCCACAAACTAAATGTTCGCAAAGGGAACATCACCTATCCCCCAAAAGAAAGTGGCAAGAACACCGGGCACGAAATGAAAGACAGCCCTGCTAATAACTTCGTGATACCATTTGAAAATTGAAAATAAAAAAACTTTAAGCTAATATTTAGCTATAGATTAGTGGGCGCCATTTAAAGCTTAGGTTAGGAACTATAACTATGCAACCAACAATTATTACGTGGATACTCATTGTTTTTGGCGTAATTACAATGGCACCACTGTTAATAGCCCAACTGATCATGCTTGTAAAGCCGCATAGCCAAAAGGCAAAAGACATCCTTGTCGCTAAAGGGGAAGGCTGGCGCGACAAAACTCACTTTCGATCGGCTCTAGGGTTTGCCTGGGCGGATTGGTTGTTAGTTGTCCCACTAATAATTGCAGGAAGCATCGGTGTAATCCTTGGGTTCGCTTGGGGTTATGTCCTTTGGGGTGCCGCAGGATCTATTTTGCTTTATATTAATATCGTATTATGGTTTATGGAAAAGGAATACGTTTATCCTTCTCGTGGCGCACTTGCCTATTACACCTATTATTGGGGATTCTTTGTATATTGGGGGGCACTCGCCTTAGCATACTCAGCCCTTCGACTAAGCGGCCTTAAATTTTAAGAAGGGAGCATCCATTAACAGGAGGAAAGATAAAATGAAATCAAAAGTCACATTGAAAGATCACATGCATTTTATGGGTGAACTGGATGGACATGATATCCCCATCGATGCTGATGAACAGTTTGGCGGACAGGAAAAAGGACCGAAGCCCAAAGGGTTGACGCTAACCGCCTTGGCCGGCTGCACAGCCATGGACGTTATCAGTATTCTTAGAAAGATGCGGGTGGAACCGGATGATTTTTCAGTTGAGGCAGAGGCGAATGTGTCGGACGAGCATCCCAAGGTGTTTACAGAAATCAAGCTCACCTACCGATTAAGTGGTAAAGATTTGCCCAAAGACAAAATTGAAAAAGCCGTTAATCTGAGCCAAGAACGCTATTGCGGCGTAAGCGCTATGTTACAAAAAGCCGCACCGGTGGCATATGAAATAATTATTGAGGAATAGCCTGACAGCCTATCCACTGTATATACGTCCTTAAAGACATTGAAAGTTTCTATAATGAAGCTCCCGGCAGCTTGCTGCGGGGAGCTTCATTATAATCCGATTGAAACGATGTAAACGGCATCCCTGAATTTGGTTCACCATGAAAAAATATCACTTTTTAATACTATCTTTGGTATTGGCATTTTTTGTTGAAGGGGCAACCTCTTTTGAACTTATTGAATTCGTGGGAGCCGCGCGTAGTCAGATTGGAAGGACACTAACATATGATCCAAGTTATCGAGCTTTAGATTATCCCAATGGGGATGTACCCATTGATCGAGGTGTTTGCACGGATGTGATTATACGAGCCCTGCGGAAGGCGTATAAGTATGATCTACAGAAGCGAATCCATGAGGATATGAAAGGTAATTTTTCCAAATATCCACAGATATGGGGACTGCGTCAGCCAGACAAGAATATCGACCACCGACGCGTACCCAACCTAAAAACCTTCTTTAAAAGGCAGGGATGGTCGGTACCGCTATCTAGGCAAGTGTCTGATTTTCAGGCTGGAGACATCGTTACCTGTATTGTGCCGCCGCGTTTACCACATATCATGATCGTCAGCGATAGGGTTGTTAATAGAAATATACCGTTGGTGATTCACAATATCGGCTCCGGCACCCAGGAAGAAGACCTTCTATTTGAATTTGAATTGACGGGGCATTTTAGAATTAAACATATAAATCCAGATAGTTAGTCTAATTCATTATAAACTGGTTAGCCATTCAGATATAAGCATACAACTCGCGTAACAATCTAACAACTTGACATTCGGTCTGTATTTGGTATTATATTCGGATCGGAGGAAACAAACATGAATATTACCAATGACATAAAGCCAGTCACATATTTGAAATCCAAAGCTGCAGATTTGTTAACCCAAATAAACGAAACTCAGCGGCCTGTGATAATAACACAAAACGGTGAACCCCGGGCGGTTCTTCAAGATCCTAAAAGCTATGAGGATATGCGCAACGCAATCGGAATTTTAAAACTGATTTCACAAGGTGAGGCTGATATCAGAAATGATAAAATTAACAGTCAGGAGGATGTTTTTAAAGATATTGAGACTGCTTTAAGAGAAAAACTCTAATGGACAAAACGTACCAAATCGTATGGGCTGGCGTTGCGGAAAACGATTTAAAAGACATTATTAAATTCATAGCCATCGACAGCCCAGCCAATGCTTTAAAAATTCTAAATAACATCAAGCAAAGCACTTCAAGCCTTTATATTTCTCCTGAACGCGGTCGCGTTGTGCCAGAGTTGCACGAGCAAGGTATACATACATATCGAGAGCTTATACTTCGACCTTGGCGTATAATCTACAGAATCTCAACCGCGAATGTTTATGTTCTAGCGGTGATAGATTCAAGAAGAAATGTTGAAGATGTATTGTTGAAACGGTTGGCAAATTTTAAATAAATATCAGCAGGAATGCTAACAGCCTTATTGGTCTCTCTCCTTGAGCTTCCGCCGCAACACTTTACCCACAGCCGACTTGGGCAACTCATCGATAAATTCGATGATCTTGGGCACCTTGTAAGCCGCCAGCTTCTCGCGACAAAATTCGGTGACTTCTTCTTCGGTCAAGTTCTCACCTTCTTTGGCCACAACATAAGCTTTGACTGTCTCCCCGCGGTATTCGTCTTTGACCCCCACCGTGCAGGCTTCCAGAATCTTGGGATGGTCAAATAAGACGCCATCCAGCTCCACCGGATAAATATTATATCCACCGGCGATGATCATATCTTTTTTCCGATCGGTAATCTTCAGATAACCGTCCTCGTCAAAGCGACCGATGTCACCGGTATAGAACCAGCCATCTTTTAATACCTCGGCCGTAGCCTCAGGCTTCTTGTAGTATCCCATCAGGACCTGGGGTCCCTTGATTATAATTTCGCCATCTTCACCTAGTGGCAGTTCATTTTCACCGGTCTCGATGTCAACGATTTTGACATCCGTATCAGCCACCGGTATGCCCACGGTGCCGGGTTTAATCTCGCCGCCCCAGGGCGTGATGGTGACAAAAGGGCCGGCTTCGGTGGATCCATACACCTCACACATCATGGCACCGGTGAGATCTTTAAGGTCCTTGATGGTATCGGCCGCCAGGGGTGCAGCACCTGAGAAAAATCCCTTGATGGAGGACAAATCCATGTTGCGAAATGTGGATTCTGCCAACAAGCCCACGAATATAGTTGGAACCCCTGGCAGAAAGGTGGGTTTGTATTTCTTGATGATATCGATGTTGATCTGCGGTTCCGGTCTGGGCACCATGATGTCTTCCCAGGCCTGCCAGATGATGAAGTTTTGGATCGCAGCAAAACCGGCGGTATGGAATACGGGGAAATTGCCCACCAGGCGCTCCTCGCCGGGTTTAAGATCCGGGAACCAGGCCGTGGCTTGCTGGGCATTGGAACTTAAGTGGGAATGGCTCAACATAACTCCCTTGCTGACCCCCGTGGTGCCGCCAGTATAAAGAATGGCGCCCATGGTATCCCAGTCGCTTTTATCTTCCACTGGTTCCGCTGAGTATTGGTTGATGATATCGCAAAACACTTTAACATCATCTGTGGGAATTATTTTGCGGAACATATCCTTTTTTATAAATGGAAACAGCTGCTTTTTGGGAAAGGGCAGATAAGAATGGATGTGACAGCCGATAATCTTTTCAAGTTTGGTTTGGGATTTGATCTTTTCCATACGGGGCACCAGCAAGGTCAACGTGATCACAGCCCTAGCGTCGGAGTCATCCAGCTGGTAAGCCAGCTCCCTTTCGGTATAGAGAGGATTGTTCTGGACCACTACACCCCCCACCCGGAAAATGGCCAGATCGGCTATGATGACCTGGGGAATATTGGGCAGGCAGACTCCGACTTTATCATCGGGTCCGATGCCAAAATCGAGCAGTGCTTTGGCAAATTGGTTTACCAGATCGTTAAGCTCTCTGTAGGTAATGCGCTTGCCCATGTAGTTGAGGGCGGTGTGGTTGGGGTAATTCTGGGCCGAACGTGTCAGGGCTTCGGAAATGGTCAGTTTTTCATAATTGAGGGATTTTTGAACGCCGGGTGCATAGGATTTGTGCCAAAGTTTTTCTTCCATATTCTCCTCCCCTGGATCAGGTTGGGAAAACCTCTGTACGATATCTTGATTGAGCGAGGATATACCGTGCCGCTGCCTGTATGCCGACACGAAAACAGAAGTAAAAGCCGCTCCCAATCTTATTGTACCTGAAACTCTATGAGAACAGGTGTTATGTTAAGGTACGATTATATGATGAAAAAAGACTTGTATCCGTGGTGAAAAATCTTAATCTGGTTCGCATAACATTTGACTGATAAAAGTTTATCAAATCTTCGAGTGGTATTAATGTGGCAATGCCACACGCCATCTAAAAACAGCCCGCAGTTTGTAGCTGGCCGGTTTTGGATTATTGCATCAATTTTTCTAGCTTTCCGCGCTCTGAAGCAATGCGCATATAGGTTTCCCCACCTGTTTTGGGCGGTTCATACTGCTGATCTTCCGCCTTGGCCTGTAAGGCAATGGCTTCGGTTGGGCAGGTGGTAACACAAAGTCCACACCCGATACAGCGTTTCAGCACCACCTCGGCGATGCCGTCAACCATATCAATGGCCTTCATCTGGCAACGCTCCAAGCAGGTTTCACAGCCGGTACATTCGTCCGGATCCACAACAGCATAATAATTGCTTTTGACGGCTTCGGCAGGTGAGGGCTGGGCCTTGATACCACGTAAAACACCGCAGCAACAGCCACAGCAACTGCACATTCCCCCGGCTTTCTGGGAATTGAAGGGTTGCATCACCAAACCGGCTTTTTCATTGGCGATAACAATCTCCTTGGCTTCTTCCTTGCTAATGTAGCGCCCCATCCCATTGTCAACATAATAGGCTGCGTGAGATCCAAAGGAAAAACAATTTTCCATGGGTTTCTCGCACCTTTCGCCTACCAGTTCTTTTGTGGTTCGACACACACAAGGTGCAATCGCAATCGTTCTCTGATTTTCAATGATCTCAAGAACATCTTCAAACGGGGCCACCGGATATTCAGCCACCAGGCTCCGATCGATGGGAACTGTTCGCAATACTGGGGTTTTAAATCCTTGGATACTCTGGCCAAAAGCAGTTTCAAAATATTCCTCATGATCCCGAGCAAATTCGGCATCCATGTGATTGAGCTGGAATTCATAGATGCCCACCACATAGGGTACTGCAGCATAACGGACATTGTCGCCCTTACGCACCCGGAATATCAGACCCCTTTTGGCCATGTCTTCTAATTGATCCGCCAGGGAATCCGCATCCAAATCCAGACGTTTGGCAATATCTTCGGGTGACTCAGGCAGCGGTCTGAGTTTTACAAATAGCTCGGCCTGAGCTTCACTAAATATTTTTTTCAGAATGCGCATCTCCACACCACTTTCGGTGGCAGGGAATCCCACCGCCATATCATCCAGGCGTTCGCGCAATTTTTCGTACACGTACTCCATCTAGTTACCCTTTCATTTGGTTCAAGCGACCCAGAAGTGTCTCAGCCTCGGTTATGATACTATTCACAACTTCTTTGACCGTTCTAATTTCATTGATTGATCCAACCACCTGGCCGCAGGAAATCGGGCTGACTTCTGGATCACCAGAATCGTAGGCCAGTTTTCCCTTGCCGCCGGCAACCGTGTGGATGATTTCTTCAAAAGTAGCATTCTGTGCTTCCAGGGCCAGGCATTCATCGGCAAGCTTGTTCTTAACACATCGGACAGGATTACTCAAAGAATTCAGCAAAAGGCAGGTTTCTGTTTCCTTGGTTTCAACCAAGCGCCCTTTGATGGCGTCGTGAACCGGGCATTCCTTGGTGGCGAAAAAGGCTGTACCCATCAACACGGCCTCGGCGCCCATGGCCATGGCACCCAAAAAGCCCTTGCCGTCACAAATACCACCGCCGGCAATAACAGGCAAATCCAGTTCGGATACAGCCTTGGGAATCATGATGAAATTAGCTACGCTGTCCATACCGATATGGCCGCCGGAGCCATACCCCACCACCGTAACGGCATCGACGCCATATTTTTGGGCGCTCTGGGCATGGCGAACCGAAGTCAGCTTGTGGATAACCTTAACACCGGCTTCTTTGAGCTTGGGCATCAGGGATTTGGGGCTTTGGCCGGCTGTTTCCACCACTCCAATACCTTCTTCAACTACCACATCGCAGAACTGCTGGGTTCGTTCCGAAATACCGAATTCGGGAACCATGGAGATGTTGACGCCGAAAGGCTTGTCGGTAAGGGTCCGTGTCAGACGGATCTCTTCACGCAAGTCCTCCGGTGTTTCCAGAGATTCGGCCGTGAGGAAGCCGATACCGCCGGCATTGCTGATTTCAGCCACAAAAGCCGCCCGGCTAAGCCACTGCATGCCACCACACAAAATAGGATATTGAATACCTAGCATTTCAGTAATTCTGGTTTTAAACATATTATTCTCCTAACATAAGGGTTCGAGGGTTTAAGGATTCGAGGATTCAAGTGTTGCTCATAGCTGTTTGCAGGAAGAAGCTAAAAGCTTACGGCTAACCGCTGATTGCTTATTCTTTATTCGCAAACGCTGCCACTGCTTCGAAAAATTCTGTTGTGGTGCAACCGATACTCTGGTTACGGTTTTCAAATGCGATGGCCGTTTCCAGCGAAGTGGCATCCAGGTTCTGGCGTATGGCCGCCTTGGTCATGCGTAAGCCAAACGGTGTTTTGGACAGCAATTTGTTGGCGATCGCCGTGGCCTTGTCCATAAGCTCACCTTCACCAGCCAGACAACTGGCCAATCCGATCCGATCCGCTTCCTCTGCCTCTACGGCTCTGCCTGTCATCAAAATCTCGGATGCTTTGGCGCTGCCCACCATTTTCGGTAAAAAATAGGTGGTGCCCAGTTCACCGCCCGACAGTCCAATATTGATAAAGGATGGGATAAACTTGGCAGTCGGCCCGGCAATGATGATATCGGCAGCCAGGGCCAAACACATTCCGCCACCGGCGGCTACACCGTTAACCGCAGCGATAACGGGCTGGGGCAGTCGACGCATGCCCACAACCACACCCGAATAACGTTGTTGGATGTTCTCCAGATGCAAGGCCGCCGATGCAAACTGCTTGAGGGATTCTTCACTAATGAGCTGTTTGTCCTTGAGATCGGCCCCGGAACAAAATCCCCTGCCCTCACCAGTGAGGATCAACACCCGTACTTGATCATCTTTTTCAAGTGCTGCATACAAACTATACAGATCATCCAGCATCTCAAAGTTGATGGCATTCAGACTCTCGGGTCTGTTCAGGGTGATGATGCCCAGACCCGGCTGAGGTTGTTCAAATGTTAACGTTTGATAGGTCATGGTTTACCTCTTTCGGTTCATCATTTACTGAATAATGAATATCGAACAGGGAATTTCGAATGATGAATTCATCTGAACCACTTCAACATTCAGAATCCCTAAAATCCATATTCGATATTTCTCCAAAACCTTTTAGCGGTTTAGGCTGAAGACTGATAAGCTTTTAACTTTCGCAAAACACGTAACCCGGAACTCGAACCCCGCAACTCGAAACTCGCAACTCGCATCCTTCACCGTCATTCCCGCGGAAGCGGGAAACCAGGCAAAGCAATCTGCCCAAGGGTAATCCTGGATCCCCGATTTCTCGGGGATGACGAAAGAGGCTAAACGCCTAACCCGTATCGCGCATCTCTCACATCGTAATCCACTACCCGGAACTCAGCAACCCGCAACCCGACACCCGTAACCCGCAACCTGCTAGTTCTCCTCTTCCCCCTCCGGCAAATAACGCTCCACAAAGCTGGTATCAAATTCTCCCTTGATAAAATCGGGGTCATCCATGATGGTCAAATGAAATGGAATTGTGGTTTTTATGGGACCAATGGCAAACTCCCGCAAAGCGCGTTTCATGACTTGGATGGCTCCCTTACGATTTCGGTCGTAGGCCACCAGTTTGGCCACCAGGGAGTCATAGAATATGGGCAGTTCGTAACCTAGGTACAGATGCGTATCCAGACGGACACCATATCCCCCGGGGACCAGGAAATTGTCTACTGTTCCGGGCGAGGGCAAAAAATTCTTGTCCGGATCTTCGGCATTGATGCGGCACTCAATGGCCCACCCATGTTTTTGGATATCCTTCTCATCAAATGACAATGGTTCGCCGCTAGCGACTAAAATTTGCTCCCGAACCAGGTCAATTCCCGTGGTTATCTCTGTAATCGGATGTTCCACTTGGATGCGTGAATTCACTTCCATGAAGAAAAACTGGCCTTGCGGATTGACAAGAAATTCAATCGTACCGGCATTGACGTATGCGACTGCTTGGGCGGCCGTCACCGCCGCTCGGCCCATGGTTTCCCTCAATTCCTGCGTGAGAAAGGGCGAAGGGGCCTCTTCGATGAGTTTCTGATAGCGCCTTTGAATGGTGCACTCGCGCTCACCCAAATGAACAGTATGGCCAAATGTATCGGCCATAACCTGAAACTCAATATGGCGCGGATTCTGAATCACTTTCTCAATATAGACCGCGTCATTGCCAAAGGCCGCCCGGGCTTCCATCCTGGCCACCGAAAACTCCTCTGCCAGTTGGGGGGCATCGGCACAAATGCGAATACCACGTCCACCGCCGCCGCCAGAGGCTTTGACCATAACCGGATAGCCGATCTCTGCACATATGGTCATGGCCTCTTCCAGACTGTCGACGCCACCGGCACTACTGGGTATCACCGGTACACCGGCATTCTGCATGATTGTTTTAGCGGCTATTTTGTCACCGGCCTGGCGCAGATTTTCAGCTGTCGGGCCGATATAGATGATACCTGCTGCTTCACATGCCTGGGCAAAATCTGCCTTCTCCGATAGATAACCATAGCCTGGATGAATAGCTGCAACCCCACTTTTTTGGGCCGCATCGATGATGACATCAATATTTAAATAACTCTTGGCGCTCAGGGGCGGGCCAATACAGACAGCTTCATCGGCCTCGGTCACATGCATCGATGTGGCATCGGCTTCGGAATAGACTGCCACAGCCTCAATACCCAGATCATGACAAGCCCGGATAACGCGTAAAGCGATTTCTCCCCGATTGGCAACCAGCACTTTTGAAAACATCAGTCTACCTCAATCATGAACATGAGATCTTCGTCCTTGAGGGGCGTCTCGTCTTCGGCAACGATTTCAAGGATAGTTCCGTTGACAGGCGACTTCACCTTCTGGAACACCTTCATGGTTTCCAGTAAGCCCAGGACTTGTTTCTTTTTAACGCTATCGCCCACTTCCACGTAGGGGGCTTCTTCTGGCGCCGGTCTTGTATAAAATATCCCCGACATGGGTGCTTTTACCTGCATGAGTTTTTTGGTCTCGGCCATTCTTACGTTCTCCTCTATATGTCTTGT
Organism: uncultured Desulfobacterales bacterium; assembly: GCA_964633115.1. Lineage (GTDB taxonomy): Bacteria > Desulfobacterota > Desulfobacteria > Desulfobacterales > B30-G6 > B30-G6. Next base: position 35,042 of record CAZWEO010000039.1, read on the forward strand.
TAATGATCTTTTTATATTAATAATCATTTTTTTTAGTAATCCTTCGGGTTCGCCCTGGTATTTCTAAGCTGTTTAGGCTGTAGACTAGTAGGCTGTTAGGCGCTTTGTGGTAGACCAACACGCAACCTCGTAACTCGCAACACGCAACTCGAATCCCGTAACCCGCTATCCCTTGAATCCTTGAATCCTGGACCTCTCGAACCCTTATATTTATGTCGGCCCCGTACGCGCGTGCTGTTTAGCCCGCTGGGGCAATTTCTCAAATTTGTTTTGGGTAATCTCCAGGGCTTCGATAATCTTTATGCGTGTATCCCGGGGTTCGATGATTTCATCTACCACCTGGGCAGACCAGCTCCGAGCAGCCTCGAACACGTCCACCTTCTTGCGAGATCGATTAAGATAACCTTCGTAGGCATCTTCCTCGATTCCCTTGCCATAGGCCTCGCGATAGTCCAACTGACTGGCCTCCACCGCCATTCTGGCCACCGGCCAGGCATAGACCAAGTCACAGCCCAAGCCTTTGGCCATACCCATGATCATGCCGCCGGCATCACCATAGGCTTCACGGATAATGACACTGATTTTGGGTATGGTAGCAGCGGCATAGGTGTCAAGGATTTTACCAAAATGCCGCAGCAAACCGATTTTTTCCTGGTCTTCCCCTGGTACATTCGGCGGCGTATCCATTAATGTAACCAACGGAATGTTGTATGCATCCAAAACCTGCAGAAAACGGTAATACTTATCACAGGCATTTATATCCAGTATGGTCCCCGGTTGGGAGGGGTTGCTGGCAACCAGGCCTGCAACCTGTCCGTTAAAGCGGCCGAAACAGGTTATCAACTGGGTGGCGTAATTATCTTTAACTTCATAATAATGCCCGTCATCCACGATGGCTTCAATCACGGCATGCATATCGTAGTGTTTATCAAAGGTGTCCGGAACAATATCCGTTAAGGTGTCTATTCGTCGATCCCGCGGGTCTTGGGTCGCCTTCTCAGGTGGTTTTTCCCTGAAGTTGGCGGGCAAATAGCTTAACAGTTCGCGCGCACTGGCAATGGTCTCTTTGTCATTAGCACCGACAACATCGCAGGTTCCACTATATTCCATGTGATAGTCGGCACCGCCCACATTGTCACCGATCTTTTCGGATGTCGCCGCCTGGGTCATCCGCGGTCCACCTAGCCACAGGTGTCCCGTCTCTCGGCTCATCAGCAGAAAATCACACAATACCGGACAGTAGGCCTGGCCGGCGATGCAAGGTCCCATGAGGACATTGATTTGCGGTATTAACCCGGAATAGCGGGATTCCAAGGCAAACCACCAGTCCAAACCTGCCATGGGTACGTCCCGGTATCCAAGCCTGCCCCCGGATGAATCCAACAACCAGACCATGGGTATCTGCCAAGCTGCAGCCAGATCGATCAGTTTGATAAACTTAGTGGCGTGCTGGCACGCAACCGAGCCCCCCAGCACGGTGAAATCACTGGCATAGACCGCTATCACGCGGCCGTCAACCTTCCCCGTACCGATTACGGCACCGTCGCAGGGTGCATCGGTTTCGCGGCCATCGATCCGGGCACCCGTGGTATTGACACTGGATCCCAGTTCACTGAAAGTTCCCGGATCCAGTAATTGATCCACCCGCTCGCGAGCGGTCAATTTACCCCGGCTATGCTGGCGATCGACATGCTTCTGCCCGCCGCCCAATAGGTTCTTTTCCCGAATCTCCTCTAGCCGCTTTAGGGCGGCGTCCATTTTTTCTCCCATGTTTTTCCTCAATGCGATGTTGTCTATCTAGTTGTCCTTCCCATTCTATGACTCGATGTCATTTGCACTGCGTGCGTCATTTGTCCTTCGGACGTAATTTGCGCTCCGCGCGATATTGATTTTCTCTTAGCCCCTTAGCTTTTTAGTCTGTAGACTTTTAGGCACCAGTTACTATGTGCTGATAGCCACCTAAAACCTAATACTTAAAACTTAAAACCGATCATTGCTGTAGACTGTCGGACTGCCATTAGCATATAGCTTTCAGCAACCCTTGACCCCTCGAATCCTTGGCTCCTCGAACCCTGTCCCATCACGCTGGCCTAATAAACCCCTTTTTCTCCGGCAAGGACTCTTTCTTGTTCTGCAGCGATTCAATGGCTTTAACGATCCGTGGACGCGTGTTGCGGGGATCGATTACTTCATGCGCGGTGTAATAGGTTGTCCATTGTTTGGCCAGGGTCATGACCGAAAACTCTTTCGTGAGAATACTGAGCAAGAAATCATGGACTTCGTCATAATTTCCCTCTTCCTTGGCCTTGGCGAGTTCCTTGTGGAAAACCGCATGCATCACCGTTTCCGGGCCGGTGGGAGCAAATTCCACCGTGGGCCAGGCGTAGACATAGTCCGGAAACATCTTAGAGCATCCCAGCACTATGTTGGCCCCGCCATAGGATCGGCGCAAGACCATGGTTACCTTCGGACAGGTGAGATGCGAATATGTGTGCAGCAGTTTGGCCCCGTGCCGGATAATGCCCATCCGCTCCCAGCGATCACCTGGTGGAAATGCCGTGGTATCCACCAATGTCACCAGCGGAATATTAAAAGCATCTAAATAGCGCATAAACCGATCATATTTATCAGAAGAATCCGGCTCCAGGATGCCGCTCAGTTCATCCGGGTTGCTGGACACCACCCCGGCCACGTGTCCCCCAAAACGGCAGAACCCGATAATCAAATGGCTGGCATAATCCTCCTTCAATTCCAGAAAATCGCCGTTATCAACAACCAAATCGATAACGTCGTGCATGTCGTAGGTGAACTTGGGATTATCCGGCATGACCGTCAACAAGCGCTCTTCGGTGCGCAGGGGATCGTCTCCGGTATCTTCGAAAGCTGGTTTTTCCCAGCAATTTTGTGGCAGATAGCGTAGCAGGTCTTTCAACTTCTGGATGGCATCGGCATCATCCTCCGCCAGCAGGTCGCACTGTCCGGATTTTTCCATATGAAACTCGGCTCGACCGGCCTCGTCTGTTGAGATTTCGCCCCCCAGCCACAAGAATCCGGTTTCTTGGTTGATGATCAGAAAATCCGACATGACCGGCACCACTGAGAGAACGCCGGTACAGGGTCCCAGCAGCAACATGAGCCGCGGAATGATCCCCGAATACCAGCTATAATTGCGCAAAAACCGACCCAAACCATTTAATCCGGAATTACCACCTGAAAAACTGAGACGTTCCCCGGCTGAATCCACAATACCAATCAACGGCATACCGCGATCCCCGGCCATGGCGGTCAAATCAGCCAATTTCCAGGCAGCCTGATCCCCCAGGGACCCCGACATGACTGAAAAATCCATGGCATACAGCGCCACCGGGCGTCCGTCAATCTTGCCGAATCCCATAACAATTCCGTCCGAAGGATCCGGCCTTTTATTGCCATCCAATGGCGGTCGTGTATCTCTGACAATGGAACCAATTTCTTCAAAGGATTCCGCATCCAGAATCTGTTCGATACGCTCCCTGGCCGTGAGCTTGCCTAATTGGTGAATCAGGTCAATCCGATCCTGGCCGCCGCCCGCCTGGTTTCTTTCTCGAACCTTGGCAAGCTGCTGCATATATCCATCCATCCAATCGCCCATTCTGCTGATCCCCCCTTTACTCCCTAATATCCTTTTTTATATTCTAATAGCTCAACTTATTCCCTAAACTTAAGAGGCTGTTAGGCTGTAGGCTGTAGGCTGATAGGTGCAAATTGCTTAGTGCTGATAGTCTGCTAAAACCTAAAACCGATTATATCGACAAATTAAAAAAAATGATGAATATTAAACATGAAATGTCGAATTTCGAACGCTGCCAATGGCCACAACCATTACTTCGAAATTCAAAATTCCATGATCGACATTCGATATTTCGCTGTAGTCTTTAAGTCGTTCATCAGCCGTTGGCTCTCTGCTGTTAGCTGCCTAATAGCCTAATCGATTCTGTCTCCCCTGGCCGCCATAGCCCTGAGCCTGTCGAAGTGGCGACGGCGGCTGTCTTCTGACTCCTGTCTCCTATCCAAATACCACTTCCTAGTAGGCCGGCACGATACCCTTAAAAATTATTTCGCAAATTTCTTCGGTCAATCCATCTGGATCAATCTCACGCTCAAAGGTTATGCCGGTCAGGCAGACCTGCTCAATACTCCCCAGAATGATCTGGCGGATCAGTTTGATGGAGATGTCGTCCCGAATCTCTCCACTGGTCACACCTTCTGCCAGTATGGCCAGAACGGCATCACTATATGCGCGCACAAGTTCGTAAGTATCACTGTGGTAGTAGTCGCTGTGATTGCGGGCCTCAATTAACAAAATTCTGGCAAAGACACGATTGGTGGCATACACATTGATATGAGACCAAATGAGTTTACGTAATTTGTTCAAGGTTCCCTTGATACCTCTCAGATCGTCTTGGACGCGCAACGAGTATTGCTCCAGGTATTCGCGTAAAATCTGATGAAGTAAATCACGCTTATCTTTGAAGTACTTGTATATCAGGGCTTCGGTTACACCAGCCTGTCTGGAAATCTCGGCCGTTGTGATGGCATTGAACTCCTTTTGCTCCAGCAGGGTTCGTAATGCATTGGCAATCTTAACACGCCCAGGTGGGAATTTCTTTGCTGGCAATCCAGCGGCTAATGTAATTTGTATGTCGGCTTGATTCATTAGCAAAAGTTTTCCATTTTGGCGATGACACCCAACATGACTTCGTCGGCCCCGCCGCCGATGGAGAGTCCGCGCGCGTCGCGGTAGTACCTGGAAACAATTGATTCTTTCATGTAACCCATACCACCATGCATTTGCAAACAACCATCAGCCACCTTATTTAACACTTCGCTGGCGATCAGTTTGCCCATGGATATCTCGCGAGTGGCATCCAACCCGGCCTGCTTCATGCGCACGATATGGTATATGAATTGTTTTAGGCTTTCGATTTCGGTCACCCAATGGGCGAGACGATGCTGCAGCACCTGTCTTCGAATCAGAGGTCTACCGAACACGACCCGCTCGCGAATATAGTCCAAAGTCACGTCGATGATGTCTCTGGCAGCCGTACAGGCAAAGGGCAACAAAGAAAATCGTTCATGCTGGAACTGTTGCATCTGGCAAATAAAGCCTTCGCCTTCCTTACCGATTAAATGGTCCACCGGCACATGGACTTCATCAAAAAACAGCTCAGCCGTGTCGCTGATCCAAACCCCCAGTTTTTCCAGCTTACGACTCACTTGGACGCCGGGCAGATCGGCCGGGACCACGAACAGACTGAAGGCGTGGTAGCCGGGATCCGGGCTGGTTCTGGCCAGGAGCGTATAGAAATCGGCTTGGGTGCCATTGGTGATATACATTTTGGACCCATTGATAATGTAGTGATCACCCCTTTTTTCGGCAGTGGTGGCCAGAGCAGCCACATCCGAACCCGCCCCTGGTTCTGTTATGGCGATTGCGCCTACCTTTTGGCCCATAATTGCGGCTTTTAAATACTTTTCCTTGAGAAATTCAGTCCCGAACTGATCGATGGCAGGGGTCGCCATGTTGGTTTGGACTGTAATGGCCACTGCCAGTCCCAAAGCCTTGATATGGCCCAACTCCTCCAGGAAGGCGGTCTCATACCAGTAATCAAGTCCCTGACCACCGTATTTGGGATCGTAGCGAATACCCAGAAAACCCAGCTTCCCCATTTTCCGAAACAGCTTTTTCAAGGGTGCGATGCCGGCCTCCTCCCATTCATCCACATACGGGTTGATCTCTTTGTTGACGAAATCGCGGACGGCTCGTCGGACCATATCGTGGTCCTTATTAAAATAGAGCTGATCTGAATTTTTAATGGCTTTCCCCATGACAACATCCCTTCAAAAAGCGTTATGGCTGAATTATGCGTGGAAAAAGGTTAGTGACATTAACCAATTTTGATTTTAAATATAATTTATATATTATAAATCAGTATATTAACATGATAAGTAAACCTCACTCATCTTATTGTCAAGCACTATCTTGGAGTCCATATGGAAATATATTTGGCTTGATTATCACCACATTTCCCCGGGAGATAAATCGTTGGATCCGGCCGGCGGCTTCAAACAATTTTCATTAACCTCCGCGCGTAATCCGTGGTAGTTTTAAGTTTACACCTTAATAACTTTCACTGATGGTGCTGACTTCTACCAGTTACAACCCCAGGTTGGTAGGTGATCAAACTGATCCCAGTAATCACGAGAGCAGCACCTATACCCTGCTTATATGATAGCCGTTCACCGAACAAAAGAGCAGCAAGAGTGATGGTAAATACCGGTTCTGCATTCAATAGAATAGATGCACTGACTGGACCGATGATTTTCAGACCTGAAAAGAAGGTAATATAACCGACTGCAATGAATAATCCAGATCCGACCAGCTTGAACATCCCGTTCATGGTGACGGTGCCCGACGGACCTCCCATGATGAAAAGGAATAGTCCAAACAGCATGGTGCCGCCGAAAAGGCTGTATAGGTTAACCATCTGAGGGGAAGCCTTGCGTATAGTTAGGCTGCTGCCCGTAACAAACACTGCCAAGCCGATCGCAGATGTAAAGGCTAACAGAATCCCGCGAATGGGTAACGGGCCCGTGGACTTTACACCCATGATTAGGATCAAACCGATAAAAGCCAGACAAATGGCTATAAGACGCTGGATGGTTATGGGTTCATTTTCGGTGAATTTGGATATTACAATAATAAAGAAAGGCCCGGTGTAAAAAATTAGAACAGCCAAACTTACAGGTATGTATTGGGTTGCTCCCAGATATCCTGCACCCGTTAAAAATACAGCTATGCCCAGGCATAGTGCCGCATAACGTTCACGCGGCATTATCCTTTGGGGATTACCAGTTACTTTATGCCATGCCCACAGCAGCACTGTAGCCAACAAATAACGAACTGTATTTGAGGTGTTGACGTCGATCCCACCCTTGGTGGCCATGTTGGCGATGAGGAAGCCGATCGAAAATCCCAACCCGGAAATTAGCAGCAGGCCGATGCCAAGAAGCAGGGATCCATATTTAGGTGTGGTTAGCATTTAAATTATGAGTTGGCATTGTTGGCTTATTCGTCCCATAGGACCTGTTCGGTTATTTTGCAAATGCCTATGATGCTTAATCATGATACTCGGGTATTTGCAGTATGAAAAATCCAGATCGCAAATCCAGATATCATTTATCTCACCAGAATGCAAAAAAGGGCTATTCCTCCTAAATTGGAATTGCCCCCCAATAACAACAAATCATCCATAAGTAGTTTTACCCGCGAACTTAAAATTTTTTATATTATGTCAACCAATTGATATCACGTCGATAAATATACTCTGTTACA
>CAZWEO010000040.1:0-42324 GCA_964633115.1 uncultured Desulfobacterales bacterium
ATTATATTAATAAGTTAAACTACTTTTGATGCTCTTAAGTTAATGACATTGGCTTAAAGCTATAAAAGGCCTTTTTGTTTCAGCAAAGGCCTGGGGTCAATCAGGTGCCGGGCAAACCAATTTTCCGGGACGTCTTGCCCCAAGGAGAGTGCCAGGATTTCGGAAAAGTGAAAGATCGGCAGCTGGTTCGGCTTTAGGGACCGGATCTCCAGATTCATGTGGCACATGGCGCAGGCGGTGACGATGCAATCGGCACCGGCTTTTATGGCGCCGCTGGTAATCTGGTTTATGATGGGAGACACGATATCGGGCCTGGCTGCTGTGAGAAATGTCCCGCAGCACCTGGCGGAAAAAGACCACGGCATCGACATAGCGCCCAAGGCATCGATTACGTTTTCCATGATACCGTAAAAATTCAATTGATGCCGCAAGGCCGGTGGGTAGGCCAACATGCATCCATAATAGGGAGCGATGCGCAGGTCCGACAAGCCCGAGATTTTATCGCGGAATTCAGGTTTTTGCGTAACGGTCTGCAGCAGCTCAAAAAAATGGATGATTTGCAGATCCGGATTATGTAACTGGTTCCATTTTGTTTGGAAGCGCTGTTTGGCCTGGAGGTCCTGGCCGATCTGAACATGTGTGCCTTTAAGCCTCAAAAAGCAACTGGGGCAGGCTACCAGCAAGGGCTTGTCCACAGGGGCCAGGGCCAGATTGCGGGAGGGCAGGTCAAAGGCCAGTTCGTGGTCGAGGCTGTGAGCCGAGGATGATCCACAGCAGTTCCAGTCATCCAGTTCTTCCAATTGGATGCCAAAGGCCTCCAGGAAGGCCACCATGGAATGATTGTTTTCTTTAGCCGATGTGGCCAGTGAACACCCCGGGAAATAGGAGTAGACTTGTTGTGTCATGGTTTTTTCCTTGTCTGATCTGAGTCTATATTCTCTGCCTAAAACGTAAGGTAAAAATTCGAAGCACGAATATCGAAATCCTAAACAATATATAATGATTCAAATTCCAATGGCCAAAACAAACCTCCAGGCATCACGCTAATAGCTAATGTTTGATGCATTTGAACATTCGAATTTTTAATTTGTTTCGGATTTCGATATTCGGATTTAGGATTTTAAACAACGTATAAGCCTTTATTGGATAAAATCAGTCCCAGTGCCTTCTGTATCCGGGTATCTATTCTGGCTTAAACATCGTCGAGACGGATTTTCGATTTTTTATTTTAGAAGGCATTAAATCAAGCTTGCGTTTGGCCAACATTTTCAAACCAACATCGAGATCTTGCAACCAGTCTTTTTTTTGCAGCTTGTAGCGAAACATGATTTCAAGCTTATGAGTTCGGCCATAGCGCCGGATGGAATTGAGAACTTCCTGGTGAAAGTGATAGACATCAGGTTCAGATGGCGTCACTTTTTGCGCAAGCGCTTCTTGGCGCAGGGCATCCATAAAAGCGGCCATATCGATGGCCATGGGACATTGCACCGAGCAAGTGTGGCACCCCACACATATCCAAATGCTTGAGCAGGCTAATGCCTCCTGTTTCATCCCCAATTGCACCATGCGGATGACTTGATTGGGAAGGTAGTCCATGGCCTGGGAAAACGGGCACCCGCCGGAGCAACAATTGCAATGCCAGCACAAATTAATATTGGTGTCAGCCTTAGATATAATTCGGGATTTGAAATCCGGGTCTGTGCTTAAGGCTTGACCGCTTTTTATTGGGTTTTGTTTCATGGAGATGATCCAGTATTTGAAGAATTTTCTATATAAGTACCCATAATAAATGAGAAGACCACAATGTAGCAGTTACAATATGCCGGTAACGGATATAAATCCTTGATCTATGTCAAGAAACTTAGAAAATATATCAAAAAGTTCTTTTGGCTAATCTGCCGAAGGCGGATAAATATCATGTGTTGGGCTCACATTCCAACTCTTCAATAATACTTGAAGTGTTAGTACACCACTTCTAATGCATTCCTGCGGAATAAAATATTTGCCCGCCTTGATATAGAACCAAAATTTTATTTTTGAGATACCTTCTTGTCTGAATGAGGGGATGTGAAATGGGGTGGGAATATGAAACGAAAAAAGCCTGGGATCCGCTACGGATATCCCAGGCCTGTTTAAGATGCATGATTAAATTCCAGAAGTAAGACGCTATTTCTTAGGACCGATATCCCAGGACCCTAAATCTGCTTCAGGGGGTTTTTCTTTAAAATCAGAGGCATCGGTGCCCATGAAGTCGACGGTACAAATATCGTCGCACAAGGGGGCCAATTTTTTTAACAACTTTTGATGTTCCGGATGGACTTGATAGCGTTGCAGGGATTCGGTATTGGCGAACAGAGACACCAGCGCAAAATCATAGGAACGTTCGGAATGAAGGATATCGCACCCAAATTCATAACTGTGAATTTCGGTTATTTTATTAGGCAGGTCTTCCATCATAGCTTCAATTTCTTTTATGGATTCTTTGGTGACGGTCTTTTTGAACTTAACCATAACGATGTGGTTGAGCATACTACCCCCTCTCACTACCTGAATTTGCGTGAAAATTAATAAAACAGTTATAATATCTTGAAATAATTGTATAATTATGCATAGTGCTAAGGTGAAATAAAACCTTGAGGTTTTTACAGTATCGTGCCATCTTTACAAAGTCCTTATAGAATTCTGTACGCTTTCTATTGGTGTGATCATAACACAGGCCTCCTTGGCATACACGTGAAAAATTGAAGAGGTATTCATAGGCGATGGCAAAAAAAGTTGTGCTTTACGACCTCATCGATGTGAGTGATCCTGCAATTGTCCTCTCTGAAATCAATCAGATCATAAAATTGATAAATCCGACCATTGATACGTCCATGATCGAAATGATTTATGGCGACATCATTACCCTTTTCAAAGGTGAATATCCAGGATATCGGGCCAGCAATACCAAATATCATGACCTTGAACACACCAATTCAGTAGCCTTAGCCACGGCTCGGCTCATCCATGGTTGCACCTTGGCAGATATGCAATTCAGTGATGATAACATGCTGCTGGGCATCTGTGCGGCATTGTTCCACGATGTGGGCCTGATCCAAACCGAGGACGACAGAGTTGGCTCGGGTGCTAAGTATACGGTTGGCCATGAAAAGCGTTCAATTACGTTTATGAAACATTATATGGCGGAGAAGGATTATCCAAATCAGCAAATCGAGGACTGTGCACACCTAATCATGTGCACGCTACTCAGTTTACCACCGGCTGATATCCCCTTCAGAACACCCGTAATCGCGACCCTGGGAAAAATTGTAGGCACAGCAGATCTAATGGCCCAGATTGCCGATCGTTACTATCTGGAAAAACTGTTGTTGTTGTTTCAGGAGTTTCAGGAAGCAGGCATCCCTGATTTTGTGAATGAGCTCGACTTATTGAAAAAAACAGAGGGATTTTACAAGAATGTCGCCAAAAAAAGACTGGCGGATGACTTCAGTGGTGTATCTGCAAACATGGCCGCCCATTTTAAAAGCCGTTGGGATGTGGACGAAGACCTTTATTCCGAATCAATTCAGAAAAATATCGATTACCTCAGAGTCTTGTTAGATAAAGCCGGCGATAGTATTTTATCGGTTAAGGAGACACTGCGTCGGGGGCTAAACAATAATCATTGAGCAGGGCTAAGGATTCAAATGTAGTAAATGATTGAACATTGAACATCGAACGTTCAACATCCAACGTCGAATAATGAAGCACTCGCGCAACGCAGGCGCTCTCATCTTTTTTTAAAAGGGAAGAATTCCTTATTCGATGTTCAGTGTTCAATGTTCGATGTTGGACGTTCAGTTTTTGTTAAAAACCGACACAGCAATAAAAGTATTCTTAAAGCGGATGATCCATATTCAGGCTTTTAGGGGTTAAGGCTGTAGGCTGTTAGCAGCCGTAAGCAGTGAGCTATAAGCTTTAAGATGCTGCAATTTCTACGCTTCGGCGCGGCGGTTTTCTTCATCCCTTATCTCCCGTCGCAATAACTTGCCCACCTTTGATTTTGGCAACATGTCCCTAAATTCGATGTACTGGGGAACCTTATAGCTCACCAGAGTCTGGCGGCACCAGCTGATCAAGTCGTAACCGGTGATGCCTTTGGCATCTTCTTTAAGCACCACAAATGCTTTGATTCTTTCCCCCACACGTTCGTCAGGGATGCCAACCACACAAGAACTGATCACAGCGGAATGCTCCTGCAGGGCGGATTCGATTTCACTGGCCGAGATGCGGTAGCCTTTATGCTTGATGGTATCGACGGTTCGATCCACGAAATAAAGGTTACCTTGCTCATCCATCTTCATGATGTCAGCCGTGCGGTACCATGTATGCCCGTCTATTTCCACAAAGGCACTGCGGGTTTCATCCGGCTTGTTGAGGTAGGTGCTTACCATATGCTCTGAGGATACCAGGAGCTCACCGGGCTTTCCAGTTTCCACCGGCTCCAAAAAAGCAGGATCTACAATTTTGATTTGCTTACTTGCGACAACCTGACCAACGCTTTTGGCCGGGTTATCAGATTCAACCGGGCACATGGCCACACCACCACAGGTTTCTGTGGCACCATAACCCTGATAAATCTTTTTACCAAAATATTCGAACCAGCGCTTACCAACCTCCACCGGCAAAACATCGCCGGCACAGAACCAGTAGTCAACTGATTCAAGGGGATATTGATCCAGGCGATCATGTTCCAGAATCATGCGATACATGGTCGGCACTCCGATCATGGTGCGGGCTTTAAAACGACCCATGGCATCCAGGGTGGCATCCAGATTTACGCGCGGCTGTAATATGAGCGCGCCGCCCACCAATAAGGTTGCCAAACCACAGGTCTGACCGAGGATATGAAATAAGGGGGCATTGCCCATGATGATATTTTCGTGGGGCGTAATCAGGGATGCGGTTAATTGAATTTGCTCCAAGGCAGAGACCAGGAAAAACTGATGACTAATGGGCACACCTTTGGGAAATTTGGTGGTGCCACCGGTATACATAATTTGGGCAATATCGCCTGAATCTAAAGATGCTGGATTGCCTGGTCCATCTTTGTGCGGAGCAAAATCCTTCACTAAGCGTCGCATAGCATGGGTCTTCGCATCGATGGCGATGTGGCCTTTGGGAACGATATCGAACATATAACCAAAAAGCCGCTTCCAGGCTGGCAGAAAGTCGGCCATCTTGGCGATGATGACATGCTGGATACGCGTGTCTGGCAGTACCTGTTTGACATAACCAAAGTTGGTATCGGCGCACACAATGGCTTCTGTATCAGAATCGTTGGCGATATAGCGAATGTCGCTGGGGGTATAAATAGGTGTAATGGGTACACATATGGCCTTAATATGTTGAATGGCCAGCCAGGCCACAACCCATTGAATGCTGTTGGGTAAATAGATCATGACACGCTGGCCTGGGCCGATGCCCAGATCGGTGAGGGCTGCGGCAAATCTGCGCGACATGTCATCAAGTTCATGATAGGAATAGCGCGTGCCCAGATAGATGATGGCAGTGCGGTCGCCATAGTTGTTTGCACTTTGATTAAATTGATCAATGATACGATCAGGGGTTAAGGCGGTCATGATTTATATTCCAAAATAGGCGGCTTTGATTTCCGGATTTTGCATAAGCTCTTCACCGGTTCCCGATAAGGTCAACATCCCATTTTCAAGAATGTATCCCCGGTCGATTACAGGAAAGACCGGACGGGCAAACTGTTCACATAAAATTACGGTTATACCGCGTTTTTGGTTGAGAGCCACAATGGCATCCATCAGGGTGTTTTGCATCAAGGGACTCAATCCCAATAAGGGTTCATCCAGCAACAGCAATTTGGGTCGGACGATCATGGCCATCCCAATGGCCAGCATCTGCTGCTCTCCGCCGCTTAAAAATCCAGCTTTTTTATTTTTGAGTGCCTTCAAAGCCGGGAAGAGCTGCATCACATAAGCAATACCCTCCTGGATTTCCTGGCGACTGCGCAAATAGCCAGCGATTTTAAGATTTTCCAGAACACTGCTTTCGGGAAATACCGGATGGCGTTCACGCGAGAGAACGATGCCCTGGCGAACACGTTCGCTCGGTTTGGTCCGGGTTATATCCACGTCCTGGTATTTGATGGACCCATAGACTGTAATACGTTCACCCCCTTTTCGTTTCTCTTTGATCTGCATGTCGATAATCAGACCAGAAAGCGTGTTCATTAGGGTGGTTTTGCCGGCACTGTTGGGTCCCACAACACCAACGATTTCACCTGCATTCACTTGCAGGCTGAAATCATTTAAAGCGATTGCATTTTCGAAAAATACCATCAACTGGTTGACATCAAGCATAGCCTTATCTTTCCGATCCCAGATACGCTTTTTTAACTGCCTCGCTATTCATGACATCCTGGGCCGAGCCTTCAGCGATTTTTTGTCCGAAATTCAAGACCATCACGCGATCGGCAATGCGAAACAGCTCTTTCAAGCGATGTTCGATCATGATGATGGTTTTACCCTGGTGACGCAGCTTTTCAATAATGGGCACTATGCTGGCAACCTCAGCGAGACTCAAACCCGAGAAAAGTTCATCCAGGATCATCAATTCCGGTTGCAAGGCAATAGCCTTGGCGAGTTCCAGACGCTTTAAATACCCTTGGGGTAGGGCGCCGGCGGGCTTATAGGCAACGTGGGCATCGCGCTCAAACCCGACTTCCTCCAGCATGTCCAAGGCAATGGCATCGCGGTCACCATAGCGGCCGCCGAGCATCTGTTTCACGCGAGGGGAATAGAGTGGGATAATCATGTTCTTATACGCAGGCAACTGGTAAAAAGGGCGCACCATCTGAAATGTACGGGCAATGCCCAGGCGGATAATGCGATGGGCCGACATTCGGGTAATATTATGTCCGCGGAAAAGAATTTTTCCGGCGCTCGGTCGCACAAAACCCGTCATCAGGTTGACCAAGGTCGTTTTGCCCGATCCGTTAGGCCCGATAACACCCAATAATTCACCCTGTTTGACCACACAATCCAATTCGGATACGGCAGTGACGCCGCCAAAGGTTTTGCTTAGCTTATTTATTTGGATCAGGTCAGGCATTATTTTCAGTTCGCTTACTTATCTTTTTTTGTAATATAAACTTAATACTCAATGAGTAGATGTAACACCATAGACTTTTAGGCTGAAGACTGTTAGACTGTTAGGGTGTGATTCGCTAACCGTCTATTAGCCCATCGTTTTTTTGGAACCGGTCAAGTCCTGATAAAAAGTTGTCACCTTTAAAGAGTTTTACCTTACTAAAAATCCCCTTTTCTTAGGCAAATGTTACAACAGCAAACATATATGCCTTCAGCCTTCACCGTCGTTCCCACGGAAGTGGGAACCCAGACAAAGCAATCTGCTGAAAGCTAACTCTGGATCCCCGATTCCTCGGGGATGACAACCGAAGGCCGGGATGCCATGATGCTTAGAATCCGTAACTCGCATCTCGCATCTCGCAACCCGTATCTCGTAACCCGCAACCCTTCGATCCATTTCTATTCCGGTTTTCTAATTTTAGCCGTAAGCTGCTTAAAGCTTAAACCTGATGGCTTACAGCTTAATCGACATCAGTCCAGCGCTCAAACTGTTGATATTTGCGTTGGATATAGTGAAATATGCCTTCGGGTACGGCTACGATAAAAACAACCAGGCAAAGTCCGTATAGAACGATACGCAGGCCGCCAATACCACGTAAAATTTCGGATAAAGGAACGAGGATTGCGGCGCCAAGCACTGCGCCGGCAAATGTGCCCACTCCGCCGACAACCACGGAAGCAATCGGCATGATGGAATAATCCAAGGCAAAAACCGGCATCCCCACAAACATATAAACATGCGTCATATAAGCGCCAGCAAAGGCGCCCACGGCACTGGATAGAAACAGTGCCTGGGTTTTGTACCAGTATATATTAATGCCGGCGTTGGTAACTGAGCGGTCATTGTCGCAGATACCTTTGAGAATTAAACCGTAATCCGAACCCATCATTCTCCGGAAGCCAAAAAAAGCAAGCAGGGTGGCAATAATAATCAGGTATAGTTCCAACCAGCTTGACGGCAAAGGACTCATACCGCTAAGACCCTCGGTGCCACCAAAGATTCTGGTAGCTTCAATGGTGCGTACCAGCATCAAGGGTAAAATCAAGGTGAACATGGAGAAGTAGATGCCGCGCAAACGCAGGACCGGCAGCAGAATGAGCGTGCATAACAACCCACCCAGCACGCCAGCCAAGGGTATGGTAACAAAGGGATGAATCCCCCAGGTGTGATTGATAATCCCCGAAATATAAGCACCCATACCAAAGAAAAGGGCTTGGCCCAGGGAAATCATACCGCTTTGAGCGAGCAGGTCCCAACTGATGGCCAGCATGGCAAACACAGCCAGCGAGATCATGACACGTTGCCAATATGGGTTTAAAAACATGGGTATTACCAGGAATAGGATTATGGGTACCAGGCGTGGAGCGGCCAAATAAAGCATTTCGCGCCAGGAGGATAACGCAAATATATCCTCAGACCGTGCTTTTATGCCCCGATCAATCCTTTCCCTGCGTTTCTCCAAAGCCTTAAATCCTTTCTTCCAATTCTTTTTGATGCCCGAATAATCCCGATGGCTTGATGACCAGGACCAGCAATATGGCGATCAGACTGACGATCATGGTCCAGTGGGCGCCGACATAGGTATCGGTGAATCGTTCTGCCATACCAATGATAAAGCCGGCTGCGATAACACCGCCGGTGCTCCCGAGTCCGCCAATAATGCATACGGCCAGAGCCTTGATCAGGACATCATAACCTTCACTGGGTGAGATGCTGCCTAAGGGAATGATAATGGTGGCGGCAATGGCGGCCAAACCTGCCCCCATGGAAACACTCAGGGTGGCGATCCAATCCGAATCGATGCCGAATGTGAGTGCCGTGCGTTCATCCTGGGCGATACCGCGAAAGGCCAGCCCCAGTGATGTGTGATGGGTGAATACCCACAAAGCCACAACCAGCATGAAACCCAGAACAACAATAAAAATACGCTGCATATCGATATAAGTGCCGGCAATCACAAAACTGCGATCGATGAATACCGGCAAGGTATACTCAAAGCCCACAAATCCCAGGTAACGGAACAGTTCCAGAATTGACAGCCCAATTCCAAATGTGGCGATGACTTCGGACAAGGCCTGGCCTCTGACCCGCAGCAACACCAGGCGGTACATGATGGCCCCTACAAGGGTTGTGATCAGGATTGAAAGCAAGGCAGAGATCAGAAATGGAAACCCTAAAAAATGCATCAACATCCAGCTCAGGTAGGCTGATAAAATGTAAAGGGCGCCGTAGGCAAAATTGGCAACACCACTGATACCAAATGTTAAGTTGAATCCAATTGCCAGCAATATCAAAACAAAACTGTTGACAATGGCGTAGACGAGGGTTCCAAGAAACATAAGCGTTTTAATCTTTTAGAATTATTAAGTTAGAATATTTTAGTATTGGCCTTAAATGATATCCCTGCCAACATGCACCAACGCTGAAATAAAGAATGTTGAACAAGGAACCGCAGAATGTCGAAGTTGGTAGACTAGCATTGACGTTAAAAATTTGGGCATTTTAACTTTGCCTTCGTCAATCGTCATTTCATGTTCGAAATTCTGCGGTTCGAATGCAAATTAATGCTGATCCGTTTCCTATTTTAGCGATTTCAGCCCCTTGGGCAGTTGGATTTTGGCTTCGGCGATGCTGGCCGGGAATATAATTGACCGCTGGCCATCGGGTGTCCATTGAAAGACGGTCGACAGGCAGGTCTCTTTGGGATCGAAGCCGTAAACCGCCTGGTGGCCTTCGTCGTAGCGGATGCGCCCCATCACGCCATTCCGATCGGTTTTTTCCAATTGGGCCACAATGGCGTCGGCATCCAAACTGGCGGCTCTTTCAATGGCCTCTTTCAAAATATAAACAGATTCATAGGCCGGCGCCGGTCCATGCCCGGCCTGTATTTTCTTGCCGTATTTTTTTTCATAATTGGCATAAAACGCTTTGGAGGCCGGCACCGCATCCGAAGCTATGGCACTGCCCATTTCAAAAATTGTGTTCATGGCACCGGCGATCTTGCCGTCAAAGGTTTTCCAGGCCTCGGAACCGGCCAGGGGTGAAATAAACCCGGCCAGCAATGCCGGGACCTTCATGGCATTCCATTGTTTCACCAGAATACCGCTTTGGGGCATGTCAAATATCGGCATGATTACTTGAGCACCCGAGGCTCTGGCCTTCATCAGGGCGGATGAGAAATCGGATGTGCCCGTGGGGTAGCTTTCCTGCCCCACAACCTCCCATCCGGCTTTAGCAAAATACATCTTGCCGACAAAGCCAGCCGTGGCACGGGCCCAGGCCACATCCTGGTGCATGACATAAACTTTGTTAAAGCCAAATTCCTTGTTGATGGCCGCCATGGTACCGGCCAGGTATTTGACCAGATGAACGGCATTCAAACAGGTTCGGAAAACATATTTATATTTTTCGGGGTCCTTTTTGAGTTTTGCTTCAGAGACGGGTGACATGGCAATGGTTCCCAAAAGCGGCACTTTATATTTGGCGATGATGTCCATACCGGCAATCAGTGCCTCAGAACGGAAAGGCCCCACCACCAGGGCTGTGGGTTTCTTTTCCAGGATGATCTTTTCAAGACCCAGCAAGGCTTCCTGCACGGGTACACCCGGAGCGGCATCTCTTAAGTCGATGGACTCAACTTTAAAGTCCATTTTTTTTGCACCCACCCTTACACCGCCGGCGGCATTGATTTCTTGCACCGCCATCTGTACGGCTTTAATCGATTCCTTGCCTTCCAGAAACCCGAGGGATGTGGAAACACCGATTATGATCTGGTCGGCGGCGATTGCCATTGGTGTAACAGACAAAACCAAAAATAGAATTGCGATGCCTAGAAAACATTTTTTCTTTTGCATGGTGCCCTCCTTATGTGGGTTGCTGAAGATTGAGTGGGTTAATGATATTTTAAAAGCTAAAAGCGATTCATATATCTCGGCCGTAATTTTGTCAACCCGAGATAGTACAGGCAAAACGGTCAATTAAAATTAGCACTTTCAGTTCTGCCCTTTGTGATTGCATTAATCCATCTTACATGAACCATAGCCTTTTTTTTGATTTAGGTCAATTACAGATAGTGCCACAATGTCGTATATTCGACTTCAATGGTAATCACGTGGTGTGGAAGCCTAATCACTAAGTTAATACCTGTGCAATGCCAGGTGGCAAATCCTAATCCGGCTAGTGCACACCATATCACCGTGAATAAATATTTTAGCGAGGGGAACCGAAATGAAAAAAACAACCCAACAAAATGCCGTACAGACCAAAAATATAGAGCCGGCCGATATTACCATTTGTGATTCCACTTCCCAAATGATCACCAAAGCCCGCAAAGATGGTGTCGAGCTCGCCTTTGACCGGGCAGCCAATATGAAACCATGCCCCATCGGTGCCAAGTCAGCCTGTTGTAAGCATTGTGCCATGGGACCTTGTCGGATCAATGCCAAAGACCCTTATGCCAAGGTCGGAATCTGTGGTGCTACAATTGACACAATTCAATCCCGGAATCTGGCCAGGATGGTTGCCTGCGGTACGGCAGCCCATGTGAGCCATGGGCGCAATATGCTGAATCTTTTCAAGGGAGTCGTCACCGGTGCCATCAAAGATTTTGAAATAAAAGACACCATCAAACTGGCGTCCTTGGCCCAGACCTTAAATATCGAGACAGAAAATCGCTCTGTGCAGGAGATTGCCTTGGATATATGCGATGAACTGGAGAAGATTTTTGTCCAAACCGAAGGTGAGTTTGTCCTGACCGGACTGGTACCGCCCAAAACGCTCGAGACCTGGCGAAAACTGGATATTGTTCCCGGGGGTGCCATGTTGGAGGTTATGGAATTGCTCCAACGAACCCATGCCGGCATGGACCAGGATTACGAGAATCTCACCGCGCAGATCAGTCGTACGGCCTTGGTGGATGGCTGGGGTGGATCCATGGTGGCAACGGCGTTGTCGGATATCCTTTTTGGAACACCTACGCCGGTCAGTGCCGAAGTTGATATGGGCTGTCTCAAAGAAGACCATGTCAATATAATCATTCATGGGCATGAACCTTATTTGGTGGAATCCATGGTGGCATCAGTGAATGATCCATCCCTGATCAAGATCGCCCAAGAGTACGGTGCCAGCGGAATTAACCTGGTGGGCATGTGTTGTTCAGGCCTGGAAATGCTTTCGCGTCATGGTGTTCCGCATGCCGGGAATTTCATGTCAACCGAGGCCGTGCTGGTAACTGGGGCCGTAGATGCTTTTGGGGTCGATGTCCAGTGCATCCAGCAGTCGCTGGTGAGTGTGGGTGAGTGCTACGGTACCCAGATTTTCACCACCAACCCGAGCTGCCGCATCGAAGGTGCTGAGCATATAGAATTTGACGAACATAATGCCAGGGCTTGTACGGATGCCATCGTAGAAAAAGCCATTGCCATCGGCCAGTATTTTGTGGCCTCGGGTGTCTATACGGTCTTCGGCATTACCTTCCCAATTGTCGAAGATACAAAATTTCAACGCCTCCTGTTTGAAAATTTGGAAGCCCAAGGGGTTGGCAAATGGGGATATACCCGCGATCCTTACGAAATGGCCCATATGATGATCGCGCATATCGACAAGAAACGCAAAGCACTCGGTATTGATAAGGCCCGCGAGCGGACACTGGTGGACATGGCTGACCGTCGAGAACTGGCCGCGGTATAAGGAGGTTTCTAGCATGCAATCATTGGATGAATACCTGCAACGGGGTATCAAAGAAATTATCGACAGCCATCCGCAGGTAATTGAGATCCTGAATGAATATGGAATCGGGTGCGGTGCCTGTGATGTGGGTACCTGCTTGTTGAAAGATATTGTTTCGCTGCACCCGCTTTCCAAGGAAAAGGAAATCGAATTGATGGAACGGCTGGCAGCAACATTATAGGGACATCAAAATCCAGGTTCCCGAACAAACAATCTTAAAAAAAGGAGAAAACCCATGAAACCAATGCAGCATGCCTGTCCAGGTAGTCGGATGATGGCCTTTAAAAAAGACACCCAAGAGCCCGACCAGGCATCACACCAACAAGTCCCGTCACAACTAACCCAGTGGCCGATCCAGCTCCATTTGGTATCGCCGCTGGCGCCGTATTACCAGGAAGCGGATGTATTGCTGACCGCTGACTGTGTGGCCTACTCACTTGGTGATTTCCACAGCCGGTTTCTCAAAGACCATTCCCTGGCCATTGCTTGCCCCAAACTCGATAGCAGTCAGGAAATTTATCAGGACAAAATTACGGCCTGGATCGATGAGGCGAATATTCGGTCTTTGCATGTTTTGATCATGCAGGTTCCCTGTTGTATGGGATTACTGAATCTGGCTCAACAGGCTGCAAAAATGGCAAGGCATAAAATACCCTTGGAATATACGGTCGTGGGTGTACAAGGAGAAATTCTCGAGCAGAAATGTGTTCAATTGGACACATCTGAAAAAAATAGTGTAAATCAATAGTGTCCCGTTAAGAACTGAATAATTTCAAAGTTTTATAAATCCGATTTGTCTAATCGGCCTGCCACTAGAGGCCAACTGGAGGGACCGATTAGCTTTGGATTCAATGTTCTTGACCAGGATGAGCGGCCAATCCTTTTTGATGATTATGATCGCCCCTTCATGATGGAATTTATGGTTTACCAAAAACACCATTTTTCTGTATTTTGTTGACATAATACCCATTGTTGGTCATAAAAAGTTCAGTGGCAGATTATCCCAGTAGAGCTAATGAGTGCAATGTGCTCCTATTACATATTGGGACTCAGCCTATTGCGGCGCACAACCTAAACTTTCTCTACATTTTGCGCGCGAAAGGGGCTTCCTCTCAATCTACAAAACGTATCGATCAATTTAGAAAACCCAACGGAAGAAACCATGGAAGAAAGACTTGAGTTTACAAATGACTCTACAGAAGAAAACGTTGCTGAACTTTCAGCTGCTTTAAAAACTTTGAAACCTGAGGAAAAGATTTTTATTAAAGTTAATGGTGATTTTGATGCAGCCATGACACTGTTCCAAAATCAAAACTGGGGAAAATACGACTGGTTGCCTTTATCCATTTCCAGTGAAGCGTGGAAAGGCTATCTTATTGCCAAACCTGGAGGGTTTACCAGCATCGTGCAAATTATGGAATCCCACCATAGGCATTGTGATTCAACTTATGTTCATGCAGAAAATGTTTTAGGTGAAGGAAAAAATGATCTGGGGAAGGAATTGATGCGATCGTTTATTTGGAATATGGAACTCCATTTTGCCAGGGAAGAGACGATTCTTTTTCCTGCATTTGAGGAAAAAATCGGAATGACGAGTGGACCCACCGAGGTCATGCGGTTGGAACATGAGCAGATTAGAGGTGTTTTAAAGGAAGTTTCTGATTGCCTGAACGCGGGGGAATTGCAACGTATTTTCGATCTGAGCGAAGCCATGCTGATCTTAATTGCTCAGCACAACTCAAAAGAAGAAAATATGCTTTATCCCATGACAGATCAGTATTTAGATCGGGAAGCAGATGGCATAGCAAGAAAGCTGCAATTGTTAAAACAGGCATAATCCCCTATGATGGAATCTCTTTTTAAAACAGATAAACAACTTCAAATTATTGATTGCAGAGCCCTTTTCCCCCCCGAACCCATGGAGAGAATCCTGGAAGCTGTGGAAACCCTTGGAAAAGACCAGGCTATTTTGATGATTCATCATAAAAGGCCACGTCTCTTGTATGTCAAACTGGAAGAACGGCAGTGTGCTTCGGAAACAAAAACCCTTGAAGATGGGTCGGTTCAGGTATTGATCTGGAAAAAGGGCTTTGAAAACAAGTAATCTCAGCCTTGACCAGGCACCCCCCGAGGACATTCCTTTTCGATATCTTCTGACAGGACCGGCATTTGGAATTCTCGCCGGCATCCTGTTGTCTGTTTATGGAGAGAGGATATTTATCACCGCCTGGAGCCTTGATACCGTGGCACTGGTCCATATGATTACCCTGGGCTGGCTAACTCTCATCATGATAGGGGCCTTTTATCAAATGGTACCTGTATTGGTAGGAGGCCACGTTCCCTGGAATCATCTCTCAAGGATTAATTACTACATTCTCGTTTCAGGTTTCCTCGCTTTAACCTCTGGATTTCTTTTCTGGAAGATACTTTTGCTAAAAAGTGCGGCGGTTCTTCTGTTGGTCTCTTTCAGTCTGTTTATCACTCAGATAGTAACGGCTCTTTTCCGGGTCAAAGCAAATAGACCGGTGGTATATGCCATGAGGTCCTCTGTAATCTGCCTCACACTTGCCGTGGCAGCCGGGATAACCATGGTCGGCGTGCTTTTTGGATGGTGGGGATTTCCAATGGATGGATATAGCCTGAAGTATATTCACATCACTTTTGCTTTGTTGGGTTGGATAATCCTTTTAATCTTCGGGGTTTCATTTCATGTTATCCCAATGTTTTATCTCACCAAGGCCTTCCCTGATAGAATAGGGTACATAATTGTTACTCTGATACTGCTCTCAATAGTTTCCTTGGTGATCGGGTTTGGCATGAAGCTGAATGGCACCCGGTTGATTGTGGCAGGTATACCCGCTTTTATAGGTGTTATACTGTATGTATTTACCCTTTTCAACCTGATCAGGAATCGGCAGCGGAAAATGGTGGATTCAACATTCAGGTTTTGGCAGTTGGGTTTAACATGTTTGATACCTGCACTTCTGTTGTTAACTGTTGACCCTTTCAGATGGGACGAGATATTCGGTTATCTCTTTGTTGCTACCTTTCTCATTGGGTTTGCCTGCTCAGTTTCCAATGGGATGCTTTATAAAATCCTTCCTTTTCTGATCTGGCTGCACCGCTTCAGTCCCCTGATAGGGAAAATCAAAACCCCTGCCATGAAAGACATTATTGCTGACGCCCCGGCCAGAAGGCAGTTCTACCTGTTTTGTCTATCCTATATTTTAATCGTAGCATCCTGCATTTTTCGTGTTGACCCTTTAATCCGTATTGCCGGCGTTAGCTGGAGTGTATCTTCACTTATCCTATTTTTTTTACAAATAAAGGCTTTCAAAATTCACCCCCCGGAAGCTCCCGAGGTAACCGGAATGGATGATTTCGCAGCCATGTTTAAAGATTTACCGCCACCACCTCCTAAGTAGGTGAAAATTAGTATCGAAAACCAAAATGTATCGGAAAAATACTCAAATATAACCGAACCGCCGGCCTTGATGGTAAGCAAACCAAGCACAAAGCGATGACAGTAATAATCGAAATCCCAATGGATTGATTTGATTTATTCTCGCCGCTCCTGTCCACAATTACTATACTTGCCAGTAAAAAGGGGAACCAACCTGTGTGAGTCGGTTCCCCTTTTTTATTTGTGGTTTAGACCGTGCGGCTAAAGTTCGATACCGAGTTTCTCCCAAACACTTTCACCGTCTTTGATTTCGGTAGCCTTCAAATGTGGATAGGTGGTGATCAGGAAATAGGCTAAGGGCAAAACACCCAGAACAATGATGATCATGTCGGGCAGGGCCCGGAAAGTTCCCAAAAAAACCACGGATCCCCGTTCGAAGAAGTCGGCACTTCTGGCGGCCCAGATACCTTCTTTGAAGGCCGTCCAAGTCTGCATGGCCCCCACCGGCAATAGGGTAAAAAAAGCCATCAGGAACAGTCCGCCGTTTAGGCCCCAAAATGAAAGCTTGAGCAGTCCGTCCTTCCAATAGGCCTTTTCCACCAACCCGCGCCATGAAAAAAGCAGCAGGGCCACAGACAGCATGCCGTAGGTTCCGAACATAGCGGTATGGCCATGGTGCATGGTTAGGTAAGTACCGTGCTCATAAAAATTGATGATGGGCAGATTGATCAGGAACCCAAAAATGCCTGCGCCCAAAAAATTCCAGAAGGATGCGGCTACCAGAAAATACATGGGCCACTTGTAGCTAAAGGTACGGCCCGCCTTTTGGATTTCAGTGTACTCCTTCAATCCACGCACCACCAGTGTTATGAGCGGCACCGGCTCCATGCTGGAGAATATAGCGCCCCAACCCACCCAGTAGGCTGCACCGCCATACCAGTAATAGTGGTGAGCGGTACCGATGATGCCGCTGATAAAGGTGATGGCCGCGGTAAAATAGGCTACCCTGAGGGCCGATTTGGCCGTGGCCAGCCCCATTGCAACCATCAGTAGCGCGATGACGGCAATACCGAAGAACTCAAAAATAGATTCCACCCAGAGGTGAACCACAAACCAGCGCCAGTAGTCCGCCATGGTCAGATGAGAGCCCTTGCCATAGAACAGGCCAAAACCGTAAAAAGCCACCACCAGAACGGCACTGAAGACATAGAACCATATCAAGGCACTGAACTCATCTTTATGCTTGCGCAGGTGGCCGCCGACTGCCCGATAGACAATAAGCAGCCAGAAGATCAGACCCACAAAAAGCAGAATCTGCCAGAAACGGCCTAGTTCAAGAAATTCCCATCCCTGGTGCCCGAACCAGAACCAAAGATCTCCCAGGAAGCCCTTGATTCCGAGTACCTCACCGGTGAGACTACCCACGGCAACGAGCAGAACTGCCCCAAATAGCAATTGTACCAGAAGCCCCTGCTTGGCGGGTTCTTTGCCTCCCAGGATCGGTCCCAGATATAGGGCAGATGCCAACCATGTGGTAGCAATCCAGAAGACCATCAATTGTAGATGCCATGTTTTGGCCAAGCTATAGGGGATGAGTTTGGCTACGAAGGGCAGGAAAAAAGTGCCCGGATGGATGGTGTAATGCGCCAGCAAACCGCCGAAAGAGGTTTGCAGCAGAAACAGGAGAATCACCACCACAAAAAACTTTGCAGCCTTGAATTGACTGGATGTCAAGGGCATGTCAATCAGTTTTTCAGAGAGAGCCACCCCTTTGGGTGCTCCATACCAAAAACCGTAGCGGTGGATCCAATAGACAAAAAGCCCTAAAACCAAAAGCAATGCCAGGATACCGGCAATGGAATAGAAGTAGGTTTCAGTGCTGGCAACATTGCCAACCCGTTTATCGGGCGGCCAGTTATTGGTGTAGGTATATTCGGTTCCCGGGCGGAGCGTCGAGGCGACCCAGGCAGACCAAAAGAAGAACCGTGCAACTTGCAGACGCTGCTCTTCTTCAGGAATGGTGTTTGGCAAAAAGCCGTAGCGTTGTTCACCTTCCTTGAAAATTGTACCCCAATGTTGCACAACCCGTTGCAAACCATTGACCTGGGCATCTGTTAAGGAGAGGGTGTCGCTGGCCGGATCATAGCGGTTGGGCTTGATCTCGTGGGCTGTCTTGACGTCGATTAGACCTTTTTGGAGTTCGTCGAGATTCTGGTAGGCCATCCCGTAGTCGCTCTGGGCCAGGGTATCGCCGATAGCCTGAGCCAGAATGTGCAGGCTGCTGGCAGAGAATTCAGGCCCTCTTTGAGAGCCGTGACCCCAGACCGCGCCATGGTCCATCAGACCGAATCGCTGGTAGACATCCTGTCCCGCTAGGATATCCGCTTTTGAAAAAAGAACTCTTTTGTCAGCATCGACCACTTCTCCGGGATAGGGTGGCAGATCTTTTTTCATGACGATACCGCCACCCAATAATACAGCCATGGCGACAAAAAAGCAGATCACGGCTGACCACTTAAGTGTGTTTAACGACATATTGCACCTCCTTTTTATTAGTGAATAAGTTCATCAAAATATCCTATTTAAAAGCAAACATCACAAAAGACCGGACTCTGGCCTTTGATCTACTGGATTTGGTCTACGGTGGTGTCATTAAGCATTTTTTCGAATTGTTCGGAAACGATGCGCCAGCGTAAATGTAACCCACAAGTGCCATCACAGGAATGCATGCCCAGAAAACAATTTTTAAAGTCGTCGATTTTCATGAAAAGGTTGACGACATCGACGAGAAGGATCTCAGCGGCAGGGCGTGAAAGCCGAACACCGCCGCCTCTCCCACGCACCGTCTGGATGATGCCGGCCTGTGAAAGCCGATTCATAATTTTAGAAAGAAAGTTCTGAGGTATTTCCATTTGTTTGGCTATCAGAGCGGTCTGAACAGGTCCGGAGGTGTTGTGGTTTGCCAGGTAACCCATGGCGCGCAAAGCATAGGTGGCGGTTTGATTCAACATGGTGAACCTTCTTTCTGAATTCGACTAAATGATTGAATATTAAATAGGATAAGTTCATGAGCAAGTCAAGAATAAAATTGATCAATTGGGCTAAATTTGCAGGGGATTGGTTTCAGCCCCGTGGTAGTTGTGGGTCGTGGATTAAGGCTTGGGAAAATGAAAGAGCAAATGTGTGCTTGCTAGCCGACTAAACGATCACTAGTTTTCCTGCCGGTTCGGATATGACTTCGCCAATGATTGTGGCAGAGTTCACGCTATTTTGCTGCAGTTCATTCAAAAGCTTGCCGGCATCTTTTTTTTGAATGCCCATGAGCAGTCCGCCCGATGTCTGTGGGTCAAAAAAGATGTCCACCAGCAATGGGTCGACATGGGCTTCAGGGATTATCTGAGTGGATCGAAAGGCTTTGTTGTTAAAGGCACCGCCGGGGATAAAACCTTGCTTGGCAAAGTCTGTCGTACCGGGGATCAAGGGAACGGTCTCTGACTCAAGCCGGATGCCAACGTTAGTACCCGTAAGCATTTCTGCCAGATGTCCTAACAGACCGAAACCGGTGATGTCGGTACAGGCGCTGACAGGATGACGGGACATGACCCGGGCGGCATCCTGATTTAATGCTGTCATCAACTGGGTGACCATTTGAATGGTTTCGGTGCTGGCAATGCCACCCTTAATGGCGGTATTAATGATGCCGGTACCAATGGATTTGGTTAAAATGAGCTGATCTCCCACGTGCAGCCCCGTATTTTGGACGATACGGTCGGGATGAATGAATCCAGTCACGGAGAGACCGTATTTCATCTCCTTGTCTTGAATGCTATGACCGCCGATTAGGGCAACTCCGGCACGTTGCATGATTTCCAGACCACCTGCCAATACAGCATTCAAAACAGTAATATCCATCTGGCCGGATGGAAACGCCACCAGATTTAAAGCGGTTTTGGGTACCCCGCCCATGGCATAGATATCGCTGAGCGCATTGGCTGCAGCTATTTGGCCAAAGGCGAAGGGATCGTCTACAATAGGGGTAAAAAAATCGACCGTTTGGATGATGGCTAGCTCATCCGATACGCGGTAAACACCGGCATCGTCGGCTCCCTTTAGGCCCACCAATACATTGGGATCGTGTGGTAGCTCAAGACCACATAAGGCTTTGTCCAGGTCCCCTGGCGACAGTTTGGACGCTCAGCCAGCGCCGGCTACTGTTTGCGTGAGGCGTACGGTCTTTGGATCATCAGCGATCTCATTTTCTTTTTTTGGATTCATCGGCTTCAGCATGTCAATTTCCAATCAGTTTGCCTGATTTTATCTTCGGCTTAAATCAC
Source organism: uncultured Desulfobacterales bacterium (assembly GCA_964633115.1). Classification (GTDB taxonomy): domain Bacteria; phylum Desulfobacterota; class Desulfobacteria; order Desulfobacterales; family B30-G6; genus B30-G6. The sequence continues at coordinate 20,626 of CAZWEO010000040.1, forward strand.
AATATAAGTAAACATTTCCGGCATTCAAGGGCAAGCGGGTTTATTGGGTTTGTTGGGTTCATAAGGTCAGCAATTTAGCTTTTTAGACTGTAGGCTATAAGGCGCCCACCGAATAGACGTAAAGAAAAATGGGGCACTTTATATGTTAAATCCACTCAGGCTGCTTATCCTCCGTCATTCCCTTGGAAAAGGGAATCCAGATAAATCAATAAGCGTGGGGCTTATTCTGGATCCCCGATTTCTCGAGGATGACAACCGAAGGCTAAGATGCTTGGACGCTATATATAAAACGAATGATGAATAATGAACATGGAATATAGAATGTTGAGGTACGACTACCGCCAAAGGCAAACTTCGACATTCAAAATTCTGTAATCAATATTCGATATTTCACCCTGGCCTTTCACCCTGAAGATCTTAGTCTGCTTCGGGTTTGGAGCCTAAATTTGGTCATAGCTTATCGGGCAATCTCCGCCACCCGACACCCCAAGACAGTAACGATGTCACGTGGTGTCATTTTAATCATCAGGCCTCTTTTCCCGGCATTGATAGCGATGGTTGCATAATTTAAAATAGATTTTTCCAGGACAGTTTCGAGATTTTTTTGCATTCCAAAAGGACTGATGCCCCCGACGGTATATCCGCTCAGGCGTTGGGCTGTGGGTACCGCTGCCATGCAAGCGGTTTTAACCTGGAAGGCCCGCGCAAGCATTTTCAGATCCAATTGCTTATCACCCGGCACCAGGGCAGCCGCATATTTACGTTTACCCAGATTAGTAATCAACGTTTTGATAGTTTGCTCCAGCGGGAATCCAATGCCTTGGGCAGCAAAGGCAGCACCTAGTTGGTCGTGCTGATAACTGAGCACTTCAAATGCTACTTTCGCTTTTTTCAATATTTGAATGGCTCTTGTGGACATGATTTTTCTAAGCTGTAAGCTTTAAGTGATAAGCCATGAGCTGCTGAATGCTTAAAGCTAAGGCCTTACTGCTTAAAATTAATATTGTATCCAATGACATCTTACTGTAAAGAATAACCTTTCTATTACCTGAATTCTGCATGAAATTTGATGAGATTTTTATAAACCTATGTCAACTTGGACTTTAGAATGATTAGCATTTTTTTCATGATAACCCAATAGGTTGAAAAGGATTTGTGCAAAATTCAGAAATTAACAATTTATCATCATAGGGAGCAACAAATGTCTTACACGAAAAATGACTATAAAGAAGGTTTGGATAGAGTGACTGCTGTGTTTGAGACCAACATGGGCGAATTTGAAGCTGAACTGTATGCCAAGGAATGCCCTGAAACCGTATGGAATTTTATCAATCTGGCCGAGGGGCGTCAAGAAACTGACCGGCAGGGAAACTTTTATGACGGTTTGTCTTTTCACCGGATTATCGCCGGATTTGTTATTCAAGGGGGGTGTCCTCAAGGATCCGGTATGGGTGGACCTGGATATCAATTCAAAGATGAATTTGATCCATCATTGCGCCACACCAGTGCTGGCATTCTTTCCATGGCCAATGCAGGACCGGGTACCAATGGCAGTCAGTTTTTTATCACCTTGGGCCCCACGCCTCATTTGGATGACCGCCACTCGGTCTTCGGAAAGGTTGTCAAAGGCATGGATATTGTTAATCAGATCGGCACAGCACCAACCGGCCCCATGGACAAACCCCAGGAGCCGGTGGTGATGAATAAGGTGTCAATTAAGCGCTAAATGGCATTAACTTCTAATTCGTTGGATATTAGGAAGTTGTCATTCAAGAGACGAGCAAGGCTGTAGACTGTAGGCATTTAGACTGTAGGCGCCTAATAGTCTATAGCCTAAACACCTAACAGCCTGATAATATGTGGTTAGGCTTGAATGTGATTGCGTTCTTTTTTCTCTTTGATGATCTCCAGTAGATATTGGCCATAATCGTTTTTTTGCATATCGTTAGCCAAATGGGCAAGTTGTTGGCTGTTGATATATCCAAGACGGTAGGCGATTTCTTCAATGCAAGATATTTTGACGCCTTGGCGTTCCTGAATAGCTTGGATAAAGCTGGATGCCTGTTGCAGGGCTTCGTGTGTGCCGGTATCCAGCCAGGCAAATCCCCGGCCGAGGAGCTCCACCCGAAGCAGGCCTTTTTGTAGATAGGCCATGTTAACGTCGGTAATTTCTAGCTCTCCCCTGGCAGACGGTTTGAGGTTTTCAGCAATACCAATCACCTGGTTGTCATAAACGTAAAGACCTGGAACCGCGTATCTGGATTTCGGGTGGTGCGGTTTTTCCTCGATGCCAATTACTTTGCCCGATGCATCAAACTCCACCACACCGTATCGTTGCGGGTCTTTGACCCGGTAACCAAAAATTAAGCCACCGCTTTCAATCTGCATGGCCTTTTTAAGGATTGTGGGTAAATTGTACCCCTGAAAAATGTTGTCTCCCAGGATCAAGCAGACCGGTTCGGACCCGATAAATGTTTTGCCGATGATAAAAGCCTGAGCCAAACCTTCAGGCTTGGGTTGCTCTGCATACGATATGCGCAATCCCATGTGGGTGCCGTCGTTGAGCAAATTTTCAAAAAGCGGCAAATCCCGAGGGGTTGAAATAATCAAGATATCCTGAATACCAGCCAGCATGAGGACTGAAAGCGGATAGTAAATCATGGGTTTGTCATATACAGGCAGCAATTGTTTGCTGACAACGCGGGTAACAGGGTACAGACGCGTCCCTGAACCTCCGGCTAGTACTATACCCTTCATGGTATCGATTCCTTATACCCAAATTGAGCGTTTCAAATTTAAAAAAATGATCAGAAAATAACTAATTTTAAACTCTTTACGAAGTCAATACCAAATAGTCAATCTATGATTTGATCAGGCTAATGTATTGATAAAGACGGCTGGAGGACTAGCTGCGAACCGAACTCGGTTGGTATAGGGCGTCTCTACGGTCTTGGTGGCTTGTACAAAAAAGAAATCATCTAGGTATTTCAAGTCACTGCTCATTGGATTTCTCTCAGAAAGCGGTGTGTCTGTGGCCCAATAGCACCAGTCAGCAATGATCCATGCATCATCAATTTCACGTTGGTAGGCGGTCCAAGCATGGCCACCCACACCAAAACCGTCACTGGTGGTGACGATGCCGCCATATGTTCTTAAACGTTCGCTGGGAACACCCGCGTGCAGCGCCAGGCTGTGCATGAGAAAAGCACCATCCTCACAATCACCTTGGCGGCTGTCTAATGTCATGCTGGGTAGGGCCCAAAGTTCATTTTCGGAATACTGTTCCAAATCGCTGACATATTCAATATTTTCGATCACCCACTGCTCAATCTTATAAAGCTTCATGTCATTGGTATCCAGAGGATTGACAATACAATGTAAATAGGACTGGATTCTCGAATCCGGAAACTGAAGAAAGCGCTCGTAATTTACACCGCTATCGGCATCAAGCGATACAGTATTGTCGTACTGGATGAGGATCAATTTGGTTTCGACGATATTGTCGAGGAGATTGAAAAGATCCTCAAAGGGCGATGCCACCGGAGAAATACTATTCCAAATGCTTGCCGGCTTTTCACTTTGCGGAAGGAGGGGGGCAATATCGACAACATCCAGCTGTTTGTGCCTCGGTTTTACCTTGGAAACATAGATATTGTAGGGCAGCCCACCAATCGGTTCGATTCGCATAATATTCAGTCAGGTTCCATAGCGATGGATTTCGTAGAGACCACTTTAGATATTTACCCCCGGCCGATGGAGTTACCACCGGGTTGCATTTGAGTAACTGCACAAATTATGCCGATAATGATTTTACTTATTTTTATAAATAAATCAATTATATATAAAATTGAAATGACTATGAATGTTTCAGAAACTCATCAATAAGACGCAGAATTGTGAAATGAATTACATAGTTGGGATGTACTAATCATATTTGGAACTTTGTGAAACAAAAAAGCCCGCAGTAAGACTGCGGGCTTTTTTGTGTGTATACGTGAATATTTCTCGATTCGGAGAGTTCCATTCAAACTTCATGCAAATTCAGGTATTAGGCTACTTCCTGATATTCCGCATCCACCACATCCTCATCTGGGCTTCCTGTACCGGGAGTTGACCCACTGCCTGAACTCTGATGGGAATTACCTTCTTCAGCAGACTGTTGCTGATAGGCCTGGGTGGCCATCTGATGGGAAGCTTGTGTGAGGGCATCGGTAAGACGCCGGATTTCATCGAGGTTCTCACCGGCCATGGCTTGCTTTAGATCTTGAATGCTGGCATCAATGCTGGAACGTGTGGTTGGATCCAGCTGGCCGCCCATTTCATTTACCGATTTTTCAACCTGATAAATCAATACGTCTGCTTGGTTTCTGGCATCCACCAGTGCTTTTTTCTGCCGGTCTTCATCTGCATGCATAGCAGCATCATTAACCAAACGATCGATCTCATCTTTAGAAAGACCGGAAGAAGAGGTGATTCGGATCGATTGCTCCTTACCTGTTGCCTGGTCTTTGGCCGAAACTTCGACGATGCCATTGGCGTCGATATCAAACGCGACTTCAATCTGGGGAACACCCCGTGGTGCCGGTGTGATACCCACCAATTCGAAACGACCCAATGATTTGTTTCCAGAGGCCATTTCACGTTCTCCTTGAAGCACATGCACGTTAACGGCTGGCTGATTGTCCTCGGCAGTCGAGAACACCTGGCTCTTTTTGCTTGGAATAGTCGTATTCTTCTCAATCAGACGAGTCATCACACCGCCCAGGGTTTCAATACCAAGCGAGAGCGGCGTTACGTCTAACAGGAGGACATCATTGATATCACCCTTTAGAACAGCGCCCTGAATGGCGGCGCCCAGTGCAACGACTTCATCCGGGTTGACCCCCTTGTGGGGCTGCTTCCCAAAAATTTGCTGGACTTTATCCTGCACCGCGGGCATCCGAGTCATGCCACCCACCAATATAACTTCATCAACTTCACCTGCGGATAAGCCGGCGTCTTTAAGCGCGGCTTGGCAAGGTTCTTCCAGTCGGGTCAATTGATCGGCCACAAGGGCTTCCAATTTTGCCCGCGTGATCTTGATGTTCAGATGCTTGGGGCCACTGGCGTCGGCCGTGATAAAGGGTAGATTCAGATCGGTTTCCATGGAATTTGACAATTCCATCTTGGCCTTTTCAGCGGCTTCCTTGAGTCGTTGCAGGGCCATCTTATCCTGGCGTACATCGATGCCTTGGTCCTTTTTGAATTCATCGGCGATGTAGTCGATCAGGCGCAGGTCAAAATCTTCACCACCCAAATGGGTATCGCCATTGGTGGCCTTGACTTCAAAAACACCATCACCGATTTCTAAGACGGAGATATCGAAGGTGCCACCACCCAGATCAAACACGGCAATCTTTTCTTCATTATTTTTGTCCATGCCATAGGCCAGGGATGCAGCTGTGGGTTCGTTGATAATACGCAATACATTCAGCCCTGCAATTTTGCCTGCGTCTTTGGTTGCCTGGCGCTGGCTGTCATTAAAATAGGCAGGTACCGTAATCACGGCATCGGTTATTTTTTCTCCCAGATGCTCCTCTGCAGATCGTTTGATGTCCGCGAGTATATTAGATGAGATTTCAGCCGGACTTAATTGTTTACCGCGCACATTAATGTGTGCATCACCATTTGGAGCCTTTTTGATTCGATAGGGCAGATTGGGAATATCGGCCTGAACTTCGGGCGAATCATACTTGCGTCCAATTAGGCGTTTAACCCCAAATACTGTATTTTCAGGGTTGGTGATGGCCTGACGTTTAGCGATCTGACCAACCAAACGCTCGCCTTTTTCGCTGACTGCGACGATGGAGGGTGTAGTCCGGCCGCCTTCACGATTGTTGATAACTTTTGGTTCGCCGCCTTCCATGATGGATACACAGGAATTGGTGGTACCCAAATCAATACCGATTATTTTGTTCATGATGGTTTCCTCCTTATGGATATGGCTGCCATCAAAATATATGCTGGCACCACACCGGAAAATATTTTTGATTGTATCAAGTTAATCACAAATCATGAAAGGTCAATAATGTGAATAATAAATATCATTACTTTTTTAAATTTTAGATCTCAAAGTAATGAATAAAGAGGATATCAAAAAAAAGAGAGCGGCGTTAAAATCAGAACAATAAAATAAAGGAACCTTTCATAAATTGTGACATTTGGTACCTTGCTTGACTATTGACAGGTGTTCTAATTTGGATCATACTGCAGCTTTTTACGGACGGAAAGATCGATTTTCACCCGGAATTATCAACACAAGCTAAAGAAGAAGGATATGAAAAAAGCTTATCTCGGCGGATAAAAGAACGGCCGTCAGCGTCGCTGGCGGCCGTTTTTTTTGGGGAAAAAATGGCTGCAAAGTTTTATAGCGAAAAAAATCTAAAATTCATTTTATATGATGTTCACAAAGTGGCGGCGTTAACACGGCATGCGTACTATGGCCAACACAATTGCAAGATGTTTGACATGGTCTTAAAAGCAGCCGGCAAACTTGCCAAGGACATGTTGTTTCCCTTGTTTGAGGAAATGGACCGAAAGCAACCCGAACTCGTAAATGGTGAAGTTCGGGTGCATCCATCCATCCGTAAGATACTTAAAGAATTTGGACAGGGCGGATGGATTACATCCCGAGTTCCAATGGAACATGATGGTGAGCAACTCCCGCATTTAATTGCCGACGCGTGTGACTTTATATTTCAATGTGCCAACTACTCGGCTAACGCATACCAGGGCCTGACCTTTGGCGCAGCCCATCTGATCGAGAGCTTTGGCAGCCGGGAATTGTTCGATACCTACACCCCCAAAATGTTTACTGGTGAGTGGCAGGGGACCATGGCTTTAACCGAACCTGAAGCAGGTTCATCGCTATCCGACATTACCACCACTGCAGAACTCACCAAGTCGGGCTATTATTTCATCAAGGGTCAGAAAATATTCATTTCTGCTGGTGATCATGATGGTGTCGACAACGTCGTGCATCTGATGTTGGCCAAGATTCCGGGTGGTCCGCCTGGTGTAAAGGGTATATCTCTGTTTGTTGTGCCTAAATATCGTTTAGGTGCAAATGGCCAATTGGTTTCTAATGATGTGACTACCTCGGGTGTATATCATAAGCTAGGCTACCGGGGATGCCCCATCGTACAACTGAGTTTAGGGGACCAGAGCGACTGCCGCGGATGGCTGGTGGGCCAAGCCCACCAGGGGCTTAAATACATGTTTCAGATGATGAACGGTGCCCGCATTGGTGTGGGCATGGGCGCTGCTTCCATGGCCACCGCCGCCTACTATGCCGCCTTGGAATATACCCAGGCACGTCGTCAGGGCCGCAAAATAACCCAGAAAGATCCGGCCCTGGCACCCATCGCCATTATCGAGCATGCCGATGTTAAGCGTATGCTCCTGTTTCAGCGGGCAGTCAATGAAGGTGCGCTATCGCTGTTAATGCAGTGTAGCAAGTACATGGATATGCAGCTGATTGGCAACCAAGACGAAAAAGAAAAATATTATTTGCTACTGGAAATTTTAACACCCATAGCCAAAAGTTACCCTTCGGAAATGGGAATCGAAGCCATCAGTCAAGGGTTGCAGTGCTTGGGCGGATCCGGGTATTGCGATGATTATCCCTTGGAACAATATTACCGCGATGCCCGCATACATCCCATTCATGAAGGTACAACCGGCATTCAGGCCATGGATCTTCTGGGAAGAAAAGTGATGATGCAAAATGGTCAGGCTTTTGGATTGTTTGCTACCGAAGTGCGGGCCGCCATTGCAACCGCATCCGAATATGCGGACTTAAAAACCTATGCCCAGCGATTGGAGACGTGTCTATCAGACCTTGAAAAAACAACTGTTCAATTAATCAGCCTGGCCCAATCAAAGGGTCCGGAATATTTTTTAGCCGACGCATCCCTTTATCTGGAGTTGTTTGGCATAACAGCGATTGCATGGCAATGGCTGCTGCAGGGGATTGCGATACAAAAAGCTTTGGGGAAGGGTATACCCAAAAAGGATACAAACTTTTATCACGGTAAATTAGCCGTGCTGCAATATTTCTTTGCCTATGAGTTGCCCAAAACCATAGGATTAATGACTCGCCTCAAACAAGCCGATGGCTTGACCGTAGATATGCAGACCGAGTATTTCATTGATTGATTTGTTGTGTAGAAACAAGAATTGAAAAAGCGATCTAACTCTGAGTTTAAATGGTCCCTAAGGGAAAAGGGACATTTACTTCGCTTTTGCCAGCTCAACCGGTTCCGTAACAGCCCAATTCACGGCGGCATCAAACAGGGCCCAACCGTCGGTGGTTATGGAACCTTTGTTTTTGTTGCTGAGGTAGAAGCCAATCCTTTTGGCAGGGGCAATCGGACCCTGCATTTGCGCACCGGCATCGTATGCAAATATGGTATATCTTGATTGATTTCCCATCATTGTGGCAACTTTGATGGCTTCATGGCTCGGTACGCCCCAGCCGATGAATAAGCCTTCTGTACTCACCTGGACGTCATCGTTCAGGGCTGCTGCCAAGGGATGATCTGGATCGACGATAGTTACATATTGCTGGCGTGTTTTGCGGCCATAATCTTCGGACTTGGTCTGGTTGGTCATGCCCAGATTTTCAAACAATAGAGCTTCAGCGCAGATGATGGGTATTTGGGTATCACGGAAATCAACTTTAAGCCATTTGACAATCACCGAATCTGATATGATTATCAGATCTTTGCCTACTAGATCCTTATTCAAGACCCGTTTGTCCTCGCGAACCATAACGTTGAAACCCTTGTCGACCAGGCTCGACATCACTTTTTTATCGACGGCCTTCAGTTTGTGTTTGCCGACCACAAATAAAACATCGGCACCGAAAGCTACGTTGCTGGTGATGAACAGGAAGATCAAAAGGATGCCAATGATTAATTTCCAACAGCGGATCGTTGAATCCGAACCGATTGGTTTAATTTTCTGCATGGCATGAATCTCCTAAGCGCCCTGGTATTAATTGGAATAGAATTCCATTCCTACTTAACGATGGGGTGGCGCTGGTCCGAACCGTCAAGGTTGCCTAGAGGCTACTTAAGATTACTATCGGCAGCTTTTGATTTTTAGTTTAGCTTTAATTTCATTTTTTTTGGAGATCTTGGTGTCAGACTAAAAAGAAAGGTAGCAAAGGGGAGTTCATTCTGCCGGACAATCAATGCTCGGTCTTGGCAGAGATAAAAAATAACAGTAGTTTAGGTCGTTATCTTGCAGGTCGTTTGGTTACATTTAGATACCATGTGCCCGTGAATAGGCATTACGTTTTGGGGGCGTCCAACTAGCTAGCATGCTTGGATTGCACCGGTAGATTTCGACCCTTAAGGGGTAGCAGGCAGCTACATCGCTGGAATGCTGGCTGCTGCAATCACCGCCAGGACAGGTCGATAAACCACCGAGCAGATCGATTTCAGCAAAGAATTCAATATAATCGTCGGGCCGCACCGGACTAGCTTTCATAAAGTATTGATGCGTGTCTGCCGTGAATCCCGTGCACATGAAGACGTTGAGTACATCATGGACATAAATTTCGGCCTCTAGGAGCTGTAGCCCAGTTTCAGCGGACAAGGCACGGATTAGGTTGGAATGGCAGCAATGGTGATATTCCTGGCCACTTAAAAGCTGATTGGTATAAGGATCACAACGCGTGCCGATGACATCGTGTACGCCACAGCCATGGGAATCAAAGCCGTACCAATCGAGGGTATCATAGGTGATGGTTGTCATGGGGCGCATATGTGGAAACCCGCTCCACATGCGGTCACCGGTGCTCAAATGTGTGCCGTGCAGGGCCCGGGTTTTACCGCTGTAAAACTTTTCTGACAGGTCATCCTGAGCCCAAAGGTTTAAGTCGCCCACCTGGGGACCTTCCACACTGAGGATACGAAAAAAATCACCGGCTGCTGCCTTAAAGGTGCGGGCATCCCGTGGGGGTACCGTAAGCACTTCCTTTAGCTCAATGGTTTTACGGGCAGCTGTATAAAGGGCCATATCCGGCAATTTCAGCGTGTCAATGGGGTAGCAGACAACGGGTTTAATACCCTTTCTTGCGGCCGCATCAGAGGGGGCAGGGTTTTGGGGGGTGGATTTCATTATTCACCTTTTGATTGAATTTCGCTTCGGTTCATGTTTGAGACTCTAAGGTGGGTAATTTATCATTGGCTAATTACTCCGTCAAGAAAACAGCATGCATTTAGATTTACCTACCGTTGACCCGACAGACCGGGATTTATGACGAGCTTTGTCAGTGCGTTGTTGCGGTTAAGTAAAATTACGAAACAATAATTGTTATTTTGACAATGCGAACTATAATAAAAAATGAACCATAAACGTGGCTCACTTTATTGATAGACTGAGGAAATTATGAAATCAATCACGGTCCATAAAATTGATAAACCTTTGGCGGAACTGATTGAATCGAAAGCCAGATCAGAAGGATTGAGTATCAGTAAAACCATTCCTCAATTTTTACTTCAAACCTCCTATTTTTGTTCAGGTGTTATTTGGAAACGATTCTGGAGGGTTCGAACAAAAATCTGATCCAACCTTGTAGAAACCAGATCCAAGATGGAATATCCTTTTCTAACAGCGTAGTAGAAGGTTGTGCCAAGAGCCAGTAGGGTAATTACAAAGTTGGGCCAGGCATTGATTGCCCACTGATACTGCCACACGATTTGCCAGGCATTGGAAAATGGCAGCAGGTAGGGGATCGGCCATTGGTAGCCGTCCGGTCCGCGGGCGCCCACGATGTCGCACAACAGGTGCAAGTGAAAACAGAAAAGGGCTAACCACATGGTCTTCCACTTTTTCTGAGATACCTTGTAATCTGCTCCAGGATAATTGACATATTAAAACGGGTTATGTTAGAAATGCAATGGTCTTGAAGCAACGAATCAATACGTTCAAGATAAGCCATAACCTGCGTTGTTAGGCAGATGCTGAATTGGGATGCAGATGTGTCATGGACCCCCACAGCACCAGCCGGGCGGTAAGCAGGTATTCCCCTCAAATGAATATTCCGTATTAAACATATATAGCTCGTGAAATTTCATTGGCACCAATGTAATGGCAACAACCGCTTTGGTACACCCAGATTATTTAAAAACTTTAGCAACTTTATCAAGATTAAAGGAAGGACCTTATGAAAAATAACCGCGGTTTTACTTTGATCGAACTGATGGTGGTCATATCTATCATCGGCATATTGGCCGCCATCGCAATCCCCAATTTTATTTCCTATCGAAACAAGGCTTTCCTAACGGAAGGGTATGTTCTCTTTGATGCCGTAAAAAAAGATATCAGCGAATTTTACGACCACAGGGGCGTCTTCCCGGAGAACAATGCCGAAGCCGGCCTGGCGGAGCCGAGCGCAATTCGAGGCAAGGATGTAGCCAGTATAACCGTTGAAAAAGGCATCGTTATCATTGAATTCGATCAAGATTCACGGGCCATGTATCAAAAGATGATCTTGGCACCACAATTAACACCGGGGAACCCAACCGGCCCCATCATTTGGAATCGCGAAGATATTAAATGGAAACCTAAAGACAAAATAGGCAATAAAAGTAGCTAAACTTTAAATGTTCTCTTGGGAATAGAAATCATGGCCAAAGAACGAATCTATATTGTGAATTCATTTCAACGTGCCGTGGATTTTCTTTTGATTATATTTATCATTGCCCTACTCGTGGGAGTTGCCGCCAAGACTTTTATACCATATCGGGAAACCGCAAAATTGTGTCAAGTATTAGGCGCCCCATTTATGACCATGCGATTTGACATGATGGTGTCGCATGCACTTCGTGGAGACTGGCCCCAAAACGACCAGGAGGCCATGAAGGATGGTTGGGCTGAGGAATATTATAAGGGAGGCCACAACAACGCATTCATCAAATCGGCTGCCATAGAAGATGGGGCTATTCATTTCCAATTGCAATCAATAAAGGGTGAAAGGATGTTGACCATGAGGCCAGCTGTACCGGCAATAGACCCTCTTGGCCCCGTCGTCTGGATCTGTGGGCAACCAACATCGCCCGCATTGTGGTCTCTTCCAGGAGTGGATAAAACCAATATAGATTATCGTTACATCCCTGAGAGCTGGCGCTAATTGTTCTTTATGGAAATAGATATATGCCAGACAAGATCTCGAGCAGCCAAAAGGAGAAGATAATAACATGGGTATATTTTCACGAAAATTGAATTCAGCGTCAATTGGTCTGCTGTATCGTCAATTGGCGATTATGATCGCTAGCGATGTCTCCATCTCCGAGGCCATGAAACTTCTGGCTGAGGAGAGCGAAGATAAACACATACGTAACATTGCTGCTGATATTTCAAAAGAATTGGGTACTGGAACTGCGGCAAAAGAGATTCTTCAGAAATATCCCAAGGTGTTCAATGAATTCATTATCGATATGTTGCTGCGAACAAACGAAAAACCAAAAGTGTCCACTGCTCTAATTCAATTAGCTGACGCCATCGAAGATACGGGCATTATTAGAGCAAAGTTGGCTCGGGCTCTCTATTTCCCGGTACTCACTTTGGTCATTGGCTTCATCCTGTTCCTATTTATCGCCGTATTTGTATTGCCTGTTTTTCAAGAAATGTTCACAAGTTTTGGCGGACATCTTCCTGGTCCCACGCACCTATTATTAGTACTTAGCAACTGGATAGGGCCGAATATACTCTACATAATTGTGCTGATCATCATTTTGGTCATCCTGATTACGGTAAACAAACGGTTTGCTTATTTCATAGGGGGATTGATACCCGGCTACCGAAAACTGTCTAAATGGTCCAGCATCATTTCCTTTTCAAAACATTTGCCAGTCATGCTATCTTTTGAGCTGCCTATCAGATCGGCTATTCACAAAGCCGCCAGTACCGTAAAAAACAGAATCCATGCCAGTAGACTGGCTGCCGCTGCCGAACAGGTAAATGACGTTAACCAAATGAATCAGGCACTGCTGGCTACCGGTATATTTTCAAAGATCACACTGCAAATGCTTGGCTATGGTATTCGCTCCGATACGCTCACACTGGCCTTCGATGAGATGGTCAAATATTATGAAAAAGATTTTGACCGTTCTTTTAATAGGTTCATCGGCATATTGGAAATCATGGCAATATTGGGGACTGGTATTGTCATTGGGTATATCGTCATCGCCATGTACTTACCGATTTTCAGAATGGCTGGCACTGTGGCGGGGTAGAGGTAATATCAGTGGATTTCCAGACGTTATCAAAAATCCTAGACGGTTATGGATCATTGTGCCATAATCCAAAAAAGACTCAAAGAACTACCGATTTCAGAATGTCGTTCTGAAACACGCATTATATGGAGGCTGGTGAAAATGAGAGATAATATAAATGGATTTACCCTTATTGAACTGATGATTGTCATTGCCATTATGAGCATTCTGACGACGATCGCTATTCCTTCGTTTCAGGACAGAATCATTCGAATACAAATCCAGGAGGCGCTTGATCTTGCCGAAATGGCCAAGAAAGGTGTTGAAGATTATTATACAGCTCAAAAAGCCTTTCCAGCCGATAACCATGAGGCAGGCCTGCCACCGACTGATAAAATCATCGGTAACTTTGTTACCGGCGTTAACGTCCGCAATGGGGCCATCGATGTTTACCTGGGTAATAAAATCAACAAACATGCGGAAGAAAAAACAATATCAATTCGCCCGGCCATCGTTGAAGACGCGCCCATGGTACCTATTGCATGGATTCCCGGATATGCAAGTGTGCCGGAAGGAATGACGGCTATCGGTGAAAACAAAAGTGATTTAATGCCGCGGCTTATGCCTATGAGCTGTCGCTACTAATAACTTGGTATCACTCCACGATTTGGTGTAACATTATTTAGATGTGAATGTCGCTTGCTTGGGATTAAACTATAGGATTGGAGGGTTCCAGGATTCAAGGGGGCAAGTAATTCTTTAAATTTGAATTCCCAGCTGCAGCTTGACTTGAGCTTGCCGAAACGTCTTGACTTGAGCCCGCCGAAATGTCTCAATTTTCTTTTCCGTCCATAAAGCTTTTGTGCAGTGTGAAATCAAATGAGGGATTACGTCGCTATTGCTTTTTTCCAGGCAGTGCATTCAAGCGCACTTGATGGTAAAAAAAATGAATAAAGAAAAGAAAATTGAACAAGCGAGCTTTCATTAAAAGTCTAATTTTTTTGTTGATGTAATCAACACCATAGCGGTTGTCATAATCTCACATAATTCTGGACTGTTAAGTAAAAAGATCTATACATATTTAAACGAATCTCAATCGGAACATATTTATAATAACCGGTATAATTGGTTTAGAACCAATCGATCGGTAGGAAAGGCTATATGTTCGGGTAATTCATCGAATTGGAAATACCGTGCTTGTTTGGCATCCGATCCGGCCGTGAGGTTTCCACCGATCTGTTTTCCCCAAAACCAAATGCCCACTACCGGATTTCGGTATAAAGTCATATGACAAGTTTGGCAAAACTGATGGGGAGCATAATCGCCATATGGTGGTGACAGGGGGTTGGAACAATGGGGGCAATATCGGAATATCATTAAACTATCTTAACAGGTCATTTAAGTTGTGGGAATTTCATTCACAACGGCTATACCATGTTTTGATATTTTCCAAATTCGAAGCACGAAATCCCAAATCCGAAACAATATCAAATGATCCAAATTCAAATAATCTAAACATGCCCTCTACTCAATTTTTTGATCCAGGTTTGGGTCATTAGTGCTTTAGGAATTTGGATTTGTTTCGGATTTCGATATTCGGATTTAGTGTTTTCATGATCAATTACAATAAAACCTATAGAGTGAGAGCATGGTGTTATCTCTGAATTCGGGTAGCTACTTCCCAAAGGGACAAATCGGGTAGCGGCAGGTGGCGCAATCCGAGCAAAATCCACCGTGTCCCAATGCAACAATGTCATCACGCGTCACTGATTCACCCGCCAGAATTCTGGGTACTAGCAGATCAAAAATGGATGTTTGGTGATACATGACACAACCTGGTAGGCCAACTATGGGCACATCGTCGATATATGACAGCATGAACATGGCACCTGGTAATACCGGCGCACCATAAGTAACCACATGGCCACCTGCTGCTCGAATACTGGCGGGCGTCTGGTCATCCGGATCAACAGACATACCCCCGGTAATGGCGATCAAAGCGGCACCGCGCTTAATGAAATCGTTGATAGCTTTTACGGTTGTTGCAACATCATCGGAAACTCTTTCAAAACCAATGATGCGGCTGCCTAGATCTTGAAACTTTTTTTCAACCACAGGACCAAATGCATCCTGAATACGTCCTTCAAAGACCTCACTGCCGGTTATGATCAAACCAACCTGGTAGGGGGTGAATGGTTTGACTTCGATAACCGGGAAAAATTGCTGACAAATTTTCTCGATCCCTTCGATACGGGCTTTATCCGTAACCAGGGGAATGATGCGTGTGCCTGCAACCTGTTGATTTTCAGAAACTTGTTGATTCGTATGCAGGCTGGCAAACATTATATCTTGAACATGATTGATTTGAAAAAGAGCCTCGGCATTGACCTTCAAAAGACCCATCTGTTTAGCCTTAAAATTGACTTTACCTTCACTGGGGCCTGTCAGAGCCAGGCCAGGACCTTTGGCTGCATTGGCGATACGTATGGCGGCCTCATTTTCATGGATCTGATCTGCTTCCAGTTCAAAAACATAGATGAATCGTTTGCCCAGATCGAGCAGTTTTTCGATATCATTGGCTTGGATGACATGGCCCTTTTTAAAGGAAGGGCCTTTAAAACTGCCGGGTCGGATTTCAGTTATATCGTGGGAAAGAACCGTCCCAACGGCATCTTGTACACGAATACTCCTCATCTTGTCCTCCAAAAACCCTATAGCTGCTTAAACAACAAGGTGAATTATAGATACGATGCATTTCATAACACAAAAAAGATGGAAGCGTATAGATATTAGAGTAGCTATGATCCAATTTGGAACGGATGATTTCGTTTTCGACCTTTATCGGCGATATTCAATTTTTTTTCGGTGGTTGACAGACATGGCGGCCATGATATCCTCATTGTTGCATAAACAACATGGCAACGTTAAGGATATCTTAACCGTATCGATGCAATATTAAACCTGAATTGAGCGATATTTCCTCTTGATCTGCACCGATTTCTTGCAGCGGAAGGGTTCGCAAAAAGCCTCGACAGATCCACTGGTATGCCTATGTTTTTTACGGACCCTACGCTATCAAGGTCCCAGCACATCTCTTCGGAAAAAAGCGCTCGATTCAGGTTCGGGGTTTATTATGTCAACCATACCCATTTCTGCCATCATTTTATCTGCTGGCCTCTCATCTCGCATGGGAGCATTTAAACCGCTGCTCCCCCTGGGTAATGGGACGATAATCAAACAGGCTGTAAGCAATTTCCAGCAGGCCGGTATTAAGGAAATTCATATTGTTTTGGGTAACCGAGCGTCTGATATCGTACCACATATAGACGATATGGATGTATCTTGGGTTGTCAACGAAGATTTTCGTAAAGAAATGCTTACATCTGTACAAATTGGTATGCGCCACTTGAAACCAGAGACAAAGGCATTTTTCGTATTACCAGTAGACATTCCCTTGGTGAGAAGTCAGACTCTACTGGCGCTAATGGATGCGAGTGGCGCGCATTCGCATTCCATATTGTATCCCACTTTTAATGGTACTAGAGGACACCCACCGTTGATACCCCAAAGGTATGTCGAAACACTCATTGAGTATGGCGGTAGTGGTGGATTAAAGGGTTTTCTAAACCAGTTTGAGCAAAACGCCTTGGACGTTCATGTGGCTGACGCGGGCATTTTGATGGACATGGACACCCACGATCAGTATGAACAGATCAAGCAACGATTTAATAATTGGGCGCTACCTTCGGAAGCTGAGTGCCTGGCCATGCTGGCATTTCGATTTGGGGAAACAGATGCGATGATCCAGCATGCTAAAACGGTGGCAGGCTTGGCCCGACGAATCGCCACAAAGCTAAATACCGCGGGCTACTCGATTGATGTAGAATTGGTTACAGCCTGCGGTTATCTACATGATATTGGCAAAGGTATTAAAGGCCATGCTCAATTTGGGGCCGATATGTTGGTACGTTTTGGGTATCCATTAATTGCTGAAATAGTGGCAACCCACATGGATTTGGAGTTCACTGAACTAGATGACATTACGGAGAAGGAAGTCCTTTTCCTGGCAGATAAAAAAATAAGTGGCACCAGAATCATGCCGCTTGATGAGCGACTATCGGCCAAATTAACGCAGTTTGCAGACAATCCCGATGGAAGCGCAGCAGTCAAAACACGGCTTGGAAACGCCATGAAGATTGAGCAAGGCATCGACTCGATTATCGGAGGGAAAAATGGTAACCGCATTAAATTTAGTGAATAGGGTGGACGTACTGACACTTCAGGATAATTATATTGATCTGGT
This sequence comes from uncultured Desulfobacterales bacterium, assembly GCA_964633115.1. Taxonomy (GTDB): domain Bacteria; phylum Desulfobacterota; class Desulfobacteria; order Desulfobacterales; family B30-G6; genus B30-G6. Next base: position 38,194 of record CAZWEO010000040.1, read on the forward strand.
TGCCCACGATAACGGCGAAGTGATCCAGCGCGCAAAAGCAGTTGAGGGAAACCAATTACGCAACAGTATCCGGGCTGAACATGGATTCTCGACTTTGGTTACCATTACACGGAATTCGAAAAAGCATCAAATCCTGTTTGATTTTGGGTTTTCTGCGGATGGCGCACTAGGCAATGCTGAAGCGTTGAAAGCAGATATTACCGACGTCGATTTGCTCGTACTTTCACATGGGCATTTGGACCACCTGGGAGGACTTACGAGCTTGGCAGCGGCTGTTGGTAAACCTGGAATAGATCTGGTAGTTCATCCGGGTGTTTTTATCGGTTCACGTTATCGTAAAGTAGATAATAGCACGCGTGTGTATGTACCAACGTTGTCCCCTGAAATAACGCAGGAAGCTGGGGTTAATCTCATCCAAACTAAGTATCCCATGCCTTTGCTGAACGATAGCTGTATTTTTTTGGGGCAAATCCCCCGTGCAACTTCCTTTGAGCACGGTGCACCTGATATGTACTGCGAAATAGACGGTGTTGAACGACAGGATCCATTTGACGATGATTCGGCCATCGTGTTCCATGTGAAAAACAAGGGCTTGGTGGTAATATCCGGGTGTGCCCATTCTGGTATCGTAAATACGGTAAAATATGCCCAACAGGTGACCGGTGTTCAGGAAGTATTTGTCGTGATGGGTGGATTCCATTTGTCTGGCGCTGATTTTGATGGGGTCATATCGCCAACCACCGCAGGGCTCAAAAAGATCGGTCCTCGCTACATTATTCCAACACACTGCTCTGGGCGGGAGGCAATTCAGCATATCGAAAACGAGATGCCGGATTCATTTTTGTTGAATATGTCGGGGACTAAGATGACATTTGATTCCCAGCATTAAGCCAACAACCATCAGCAGCTTAAAGCTGCTAGCTGATTGCATAAACCTTGACAACGGTCTTTCTCACGTCTATTAATATCCGCTGAAAATCGATGCATAGTCATATCCAAAAAGGAGATTTAATAGATGAAAATAGCTTTTCCGACTAAAGAAAATAAAGGGATGGATAGTCCCATATACAGTCATTTTGGTTCGGCGCCCTTTTTCATGGTGGTGGATACCGATACCGAAGAATTAACCGTGCTGGACAATCAGGATTTGGGTCATGCGCATGGCAATTGCCAACCCATGAAGGCATTGGGTGGTGCAGTTGTGGATGCCGTCGTGGTCGGTGGAATTGGTGGCGGCGCCCTTAAAAAATTAGCAGATGCCAATATTACGACCTACCGTGCCGTTGAGGGGACAGTTGCCGAGAACTTGAATCTATTTCAAACCCAAAAGTTGCCGCCTTTCACCATGGCTCATACCTGTCAAGGGCATGTTGGCATCGGTGAGTGCGTTCATTAATTTGAATTTCCAATTGTAACTTGGTAGGGGATAATTGCGGTAGCATTAGTCGAAACCTTTACCGAAGACATACAAAGCGTGATGAATTCAAATTGGTTTGGATCTGGTCAAGGGTAAGCAGATCCAGGAAGCACGCAGGCTCGAAGACGGGGATGTCTTCCGAGTCTTGCAGGAGATTCCGGTTAAGAAACACCACTGCATTCATTTGGCTGTCAAGGCGCTGCATAAGACGATTGACGAATACCAACAAAAAAAATAGAAACGGTTTCGTAAAAAGCCCAACTTCGGCGTTGTGCTTCATTTTGCAATAGTTCAACGTACATTAAGTACGCCTCATGATTGCAAAATTTGCACGCCTTGAATTACGGTAGTGAATGACGGAATCAATGGAATAGACCACCAAGGCGGCCCAGATCAGCATAAAGCAAATCATTTGTTCAGAACGGAATGTTTCCTTGAAAAGGAAAACAGCCATCAGAAACATACCGCTGGGACCAATGTATTGGAGAAATCCCAACGTTGTTAGTTGAACGCGACGGGCACTCATGGCAAATAGGACCAGCGGAATAGCGGTGATAAATGCAGTCCCGATCAGAAGCAGGTCGATACCAACCTGAAGATTTGGAAAAGCGCCGAAACCTTGTAGGTCAGCATACACTATATAGCCCAATGCCGGTAATGTTAACAAGAGTGTTTCCATTGCCAATCCCGCCAGCGAGCCTACCTGGATCACCTTTCGAATCAAGCCGTAAAACCCGAATGTAAAGGCCAGGAGCAATGATATCCAAGGAAATTGGCCGTAAATAAACGTGATATAAAGCACACCGGTTCCTGCCAAGATTACAGCCACGGATTGATAACTTCTGAGTCGTTCTTTCAAAAAAACCGTTCCCAAAAGTACGTTCACCAGCGGGTTAATATAGTAACCGAGGCTGGCCTGCAAAAGGTATCCCGAGTTAATGGCCCAAATATAAGTGAGCCAATTACAGCCGACCAGCAAAGAAGTTAATGCCAAAAGAGCCATTGCGCGCGGATTGGTCAAGGTGGAAAAGAATTCGCTTTTGCGTTTTCCGAATATAACGATAGGTATGACAAAAACCAATGACCAAACAACCCGGTGGGCAGCGATTTGAAGTGCCGGCACGCTCATCAATAATTTCCAATATAGCGGACTGATTCCCCAAATGAGAAAGGCTGAACCGCCGCAAATAACTCCGGAAACCGAGTTGAGGTGGGGCTGGCTTGAGGATGAGGAGGACATGGCAGGGCTTCTATCCTGCAGATACCATAAATCCTGGCGAAAAGGTTAGATGGTTATCTCAGGCGTTTAACCTTTCTGCTGATAACGGAAACGGATTTTTCAAGCGCGGTTACTTGTTTTTCGATCGCTCCAAGTGTGTAGTCTGATCCACTAACAACGCCTTCCACGCTTTCTACAGTCGACGCGATCGTTTGAATGCGGTCCACCAAATTTCTAACTTTGGTATCAATTTGAAACACAAAAATGGTGATCCCGATCATCCAGAGCGCCACTATGTATTTCTTCCATTCATAGCGTAGATTGCTTCTTGCTGATTCCATTGTTCACCCCAGATTTAAAGTCGATTGATGATACATTTCCTGAGTTGTTGATGAAATTTCAGGTTAGATTCAGATTGTTCATTATCCCTAATGACCGTTAATAACAAGCTTTTTATGTCTATTAAATTGATATCTAACTTGTTTTCTGATATCTATAATCGAAACGCTCATTGAAGCCAAAATGGAGCAACAGACCATGCCGACAAATGAACACGACAACCATGAATCAGGGATCGATAGGCGCGGAGCAGAAAGGGCCCCAGAGAAGAAGTATTATAGTGTCCAATTTTCTGTAAAGGACTTGGGTTATTTCTACCAGTTCAAAATTCGTGACGTGTCCACCTTGGGACTTTGTATCCTGGTGGACGAAAAATCCAAGGTTCTGAAGCATCTTAAGGTTGGGGATGTCCTCGAAATGAAGTACTATTTGTCTGATTCCATGGGCTCAACCGAAACCTTCAAAACCAAAATCCGTCATATCACCAAGGATGCCGATAAGCGTTTCAAGGGCCACTATCAGATTGGTTTGCAGACTGTAGATTAAAAATAAAATGCTCCCAGCCTTAAAACGGCTGGGAGCATTTTATTTTATGTGGCGGCTTTGTTGGTCATCGGGATGAAAACCCACCGTGCAAAGATAATTACTGTCGGCACCTTGTATGCCATTGCCATTGTTGCCAATGGGATAGCCATGGGAATTCTTGGCTGGCGGTACTAAACCAATGGTTTTGAGGTGTAAGTCGTCAGCTTTCAGCCGGCGCGTGTCTTAAAGCTTTTTACTTACCGCTGTATGCCCCTATCCAAGATTGTTACCGCTTACATCTGCTTATAACGTTAACTCAGGCCGAAGCTTTGACAAAGGTTTTGGCCTTTTTTTTGGCGGGACTATGGATAGAACGCTTATTAGATACCATATACAGTAATTAATATTAATTTACGTACAATATATTGTAAAGAAATATAATTAATGCTTAATTATGCATAACTTTGTTGATTTTTTATCTGTATAAGTGTATAAATATCGTCAGGTTAAATGTATTTCGCTTTTTCTATTGATATCGTTTAATTTGCTGGAGGGAACATGAATGTTTTGGGATTTTAGGTTTTATCAATTGTTGCGCCGTGGATAGTCCCCGAACGTAAGTCAGGTCACA
>CAZWEO010000041.1:0-38669 GCA_964633115.1 uncultured Desulfobacterales bacterium
CCATTTTTTTACTGCATGCAAAGCATGCAAGAAGCTAACCGGACATTGCTGATCTTCATTAGAAACAAATAACGTTTTTTATTGTTGTCATATATTCATAACCTTATAACGAGAAGCGAATCAATTTTGATATTCAATGTTTCTAATAGCTGTGCTCCTTTGATAAATAAATTTTGTTTCATGCTTGGTTGTGCGCGACAAAGTATGAAAATTTATACCGTAAGGCTTTTCAGATCTTTTGGATACGGCGTCAGTATCTCCAGACCTGTATCGGTGACAACAAAAGAGTCCCCGACGCGAGCGCCGAACTCTCCCGGGATTGTAATACCGCCATCCAGGCAAAGCGTCATTCCCTTTGCAAGGGGTGTTTTGTCCCCGCTTTTAAGTTCGGGTTTCTCAAGGCATGCGTACCCGGTTGCTCGGCCGGTTCGATACCCGGCCTCGAAACCTGCATCCCGGTAAACCTGGTTTACCGCATTGTGAACATCTTCGGCAATGACGCCCGGCCGAATCATATCAAGACCGGTCTGCTGTGCTTTGATGCATATTTCGTAAATCCGTGCGTGTTCTTCTCTTGCTTCTCCCACAAACCACTCACGATCGAATCCGAGCTTGAATTGCTTGAACTTGGCAACAGTACAGAAACAAAGATAGACGGGATCCCCCTTCCTGAGTTTTCGAATGGAGTTGCGGCGGTGACAGATCTGGGTGTCCTTCCCCGAATTTATCACCTGCAAATCATGGATCGTCGGCGACAGCATGAGATCGGGGCCATCTTCTCTAAAAAAGCTTGCGGCCTTTCGGGTTCCACCGGCCATGACCGCCAGCGCCACTTCGTATTCCGGCACGCCTTCGGCGATGGTTTCCGCGGCCGCTTCCGCCATGGCCACGGCCACTTGCCCGGCTTGACGCATGATGTTGATATCCTCCTCGGACTTGATAATTTTCAAGTCGGACAGAAAATCGGTAATATCCGTCAATTTTCCGCACCCCGCACTTAGTTCATTCTGCAACCACTGAAATACCACCAACGGCGTCTTATACTGCTCGATGCCGATGGCCGGACACTTACAGCCCTTGAAGAGGTCGTTAAGATGTTTGCGCCACTCGGAAGCGGTACCGTCCATCCAACTGCGGATATCTTCAATAGAGACCATGGCCTTTACCAACAGCTCCTCAAGCAAGGGGGTAATCACCGTGCACCCTCCGGTGCGCGGAATGGCAAGAATCATCGGTCTGCCGAAATCCATTCCAAGATCTCCGCAGAGTCCGGAAGCATAATAAATTGTATCCGGATCGCATAATACCAAGAAATCGATATTTTCATCCCGCATCCAGGATTGAATTTTGACAACCCGCTCATCATAAGCCTTGGACATAATTTTCGCTCCTTATCATTCTTATCGTTTATTTAATGAACAACTTTCGGGGCACATTCGATAAAGGTTCACAGCCGGTTTCTTTGACGACAACCGTCTCACTAACCTCATAACCGTATTCTTTGTCCCAGATGGCCGCCAGCACATGAATGGTCATATTCTTCTGTAGTATCGTTTTGTCTCCGGGCCTCAGGCTGATGGTCTGCTCCCCCCAATCCGGCGGATAGCCCAGCCCGACCGGATACCCGACGCGCGATTTTTTACGATAACCCTTTGATTCGATAAGTTTACGCCATTTCAATTCAATGTCTTCGCAGGGAACCCCGACTTTTATGGCGTGAAGCATCACTTCCAGACCTTCGTTGATGGTTTCGGTAAAATCCTTATAATCATTGTCCGGTGTACCGACATATACCGTGCGGGCCAAAGGAGCGTTATAGCGCATTTTGCAGGCTCCAATTTCCAGGATTCCAATCTGTTGCTTTTGGTACCTTTCGTCTGACCAGGAGAGGTGCGGTGCATTTGATCTTTCACCAGCAGGCATCGCCGGCATAAGACCCGGATACTCTCCGCCAAACTCGTTCGTCCCTGCAATCTGGGCATACCAGATATCGGCGGCCACATCACATTCCCTGACGCCTTCGGCAATTGCCGCAATACCGATATTCATGGCCTTTTCAGTTATTACCCCCGCCTGGCGCATATATTTCAGTTCGCTTTCACTTTTAACGGTCCGGACCCAATTGATCATGTGGGAGGCATCGACAAACACAGCATTGCTGAGCTTAGCCTGGAGTTCAAGGTAGAGTTTATGGCTGCAAAATTCCTGGCTAAACTCCAGACCGATTCGCTTTCCATCAGCCCTTTTTTCGCGTAGAACATCCGCAAAATATTCAGCTGGATGACGCTTAAAAGACTGTACAAAATCTTCCGGAAAGCCGAACAGGTTTTTATCTTGCAACCATGTTGTGTATTGCGCACCGGTGACATCCATAGACCGGCCCATCCAAATGGGTTCATCTTCTTCAATAAAAACGGCGACCCCCTGCGGAACATAAAAGGAATGTCCGTCGTACCCGCTTACATAATTCATATTGGCCGGGTTGGTGGAAAACAGAATGTCCAAATTCTTTTCCGCCATTTTTACCTTGATCTTTTTTAACCTTTCCTGATACTCGCATTTTTCAAAAGCAGCCATAGCATGCCCCTTATTGTATTTTTATTGGCCTTTTGCCCGGGTTGTTAGGGGCATGGAAGAAATAAATTCACAGATGGTTTTTCTGTCTTTAAGGTTGGATAAACCCTAACGCGGCAATAGCCAGGGGCCTAAGCGTCAAGGCGTCTGCGGAATGCTTTCGCTTGAGCTACCTCGACATGTCTCAGCCGAAGCCGAAACGTAGTGTTATAGACTTGCCATCTATTTCATTTAACAGAGACAACGGGGCATGGCGCTTTTAAGATGACATACTGCGCTGTGGATCCGAACATCAGCTTGCCGACTTTGGATTGTTTTTGCACACCGATATAAATCTCATCGATGTCTTTTTCTTCCGCGATGCGGACCAAGTCTTCACCGGCCGTCAACAGGTTGGTTGAAAGAATCGCCTCACAGGATATATCCTCTTTGATAACAGCCATCTTAGCTTTATTGAGCCGTTTTTCTACTTTCTCAAAATCCTCTTTTTTCCTATCTTTGTCACTGAGCATAGATGTCGCCAAATAGATTTTTGCGCCTAGCTGGCCGGCACGTTTTGTAGCCAACCTTAGCGCATCATATGACACATCCGACCCGTCAAAACACACCAATATGTTCATTCGATCCTCCCTGTATCATTATAATTGCTGAGTTGACTTATGAATATCTTAAGCCTTTTACTATGGTCAAGTAAAAATCGACCCGACGCATATGCAATATGCCATCAACCGGCGATTACGGCGTGGCAAGATCGTAAGGGTAAAATCACCAAAAGTTATCAATATAAGGGATAATGCCAAGGTAGAGCGGCCACACAGAACGGATGATATTGAATTCTATCAATTGTTATCGTATACAGGGGACGTAAATTTGAACCAACCGTTTGCCTGTTGGAAGAAGGTTTAAAACTTTATTAGGCCCCATTCAAGGATAAAGGGAAAAACACCATAGGAGATTCTTCATGAGAAATTAAAAGGCTAATACTTCTTTCAAGCGAGGTCTAGCACATCACAAGCAGGGGAAACCCTGCCCGCGACGATATTTGCCGGAGAAAAACATTTCCGGCATCATCACAATTTAGGAATCAGAAATGAAATCTCAAGTAAAAAAACTGGCCCATACGCTCGAATCCGACATCCTGCGTTTCGCCCAGCAATTGATCCGGACCAAAAGCCTCACCGCGCATGAAGGCGATCTCGCCAAACTGGTCGAACGCAAGATGGTGGCCCTGGACTACGACGACGTAATTGTAGACAGCCTCGGCAATGTCATCGGTGTCATCGGCGACGGTCCCACCGGAATTCTGTTCGATGCCCACATGGACACCGTCGACGTAAACCAACCGGCAGACTGGCAGTACGACCCCTTCGGCGGCGATATTGTTGACGGATTACTCTATGGTCGTGGCTCCGTGGACATGAAAGGCGCCCTGGCGGCTGCCGTTTTTTCCGGGCATATCATCAAGCAGCTGGGGCTGCAGGCGGATAAAACAATAACCATCACAGCCTCCGTTATGGAAGAAGACTATGATGGTGAAACGGTCTACGCCATGTGCCGCCAATGGGAAAGGCTCCCGGACTATGCCGTCATTTGCGAACCCAGCGGCCTCGATCTGGCTTTGGGCCACAAAGGTCGGGCAATGCTCAAGGCGACCGCCAGGGGCATTCCCGCCCATGGTAGCGCGCCCGAAAAAGGGATCAACGCGGTGTATAAGATGCGTCCCCTGCTGCAGCGCGTCGAATCCTTGAACAACGAAATGATGCGGCAGGGAAAGGAAACGGGTAGTATCGCCGTAACAAAAATCAGCAGCCAAGCCGAGTCATTGAACGCGATACCGGCCCATTGCGACGTTTATTTGGACCGCCGGCTGGTGTCGGGGGAAGACACCGCCTGCGTTTCTGCAGAAATGGATAGCCTCCTGGAGGGAATTGATGCGGACTGGGAAATCTACGACAAGCACGGTGTAAGCTATACCGGCGTTCCGGTTGTATTGCACTCATTCCTTCCCTCTTGGGAAATTTCCACCGATCACGTACTCACGCAGGCCTGTTTGAAATCATTTAAACTGGCCTTTGGCCGGGATCCAGGCCTGATAAAATGGGATTTTTGCACCAACGGGGTGGCAACCGCCGGGCGGCTCAATATTCCCACCATCGGTTTCGGGCCGGGTGACAGCAAAAAAGCGCACACCGTTGACGAGTGCTGCGAGACATCCCAAATCATGGCCGCCGTCAAATTTTACGCCTTGTTACCGAGTTGCCTATAACCAACAGAGGGAGATCAACGAGTGAAGGAACTTGCTAAAAAACACGCCTTGACGCTACAAGCGCATTTAAAGGAGCAAGAGATTGACGTAGCAGTGATTACCGATCCAAGCTCCATCTATTACTTTACCGGCGCCCACAGCTTTCTGGGTATGGAATTCGGACGCCCGACAGTCCTTATAATCCCTCAATCGGGGAATTGCTCAGTTGTCACGCCCTTATGCGAAAGCGCCATGTTGAGGAAAATGGTGTGGCTGGACAACCTCATGCTATGGCAGGACGGGGAAGATGGAGAGTGGCGGAAGCCCCTTAAAAAAGCCCTGAAGAATTACCGACAGGCTAATGTGGGTGTGGATTACCTGGAAATGCCCCGTATCGTTTTCGATTTCATCGCCAAGGACCGCCAACCAGGTAAAATTCAGGACATCACTCCTACAATTGCAAAAATGCGCATGCTGAAATCATCTGAGGAGATACAAGTCGCAAGACACGCCGGGGAAGTGGCGGGTGCTATGTTAAAGGGCGCCCACGATACCGCCGGGGTGGGTGTGTCGGAATATGAGATTGCCCTGGCAGTGTATGACGCCGGAACTCGAAAGGCGGCTGAGCTGCTGGAAACCTATTACGATGATGGTCTCACCTCACCCGTGCCGCATTTTCAACAGATAGTAACCTCGGGCACCCGGACGTCATTGCCGCATCAACGGGCTTCATTGCGCAAACTGCAAAAAGGCGATCCGCTGTTTCTTTGTTTTTGCGGGATAACCAATTTCCGTGAATTTAAACTTGGATTCGATCGTGTTCTATATATCGGTCAACCAAAGGAATCCGATGTCAGACTTTGGAACCTCGCCCTGCGTGCCCAGGCGGGCGCTTTATCGGTGATCCGGCCCGGTGCCATAGCCGAAGACGTATTTAAGGAATACGCTGAGGTTATCCGGTCATCCGGTCTTGAGTGTTCTTTTAGAGCGGGAAGAAGCGTGGGGTATGCCTTTAATGAAAGCCCCCAACTCGCAATGGGTGATAAAACCGAACTGTTGCCCGGGATGGTGTTTGCCGTGGATGGTGCCGTAAATGATCCGGGTGTTTCCCGGGCGCAGACCGGAGACAGTATTGTTGTCACTGACGACGGCTACGAATTATTGACGCATTATTCCAATAAACTCAAGGATCTCATCATATAGCGCTTGTCAGAATAAATTTCCGAAACCCTGAGAAGGAACACCCCTATTTTTTTGAATGGACATATCAATCCAATTAAGGAAGATCCTGTTGCCCGATTGCGTCGGTTAGTTCGGCAACAGCATGAATAACCCCGCTATTGCGTAATTCGGTGTGGCTGGGGAACCAGATGCTGTTATGGGGAACCTTGAACACCTGTTTCAAAAAGGCTGTATCGATGGATTGATTCTCAAAAAAGATAAGATCCTTTTTCATTTCCTCTTCGGGATCCAGGTAGGGTATTACATTTCGGGCATCCAGCCGGTATTGGTGAAAGCCTAATTTGGCGTTTGTCCCCAGTACCCGTTTCTGGCCGGCAATAAACACGATGGTACAAGCTGAACTGCATTCCTTAAACGAATACGTATCCAGTTTATGCTTTTGTATAAGTACGGCCAGCCCGCGTCCTTCAGATACCGGCCCACCATCGCAATCCAGGACAATCCCTTTAATATGTGGATATCGTGACATTATGTCCGCAACGTCCCGGGTGATTCCAAAATAGAGCGGACCGTCCACGTGGATGAGCGTATTATCGTTTTTCAGTGTCAGCACATCGATTTTACTGAGCGTGTGCGACCTAACCGCCGGTTGATGCCTTTCCCTAAGAATCATGTAGGTGGAACGTGTCACTTCCTGGCCTTCGACAAACACGACAATCATTCCCAGAATGACCGTTACCTGAGCTGCTCGAATCCATACCTTGTTGCCATATTCCGACATTGCCTGCTCACAGGCACGTAAAACACCTACTGCCTGCCAGGGATAAACAACAAGTCGGGACAGAATAAAAAATGTGGGCGCGATGTACAAACGCATGGAAGGATAGGGAGAAAGCAAATGCGTTACAAGTTGAGCCAAGATATGAATGAGGACACCGAACAATACCAGGTTAACCCAGAAAGAAAATGCCAGTGAATTGTTTCCCTGCCAGTGCTTACGGATGTAGTCCAGTACGTGCTTACTAAGCATTTCATTTTTTCAGGAATTAACTCGGCGTAACTCCCCGCAACCGTTCATTACGACGACGGAGCAGTTCGACCGACGTTAGCAGCAGGATGGAAAAAAGTGTGAGTATCGTGGCCACCGCCAGAATTGTGGGCGAGATCTGTTCGCGAATGCCGGAAAACATCTGCCAGGGAATGGTGCGCTGCTTGTAGCTGCCCACAAAAAGGATGACCACCACCTCATCAAAGGAAGTGACAAAGGCAAACAAGGCTCCGGAAATAACCCCTGGCGTAATCAACGGTACGGTAATGCGAAAGAAGGTGGTTGTGGGTGAAGCGCCCAGGGTGGCTGCAGAGCGGGTGAGACTGCGGTCAAATCCAACCAGGGTAGCGGTAACGGTGATCACCACGAATGGCGTGGCCAGGGCGGCGTGCGCCAGGATAACCCCGACAAAGGTACCCTGGAGATTGATACGTGAGTAAAAGAAGAACATACCGGCCGCCGAAATGATCAGGGGAACCACCATGGGTGATATCAATATGCCCATGACCGTGGTTTTAAAAGGAAAGCTGGGCCGACTGAGTCCCAGGGCCGCCAGAGTGCCCAAAAATGTCGCTATGATCGTGGAAAAAAACGAGATGATGAAGCTGTTTTTCACCGCCCCCTGCCAGTTCAGATTGGTGAAAAAATCCTTGTACCAGCGCAGGGAATATCCGTCCGGATCCAGGGTCAGCATTTCCTGGGTAAAGGAAAAGTAGGGTATGGCGTTGAATGAAAGTGGCAGGATGACTATAATCGGAAAAATCAGGAATAGAAATATTAGTCCGCAGATGATCCGAAAGACATAATACCATACTTTTTCTAGACGGGTTGCATGTGGAGGTAAAGATGCCATTTTTAGCCCAGTTTCATATTATCGATACCGACAACTTTGTCATAAAGAATGTAAAGCGCCAGCACCAGTAGCAAAAGCAATGTACCCAGAGCCGCCCCCAGCCCCCAGTTGAGGGATCCCTGAATATGATAGGCGATCATGTTGCTGATAAAGGTTCCGGATGTTCCGCCGACGAGCTCAGGGGTAATGTAATAACCGATGGCCAGAATAAAAACCAGAATTGCGCCGGCCCCGATCCCGGGGATGGAGTTGGGTACGTAGATGCGTCGGAATGCGGTAAACGGTTTGGCGCCCAGGGAGCGGGCCGCCCGCATGTAGCTCGGCGGTATGGTTTTCATGACACTGAAAAGCGGTAGCACCATGAAGGGCAGCAGAATATGGGTCATGGCCACCACGGTGCCGATCTTATTATGAATCATGATGATACGCTGATCATTGACAATCAACCCAACGGCCACCAACAGGTCGTTTAAGATACCCTCTTTCTGCAACAGGGCGATCCAGGAAGTGGTGCGCACCAGCAAAGATGTCCAGAAAGGCAGCAGGACCAGAATGATCAACAGATTGCTGGTTCGCGTCGGCAGGGTGGCCAGGAGGTAGGAAATCGGGTAGCCCAGCAGAATCGTCATAAAGGTGATCGTCAGGCTGAGGATGATGGTACGGCCGAAGAGTTTGACGTAGATGCGCTTATACTCTGGTTTAGGTCCAATGGATCCATCATCGTTGATCTGGCGATCGATGGCCGAAAAAAAGTGTGACTGGGTAAAAATGCCACCTTCGCGCTTGATCAAGCCCCAGATATTCATGTCTCCCCACTTTTTATCGATCTTCAACATTACTGCCTTGTAGGAATCCGGCTCTTCAATACGTCCGACCTTACGTGCCGTTTTTCGGAAAAGACTGGACATACCGGCCCGCTCGAAATTCAAACGCCGGCCCAGACGTAGGATCGTCTTGGTCTTGGCCCCCTCCTGGACATCCGCCACCATGGCTTTATAAACAGCTTCTCCCGGCAGATCCTCCCCGGTTTCATTCCACCCGGCCAACAGGGGAACGGTGCGGGGCAGTAGCTCGGAGACAATTTTGTTCTCCACACTGCGCAACAGCATGTCGCTGATGGGAATCAGAAAGGTCAGCAGGATAAACAAAAACAGGGGTGCCACCAGCAGCAGGGATGTAATCTTTTTTCTGCGCAGAGCCCGCCGCAGGCTTATTTTCAAGGGCACACCGTCTGCAGTGGTCAGCACTTCGGGGGTCTTGGAGGGATCGGTCATTTTTGTTTTTTTAACCGTTGTCTGAATGTAAATCAATTGATCGGGACCGGTTTTGATACCGGTCCCGATTGCTGTATTTTTGTTATTCTAATTTATTTAGCCAACCAGGCGTTAAAGCGCTCGGTTAACTCGACCTCATAATCCGCCCACCAGGTGTGGTTCTTAACCAGGGTATGTTTCGCATTCACCGGATTGGTGGGCATATGCGGTTTCATGTCGATGCCCAGCTCGGCGTGTTTGCCCACCAGAGGAGCCGAGGATGTACGCGCGGGTCCGTAAGAGATATACTTGGCCTGATCCGCCAAACGCTGGGTGTCGGTGGACCACTTCGCAAATTTCAGAGCTTCCTTAAAATTCGGGGCCCCTTTGGGGATTACCCAGCCATCCATGTCAAAATACTGCCAGTCCCACATCATGGCAATGGGCTGTTTTTCTACGGCAATGGCATTAAAGAGACGGCCGTTATAAGCTGATGCCATGGTCACTTCGCCGTCAGCCAGGAGCTGCGGCGGCTGGGCGCCTTTGGCCCACCAGATCACGCTGTCCTTGATGGTATCCAGTTTCCTGAAGGCTCGATCGACGCCCTCGGGTGTCTCCAGCACATCATAGATCTTGCCAGCAGGAACACCGTCGGCAATGAGGGCCCATTCCAGGTTGCCAATCGGCTTTTTTTCCAGGGAGCGTTTGCCGGGAAATTTTTTCAGATCAAAAACATCCGCGATGGTAGTGGGCGGGGTCTTGAACTTGTCCGTGCGATAGCCAAAAGTGGTCGAATAAACGATCAGGGGAATAAAACAGGGTGACACGAGCAATTCACCGAAATCATCGGCGGCAGACGTGCCATCCGGTGCCTGCGGGAATGTGTTCATATCCATCTCTACCGCAAGCCCCTCATCGCAGAGGGCGATAGCATCTGCGGCTACCGCGTCCAGCAGGTCCCACGTGACGTTTCCGGCCTCGATCTGGGCCCGCAGTTTAGCGGCCCCGGTGCCGGCGGAATCATCGTTGAGGATCTTGATGTCGGGATTCAATTTCATGTAGGGCTCATGGTAGGCCTTCTGCTGACTGGCGGAATAAGCGCCGCCCCAGGAGACCACGACCAATTCGGTTTCCGCCAAGGCAACACCGGCCGTAAAGGCGACAATCATCACAGTAATCAACATGTGCTTTAAAACGTTGTTCATAGTTCCTTCCTTTCGTTTGGGTTTAGGGTTATCGGTTTTAATCCCATATGCTCAATGACGTCAGCCCGAAGGGTCCAGCGCCCGGCAGTCCTCCATCTCCCACCCAATTTTAACCGTAGCCCCTTTTTTGAGGAACGCGCGGGCGGCTGAATTGGGTATCTTGACCACAAAATCATCATGCCCGCAGACATTGACACGGGTACGGATATGGTCACCCAGATAGATAAGCTCCTTTACCAGGGCTTCAAAAATATTGGGTAGGCTGCCTTCGGGCGGTTGAATCATGACCCGTTCCGGGCGCAACGAAAGTGTGGCCCGCTTTCCGACGCCGGCAATGTTCACACTTTTGGCATGCACCAGACTGCCATTGTCAACCGCCACTTGGCAACTGACTTCATCTGCCTCAATAATTTTTCCCAGCAAACGGTTGTTTTCACCAATAAATTGGGCCACAAAGGCATTGTCCGGCTTTTCGTACAGAATATCCGGCGGTGCCAGCTGCTGGATGATACCGTCATCGAACACAGCAATGCGGTTGGACATGGTGAGGGCTTCCCCCTGGTCATGGGTCACGTAGATAACCGTCACCCCCAGCTCTTCATGTAGATGCTTGATCTCAAACTGCATCTGTTCCCGCAGGTTCTTGTCCAGGGCCCCCAAAGGCTCGTCCATTAAAACCAGATCCGGGTCGAACACCAGGGCCCGAGCTACGGCCACGCGCTGCTGCTGACCACCGGAAAGCTGCATGGGACGCCGGTTCTCAAATCCGATCAGTTGAACCATATTGAGGGCTTTATCGATGCGCCGCTTGCGCTCATCTTTGCTCATCTTGCGCACTTCCAGCGGGAAAGCCAGATTCTCGGCCACGGTCATATGCGGGAAAAGGGCATAATTTTGGAAAACCATGCCGATCTGTCGCTTGTGCGGGGGAACATTGTTGATAGGCTGGTCATTGAGATAAATCTCACCATGGGTGGCCGGTTCAAAACCGGCCAGCATCATCAGGCAGGTGGTTTTACCAGACCCGGAGGGACCCAGCATTGTCAGAAATTCGCCTCGGGCAACATCCATATTGAGATTTTTGATGACCAGGGTTTCACCGTCGTAGCTCTTCTGTATATCAACGAAACGAACAAGTGAATCATCGTTCTGAACCATATTTCTCCTGTGCTCTTTTTCAAGTGAAAGTGGGTGGATTCAGTCAATCTACACAAAGTGATATATTATTGTCAATCTCTTTTATATTTTGAAAATCAAGTAGTTTAGCTAATTTGATTTTCAAAATAATCTTCGCAGGTACCCTCGCGATGAACGTCTGCCGTTGAGCAATGGAGGCCCCCTCCAAAAGCATAGGCGTCTCTGAAAGCTACCGGCACCACTTCAAAGCCTAATTTGTCTAATTGCTCCATCTGATTTACCTCACTGGCTTCCACACACACAGTTTTGGTATCAAGCGACAACACATTCATCGAAAGCCAGACACTCGAATAGCAAAGTGGCGGCGGTTCCTCATGAGCCGGTTGGGCGGCATCAATGATCTGCCAGTCATTTATTTCAAAAATCTTTTTCTGTTCTTTGGGAAGCGCTCTTTCCGGATTGTTCATGATCAAACCGGGTCTGAGAGCAACGAACGTTGCATCGATATGGATGGGATAGGGATCTGTAGGAAAATTGACCGCATGGACCCGGTGGTTCGGAAAATGCCGCCTGATCCATTCGATCCCTTTTAAATTTGCTGTCATCCCATGCTGAACAAACAGATCTTTGCCCATGCGCAAACATTCTGCAGCATCAAACAGAGGTTCTATCTCAGAGGTGACAAAATCCTTCGCCGCCATGCATTTTAGTCTGTCCTCTTCGGTTTGGACACGATCTTTGTATCCTGGTTTGTAGGAATCTTCAGTCAGTCGCGGTTTCGGTGCGGATGCCCAAATCATTTCCGGGTCTTCCTCAAAATATTGCCCCATAAGCGGCCGATAGCAGAGATATTCAAACCACCTGCAGCGGTAGGACATTGTAGCTTCAAGCATCTCTTTGCCGACGGTCAGCAACACATCACGTGGTGGCATGCACCCAAACATGCATTCAACCATCCAGTCCGGTGTTTGGGCAGATTGGGTGAAATCAAGGGGTGTTGGCCGATCAACACGAATTCCCCTTTTTCGGAGAATGTCGGCATAATTATCAAGTTGCGCATTCGCTTTTTGTATTGCTTCCTGACTACGTTGCGTACCGGCCAGTTCCCTCATGGGACTGCCCACTTCCATTTTAGGATCAACTGCTGTTTCAAGGGGTGGAATCATACAACTGTCAGCTACACCGATAATAATATGTTTTAACGGGTCCCAATCATTCCATGAGCTAACAACTGTTTTTTGATATTTCGGCATTGTCCTCTCCATCGCAAAGTGATTAATTTGAATTCCCCGCTGCTTGCAGCTCCGCCAGACAGATTCTTAATAGCATATCTGCTAGACGCTGTCATAAAAAACCCAAATTTGAATTCATCTACCGCTATTTATTGCGGCCGCTGCCAAGCAGCGGGGAATTCAAATTTAAAGATCTAAAACCATACCGACTTCATCACACTGAAAGTATTTTGGACACCGACTGCATTCCCCCCAAACTTTGGAGGGAAGGTTTTCTCTATTTATTTTCCTAAATCCTAACGATCTAAAAAAGTTTTCCTGCAATGTAAAGGTAAACAGTTGTTTGATGCCTATATTCTGAGCATCCTGCTGCATATGTCCCACCAATTTGCTCCCCAAACCCAAGTGCTGGTAATCCGGGTTTATCGCCAGTGATCTGATCTCGGCGATATCACCCCAAAGCACATGCAGACTTCCACAGGCCACAATGGGATAGAGCGGTTCTTTGGTTTCCAAAAGCCTGTTAGCAGCAGCGTCATGGTCTCTGGCAATACCTAACCCTTTTTTGAACCCGCATTGATCGTTTCAAGTTTTAAGAGAATTGAATTGTTGATAGCATTTCAGATATTTTTTCAAAGCGACATATCCAAGCGGACTCACCTAGCTAACCTATATCTTGATCGATATTTTATCAAGAGCCTTGATATCGAAAGTATTACCTGAATCCAGGTATTAGCTATTGACTGCGCTCGGTCAAAGTTTGATACATGTACGAATTATTTATCTGCCTGTTGGTATGTGGCTTTACACGCATACTGAAATTGGTTGCCAAAGAGGCCGATGTTGAAACACCTTAAAATTCTGAACTTGCCCAATCTTGTGCTCCTACTGACGTGGTGGCTTTTTGCCATGTACTATGCCTGTCGATTTAATTATTCACCCATGATACCGCTGATCAAGGACGATCTCAATATACTCAACACACAGGCGGGTTGGTTGATGGCCTGCTTCTTCATTAGTTACACAGTGTTTCAGATTCCATCCGGATATATGGGGGACCGTTTTGGGCCCCGTAAAGCTTTGTCGTTGGGAGCGGTGATTTCGATTGCGGGCAATCTAATTTTTAGCCAGAGCTCTTCATTCGTGCTTTTGGCGGCTGCACAGATGGCAAACGGTATGGGACAAGCCCTGGGATGGAATTCAGCGATAAAAATGATTGTCAACTGGTTTCCGCGCTCAAGACGGGCAACCGCCATCGGGCTTTTCATTACCTGTGTGACCATCGGCAGCAGTTTTGGCATACGCCTGGCCGGCTTTTTGGGCAGTCATTTCGGATGGCGCAGCGCCTTTATGATCCCACCGGCGTTTCTGGGGTTGACCGTTTTGGTTTTTTGGGTCTTCGTAAGGGATACCCCTCAGGAAAAGGGATTGCCCGGCTTTGAGGACGAAAATGATATAGAGCAACGCATTCAAAACGACCCGCGGCCCAAATTGATATTAATTTTGAGCAACAGGACCCTCTGGATTGTCGGATTGGTCTATTTTTGTTTTGTTTACGTACAGTTTGGATGCCTTGTCTGGATCCCTTCCTTTGTTACCGAAGCCTGGTCGATGACCATCGATCGCGCCAGCTTGGTTACCGCATTAATTCTTTTGCCGGGTGTGTTTGCGGCCCCTTTGGGTGGTTATCTGTCTGATCACTATTTCAAAGGCCGAAGAAAACCCCTGATTATATTCGGGATGGGTGTTTTAGCGTTAGCCTGCTGGGCAATAGCGGCGGGAATCAGCATTTACATCGGTGTGTTTGTTTTATGTGTGGTGGGTCTCATGATTATAATGCCCGATATTTTATTGGCTACTTTTCCGGCCGATATCTTCTCGCGCAAGTTGACCGCGACAGCTTTGGGTTTTCTAGCCACTTTTACCAGTGCATCTGGAATTGTTTCTACGGCTGTATCCGGCAGACTTGCCGATTTAACCGGTTCATTCAATATCACCTTTATTTGCTTTGGATCTGTAGCACTGGGCGGAGCCATTCTGGCATGTTTAATTAAAGAAAAGAACGATTCATTTTAAGAAAGATAATTGATTCGCCTTTTTAAAAAAGTCTAGAGCTCCCATTACAAGTAGCTCTACTCCGGCCTGTATTGCCTCCTCATCGATATCAAAGCGGCTATGATGGTGAGGATAGTTCTTTTTCCCCGATTCCCCGGCACCCAGAAAACAGAACACACTAGGCGCCCTGGATGCAAACTCCGAAAAATCTTCTCCTGCGAGCGTGACAAATGAAACAACTTCCAAATTAGGGTCATGCATGCTTTTTGCGACTTTGTTCATAACAGCACACATTTCTTGATTATTGACGAGTGTGGGATGCCCAAATGGAAAATCAAGCTGGAACTCAGCACCATGCGCGGCACAAATTCCTGATATCATCCGTTCCATTTTAGCTTTTGGGCTGTCCAAGCTCTGTTCTGATCCTTCGTAGAGATATCGCAGGGTCCCTGAAAGTGTAACCGTGTCTGGAATCACGTTCGAGGCAGTCCCGCCCCTTATTTTTCCAAACATGATGATTGTAGGTTCCTCGAGGGCATCAATTTCACGCGTCTGAACAGCCTGTACGCCTTGGATAACTGCAGCTGCTGCCAAGACCAATCGGTAGCTGAAAATTCATTCTCCATAATCTCGATATTGATTTTCTCTGATAATTTCTGAATGACATCCTCCTTTAATATCCGCAAAGTGAGCAGTTCTCAAAACTGATGTCCCAATCTCCAAGATTTCCGTTTGATGAAAACCCTGTGTTCATCCAGATGCCTCCTGCAAAAACGCTTGGATGATATTCTTTGTCAAATCTGATGAACTCCCTGGATATGAATTGCCAAAGCGAGTTTCCAGATTCAGGTAATCCGTTAATGCTCTTGATATCTTCCCACTCTGTAAAGACCAGTTTATAGATTTCGACAAGCGCATCTGACTGGCTATCATGCTCCTTGAAGATTGCCTGGACACGATTCTTGAACTCGTCCATTTTTGTAATCCCAAGATTACGCCAGTGCTGCTTGCATTTGCTGTGCAGATTCGAATTGTTCATTTTCATCTCCATTCGAGGAGACCGCCAACCTCACCAAAGAGGCTGTTGATCTGGAACAACAGCAATTGATTGTTTACAACGGCAAAGGCAAAAAGGATCGTGTCGCGTATATCAGTACACTCTTAGGCCATAGCAGGATCACAACGACAGAACGTTCTAGCAAGGTCCACAATGTAAAGGCCCGAAGGGATTACTTCAGGGCCATGCGCTTTATTGCCGAAAATCCTGATCATAAATCCAGGTCAACCTCTGGTTATCGTAACTTTTTTACCAAGGAAAGACGTGAACTGGTATCCAGAAACTTTGGAATGATGGATATTGATGCTTGACAGGCTGGATTTTCTATACAAACTTGATGATATATAACCTACTAATTATTATAGAAAAATCAGATTTTCCTCTCTACATTGTTGCATAGTCTTTTTTCTGGAAGGGTCGCCAGGGTCGGTGAAGTCTTTTGTTTTACAGAATCCGATAGTGTTGAAGTTTGAAACGAAAGTCTTTTAAAAAAACAAAATGAAGGTCTTTCTTTGTACATTAATAAATCAATTGATACACAACAATATAACAAATAATACTTAATATTACAGCCACTAATGCAAACCAATTTGATGTTGATGGTTTAATTTCTTCACAATTCTGTTCTCGGTCAGCACGAAAAGTTATAAACATTTGATTTATTTTTTTTGTCTCCTGAAACAAAACAGCTATGATTAACCCGCAAAGTATTTATAAACAGTACGCAACATCACTTCCATACCAATATTCAGGGAATCTTCATCTATATTGAATTTGGAATGATGGTGTGGAAAACAAGTCTCCTTGGCCTCATTGCCTGTTCCAATGAAAAGAAAGGCACTCGGTACCCGGTCGGCAAACTCGGCAAAGTCCTCCCCGGCCATAGATACGAAGGAGACGATCTGTTGGGCATCACCCAGAACTTCTTGGGCCGCACTGGAGGCCAGCTCAATCATGCCAGGATCATTAACTAGAGCTGGATGACCGTATTTTAGCGATAATTCATATTCAGCTCGATGGCTCTTACAGATACCGGCAATGACCCTCTCAAATCTGTCAGTCAGTTTTTCTTTATCTTCCCCTGTCTCATCATACAGAAACCGAATTGTTCCAGACAGTGTCACTTTGTCTGGAATGATATTCCAGGCTGTGCCGCCACGAATTTCACCAAACACAATACTTGTTGGTTTGAGTACGTTGACTTCACGTGTTTGAATGGTCTGTAGCGATTGAACCACTTCAGTCGCGATAATGATAGGATCCACTGCACTCTGGGGCGTTGCCGTGTGCCCGCCACGACCTATAATATTGACCTTGAAATAATACATCCCTCCCATCACTGGGCCGGCATTGGCTCCAATTTTGCCGGTTTCAATGGGACTCCACAAATGAAGACCCAAGGACGCGTCAACCGTTGGGTTTTCTAGAACGCCCTCTTCGATCATGGGCAGTGCTCCGCCGTTTTCTTCGTTGGGCTGAAAAATAAATTTTACATTTCCCCCTATTGAATTCCGCTTCTGTGATAGGATTTTTGCCACCCCCAAAAGCATGGCCATATGACCGTCGTGACCGCAGGCGTGCATTGCTCCATCTACTTTAGAGCGATAAGGCACATCACACTCTTCCTGGATTGGCAGGGCGTCCATATCAGCCCTCAGCATCAGGGTCGGGCCCTTTCCTACACCTTTCAACAATCCAACGACACCTGTTTTGTTGACACCGGTTTTCACTTCCAAATCGCAACCACGCAGATAGTCAGCAATCTTATCTGCAGTTCGAAATTCTTCATCGCCCAGTTCCGGGTGTTGATGGAAGTCTCGCCGCAGGGCAATCACTTCATCGAATAGGACCAATACCGTTTCAGAGATTTTCATGGTGTACCTCTGTAAGTTGAAAGAGTTTTCCGTACTTCTCATTTTGAGGATGAACACCGGCAAGGCGTAACAGATCCCATACAGTCACCTGGTTGGCACTCAAAACCGGTTTGCCCAGGTCATGCTCCAATACCTGCAACACCTGAACACTGCGAAAATCAGTACAACTGATGAAAATGGCATCGGTCTCAGGGCTGTCGGCTTCGCGAGCCAACTGGTAGGCCGCACCAGCCGGCTGGTTGAAGATCTGCGTGTATAGTCCCAACCCTTTGAGTGTCAAGACCTCAAAACCGCTGTCTTCTAAAAATGATCTTAAGCGCGCATTGATCTCATCCGGGTAGGGGGTCACTACAGAAAGTTTTTTTGTTCCAAGTGCTTTCAATGCCCGGACAGCTGCTGTGGTTGTAGTGGTACAGGGGATACAACTGGCGTCTTGCAACCGTTCAATAATTTCGGTGTCACTGCCGATGCCATGTACGAAACTGCCGGACGTACAGGCATAAGCAATGGCATCCAAACGAATAACATTCAGGTCAACTGCGGCTTTTTCAATATCTTCTGTTTCTGATTGGGATTCCAGAAGTTCCAGGGTTTGTTCTTCCTGGGGTACACTGATGCGCGTAAAGTGGACGCTTACACCACTGGGAACCAATTGCCAGTACTCGTGATCCAGAGCGCCATCAGCTGGATAAATGACACCCAATTTAGCACGCCAAGACATAATTCCTCCTCATAAAATCGATCTCATCAAGTTTCATGAAAAATCTGGCCTATGGTTCTGGTAGATCCAGTGCCCGTCGTAAAATAGAAATCGGATGAGCCACCGGAAGACCGGAAACCCCGTGCATCCGAACTTGGCAGGGCCCACACTCGCTAAGCGCAATATCTGGTTTTGTTGATGTTAAAGATTCGGATAGATAGCGTCCGACATCCATACTTATCTGGTATTTCTCAGCCTTGAACCCATAGCTGCCGGATTGACCGCAGCACTTAGCATCCAATACATCGATTGTAAGCTCAGGTATATTTTTTAGGATCTCGACCAAAGGCAAACCAATTTTTTGCGACTTCAAATGACACGGTGTATGATAGGCTGCCGTTAAGGGTACCGGGTTCAAATCCAGCTGCAATTCGCCCGAGTCCAGTAGATCGCCTAAGTATTTGCCCATATCATAGGTACTATCACTAATGTCAGCAGCGCCGGGTATTCTTAATACTTCTGTATATTCATGCTTAAGCATCATGGAACAGCTGGTACAGCTGGCCAGAATGTCATACCCTTTGTCACACCAAGGTTGCAGCATGTCGATGTTCGTTCGGGCTAATTTGCGGGCTGTATGCATATCTCCGCTGCTGATCAAGGGCAGGCCACAACACTTTTGATTTGGGACTTGAACCTCAAATCCCAGGTGTTCCAGTACTGTTACCGCTTCCTTACCAGGGTCGGTGTCATTGTAGTTGGTATAACAGCCAACAAAATAAACGACCTTTCTTTTGGGGGTTCCTTTGGTGGCTTTGGCAATTCGACCTTGGAGCCAGTTGCGAAACGGCTGGGAATAAGGCACAATCTCTGCCTTTTTGCTGATGTTTAGGGCTTTTTCCATCCCTTGGCGCACAATCGGATTGGCCAACATTCGGTTGCTCACCGAAGGCAACATACCGCCGAGTTTCCCCATCAACTCGGCACGACCAAACATCCAGTCTCGTAAGCTACCACCCTTCTGCTGTGCATAGGCATTTTTTGCCTGGGCATTAATGCGGTTTAGGGACACGCCGGAAGGACAGGACACGTGACAGTTCAAACAAAGGCTGCAGTAATCGATATTGCCTTCGATGGGAGCGTGTTTTTGGCCCTGCTTGTCTATGCGCACGCCTGACGACAGGACCTCGGCGATCACCGCCGGACTGGGAAAGCTGTCATCCATTTCACCCGCCACCGGGCAGGCTGCATTGCAAACCAGACACCCGATACAGCGGGCCATATTGCCATAGTCAATGTCGGATTCGGATAGGGCGGCCACCGGTTGGATGCCACCGGCATCGGCACCTCCATATGAAAGAGCCTGCACAAATCCCAATTCATATCGCTCCCGATCCACGATCAGATCCCGGATTATCGGAAAGGTGGGCAATGGTCCAATCTGTAGATCGTTGCCATCGACCATGGTTCGGCAGGCCAGCGCCGGTCTTCCATTTACTTGAACAGCGCAGCTACCGCATTTACCGGCTTCACAGGAGGAACGAAAGGCCAGGGTGTCGTCCAGTTTGTTCTGAATCTCCACCAATACTTCCAGAACGGTCTGGCTACTATAATATTCCAGCTCAAAGGCCTGCTGGTAAGCGGTCGGCATTTTTTCTTTTTGAAATCGATCAATCGTTACTTTAAATGTATGCGCCATGGATTAGCCTTTTGAGATGAACTCGTTACGGTGTTTCTGGTTGCAGTTCGGTAATCTCTACCGGTCGCTTATCCACATTTAAATCCGAGCTGCTGTCCTCTTTTTTGATAACGGTGCAATAAGGAGGAGAAGTTGTATCCTGTTCAGGATAGTCTTCCATATAATGTGCACCCCGGCTTTCTGTTCGTATCTGGGCGGCAGCAACGATCATGCCAGCCACTCGGACCATTTTTTCCATATCCAGATATCCCAACAGACTGTAATTTTGGTGCAATTCCGATCCGCTGATGGTTATGCGGGGCAGCAGGTCTTGCGCCATTTCTTGTAACGCCTCCCGGGCGGTCTCCAGGCCTTTGATGGTCCGGGATACGTAAACATGCGCTTGCATAACAGTCCGCAAGCGCTCCTTGGCCTGGGCCGGCGTCAATTCTGAAACATTACGCTTGAGTAACTGCTGGATACGTTCTGCTTCGGCAGCCACCGTTTCTTTGTTCGCCGTCTGGCGATCTGTCTCTGCCGCATACCGCGCCGCGCTGGCACCGGCGCGTGAGCCGAAAACAAGGATCTCGGATAAGCTGTTGCCACTAAGACGGTTGCCGCCCTGCACGCCACCGGAGACTTCACCGGCGGCATATAGTCCAGGAATTGTGGTTTGGGCATCGCTGTCTATGGCCACACCACCCATAAAGAAATGGGCTGATGGCGCAATTTCAACGCGCTTCTCATGGTAATCAAAACCTCGTTCAGCACACATCTCGCGCTCATACATAAAACTTTTGAGCGTTTCTTCGGGGACCTCGGTGGCATCCAGAAATACACCGCCATGCTCGGTACCACGACCCTCGGCGATTTCGGTGTAGATTCCCCGGGCCAAGCGGTCGCGCGTAACGTGCTCTAAGAGGTCAGGCTCATATTTGGCCATAAATCTTTCTTCATGAGCATTGTATAGTTTGGCATACTCCTGTATCCCCAGGATAAATCCATACAGGGATGGTGGGTGTACCAGGCCACAGGGATAAAACTGGACCTGTTCCATGTTGATCAGACTGGCGCCAGCTTCTAGCGCTAATGCCAGTCCGTCCCCGGTAACTTTAATGGGATTGCTGGTTACCGGATAGAGCTGCCCAACGCCACCGGTAGCCAAAACAATTGCTGGGGCATTGAACTGGATAATATCGCCATTGCCCAGATCCAGACCCATAGCACCCACAATCTTGTCGTCTTTGGTAAATATACGCGTTGTGGTGACATCGGCATAATGATCGACACCCTGGCGGAGCAACTGGGCACGTAGCACCTTTGTCATTTGAAGTCCTACGCGATCGCTGATGGCCATCACACGCGGATAGGAGTGTCCGCCGGCCCGATCCAAGACGTAGCGCCCATCCTGTTTTTTATCAAAGCAAAGCCCCCAGCTTTCCATTTCCTGAACACGATCCTGTGCTTCGTTGGTCAACACACGCACCAAAGGCTGGTCGCTCAAGTAGGTTCCACCCACGACTGTATCGCGAAAGTGAACATCCACTGAATCATCAGATTCACTCCAAGGCCCCACAGCTGAAACCCCAGCACCACTCACCGTGCCCCCGCTGCGTCCCACCAATCCTTTGTCCAAAATGGTCACGCGCTGGCCTGCTTCTGAGGCGCGAATGGCCGCATACAGCCCGGCACCACCTGTGCCAATGACGAGTACCTCTGTATCGATTACTCTCAAAATGATTACCTCCAAATTAAATCGCCGGGCGATTTAATTTTTGCGCATTCGCCGCTCCTGTTTTTGTTAAACTATTCTTGCCTGGTATAAATTGAGCATATCAAAATTTAAAACCATTAATTCAGACGAAACAGGCTACCGACATTGGGCATATTTTCTTTCACGCCGGCTAATTGAAGGGCATGCCACATGCTGGCCATGTTGGAGCTGAACACCGGTTTGCCAAGATCTCGCTCCAACGCTTCGGCAATGGGACTCAGCACAATGCCGGTATCGCTCACAAACACCGCCTCGGCCTCATCGGTATCAACCTCGTGGACCAGGTCGTTTAGGGTGGCTGGATCAAGTCGTCCAATATCCCAATCCTGGGTCAGGCCCAAACCGGAATGGCTGACAACATCGACACCAAAATGCTGCACATACTCAATAAGCTTCTCATTCAGCCGCGGTTCATAAGGAGTAGCCAAGGCTACCTTTTTGACTTCCAAGGCCTTTAAGGCTGCAATCAGCGCCGAAGAAGTAGTTGTTGCCGTGCAGCGGCCCCCTTCGCAAAGCATGGTACACAAATTCTCATCCCAATCAGGTCCACAGCTAAAGCTGCCTGAGGTGCACATCCAAACAATAACGTGCGGCCGAATGGTAGCCAGATCAGCGGCATGCTGGGTGAATTGATTCCCTTCGGCAACCCCCTGCATGCTTTCCAGGGTCACACAACCCTCATCCGGCATGCAAGTGCGGGTGATGTGTACCGATACACCCGGTGGACAGAGGCTGTAATATTCCATATCCGCCAATCCTGAGGCGGGGTAAACAATGCCAATCCTTGCTCGCCAACCAAAGTGATCTTTACTCATTTTTTCATATCTCCAATTAAATCTGCGGGTCCGAATTAACCAGTTTTACTTAGATAACTCAACGGGTTCTTATAATATTAGAAACAACTTCCGCGGGAAGTTGGCCAATGTCTCGCAGCCAGTTTCTGTAATCCGAAATGATTCACTGCACTCGAAGCCGTAGTTTTCCATCCACATGCCCAGGATCATATGAAAGGTCATGTTGGGGGCTAAAACTGTTTTGTCTCCCGGGCGGAGGCTTGCCGTGTGCTCCCCCCAGTCGGGTGGATAGTTGAGTCCCATGGCATAACCAATACGAGACTCTTTCTCCAAGCCCGCTTTGGCAATGTGCTGCCGCCAAACTAGTTCAACATCTTCACCGTGCAGACCGGGTTTGATGGCATCTAGGGTTAGATTAAGTCCCTCGACTGTGTGATCGGCCAGGCTTGCCAGTTTCTGGGGAGGATTTTTACCCAAATAGGCTGTTCTGGCCAGAGGAGAATGGTAGCGATGACGGCAAGCAGCCAACTCCAGATTCACGGCCTGATTTTTTTTGTAAGGCTCGTCGGTCCAGGTCAAGTGGGGCGCTGACGTTTTCTCACCCGTGGGCATCATGGGCACAATGGCGGGATAATCGCCTCCAAACTCTGGCATGCCCGCCATCTGCGCCTGGTAAACCGCAGCCACAGCATCGCATTCACGCACTCCCGGCGATAATTTATCCAGGGCGGTCTGCATAACCCTCTCGGAAATCTTGCCGGCTTCCTGCATGTAGCCGATTTCAGCATCAGACTTAATTAACCGCACCCAGGAAACCAGTAAATTGCCGTCCTTGATATCGGCCGCGGGGAGATCTTTTTCAAACGCCAGAAATCCACGGGCGCTGAAATAATAGGCATCCATTTCTACACCGATGGCCCGCTTTTCCCAATTGCGACGCTTGATTTCGTCGGCCACAAAATTCATGGGATGCTTGATGGGGTTCTGGACATAATCGTCCGGATAACCGATTATGTTCTCTGCATGCAAAAAGGTCGTGTGCTTAGCACCGGCGGCATCCATGCCGCGCCCGATCCACAATGGCTGTTCTTCATCAATGGCCACCACCACACATTGGGGGACATAAAACGACCAGCCGTCGTATCCGGTAAGATAGTTCATGTTGGCCGGATCCGAGACCACCAGTACGTCTATCCCGGCATCTGCCATGCGTATCTTCGTCTTACGTAGTCGTTCAAGATATTCATCTATTGCAAACAGGGACATTGCTCCCACCTCTCTTCCCTTCAATCTGAAAATGACTATTCGATAATGAATAGTTCGCGTTTAACGTCACAAAACCGCTCGCCGCCATTGGCTGTCACAACGAATGGTTCGGAGATAGCCGCGCCAAAATCTTCCAGCCATATACCGGACTGAAAATGAAAGCACATCCCAGCCTGTAGTACGGTTTTTTCTCCTGTGCGCAGGCTGGCTGTGCGCTCGCCCCAATCAGGCGGGAAGTTGATACCAATGGAATATCCAACTCGGCTGTCCTTGCTGTAGCCGTTGCGATTGAGGACTCCTTGCCAGATCGCTTCAACTTCCTCACATGTCATGCCAGGCTTAGCTGCACTGAGCGCACAATCGCCGCCCTCGACGATGACTTTGGCTAGTTTAGCGACCGCATCAGGTGGGCGACCGATATGAGCCGTTCGTGTCAATGGGGTATGATAGTGCCGCCGGGCAGCAGCAATTTCCATAACAATGAGACCATTATCGGGTAGCGGTTGATCCGTCCAGGTCAAATGTGGCGTGCTGGTTCCTTCGCCAACTTGGATCAAGGGGCATAAACTTGTATAATCACCATATTTGCCTTCGCGACCGTTTATTTGAGAATGATAAACATCAGCGATAACCTCGTATTCGGGCACACCGGGTTTGAGCCTGGAAAATGCCAAGTTCATGGTTTTGGATACGTTGCGACCGGCCTCGCGCATATACACGAGCTCAGTGTCAGATTTTACAAGCCGCGCCCAATTAACAAGCTCGTGATTGTCTGAAATAGTGGCGTTTGGCAGCCCCATGACGAGATGCTGATGCGCCCGGGCAGTATAGTAATGGGCGTCCAATTCAACACCAATCTTGGCTGATCCCCACCCACGTGCCTTTATCAACTCGCACAATTCATCGTAGGGATGTTCGGTCGGGTGGTGAACCAGCAGCTCTGAAAAGGAGATAATGTTATCGGCCGGAATATCGGTGGTGATCTGGGCCGACTTTGCATCCTGGGCCCGCCCGAACCAAAGTGGCGAAGGTTCCGCCAAGTGCACGAGTACGGCCTGGGGTGTATAAAAAGACCACCCATCAAATCCTGTCAGCCAAGCCATGCTAGCCGGATCTTGACAGATCAAGAGATCAAATCCGGCCTTCTCCATACGCTGTTTAACATCACTGACACGCTGTTCAAATTCTAATTTTTCAAATGGCTTGTTATAAGTCATTGGGGTGTTCCAATTTATAATGACGAATCATATCTAAAATTCCCTGGAAGCCCTAATTCCCGAAATGAAAATTAGGGGTTGGAATCACGCATCCAACCTTATTCCCATCTATTCTTTCGACGAAACGCCCAGTTCTGCTTCAGCCTCATCCACGATTGCCCTGATGGTGGAGACGACATCCGCAGGGAGCGGTTCCGGCTGGTGGGTCTTTAAAATATGTCGCGCCTTTTCCCAGGCCCTGTCGTAGAGGTTTTTTGAACCAGCGCCTTCCCAGTCCTGCCGATTTCTTCTATCGATAAGTTCCGGATGAGTCTGGTTCGTCTTCATGTGCGTAAACGTATGATCGTGAGCAAGGAAATGCCCGTGGGGGCCGATCTCCCGGATCACATCCACGGCAAGCGTTTCATCATTGACGGGAATGCCCTTGAGTACATACCGAACCATACTGATAAACTCATCGTCCATTACCAGTTGCCCGTAGTCCACGGTC
Source organism: uncultured Desulfobacterales bacterium (assembly GCA_964633115.1). Classification (GTDB taxonomy): domain Bacteria; phylum Desulfobacterota; class Desulfobacteria; order Desulfobacterales; family B30-G6; genus B30-G6. The sequence continues at coordinate 25,635 of CAZWEO010000041.1, forward strand.
ATGCCTGTTTCGAGTTGTCCCACACCATATATCATGCTGGCACCTGCCAACGCTGGTAATAAAAGGGTGAGAGTCTTCTCATGGCCGGCCTGGACATCGGAGATCTTGCTATCGCACTACCCACCAGAAATCCAGCTTGGCAGGGCATACTTGCGGGCCATCTGAGCCGTCGCAGCACTGAGCAAGGCTGATTCAGGATTACCGACAACTGCGTTGCCCAACCTCAGATCCATGCTGCAGGTTGAACTGCCCACAAAACAGGGTGCGCCTTTTTGCGTCAACTGGCTGAGCACTACCCCTGAGAGGACTTCCGCGTTGTGGAGAACAAGGGCCCCCGCCAGGGTTACAGGCGACGACCCCCCCGCCATACCCTGGCTTAATATTTCAACCGGCAACCCGGATCGGGACGTTGCCATGACAATTTGGCAAAAATCTTTTACCATTTTTAGAGGCGTTACCAGAGCGGTGCCGAATGTCATGACTGGTCGATCTTTGAGCTTCTCTGGTCCCCCGACAACAGCGGCAGCCATTTGCACAATTTTCTTGGCCAAGTATCCGCTCTGGGGCCCGATAAAACAGTGTTTGGTCGTGTTCAAGAGCAAGGCTTCGGCATTGTGAGCTGCGGCCACAGCTTGGTCAACATCATTCGAACCCATTATCCTGTGACAGATATCCATATTATCGAGAAAATCCATCAAGCGCGTACTCTCTGCCAGGTCTGCTTTGGTAGTATCTCTTAATTCTCCTGTGTTGGGATCGACCATCAATATCCCCTCTCCAAAGGGATCGAATGCAACACTATTCATTTCGACTGGCACGTCTTGGTCTGGATTTCGTCCTGCCAGGACGACGGTCTCGGGTGCAGAGATGACAGCCTCTTCAAGCAAATAAGGTGGGATCTTTACGATTTTCGTTTTCGAATCAACAACCGCACCACCACCGTCAAATACTTCCATGGCTTCTTCATCCTCTACAAATATACCATTCTGCCAGAGGACTTCCAGCGTCGCTGAGTGGATGCGATCCATTTCCGCATCGCTAAGCACGCTGAAGGCGATACCACCATTTTCTGATTTCCCCGCATGAATGTTACGTTTCATTACATTTACCTTTCATTGGGTCCAATATTGTAAATCATCTATAATTGGATTGAATGATTGATGTTCACAGTGACGCCACCCCTTGACCGATTCGTGCAATTCCTTTCTTCAGTTGCTCAGTACTCGCTTCAAAGGAGAGGCGCACATGTCCTTCACCCGCGTTTCCGAAAATGCTGCCAGGAACCACCGCCACTTTGTGCTCCTTGGCCAAGTACTTGGCAAAATCCCATGAGGATAGACCGGTCGACGAGATATTCGGAAAGGCATAAAAGGTCGATTCCGGATTGAGGCAACTAATCCCGTCAATGGCATTGAGACCCTCATGAACAAGGTGCCGTCTTTTGTCATAGGTGGCCACCATGTCCCGTACGTAGTCCTGGGGACCGGTCATAGCTGCCAAGGCAGCCCGCTGGGCAACGGCGGTGACCCCGGAAACCATGTGTTCCATGAGTTTTTCCATCTCGTCGATAACCGCTTTGGGCGCAGCAGTATAGCCCACCCGCCAACCTGTCATGGCATATGATTTGGAAAGCGTGAAAGCGGAGATTGTCCGCTCTGCCATACCGTCGAAAGAGCCGATGCTAATGTGCCGGTGACCATCGAAAAGAATATGTTCATAAGGCTCATCCGAAAGCACCCAGATGTCACGCGCGATGGCTATTTCTGCAATAGTCTGCAGGATTTCCTGGTCGAAAATTGCACCGGTCGGATTGGAAGGCGTGTTGATGATCATCAACTTGGTCTTTTTCGTAATGGCTGCTTTGATATCTGCGGGATCGACCTTGAATTGATTCGATTCATATGCAGGCACCGGTACCGGCACGCCACCGAACAATCTTATCTGTGAGTAGTAATCATATCCCGGATCAACCACAATGACTTCATCACCCGGATTGAGCATGTGCAGACAGGTATTGAAAATGACCTGCATGGCACCGACGGCCACATATATTTCGGTATATGGATCGGCAATGATATTGTTTTCGGATTTCAATTTTTCCGCCATTGCCTGGCGCAAATCTTCAAAGCCCTTGGCCGGTGGGTAGCGGGTATAACCGTCGTCCAGAGCCTGTTTGGCGGCGTCACGAATGAACTCGGGGGTGTCGAAATCAGGCTGGCCGATACCTAGGTTGACGATGTCCGGGATCTCGTCCGCAAGCGCGAACATAATACGGATGCCTGACCATTCGATTTGATGCGTGCGATCGGCTAGAACGTTTTGAGATATCATGAGAATATTCCTATTTTTATATAGCGATCGGAAGAACAAGATCAGCCGGGCCCTTGGCAGACGATTTCAATTCCGGGGCATGCCTGTCCATGATCTCCATCGCTATGGACGCGATTTTGACTTTTTCTTTGATTAAGTTGACATGAAAGTCTTCGGTCACCCAGGGTTTGTAGATATCACCCTCGGAAGTGCCCGGTTCGAACTTAAAGTAACATGGCGACGCCACCCGGGCGATTTCCGGTGTCTCATAGGCTCTGAACATACCCCCGAAAGCATCTACGATAATGATGTACACATCCAGGGGGATGTTTACGGTATTGCGAATGCCCCCCAGTATGGGCAGGGATACATCTGAAATGGGATTCATGGAGTTGGCGCCCATGGATTCGATCACCTTGGCCCCGGCTGCACTGCAGTACCCCCCGAAGACGGAGAATTTGAAGATAGTCTCGGCCGGTATCAGCCCTTCTTCCCTCATTTTATTGAGGATAGAAAGGACACCCTCATCATAGACCAGAAAACCCCGGTGTCCGGCCTCAATATTCCGCATGATGTCGGCAATATGATAGGAGATATGGTCCGATCCTCTCAGACGGAAGCCCTGCATCTGACCTTCCGATGTGGATATTTCCTTAGAGCCCGTGTCCCAACCTTTACGATGACCTACAGTGGTGATCATCTCTATCCCGGCATTGCTGGCCATCTGAGCCATATCTTTGAGTTCCTGAAAATCACAATAAGTGGAGCCGCCTACTGTGGCGATGGCCCGGTGGATGATAAGACCGCGCCTGTCGGCTTCCTTAATCATGGCTTCCATGGTGGAGGCCCGTTCCACCCCGGCAATCTCGATGCGAAAATGGGCACCGTCTGCGAAAGTTTTGTCAGACGTGGGCAGATCCCATGCATCCCGACCCGGTATCCCCTCTTTTTCCATAAAGTTACGAATTGTTTTTAATACTTCAGACATTATCAAATTCTCCTATTTACTTGGGAACCATTAATTAGTTGTCAGTTTTCGGCCAACTTTTACGGGTAAGTCTTGATTATAAGCTATGCTCATGTATCCGTCCTAACTAAAGTGTTTTGGCCCACTTAATTTATTTTTAAGCTTGGGCCATTCACCTTCAATCATTTTGTAGGTGTGCACATCCTTTGGAAACTCCCCATTACGAACCTCCTTGATATAATCCTCAAAGGCATTTATTGTCTTTTCGGCGAGGTTTTCATATTTTTTTACAAACTTGGGTGTGAAGGCCTGGAAGATTCCTAATACATCGCTGCAAATCATGAGCTGACCGTCAGCTTCTAAACCGGCGCCAATACTGTAAACAGGGATTGATAACTTGTCACGAATTATGCCGCAGACTTCCGGCGGAACCGCTTCAACCAAAAGTGCATATACACCGGCCTTTTCAACTGCTTTGGCGTCTGCAATCACCCCTTCCGCAGCCTCGAGGGTCCTGCCCTGGGCCTTGAAACCTCCCAACTGACCGGAGCTTTGGGGCGTCAGCCCGATGTGTCCCATTACCAGCATGCCGCCGTCTGCGATGGCTTGAATCTGTGGGCACACACGTACACCCCCTTCCAGCTTAACGGCATCCACACCGGCTTCTTTGTGAAATCTGCCCGCATTGCGAACCGCTTCTTCTATGCTTACTTGGTAAGACAAGAATGGCATATCTCCAATAATAAAGGTCTTAGAAGCACCTCGACGAACAGCCTCACTATGCCAGATACATTGATCCATGGTAACCGGAACGGTTCCGGAGTAACCATAAACACACATTCCCAGGGAATCACCCACCAGAATCATGTCCATGCCAGCCTGCTCGGCAAACATGGCAGTCCAATAATCATAAGCGGTAATCCAAACGGCTGTCTGTCCCTCCGATTTCATTTTCTGCAAATCAAAACGGGTAAGCTTTTTAGTAGTCATTTTACTATCCTCTCTTTATGTGTTTCGGTCTCGACAAATCATTATATTTCAATCAGATCCAATGTTGTTTGGGGTAATTGTTCGATACCGGTTTCAGTTACCAGCACATTTTGAATTAAGCGGGCGCCCATACGCTCCTCCCAGCTGAATACCGGAGGCTCCACCGCCACAACCATGCCTGACTTGAGTATGTATTTGCTGTCACCGTCCAATACACCGGCATCCACAAAGGATGGCGGGAAAGCCATGCCCATGGCATACCCGGTTGAGTGAATGCGGCCATGATCCATTCCGGCTTTGCTGATGACGTCACGTGCCACATTATGCATGTCTGCTCCGGGCACACCTTCCCGCATTTGCGACATAACCGCCTCTGTAGCGTCTCTGGCAATCTGATAAATGTCCCTTTGGCGTAAAGTTGGCTTACCGATGCAAATTTGTCTACCGATGGTTGCACTGTAGCGTTTATTTGATGGCCCAAACTGAATGTGCCCAAAATCACCCTTATTAAGCTTAATGTTATCAGGCTGCCAGTGAGAGTATTGGCTTCGCTCCCCCATGCAAATGTTTATGGGGCTGGCCGGCGGATCGCTACCCAGCCCGATAATACATTGATGGACGGCGGCTGAGATTTCATACTCAGTGCTGCCCATGCGTAGGGTTTCGATGGCCGCCTCCATGCCGGCGTCCGCCATGGCAACAGCCTTTTGAATATAGACCAATTCCGCAGGGCTTCTAACGAGCTTGATGTCCTGTATCAAGGTATTGGGTTCGCAAACCTTGGCGACACCCAAAAGGGCGTTCAGTTGATTATACTCATGTGGACTTAAATAATATGGGGGCGCTTCCATGCCGATACGCAGGTTTAAGTATCCCTTTTCTCGTAGAATCTGTCCAACAACATCGATGGGATTTTCCGGTTCCCTGCCGCCGTAGGATCGAATATCTTCTATCAGGCTCATGTCACGAACTTCAGGTATTTCCGGCAGGCGCGTCAGAAACGTAAGCGGGCCCTCTTCAAGAGGGAAAAACAATACCTGATAAGTTTGCCAGCCTTTGGCTCTGGACCCGGTCAAATAGTTTATGTTAACCGGCAGATGAATCATAAGCAATTCAATTCCTTCTTTCTGCATGGCAGAGCGAACATTCTTCTGTCTATTCAGGTACTCATCTTTTGAAAAATCTAAATTTAATATTGGCATAATTGTCTCCCATACAAATTAACCCAGTACCTATTTACTTGGATGCTAAAAACATCTCTAGCTCCCGCACAGCTTCATCGGGCAGCGGCTCTTCTTGTTCATGATTATTGAGGATATCATTGATAATGTCCTGAGATTTTTCTTCGGCCGTGCGGCCACCAGCAGCTTCCCAAATATCGTATTTTTCCCGATCTAAAACAGTGGGTATAAAATGTTCTGTTCGAAAATACTTGAAGGTGTTGTCGCTGCTTAAAAAGTCTCCTTTTGGGCCTACCTTTTTGATTTCTTCAAAGGCCAACATGTCGTTGTTTACGGTAATACCTGCTGCCACACGCCTGGCCATGGCGATGAATTCATTGTCCAAGACAGTTTTCTCATAAGAAGCGGCCAACGTATTTTCCAGCTCACCGCCAGCATGATTAACATAAGTGATGCCGGCAAGCAGGCAAAGCAAGTTGCTCATCAGGCTTTCCGCGCCGGCCTGCATTCCCAGGCAGTTGGCATCGCTGGCACCGCCGGTGCCCCGGCTGGGAATGTTGTAGTAACGCGCCATCTGAGCCGTTGCCATGGAGAGCAAATCGGCTTCTGGGGCTCCGTAGGGCAAAATGGTTGTGCGCATATCCAAGGCCGAACAGACACAACCGAACATAACCGGGTTGCCCGGATTGATAAGCTGCGCATAAGTGGCATGTGCCATAAACTCTGCCACAGCCTGAGTCAAGGACCCGGCAATAGAAGCGGGGCCGGTTGCCCCGGACATAACCTCAGGTGCAATCATCAATGGAATATTGCGGTGTGCATATTCCGATAGGGCTTCCAACTCCTCGGCTGAGTTTGCCAAGGGGCTTTTGGTGTTACAAACAACCATGACGGGAAGCTGGCCCTTGGGCATCCCGCTGGCATCGGCAACAATTTCGGCGATGCGGATATGGTCCCGGGCGCACTGGCCATTAAAAGTTGTGCCCAAAACCGGCTTGTTGCTGTGAATTAAACTGGTCAGAAAGGCCCAGGCCTCCAAAACACCGGGTGCCATACTGGAAGGGTAGACACCAACTGTCGCTATATCATAATGCGGCAAGGCGTCGGTCATACGGGAAAAATCAATCCCGTCCTGATCCAATGCCGAGCGGCGGTTACCCTTGGCATCGATGACACTTAGGGTGCAATTTGGGCCGCTGAAATAGGTGTCCAACCCATTCATATCAAGACTGTATTTGGGATTCCGAGCGTGAAAAGTAAACCGGGACGGCATTTTTTTAAAACTGTTTTCAATCAGGCCTGCGGGGATACGTACAGTCTGTTTGTCGAAATCCACCTGAGCACCCGCTGCGTCATAGAGTTCTAAAGCCTCTTGGAAAGGCATGCATAACCCGATCTCCTCGACGATCCGCAAAGCTGTTAGGTGGATTTTTTTTTCATCTTCCGTTGTAAGAATTTCATAAAAATTTGGCCGCCTATCCATTTATTCAATCCTTTCTATATGTTACAATTTTATTTGAGGACCAATCTATCCATCGGTGTTTGCGTAATAATTTCCAATCCATCCTCATTCAAGATAGCTGTGTTCGAAACAAAGGGGTCTGCAGGATGTCCCAGGTTGATCCAGGATTCCAAGTGTAAAACCATACCGACCTTGAGTTCACGATCACTCTCAGCGCGCAGGCTTCTGACCTTGGTCCCCCCGACCCAACTGGGCGGAAAACCGATCCCGGTGATATACCCGCAGTGATGGCGATGGTAATCGATGCCAGCCTTATCCAACACAGCCTGCCAGGTATTGTAAGCATCAGCCGAGGTCATGCCGGGTTTCACATGAGCAACCAAGGCAGCGTTCGCTTCCAGGTTGATCTTCATAATGTCTTGGGCACCTTCAGGCGCCTGACCTATATAGACAACCCTGGTCTCCGGGGCGTGATAGCGGTGGTAGCAGCCACTCACACAGATCGCCAGGGGGTCGCCATGCTTGAGTTCATAGGGGTTCCAACTGCAATGTTCCTGGTGCATATTGGTGGGGGAATGCACCAGTGGAGCGAATCCGGGAATTTCGCTGCCAGCCTTTATCATGGCTTTATAAAGCTCGGCTGCTACGTCTTGTACCTTAATGCCAACCCTGGCGATCTCATGAGCCGCCTGAATGGCAGCGTCGGATGCAACAGCCGCCTTCCGAGTATACTCCAGCTCTTTGGGTGACTTGCAATCCCTTAGATCCTCGATAATGCCCGAGGCATCCACGAAAGTGGCATTGCCAAGACCTGCCACAATATCTTCGGCGTCACGAACCGTAAAAAAGGCATGATCTTTTTCTATGCCGATATGCTTTGCAACCAGTTTGTGCTCTTTCATACGGGCTACTGTAAACTCAGCCGAATCTTCATAATCGGCGTGGCCATACCACAAGACCAGGTTCCCCACCTGCTCGTCAATGACCACTTTTTCCATGGCCCTGGTAATCAGAATCATTTTGCCGCGGTCGGGTACGATGAGCATTTGGTAGGCGAAATGACCCTGATGATCCAATCCGGTCAGGTAAAAAATATTTTCAGGACTGGAGACCAAAAACACTTCCAGTCTTCTTTTTGCCATTTCTTTACGGACAACTTGAAGGCGCTGGTCAAATTCGCTTTGGCTGAAATAATCGTGAACCCACATGGACTATATCTATTCTAACCTTGTGTATGTTGCTGGTAACCCATCCGTATGGAAAGCTGCTGACAGATATCCCTGATTTTTGGATAGGCCTTATCGACGTCCTCCAAAGATAACCGCATGGAAGGGCATGAAATACTCAGGGCATAACTAGCCTTGCCGGTGTGATCGAAAACCGGCGCAGCAACGCAGCGCAACCCCTGGGCCAGTTCTTCATTATCGACGGCATAGCCGCGCTCACGCGTATCTTTTAATTCCTCTCTTAATTTTTTCTTTAAGACAATCGTGTTGGGACCATGTGGTACCAAACGCACACCCCTGATGTAATCATTGAGTGCGTCTTCACCCAGATTGGATAGGATGGCTTTTCCCAGGGCTGTGCAATAAGCAGGGGTCTTGGATCCAAGCGGCGCGTCGATCCTCAGAATCTCGGAACTGTCGATCTTATCCAGATGCAATATTTCAGTTCCCTCCCAATAACCAAGATTGACGGTTTCTTTAAAGGCCGCCGACAATTCTTGCAGGTAACGACGGGCTATTTGCCTGATCTCGAAATTCCCGGCGACCTGCTGACCGAGCTCAAACATTTTAAAGGTCAACTCGTATTTGTTGTCATCATTTTTCCCAACATATCCGAGATCTCGCAAGGTCGCCAGAAATCGATGTGCGGCCGCACGATTCGTTTCAAGTTTTCCGGCCACCGCTGTGACAGTAAGCGCTTTGTGTTTGGCCAAAATCTCCAAAACCCTGATACCTTTTTCCAGGGATGAAATTTGATAGTATTTCTTTTTCTTATCGGGCATAGGACCATCCTTTTTAAACGACGTGCACCTGCTGAGATAATGAAGTCAGTTTTTCACAACCATCTGGCGTTACCAGGACCGAATCAGAAATGAAATAATCACCCGGTTGACCCGTATGCATCAACCATGAAAGCAGGTGGAAAACCATACCGGCACGCAATTGCATGTCGCTGTTATGGCGTAATCCTCGTGGCACACCACCACCCGACCAAGCCGGTGGAAAAGCACTGCCTACCATATAACCGCAATGATGTCGTCGGTAGTGACCAAGTCCCGCTGCGTCAACCCTATCCTGCCAGGATTGATAAACTTCAGTTGCGGTCACTCCGGGCCGAATTGTAGATGTCACATTTTCAAAGGCCTCAATACAGACTTGGGAGATTACTTCAGTGCCAACAGGCGCCTCGTCCACAAAAATTAGACGACCCATAGGTGCATGGTAGCGTGCCGCACAACCTGACAACTCGATAAAAAGTGCATCTCCGGCTTCAAGCATTCTATCTGTCCAGGTGCCATGCTCTAAACCAAGGGTAGGTGTCGAACGAATGAAAGGCCCAAATGCTGGGAAATCACCACCGGCTAAAATCATGGTGCGGTGCACCTCGGCAGCGACAGTGTGCTCGGTCACACCCGCGGCTGCGGTTTCGATTGCGGTTTCCATCATGGCATCTGTTATGGCGGCCGCTTTTTGTGTGTAGGTAACCTCGGATGGAGACAAGGTCATATGCTGAAGAAAGATCAGGTCGGTCGCATCGACCCATTGAACGTTTGGCAGAGCAGCCTGGATGCCCTCTACGATGTTCAAGGGAAGATATAGGCTGTTTTTTTCGATACCCAACCTGCCTTTGTCCAGGCCAATCTCCCGTATAGTTTCTACCGTGGTCTTAGCGGGATCATCCAGATCGCCGTAGCCCACAAAGCGCGCATTCATAAGCTGCAGATCCATGGTCATTTGTTCCATGGCGCGCGCCGTCAGCACCATTTCTTTCTCAAGAGTCACGATGAGCATATGGTAGGCAAAATAGCCCCAATGATTGATCCCTGCCAAATAATAAATATTCTCCGGAACTGAAACCAAGCACCCATCAAGATTTTCGTTGATCATGATATTTCGGACAGCTTGCAATCGTTCATCGTACTCATCTTGTTTAAAAAACGGGAATTGACTCATCTAGATATCCTTCGCAGATAGGAAAGTTTCAGAATTGATCTGTTTGGATTCAAACATCAAATCGGTAACAGATATCAAGGTTACAACGATGGCGAGAAGTATGCTTAAGGCCGCTTGCGCAATCGTTACGATGGTACCATCCATAAACCTCGGGCCGTGTGTTTTGAGAAATTCGAAATAAGATTGTATCTGGTCGCTAAGGCTGAAAAAAATCAAAAGTCTGTCTCATGAACATAGCTAATCGGCACTCATCACTGCACTTAAAAACTCCTTGGTCCGTGGGTTTTGCGGATTGTCGAACAGTTCTTCCGGCGTTCCCTGCTCAGCAATGACGCCGGCGTCGAAAAAGCATATTCTGTCTGATATTTCCCTGGCAAATCCCATCTGGTGAGTAACCATCAAAATCGTCAGATCATGCTCGTCGTTGAGTTTGCGAATGACGCTTGTCACTTCACCGATGACTTCTGGATCGAGCGCCGAGGTGACCTCGTCCAACAACATGACCTTTGGCCGCATGCATAGGGCTCTGGCAATGGCGACCCGTTGTTGTTGGCCCCCAGACAACCGTGCGGGATACTGGTCCACTTTGTCGTCCAAACCGACCATCTCCAACAATCCCATTGCCCGCTTCCGGGCCTCGTCTTTTTTCAGGCCCAACACCTGAACGGGGGCTTCCATGCAGTTTTCAATGGCGGTCATATGCGGAAACAGATTGAACTGTTGAAAACACATGCCAATATCGGAACGCATCTTGCGAATGTGGTCCTTGCTGGCCCTGACCAGCCTCCCGTCTTTTTCCATGTGGGCCAGAGGCTTGCCTTCGAGATAAATGACCCCTTCATCGATCAACTCTAAGGTCATCAACATACGCAGAACCGTGGTTTTTCCTGACCCGGAAGTGCCGATAATGCCCACCATTTCATTGGTTTTAACATCCAGGTCCAGCGCATCGAGAACCGTTAAATTACCATAACGTTTGGTCACTTTATCGAAACGAACCATGGGAATGTTATCGCCTTCCAATCTTAAGGGAAAATCTTTGCTGCTCATGGCAATCAATCCTTTGCATAGAGTTTTTTCATACCCAGGTAAGCACGAACCCAATCTTCGAAGCGTCGGATAAACATCGCCGTCGGCAACGAAAGGCCCAAATATATCAGACCGACCAGGGTGTAGGGTTCTAAAAATCGATAGGTTTCAGCGCCTATGGAATTAGCTACCTGAAAGAGTTCCATGACTCCGATGACCGATAGCATGGGGGTGTCTTTGAAAATACCCACCAGATAGTTGCCAAATCCGGGAATAACGACTGGAATCGCTTGTGGAATGATGATTTTAGAGTAGGTCCGCTTGATACTCAAGTTCAGCGCAATACATGCTTCCCATTGGCCCTTGGGGATGCTGTCCAGGCCTGCACGATAGACCTCAGACAGATAGGCGGCATAGTGCAGACCGATGGCGATCATTCCCGCAACCCAGGGTGACAGACGTAAACCGAATTGAGGACCCACATAGAACACAAAGAATATTTGCAGCACCAATGGCGTGGATCGCAAAAATTCCACAAGCTCTCTTACGATGCGGGTTAATAGCCGATATGGCGTACGCTGAGCTAGCGCCAAAACCAAACCGAGAATCAATGCGATAGAATAGCCGATACCAGCGGCAAGCAGTGTATTGCCGGTTGCCACAAGTAGCCGTGGTAATATCTCAAATGTAAAACTCCATTTCCAGTCAAACATCATCTTATCCTCTGCTTAATTTTCGCGACATTCTCTTTTCAAGCCCGCGCATTCCCGGAGAAATAATAAATCGGGCGATGACGTAATAAATAATCAAGGCGGTTCCAAACGTCTGTGCGGACAGGAATGTCGTCATGTTTGTCTGTTTGGCTTCGAACATCAAATCGGGAACAGATATCAGGGCAACCAGTGCAGTCGCCTTGAGCAATTCTATCAACAGGTTTCCCCAGGGTGGTAACATCGCCAGAAGGGCCTGGGGGAAAATAACTCTTCGTATCTGCTTCCAGTATGGCATGTTAAGGGCAATGCAGGCTTCGTATTGCCCCTTGGGTACCGACTGCACGGCACCTCGTACCAGTTCAGCACCGTAAGCACCCAGGTTCAGCCCAACGGCCAGAAAACCAGCCGTAAATTTTTCCAGAGTGATGCCAAAAAGCGGTAGTACAAAGAATATCCAATACATCTGCACTAGCAGTGACGTACCCCGGAAAATTTCAATATACGTAATACCCAGCCATCGCACAGGCATGATTGGAGACATTTTCATAAAAGCCGCGATCAAGGCGACAATGATAGCGAGCAGAATGCCCAATACTGCCTGCTCGAGCGTTATGATAGTCCCATTGACAAACCTCGGCCCGTATGTCTTGAGATACTCGAAATAGGATTGCATTTTAATTCATCTCTCATGAAAATGAACAGTTAGGTGTCCCACACAATATCTTACGGCTTAAATAGAGATCTGAAAGGTAACGCCCAATGGCGTTACCTTTCACGCATGCTTTCATATAAATGATACCCGGGCGCTGGTGCTCAACGATTTTCACATGCATAGGCTGTCTTTGTATCTCCAGGAAGTTGGGTTTCAGAGTATCCATACTCCGCAACATCTGCCATCATTTGTGCGGATCCCATGTATTTTTTCAAGGCCTTGTTAAAGGCTGCCCAAAACTCGGTATCTGCTTTGCGAAAGCCGACACCGACCCAATTTAAGGTCCAGTCGGGCATTAATCTGGGATCCGTAATCTCTAAAGCGCCACCGCTTTCTTTGGCTAAGTGTAGAGCACTGAAGTAGGTAACGCTGCCGCCATCGGCACGACCAGCCTTGACGGCCGCCATAATTTCAGTGTTGCCGGGAACCACCATTATTTTTTTCCCAAGTGTCATTTTTCGGTTAGATTCCTATTTTGGGGGATGCTAAGTC
>CAZWEO010000042.1:0-38562 GCA_964633115.1 uncultured Desulfobacterales bacterium
AGTCTAAATACCTAAAATGCTATTTAAGAACCTCAATAACTGCCTTCATAAATGCCGGTAAATCATCCGGGGTTCTGCTCGTAACCAGGTTGCCGTCTACGACGACTTCCTGATCCACCCAATTGGCGCCGGCATGTACCAGATCATCTTTGATAGCATAAAATGAGGTTATAGTTTTACCCTGAAGTATATCGGCTGAAGCCAACATCCATCCGGCATGACAGATGGCTGCCACCAGTTTATTATTCTGGTGCATGTCTTTGACCAGGTCGACCATGGAAGCATGCCGCCGCATCATGTCCGGTGCATAGCCGCCTGGAATGACCAGGCCGTCAAAGTCCTTGGCACTTACATCGGCCGCATTCACATCTGCGCGACATTCTGTGGCCGGCTTGCCCGTAAATACCTCGGTTCGGCCGGAACCCACCACAACGACTTCAGCACCAGCCTCTTTCAACCGATAGTAGGGATACCAGAATTCAAATACATTAAACATGTCTTCAATCAAGATGGCGATTTTTTTATTTTCAAGCATGGGCTTTCCCCCTTTGATTGCTATAGATTTAGATGTGCTGACAGATTCTATGTATGTAGACCGATATTGTCAATCTATCAGAACCCATCATCCCAATTATAACGAGTTGTTATTGCGGCGTAGCCGCACCATAATGAAATCGCTATATTTCAGGAACAATTGGGATGCGACAATATGAGTTGACGAGGGCTGGAACTTGAGGACCTGAACCATCCCATTCACGCGATTTCATTATTTCCATTCTATGTGCGGCGGCTTGCGTTCAGGGAGGCGATAATATTTGGCCTTGGGATAACCGATCATCATGGCATAGTAATACCGCATCTCCTCGGTTAGGCCGAGGGCAGATCGGATTTCCGGCTGTGATTTGAGGGCGCCCTGCAGTAACCCCGCCCAACAAGTACCCAGACCAAAGGTGGGTGCTGCCAGTTCGAGGTAGGAAAGAGCCAGCGTTATGTCCACCATCCCGTTTCCGGCCTCTTTGGGTGCCGAGGCAACAATTAAACCAGGAGCTTGCCGCAGGACCGTGTCAACACCCCGATCCCAGGCAGCGGCAATGGATGACATATATGGCACAAGAGCCTGATTATTTTTTTTCAGAAATCCCTTCATCCAATCGACCACTAGAGCAGCAAAGCTGTGAATTTGATCGGCATCACTGAATACTGTCCATTTAACAAGCTGCGTATTGCTGCCGGTAGGGGCATAGCGGGCAATTTCAATCAATTGTTGCAGGATATCTTTTTCGACAGGTTTATTTTTAAACTTGCGGATCGAACGCCGCGATCGCAAGAATTGCACCGCTTGATCTGACGTAACCCTGAGCTCCTTTTGGATGGGCGTACAGGATTCCAGGGGTACCTCCTGGTGGCTCAGGGCCTGATGGGGACAAACGGCCACACAATGTCCGCAACGCAGGCAGGACATCTCTCCGCCGGGTACAATTCGGGGGCCTTCCTGTTTATCTATTTTAATAATTGCCGTGGGACAGTCGGCCGCACAGATGCCGTCCTTTCTACATTTTTCTTGATCGACGATGAGCATTGTTTGTTTTCCTCCAAATATGGTTTTAAAATAATTATACTTTCCAAAATTTCTATCTTTTTAACGGGTTATATTGTAATCGATCAATGCTGGTTGTTGTGTTTATTGAGTTCATTGTGTTTGTTGAGTTTGATCAAAGTGTTAAATCGGTATCGGTATCGCTATCGGGGTCGACATCGGCAGCAACTTTCGATCTTGATTCCGATCTCGATACCGATTCCGAGGTGATTTGTAGCTATCCTCTTTATGCGATCCATAGAGCGAAACAAAATACACAATACGCGAACCACACAACTCTAAACGGGTCACTCCCTCCACCCTTTCTACCCTCTTTTTTATCCTTCGATGTTGGATGGTCAAGTCCTGACTAAAAGTTGTCGCTATTGAAGAGTTTTACCCTCCACTGTAACCAACATTTATTATAAAACCATTCTGCCAGTTGCTCCACAGTCATTCCCTTGGAAAAGGGAATCCAGACAAAGCCATTCGCTCAAGGCCAATCTGGATCCCCGATTTCTCGAGGATGACAACCGTAGACAGCTGGGATGCCAGGATGCTTGATGCTAGAATGCTGTAACCCGCAACTCGGCTCCCGTAACCCACAACCCGTTCTCTGCTTAGGTTAATGTTTCATATCGGTCTTATCCGACAACCCGTACACGTAACCCGAAACTCGCAACTGGTTTGATCCTCACAAGAGTATCCTATTCCGCCTCGATCGGGTTTCTCCGGCCGAGATGATGCGAATGGCTGGTTTGGACCTCACCGGACATTTATTTTCACAGATCCCACAGCCGGTGCAGCGGGTCAAGTCCACCTGGGGTAGTTTTACCAGGCGCATTTGACCCCCCGGTCCGATTACATGGTCTTCATAAAAGTAAATCGCCTTGGGAGAGGTGGGACAATGCTCTTCACACACAATACAGGGGCCGTTGCCCGACCAGGGCAGACAGCGCCCACGATCAAAATGGGCCGATCCGATACGAATCGGCGTTTGGGTTTTTGCTGCAATGCTAATATCCTGAATTGCCTGGGTCGGACAGACTGAGCCGCAAAGCGTACAAGTATGCTCGCAATATCCTTGTGTCATGATCAATGTCGGGGTCCAAAAACCAGCCATGCCAGCTTCTGTTAATGTGGGATTAATGACGTTGGTGGGGCAGGCTTTCATACACAGACCACAGCGCAAGCAGCGACTGAGGAACTCATTCTCGGGTAAAGAACCAGGTGGCCGAATCAGTTCTCCAGGTGGTACCGCATGCACATAACCGTCCAGGCTTCCAAAAAATGGGAGGGCCGCACCGACTGCCAAGCCGCTTAACACAGATCGACGGCCCATATCCGGCAGTGCTTGTTTGCTTGCCGGGCGTTTAAAGCTAAAGGACAGGGCATCTTCCGGGCAGGTTTTGGTGCAGTTGAAACAGGTTAAGCATTCAGCTGGCTGCCATTTATGTTCCGGCATGGGTTCGGCCGCACCTTGGCAGGTCATGACACATTGTCGGCATTGGGTGCATTTGGCTTTATCCTTTTTCAAGTGCAACAGGCTAAACCCGGAGAATAAACCCAGCAAAGCACCCAAGGGACAGAGCGTGCGGCACCAGAATCGTGGTTTGATACGATTTAAAAATAGAATCAGCAGTAAGAGAAAGCCAATCAACCATCCGGTTTGAAAAGCACGATAATCATATCCAAATACCGGCCAAACCAGCATTTCACCGTAGCTCATAAGATTCAGAATCTTAATGTCGCTGTGCGCCAACATGCCAAATAAATCTGTAAGCCCGTTACCAAGGCCAGGAATCACAGCCAGCGCCATGGATCGAAACAAAAATGATATGGGATCCATCCAGCCGGCGATGTTGAGACCCAACAGGGCGGATAACAGGACCGTAACCAATAATGCATACTTGATTTTTTGGGATCCCGATTTGCGATTGGCATTAAATAGGGTTTTACCCTTAAGGGATGACTTGATGGCACCGATCAAGTGGTGCAACGTTCCAAAGGGACAAATGAAACCGCAAAAGACCCGACCCAGTAGGAGAGTGATCACTAAAATAACGAGTGCCCATGCAAAACCCTGGATCCACACATGGTCTGCCATCAGCGTTGTTAACCAAATCAGGGGATCAAGTTGGAAAAAAAAGCGAATCGGTTTTTGGATTCGTAACTCTTGGGAATCTTCCAGGGATTGCGAATAGTCGATGATGATGTCCTGGGGGAGGCGGCTTTCAATCAGAAGAAAGAGAAATAGACACAGGAAGAATGCCTGGCTCACACGCCGAATCCAGACCCAATGCTTTGATTTCAAACGCTCACCTCGTGCTGCTGGGGTATCTCGGTGTCATAATGGCCGAGCTGCCACTTTTTCCCCAGGCGGATAAAACCGATATCATCAGGAGCATATCCAAAGATACTGGCAGCGCGTGCATCCGCGGCAACAGGGTCATTGCTGAGTATCAATCGATTCATAACCGCGACATCAGCCAAGCTGCCACCGGAGGGGCCATTTTTAATCATAACCCGGATGGCATCAATGAGGGTTAGGGTTGGCTTAAAAAATTGGGCCAGATCGACAATGGTTTGATGGATGTCTTGGTGCAGCGCGTAGCGACGTCCGCCCACGGCACCAATCCAGTTTTTCATGCCCAGGGTTAATTCACTGAGGCCGTGAACCTTGGCTACCGGTAGATTGATAAGCTTGTCTGCCTCAATCACCGGCGTAAAAACGGGCCAGATATCCAAACGGTGACCATTCAAGCGCATGTCGCGCATGAGTGAAGATCTGGGAACAACCAAGTTGGCGCCGGTTTCTTTGGCAACTGCGCCGGCACCGGTGATGGCAAAACATCGGCGGGCGCCATGGATGGTATTGTCGACAACCTTGACTTTTTTGGCCCCAGCCTCCTGACACAACTCAATAACGGCTTTGAGGACCTCCGGATGGGTTGTGGCGGATAGGTTTGGGGTGCGCGCCCACGATATATTTGGTTTGATGGCCACGACATCGCCTTTACCAATAAATGCCTTGATGCCACCGGCAGCATCAACGGTTTTTTGTACCAGATCTCGAATGGCGTAACCGGGTGTCTTGCCTTCGGCATCCACAATAAATGAATTGGCGGTGCTGCTGGCTGCAACTGGCCTGGGATTTTGGATTGATAACAATGTACTTCCGGATAATGCTAAGCTACCGGAAAGTTTCAGCAATTTTTTAATGGATTCTCTTCGTGTTATGGGGTGGCTTATCGGTTTCATTGTGTGTTCCTATCAATGTTATTAGATGTACATTCAACGCTGAACATCGAATATAGTATTCCATCTTTATACCATTGATCACCACTTCGTGGCAATAAACAAAATAAGGCCGTCTCATTCGAGACGGCCTTATTTTTGGCGCAATGTAATCGCGCACCTTAAAATTTTGAAATAATTTTATTCTTTGTGCTTGAACAGATGCACATCCTGTTGCGGATATGGAATGGAAACACCGGCTTCGTCAAAGGCCTTCTTGATATTTTCCATGGCGTCAAAATAGACTCCCCAATAGTCGGCGATGTTGACCCAAGGACGCACCACAAAATTGACGCTGCTATCGGCCAACTCAGAAACAGCGATCAACGTGGCTGGATCTTTTAAGATCCTATCGTCCTTGGCCAGGACATCGGTCATTATCTGCTTGGCTTTGTCGATATCGTCTTCGTAACCGATACCGAAAACCATATCCACACGCCGGGTACCTTTCATGGTCCAGTTAACGATGTTATCCCCAGTAACGCTGGAATTGGGAACGATAACGGTTTTATTGTCCGGTGTTTTCAGGGTAGTGGTGAAAATCTGGATTGATTCGACTGTTCCGGCTACACCGGCTGTTTCCACGAAATCACCTACCTTAAAAGGTTTGAAAATGATCATCAGGAAGCCGGCTGCAAAATTGGAGAGGCTGCCCTGCAGGGCCAAGCCAATGGCCAGGCCGGCAGCACCCAAAATAGCGATAAAGGATGTGGTTTGAATTCCCAGTTGTCCCAGAGCGGCAATGATGACAAATGCCAGCAGGGCAATATAGGTCAGGTTGCCCACAAATCCGGTGATGGTGGGGTCAACATTCCGTTTTTCCATTACGCGCTCGGCGACTTTCCGAAATCCTTTGGCGACCCAACGACCGACAATAAATATGGCCAGAGCGGCAATAACCTTAACGCCATATAGTGCCACGAGATCATAAATTTTTGCAATTGTATCTTCCATATGATGTCTCCTACTGTGCTTGGATGATTATATTAAATCTAATGAGTTGTATAAATGCGGGTGGATCAGATTGCAAATATACTATAACATTTACGGCTATTGTCAAAAAAAAGGTAGTCTGGCAGATTATAATGATCGCTCTAATCCAAGATCTTGGAATCCGGATGCCGCTTTTGCCACTTATCCCAACGGGTATCCTTAGATGATATTTTAGGCAGCCAGCGGTTGAAGTAGGGTCCCTGGATGCCCCGTAAGCCGTCGGAGTAGGGGTACCAGAGCGTCTCCGTCTCCTTGTCATATAGCACAAAGGTATTTTTGTACGTCCAGCCCGATGGTGCCAAGGTCAGTTTTTGGCCGTCTATCGTGCGGCTGTACACAGCCGCTAAATTGACCAATGGTCAGTAGCCCACTGCCAGGGGTTCATCTCCCAAATGGGTGTTGGCAATTTCATGATAGCGCAATTTGGGTACCGAGTAAGCCTGAGCCTGATCACCCTCGGCAATCCCAATGACGCGTGTATTTGTTTGGGATTGTGTTGCATCCTTCAGATGACTGTCATCAAGGGTTTCAAATGCGTATTTGCCGATACCATATTGGAAACCTTCCGGTTTGAAGCCGAGGGTCCTGGCCTGGGTCACATCCCAGCGGACACCAGTTCGGTCCTGTATATAAACGTGTTCGCCTTCATCAATCACCCTGGCTGCATATAATTGATCTGAACTAAAGAACATGGTCAGGAACAGTATGGCAATAATAATATATTTTTTCATTGGATTACCTCCCATATTAAGATCGTACCACTAGCTTATGGTGATTGCCGGTATGAGATTACCGTACCGACATGTGGACGCTTCTTTTACTGTGTCGTTCATGGGACCATATTCATGACAATAAAAATAATTACATAGGAACTATATCATGTGCTGGATGGCTTGGATGGCATCTTTGATCTTGGCTTCGGATACGCGAACGACTGTTTTTAGCTCCTGGGCAAACAGCGACACATGATATTCTTCCAGAAGCCAGAAGAGATTCTCGATAGCTTGGCGTTTTTCATCCGTGGCATCTGGAGTCAGCTTTTCGATAAGCGTATCGAGTTGGTTCGTATAAACGGTCAACTTTTTTTGCTTAACCTGATCTTTTTCGAAATTAACCACACCACGCTGAGCCCGGATTTGGACGGCTTTAATATAACGGGGGATTTGGGCCATTTGCTCGATGGTGTAGAGGCGGATAAATTTTTGAGGTACCAGTCGGGTGAGATGCTTTTCCATCCGTTTAAGAAAATCCATAATGTTGGCATTATTAAGATTGGCCATGGCCAATTGCTTGAGATTTTTCCGGGTTGTATCAAAACTTTCTAATATTGGTCCCACCGCGATCAATAAATCTTGTCCCAAGCGGTGAATACCCAGTTGGGTGAGTTCTTCCAAGTGTTTTAAGAAATGCGACTGCGTGCGTATATTTTTTTGAAAAAGGTCAGCGGTAATCTGTTCATAAACTTGCTTTTCAACCTTAGCGTACCCGCCAAAGTGGGTCGCGGCTTGATGATAGGCCTGGGGCAAGTGCAGATTTTTCTTAAGATGCTTTAATTCCTTGGTCAGACAGTTGCGAAACAAACGGGCTACACCTTGGCGCTGAGATTTGGCGGCTTCAGCTCTATTGATAAACAGGTCGATGCAAAGGGATTGTTTTTCAATTTTGAGGGCCGGGTAAAAGATCCAGCCTTCCTCATTGCTCCCACCGGCGGTCATAGTATCGGGCAGATCACCAAAATCCCAGGCATCAATATTTGGGCGATACCATTTTTCGCGGGCATTTTGGAGAACTTTTGGATCTGGTTCAGAAATATGTAGTGATTTCAGACGGGCAATATCCCTACTGGCGACTAATATGTTGTCCTCATGATCGGTAAGAGCAATTCTCATTTTAAGATGATCGGGAAGTGATATTTCCGACCAGACCACAGCTGGAATGTCTACACCCAGGCGATTATGGATAAACCGACTAAGGGCACTGGCCAAGGGTCCACTAAAATGGTGCATCTCAGCCACAATTAATTGCACTGTCGTGGATATGGGCAGAAGTTTTTTACGATAAGCCTTGGGAAGGCTTTTGATTAGGGTTTCAATTTTTTCCTTGAGAAGACCGGGCACCAACCAATCTGATTGCGCCGATGTTATGGCGCTTGTAAACGATAGCGGTATATTCACCGTCATGCCGTCATTTTTGGCCGCGGTATCAAATTCATATTGGACTGGGAAGGACTGCGGTCCCATCTGAATCGTATTGGGAAAGGATGCCAACTCTTCTGGATCAGGTTCGTAGCGCCTAAAATCTGTAGCTGTCATTTTTAAAAAGGAGTCATCAGCTTGGGTCGCAATCTTTTTTTTCAGACCGTCGATATCATAAACACCGGCTAGTTGCGAATGGTAAAACTGGAAAATGTCTTCGTCGCCTACCCGAATATCCTTGCGACGGATACGATGTTCCATATCCAAGGTGGCTTGATCTATGTTTTGGTTATGGCTCAAAAAGTCAAAGGGTTGCTTTATGCTTCCCGGTATGAGCCCTTGCATGATAAAAACGCGATGGGATTCGGCGGGATCAATCGGTCCATAATTTGCCACCCGGCCGGTTACGATGATGAGACCAAACAGCATAACCTGCTCATCGGCGACAACGGTTCCTTTTTTGGGGGACCAGCGGGGGTTACGATACGTGCGACGACATTGGTCACCACCGAATTCTTCCAACCAGGCAACATCGATATTGGCACAGGTTCGCGCAAATAATCTGGAAGTATCCACCAACTCAGCCGCCACAATCCATTGGCCGGGTGTGTCAAAGATCCCAGATCCGGGGAATATCATTGATTGTCTGTCCCGGGCACCTTGAAAATACTGTTTTTCCTTTTTGTGCGCGATATTGGAAAGAAAGCCGCTGAGCACTGATTGATGAATCCGAGCATAGCGCCGACTAAATGGGAGATCGGTTTTGATTGGTAGCGGTTCAACTTCACGTTCGACCCTAAATCCGTTTTCCCTAAGCAAAGACGTTATTTGATGATAGATATCTTGCCATTCACGCATACGCCTAAAAGAAAGGAAATTTGATTGGCAAAATTTTTTAAGCGATTGCATATAGCGATTGCTGCGGGTTTGTTGCTGGTGCGCATGCCAGATGTTTAGCAGAGACAAGAAATCGGATTGTGGGTGAGCGAAATTTTTATGCGCTGTGTCGGCTTGGGCTTCTTTTTCAAGCGGCCTTTCTCTCGGATCTTGAATGCTCAAGGCGGCAACGATAATAGCAATTTCAGCCAGGCAACCCCGATTGTCAGCCTCGATAATAATACGGGAAAGCCGGGGATCGATAGGTAACTTCACCATCAGGCGACCGATTGCAGTGAGTTTGTATTGTGCTGGGATCGTTGCAGCTTTGGTTTTAGTATCGATTGATGGTTTTGTTTTGCTCAGCTTGTGGGGGCCGGAATGCCTGCGGCGCTTGATGGCGCCAAGTTCCACCAACAGGTTAAATCCGTCTTGAATACTCTTCTCATGGGGTGCATCGATAAACGGAAATTGACCAGGGTCTCCCAGTTTGAGATGCAGCATTCTCAAAATAACTTCGGCCAGGTTTGACCGCAGGATCTCAGGTTGGGTATATTGCGGACGCTGCCGATAATCATCCTCAGAGAATAAGCGAATGCAAACGCCATCGGCCATGCGCCCACAGCGACCGAGTCTTTGATCGGCGCTACTTTGAGATATGGGAACAACAGGTAAGGCCGTGATTCGAGATTTGGGTGTATACTGCGCGATACGCGCCAAACCTGTATCAACCACATAGCGGATACCCGGTATGGTTATAGAGGTCTCTGCAATGTTGGTGGCAACAATGACTTTTCTAGCCTTGCTGGTTTTAAATACAGTTTGTTGTTCGGCTGCCGACAAGCGCGCATACAGGGGTAGTAAATGCGTTTTTTTTAATTTGCGACCAGTCAAGAGGTCGCAGGTATCGCGGATATCCTGTTCGGTGGGCATAAATACCAATATGTCACCGGGAGGTTCTTGCCTTAAAAGGTTAGCGACCGCATCTGCCGCTAGATCAACGTGTGTCGCAGCGGAATTATCAAGGTGATCGTTTTTTGCGGGCCAATAATGTGTCTCAACAGGGTAAGTACGTCCGGAAACTTCAATAACCGGCGCATCGTTAAATGCGGCCGAAAACTTGAGGGTATCGATGGTCGCTGATGTGATTATCAGCTTTAGATCCTTTCTTTTCCTAAGCAAGGTTTTGAGAATGCCAAGTACGAAGTCAATATTGAGGCTTCTTTCATGGGCTTCGTCCACTATGATGGTGTCATAGCTATTCAAGTATGGATCGCCCTGGGTTTCCGCCAGGAGAATGCCGTCGGTCATTATTTTGATGTAGGTGCTATGGCGGGTCTTTTCTTGGAAGCGAATTTTATATCCGACTGATTGACCTGGCTTTTCACCCATCTCCTCGGCTAAGCGGGCTGCAACCGTTATGGCGGCAATTCTCCTGGGCTGGGTACACCCGATTAAGCCGTCGATTCCCCGGCCGGCGGCCAAGCAGAATTTGGGTATCTGGGTGGTTTTGCCAGAGCCTGTTTCACCGGAAATAATCACGACTGGATTATTTTTAATGGCCTGGACAATGGTATCTTGCTGGCTGGTTATGGGGAGTGTCGTCAATCCTGGGGCTAAGGGCACTTTTTTACGTCGCAAGGCTTTGGTCTCAATTTTTGTGCTAATATCACGTCGGAGGTTTTCAATGGTTTGGGTTAGTTTGTCGGGTGGGTGGCCTTTTTTGATTTGTTTTCGGATTTTGCGGACACTGCGCTGGAAAACAATACGGTCTGCAGCCATTGTTTTGGAGAGACTTGATTGCAGTCGCTGGAGTTGTTTTTGGAGATCCTTCACGTGAGCATTGCCTCATCATGCTTTTTGGTTTAGTTTATAAAGAAAAAAACTCGTAAACACAAGTTTAAGGAGGATAAATGCTTACCTTTCGGAAAGAGTTAACCTTTGAGGTGCCAACACGACGAGCTTTAATCAATATTACGCCGCAAGTAGAGGACTGTCTGCGTCAGAGCGGCATTACTGAAGGCCTGGTATTGGTGAATGCCATGCATATAACTGCTTCTGTATTCATTAACGATGATGAATCAGGCTTGCATGCAGATTATGAGGAATGGCTGGAACGGTTGGCGCCGCATGCGCCAGTTTCCCAATACCGACATAATGTGGGTGAAGATAATGCGGATGCACATATGAAACGACAGATCATGGGCCGGGAAGTGGTCGTGGCGATTACCGACGGCCGGCTTGATTTCGGTACCTGGGAACAGATTTTTTATGGCGAGTTTGACGGCCGTAGATCAAAGCGGGTGCTAGTTAAAGTAATTGGTGTATAAAATAAAAACACCTTGACCGGTTACGGTCAGGATGTTTTTATTTTTGTGGAGCCAAAACAGTTTGCGCGACACAGACAAGTTGTCTCAATATTGAGATAGCTCGTAATACGTTTTTAGCCTTGGCCAACGTTTTTCCGCTGCAAAGTGGTTTCTGGCTGACAGTTTAAGATTTTCTTACATTCTTGGCTTCAGGTCCTCGATCACTCTCTTCAACTTCAAAATCGACATTGTCGCCCTCTGCTAGCGTTTTATAGCCAGCAGCATCAATGGAAGAGAAGTGCACAAACACGTCATTGCCGTCTTCTTGGCTGATGAAGCCATAGCCCTTTCTATCATTGAACCATTTAACAATTCCTTGTGCCAAACCACCAACCTCCTTTTATAAGTATTACTATTATCCCGTGATCCAAGTCTTCACTCAAGTAAAGCAGAAACCCTCTAGAGCGAAATCGAAGTGCGAACCAGCCGGGGCCCATTGGATGAGTAGTTTAATCCCATCCTTTTGCTTACGTCAAGAAAAAATAATAATCCCCATAATTTGGCGAGGTAACATTTCCTGATTCTTGTAATGTTCAGGTATTAAGGTGTCATGCGATTGATAGAAGCTTTTTTTCGTAGTTTATCAAGATATTGAATAGTTTCGGTTTGAACTTTACGACCATGAAGCATTTCAATTAATTGCTGTTTGATATTCTCGAACTCATAAGATGATTTCGGTTTTTTATCGAGAACTTTAATCAAATGATAGCCAAAGCGAGTTTCAACAATATCGCTGATTTGCCCGGGTTCCAATGCAAAGGCCACATCTGAAAAAGGCTTGACCATTTTTTTCCGATCAAAATAGCCTAGGTCGCCGCCCTTAACACCGCTGGGCCCCTCGGAAAAAGATTTGGCCAACTTGGCAAAATCTTCACCAGCTGCAAGTTTTTCCTGGATGGTCTCGATCTTTTGTTTGGCTGCTAATTTCTTTTCCTCCTCATCATCAGCTGCAAATTGAATCAGGATATGGCTGGCTTTGACTTCTTCGGGCTTTTTAAAAAAATGCGGATTGTTTTCAAAAAATAAGCGAGCCTCTTTTTCCGAGACTTCTGTCTTTGCATAAATATCCATTTCCAAGAGCTTCTGAATGGCCGTAGCTTGGCTAACTTGGCTGCGGAAACCATCCATTGAAATCCCCATTTCCGCCAGCTGATTTTCTAATCCTTGACCGGTGTTCTGCTGTTGTTTGATTTGATCCATGCGAATGTCAATTTCAATTGGGTCAACCGAGATGCCCTTGGCTTTACTTTCCTGGAAAAGAAGTTCGCGGTTGATAATCGATTGGATTACCTTTTCACGCATGGCCTGCATCATAGAATCATCGATCGGTTGTCGCATGCTTTTAGCCTGGAACTTAATTCGCTTAATTTCCAATTGAACATCTGATTCGGTCAGCGAGATATCATTGACCATGGCAACGACCTGGTCATTTGAAATTTCATCTTGCGCATATACACCCATACCAACAAGTACCAGTATGGTGATGATCAAGACGACTAGCTTACAATAATGGGATCCTGGTTTCATATTTATTTTCCTTTTCAATTTTAAGGTGAGTACGAAATCAACTCGCCCGTAAAGCTACCCACAATTACTTCGCTTCTTAATTTAATAGGTAGTCGACGTTGGTCCGCAGACACCCATAACTCGATTTTAGCATTTTTACTCTTCTTGAAAACACCGCCCACATGTTTGAGATCAGGCACCATGAGAAAGGTATCAAATTCTCCGGCTGGTACCGTAATTTTTTCCCGACGGAGAATTTTAGCCTTGCCCACGACACATTTTTTCCCGTCGGTCACGGGTCGTTGCAATTCCCCACCGACCTGCAATGGCTGTTTGCGCGTATAGTAGAAAATGGAGAGTGGATCAAAGGCCCCGGTCATAAGTTCAAGCGGGCCTTTTTGGGCACGCTTGATAAATTCTGTGTATACGGCAGTTTGCGAATCCCAGTCAAAACGCACAATCACATTCTTTTTGGTTTTGCCCTCGTGCTGCTTTTTAGCGTAGAAGACGGACCGGGTGATATCCATATCTGTATATCCATCGATACGATCCCTGACTTTGTAAAATGCATCCACAAACCGATTGGAACGGGCCGTCAAACGAAAATGATAGGCATCATTGCCGTTGACTTGCTTAATGGGTTTTACTTCAAGGGTTGCTTGGCCGGCCGGGACTAAAGTCCATTTTAGCTCGAAAGTCAATTTTTCACCCGGTCGAAATGGCAGCGCAGCTTGCTCTGCCAGTGCAGCACCATGCCACATCAGCAGCAATAAGACCGCTAGATATCCAATCAGCCTGCTTA
The DNA here is from genome assembly GCA_964633115.1 of uncultured Desulfobacterales bacterium. Taxonomy (GTDB): domain Bacteria; phylum Desulfobacterota; class Desulfobacteria; order Desulfobacterales; family B30-G6; genus B30-G6. Next base: position 13,615 of record CAZWEO010000042.1, read on the forward strand.
ATCGCCGATTAGAAAATAGAACGCGATACGCCAAGCAGCTGGGCTTCATCATTCGACACCACCTGTTACCTTGGGGCGGATCGGTTTAAGTGCGGCTACCGCGCGCATCAATAGGTTATAGGAATTCACCAGAAGCCACTCAAGCCTTTGCGAGCACCCACGGCAAGTAAATGCATATGAACAGATTTAGATATCATGGGGGAAGCAAGTCAATGAATAGTTATTAGCTCATGAGGTAGAAGCCCAGGACTGGGTCATACGTGTCGGCGTCCTTGAAGGCAGTACCATAATAGGATTCGCTGACATTGCGGATAACAACTGTTTTTTTGATAAGGGTCTGTTTTTTATCGTCCAATTTGAATTCTATTTGGAGATTGTCACCGACTTTAAAGCCGCGATTGACCTCCAGTTTCAATTTCACACCACCGGCAGAAAGATCTATAACTTTCATGGTGCCACGGTCTATTTCCCTACCATCAGCCACATATTTATATATACCAGTTAATTTGGCGCCTTTGCGGTATTGTTTTCTTTTCTCCAGTACGGCCGTCCATTTGTGTCCGCAGGAACATCGGGATTTGACTTTGACCGTTTGGTCTATTCTGGCGTATTTGCCGACATCAACCGTCTTAGTTTTCTCGCACCGAGGGCAAATAAACGTGGCCTTATTTTCATTGGTTATATATACTTTTTCTACCATAAAATCGTTCCTACGATTTTAAAACTTTCATGATCTTTGGTTTGTAGGCATCACGCTGCCCCATTCGATTGGCTTTTGATCGGATGGTCATAACGGATAAGATCAGGGCGCTGAAGGCTGACAAAGCTGAGATGATGGAAGTATCTCTGCCAAAGGACAAAGCGATCCAATGCCCTAGGATCGCGCCTATTAACATACAACCAACTGGAAATATATAGAGTAAAAAACAGGCTTTTAAAAGCGAAGCTGTTTCAACTTGCATCAGAATCCGGTCACCTATACGGGCGCCGGCCAGGTTGACCGCCAACACTTCCACCCGCTTACCATCGGTGGCAATGTGGCAAGATCCTTTGGACTCACAGCTTTTGCACGAGCGTGATTGTGTTGTCTCAACGCGTGCCAAGATGTCCTGGGTATGAATAACGACGCCTTCTTCGGTAGCCATCGCTGCCGACCTTTATCGAACTTCCAATTTTATTCAGACATTGTCCGTGCCTGTTTTTTGGTAACAGATCAGCCCGCATTGCAGACAACGGCCAGATTCCTTGCTGGCCATTGTTTGTGTGAACCCTTTTTCAAGCTCCGCGTTCAATAAATCTGCGCTAGTCGGGTCAGGCATCGGCATAACCGTACGGGGATCCGCCATTACCTGGCCAATGGAATCAACATTTTGAATTAGGGATGCGGAAGTGAGTACCTTGGTCGGATGGACCAGGGGGATCCCGTAAATAATATTATGAATAGAGGCTGCGGCTCTGCGGCCACCACCAATGGCCTTGATGGCACCACTATAATCACTGAGAACATCACCTTGGGCTAACAACCCAACCTGGTCGCCGAAATAAGGATTCTTGCTTGGGAAGAAGCCTTCCCAACCTGTTTCGGTCTCGGTTTCTTGCGGAGATGATGAATCTTGATCATCCGATTCTTCTGTTGGCGGTCTGGCAAAGATCATTTCAGGTAAACGCCCGGATGCGATGGCTAAGGTATCAGCTTCTAAATGCTGGGCTGAACCCGTTGCCAGATCTTTGTATTCAATTTCCTGGAGTTTGTCCTGTTCTCCCATAATACGGGTGATGGCAGCCCCAAATATCAAGTCGATTTCAAGCTCGTTGGCTTGCTTAATGAGTTGGTCTGATATTTCGTTTATAGCGGCTGATTCTCGGAACAAAACAGAAATCCGTTCAGCGTGATTTTGTTTTAATTGCAGCGCTGTCTCAAGAGCTAGATCACCGCCACCCACGATGACAACATGCTTGCTTGCAGTAAGGTCTGCAGGTACTTGCTGCGGCAATCCTTTGGCAATATCAATCAGAAGATGTACACCCGGGACCGGTGGCTGATTAGAACCGACCGGTGCGCCGCGCAAAATGCGACTGTCCCAACCACCGAGAGCCAGAAAGACGGCGTTGAAGCCATCCTTAAGCAAGGAATCGATACTGATATCTAGACCCAGGGATTTTTCAAGTTGCGTACTGACACCCATATCAAGGATACCGGCGACATCCCAATCGAGAATATCCATGGACAGCCGATTGGTAGCGATGGCATGTCGTAAAATACCACCTAATTTTGATGAGCTTTCAAATACCGTGGGGGCGTGGCCCAGTCGAGCGGAAAAGAATGCTGTGGATAAGCCTTCGACACCGCCGCCCACAATGGCGATACTTCGACCCGTATCAGGTGCTTTATACGGTTGGACGCGCTCACCCTTTTCCTGTTCGTAATCGGCTACATAACGTTTCAGAAAATTAATGGCCACTGGTTCGTCAATCAGTTGCCGCCGACAAACATCCTCGCAAGGTCGCGGACAGATTCTGCCAATCACCGAGGGGAATGGGTTTCTTTCTTTGATAACCTGAAGTGCTCGATCATAATTTTCTTTTTGGATCTGATCGATATATTCACAGATATCGATCCCAGCAGGGCAGGCGCGCTGACAGGGTGTGGTGCAGTCGTCGGTGGTATATTCCTGAATGATACGACGGGTTACAGATGACAAGGTGATAATGTTTTTCGGACATACACGTTCACACGTACCACAACCTGTACATTTTATATCGTCTACAACAGGAAGCCCCTCCGGCCCCATGACAATGGCATCAAATGGGCAGGCTTTGGCACAGGTCCCTAATCCCAGGCATCCAATCTGACAGACTTTCATACCACCGTTGATGAGGGCTGCGGCACGGCAATCTCCCAGACCGTTGTAAAGAAATTTTACATCAGCTTCTTCCAGACCATAAGTACAACCGGGTTTAGCAATATCAGGTTCTTTGGCTTCAATGCTAACGCCTAAAATCGCGGCTATAACCTCGGCAACATCCTCACCGGCAGCTACACAGGAATTGGGGGTCGCCTTGCCGGCGACAATAGCTTCGGCATTGGCGCTACACCCGGGAAGGCCACAACCGCCGCAATTAGCCCCGGGAAGGGCATCATCGACGGCTACAATCAAAGGATCAACATAAACGTAAAAAACTTTGGATGCCATGGCCAATCCAACGCCGACAACCATTCCCAGACCTCCCATCATAAAAACCGCTTCAATCATTAGCCACTCCTATTCTATCGAAAATCGATCCAGCTTCTAATAAGGTTTTTCCTGTTTTGAAATGCTTAATTTTGGTTTTACCAGGAACCATCTAATCCCCGCAGCCCCTCCATATAAAGCTTGCCGCTGGCGACAAAAAGTGAATATTGTGTGCAGAGACATGGTATTTTATAGGACGCTGCCAAATCAATCACGCTTTTATCAGGCTGTTTTCCGCGTACGAAAACAATAACGCCAACCTTAGCGATAGTGGCGGTCCGTACAACTTGTTCGGTAACCACACCAGTCAGCAACGCACATCCTTCAGTGGCAGCAGAAAGCACATCTTCCATAAGATCGGCACTGCCGGCACCGACAATATTTTCATCCAACTGGTTTTGACCTGCAAGGATGGTGGCCTTAAGTGCATCTTTTATTTCAGTAATTTTCATCGATCGACCCACACCTGAAAAGTTCGTTCACAACACCATATTTATCTATTTGAGAATCCCACCGATAGCGGATCAATTCAGAATCTACATTTCATAATAATCTTGGATTGTCAATGCCATCCTGACTGCCTTAAAATCGGGAATTTATGTTTCCCTTTTGATGTGATATAAAAGCGGCTAGCAAGCGACGACGTAAGTATAGAAATCGCTTGAATCGGACCTCTCCGAGCCCAAATGACCCGGCTTTATTCCCGATTCATGGTTTCATCATCGTGGTTTCTTATTAACTTTCTATGGCAATGCCAGTTGGTCATTGCTATGCAAAGTCATGAATAAAGAGGTGTTTATGAGTACCTATCGCCAACAGGTAGAAGAAGCGGCCAATTATTTACAAGAAATAATTAGTCAAAAACCAGTCGTGGGTTTACTAACAGGTACGGGGCTGGGCGACAGTGCCAAATCATTGTCTATATCCAATACTATATCCTATGCTGAGATTCCTAATTTCCCGGAATCAACGGCACCTGGTCACGCCGGTAAGCTCCTATTCGGCAGTTTATCCCACCATCCCTGTTTGGTCATGCAGGGTCGCTTCCATCTATATGAAGGCTATACAGCCTTGGAGGTCGCGTTCCCCATTCGTGTGATGCAGACTTTGGGCGTGCAGACATTGTTTATTACCAATGCGGCCGGAGGCATTAATCCCTTATTAACGCCCGGAGATATCATGATTATCAAGGATCATATCAATTTGAGCGGTGCCAATCCCTTGATTGGACCCAACCATGATGATTGGGGTGATCGATTTCCCGATATGAGTGCCGTATATGATCCAGGACTGATTTCAGCGGCACAAGATGCTGGCTGGACACTGGGAATGTCGATTCAAACCGGCATATATGCTGGTCTAAGGGGACCGTCGCTGGAAACGCCGGCCGAAATACGCTACTTGTCAACCATCGGGGCTGAGGCTGTCGGTTTTTCAACGATACAAGAAGTTATCGCAGCCGGTCATGCCGGGATGCAAATATTGGGATTGTCGATTATTGCCAATGTTCATCGTCCGGATCGGCCTGAAGCCGTCAGCGTTGACGATGTTCTACGGGTGGCCAATGAAGCGGCTGTCAAGGTGAATCAGATACTATCCACCGTGATAAAAACATTATAGAGGGTCGGCTCCATTAAAATTATAATATAATCAACATCTTGTTAAATAGTATTAGAAAATAGAAAATCATCTTAAACACAGGAAATTTGATGGAAGAAAATCTGCGAAGTGCGGATCACGTTGACACGCTAATTACTAATGGCATCGTACTGACCATGGATGCCGATGGCCGGATAATCGAAAATGGATCGGTGGCCATAAAGGATTCCAAAATTGTTTGGCTGGGTAGGGCGCGTGAAACTGATCATGCTAGAGCAGATGCGGTGATCGATGCCAACGGTGGCATCATCATGCCAGGTTTAATCAATACCCATACGCATGTTCCCATGACCATATTTAGGGGATTGGCCGATGATTTGCCCTTGGACGTCTGGTTAAATCAACATATTTTTCCAGCCGAAGCCACATTTATCAACAACGAGAATGTGGCCCTGGGCACCCAGCTTGCTTGTGCCGAAATGCTTTTATCGGGTACGACCTGTTTTTGCGACGGTTATTTTCTGGAAGACCGTGTAGCCCAAGAGGTATCAAAAACCGGTATGCGCGCGGTACTGGGGCAGGGGGTTATTGATTTTCCAGCGCCAGGTGTTCCCGAGCACCAAGAGAATGTTGCTGTAGCCACTGGATTTGTTGAAATATGGCATGCTAAATCTGCCTTGATACAACCGGCGATCTTTTGTCATTCCGCTTATACCTGTTCCGCCGCAACTTTGAGTGCCGCAAAGTCTGCAGCCAGCGACTTGGGTGTAATCTTTCAGATTCATGCGGCTGAGACCAAGGCGGAAGCCGGCATGATTCAATCAGGTCAAGGCCAAAGCCCTGTTCAGTATTTGAATAAGCATGGTATCCTGGATGCGAATACACTGCTTGTACATGCTGTATGGGTTGATGACGATGCTATTGCTAGCATTAAGGATAGTGGCGCTGCTGTTTCGCACAATCCGGAAAGTAACATGAAGTTGGCGTCAGGTATCGCACCGGTGCCCAAATACTTAACTGCTGGCATCCCTGTGGGCCTGGGCACCGATGGTTGTGCCAGCAACAACGATCTGGATCTGTTTGCAGAAATGGATATGACCGCCAAGCTGCATAAGGTTGCCTTACTTGATCCCAGTACCACCGATGCCCACACCATTTTAAAGATGGCCACCATCGAAGGGGCCCGTGCCATCGGTTTGGATAAGCAAATTGGTTCCCTAGAACCGGGAAAGCAGGCCGATCTAATCGTCATCGATACCCAAAAGCCCCATCTAATACCCCTGTATAGTCCGATTTCGCAAGTGGTCTATGCTGTCCGCGGATCAGACGTAAGGGATGTCATGGTGGCAGGCAAGATCCTGGTTCGCAACCGATCTCTGCTCACCTTGGATTGGGAAGAAATTCAAGAGCATATATATGCCTTGCAGGCTGAAATAGCGAAGTTTGGCAAACGTAATAGATGAGAAACATCGAACATCCAACTATAATTAGAAGTCAGGAGTCAGAATACAGGAGACAGAAGTCTCAGCGTCCAAAGATCCTATATAACGAGGACATCCTTGTAAAAACAGGGATCCAGGTTATACTCGAAGCGTTCAAGCGGTTTGTCATCCCCATGGAAATGGGGATCCAGGAATAGCTTTTAGCTGATGGCTTTGTCTGGATTCCCACTTCCGTGGGAACGTCGGTGAAAGCTGAAGGCATATATGTTTGCTGTTGTAACATTTGGCTATGAAAAGGGTGAACCCAGTGGGGGTAAAACATTTTAAAGGTGACAACTTTTAATCAGGACTTGACCCTCTTTGCTCTTGGTCGTATGTATCCATTTTTTTTTGAAGCGACGTAGTCGCGTTTCATAAAATCGTGGAACACGATTTTATTCGCCTTCAAAATCACACATGGTGTATATTTTCTGATCTTTTATTTTCTCACGTCCCTTCAAATCCGGCAGTTCTACAACAAAACCACATTCCAGGATGTCACCCTCCAGCGCTTTTACCAGCTTTACAGCCGCTTCGATGGTTCCGCCGGTGGCAATCAAATCATCGATGATGACGATTTTTTCACCCGCGGCGATGGCATCCGCATGCATTTCCACCGTGTTGGTGCCGTATTCAAGGGAATACTCAGCAGAGACGGTCTTATAAGGTAGTTTACCCTTTTTACGCACGGGCACAAAACCGACATTCAACTGGTAGGCCAGGACAGCGCCAAAAACAAATCCCCTGGCGTCAATGCCAACGATTTTGTCGATGTCCCAATCTTTATAACGATCGAAAAAAAGATCGCAAGCACGCCGATAGGCTTTGGGATCCTGCATGAGAGTGGTGAGGTCACGAAATATCACGCCTTTTATGGGCCAGTCGGGTATGGATCGGATGGTCTCTTTTAGGTCCATGGTTAACTCCTATTGAATTTTAAGAATAGCATTCAGCAAAATTTGCTTTACATTGTCGGCATTTTGGTTAAATACCGCCAGGATTTCCTCCCAAGAAACGGGTTCCTCGTCCGTCTTCCAACAATCGTAATCGGTGGACATGGCCACAGCAGCATAGGGTATTTGGGCTTCATTGGCCAGCATCGCTTCCGGGGCAACAGACATGTTGATGATATCGGCCCCCCAGCTCCTGAACATATGCGACTCAGCTCGGGTGGAGAATCTGGGCCCCTCGATGGTAACCACGGTGCCGCCGTTATGGGCTGGGAATCCTAGATCACGTGCAGTTTGATATAAGATCTCCCTTAATCCCATGTCAAATGGCTCGGCCATGGGAGTGTGGGCAGCACCATCTTCAAAGGAATCAAAAAAGGTATTTTTACGGAAGCGGGTAAAATCAATGGATTGATCTATGATCACAAAATGCCCTCGAGCGATTTCTTCCCGGAGGCTGCCACAGGCAGTGGTGGCTATAATATGGGTGGCCCCCAAATCCTTCAAGGCTTGAATATTGGCTCGATTATTGACTTGGGTGGGACTGTATTGATGTCGCTTTCCATGCCTGGCTAAAAGCAGCACCTCGTTACCGGCAAGTTTGGCGCGAGTAAGTCCAGATGATGGTTTGCCGTAGTCTGTTTCCACCTGCACTTCGGTGGTGTCTTTCAATATGTCGGGGTCATCCAAACCCGATCCGCCAATTAATCCAATGGTGGGCATTGATTTCTCCTTCTTTTAAGTCAGTTAGAAGCCAGCCAATAAATTAATATTTATACTGATATCCGCTTCCACTTCAACAAATAGGCCAGCCCGATCCCAGCAATAAACGCGGCAGCCAGATTTGAAGCCAGCGTAATGGCCAACATCAGCATCGGTACGAAGAGTTCACGCCGCGTATGCATATCTAAAATTGTCAGCGCTAGTTGAGTGCCTGCAAAGATCAGCAATACCCCCAAGGCTGCCATGGGTAGCAGATATATGATTGCCAAAGCATGCGAACCTAAGCAAAGCGCTAAAACAAAAAAGGCAGCGCCAATGATCAAATTTGAGCCGGCTGTGCGGGCACCAAAGCGATAGCGTGATGCCAAGCCGCCAGCGCCATGACACATGGGCATACCGCCCACAAAAAAACTGAGCAGATTGGCCCAAGCCATACTAATACAAAGGGCTCGGTAGGTCACGCGTCGTCCATCCTCAGGAAAATACTGGATAGAAAGATCTGCATTGGCCATGACGGCATTGCCAAGCGTCATGGGAATTTGAGGTAAAACCAGGACCAATAAGGCAAAACTGAAATCAGCACCTGAGGGCAGACCAAAGGGCAACCATTGGGGCAGATTGATACCGAACCGGATTGCATCCAGGCCTTCGCGCGTGCCCCAAATAAGCCCCACCAAAACCCCCGAGCCTGCGACTACGAGGGCTGCCGGCAAGCGTTTGTTTTCGAGCAGTAGTAGGGCCAGAAAACCAAGCAGGATGCCGATGAGTAGACCGATGGGAAGCCATCCTATATTTTGGATGCGTAAAAAAGGTTCGGCCGCCAGGTGAAATGTCTGAAAGCGCGAACTCCCCAACATCAGATGCACGCCCTGCGATGCCAGCATAATACCGGTGGAAAGTTGCACGCCGCGGACAACGCTTTTGGGAATATAGCGCCCCACCAGGCTGATGAGGTTGGTGCCACCAATTATGGCCAAAAATAAAGTAACCCATAGGCAGGAGGCCTGAATCTGTGTAGCCGTAATGCCGGTGGCCACAGCATAGGCGCCAATCACCTTCATGGGTTCCACCGGACTGGTAACTTTAAAATAGAGCCCAGAGACGATATAAAAAATCCCAACGGTCATAATAAGACCGGTTGGATCCAAACCATTGATCAATATCATCCCAATGGATAATGGCAACAGCGTTCCCAGGTCACCCAGGGAACCGGCCAATTCCATTCGGTTGAATTTGAAAGTAGCGCTCATCCATTATCTCCTGCATTATGCGGCATTCAGGTATCTATAGAATGGGAAATCAATTGTTGTCAATCGCATCTGATCATTTATGTTTTTAAATGATACATGGCCCAATAAGGGTAGGCATCATGCAAAAACATAGATATATTGCAGGTTGTAATGCTAGCGTACTTTACTTTTGAGAAGGGACAGACCTTCTTGGCGGGCTTTTAAGAACTGTTTGATGGGATTATAAATTAAACGGGGTGAATCAGACAAGCATTTCTTGAATACGGCGGTCCTTTTCAGACCACAATTCGTTGAGCCAAGCATGAAATTGTTTTCGAAATGATCGATCCGTCATGTAATCGCCTAAAAGTTCTTTGGTTACAGGAACGGATCGGACCCGCACCTTGATTTCGTCAACTTCGCCGCAAACAAAGGACCAAAAGCTCTTCGCATTTTTGGGATAGACGATGGTCACATCTAGAATGGCATTCAGCTGGTCGCCCATGGCTGTCAAAACGTAGGCGATGCCACCGGCCTTGGATTTCAATAGATTTTGATAGGGAGAATTTTGTTGCCGATGTTTGCGAACACTAAAACGAGTCCCTTCGACGAAATTCATAATGGAAACCGGCATGCCTTTAAATTTTTCGCAGGCCTTGCGCGTGATTTCCAGATCCTTACCCTTAAGGTGGGGCTTTTTTCGTAAGACCTTCGTGGAGTACCGTTTCATAAATGGAAAATCCAGTGCCCACCAGGCCTGCCCCAGTACCGGGAACCAGCGCAGTTCCTTTTTGATGAAAAATTTGAGAAAGGGTATTTGGCGGTGAAAGATGCGCTGCAGCACCAATATGTCGACCCATGACTGATGGTTGGCCACAACCAGGTATTTCTTTTCTAGACTGTAGTCCTGCGGTCCTTGAACCTGCAACGAGGTTTTGGAAACCAGGCGCTGATTGAGGGTATTGATGGCGACCCAACCATTGACAATCTTGCTCAAAATGCGATCGCAGCGGCCTCTAAATGACTTCAAGGGGATTATAAATTTCAACAGTGCCACGATGAATAAGGGTATGCACCATAAAAGGGTGTTCAGCGAATATCCCAGAAGAGAGGCTAACCCGCGCATGGTATTGACTACTGAGTGCATGTCAGAGGGTTAATCCAAGAATCGGGCAGGGTGCAAGCATAATTGAAATGATGACATTAGTTTTACAATTGCAAAATCTCCTTATTTAGGTTTATACCGGTTGTCATAAATTTGTTCCAATTGAGATTCGTTTAAATAAGTAAGGATTTTTTACATCACGGTCCAGATTTATATGAAATTATGACAACCGCTATGGTGGTGCTAAAATGGAAAAAGCTATGATAAAGTTGAATCGATCATACCATCAACTCTGGGTGTTCTGCTTAATCATCGGTGTTTATTTGTTTAATGGGTGTGCGCCGACCTCAGTAACATCAGAACCTGATCAGATGGCCCCGGCTACAAAAAAAGTGGAAGCGGGAATGCCGTCATCAGCCATGCAATACGCGGCGGAAGTGCTTGCCTACATGATGCGAGTAACTCTGGGAAAGGCGGGCAATCCAAAGCTACGGGGTGAATGGAGTAACCGTGGATTGGATTTGCCTTTGGATTTCAAAGTGATATCAAACCTAATGATTGGTCCCGATAAAGAGCCAAGTCGGGTTATGGTTTTGGATAACAATATTCTGGCGCTTTCCCAAGTATTATATCACTACGATCAACGTCTGAATCTTTTTAAAGGCCAACGCAGCCAGAATTCACTTTTTCCCAGCAGGGAGCTTATATGTTTGCGCGTCATGCTGTTACAGAAAATATACCGTGATGAAAAGGTGAGCATGTCCGCACTGATGGAGCGAAAATCACAGATTTTTGATCCCCAAATTTCCGCCGAAGCAATTGATTTGGATGATACCGGATTTACCGTAACGGAAATGAAATTGTTGAAAGATATTATTCAATCCGATCCTGCATTTATGAGCTATCTCGAAAATCCTTTTATTGTTGAAACCCTTTATCGGATCGGGGCCGTGTATATGGACTCATATGTGCGTGCTAAGATTCAGCAAGCAAATTATGAGGATATTAAGTGGGGCTTCCCAGGAAAGGAGCCAGACGATCAAACGGTAACCGTTTCGATTGTACCGTCAATTTTGGCCGACTTTCAGTCTACCAATATCGAGACGTATAAATATCCAAGCGGCTTGATGCCCTCGGAAGATTATAACCAGGCGATTGAGATGCTGAGAGCAAAACTGCTTCAATTCCTGCAAAAACTGATCCAGGCGAAAATGTTTGCCGAAGGCTCGGCAAAAGATGCCACCGAGCAAGATAGCCGTATTCAACAGGTAAATGATTTCATAAAAACACATGTAAATATCATCCATTTAAACCAGCGCCCCCTGGTTGTGTATCCTGAAAATGCCGACAAGGTATTGCAGCCTATCCAGGCCGATTTCAACATTATTGTTTTAGGAAAGAACGTTTATCTCGCTTTGCATGTTTCCGATGTAGACGCCTTTCCGCATGCCAACCGTGTATACTTGGATATTGTTGATGTTAAGCATGCCCAGGTGGACTACGAAATCAGCCAGATCAGCATGTTTGTCTTCAACAATTTAAAAGCCCATATTCCATGAGGCCCCTTGATCTGATCGAAATAGTACTAACCCGCACACTAGATAGTCTATTTGCCTGCATCCCTCGCGATATTCCCCCAGCCGATGCATTGCAAGCATGCCGCATTATCTCGCATCGTGGCGAGCACGATAATAAAACCGTATTTGAAAATACCCTGACCGCCTTTGATGCCGCGTTAAAACACGGTGTTTGGGGGATCGAGTGTGATGTCCGTTGGACCAGGGATTTGGTGCCAGTGGTGTTTCACGATGCCGGGCTCCTGCGTCTGTTTAATTCAGCCGATATTGTCGGTCGGACTGAATTCGCGCAACTTAGGCAAAGCTATCCCCAAATTCCGACCTTAAACGAAGTTTTGACAAGATACGGCAAGTCCATGCATTTGATGGTAGAGATCAAGACGGAAACATATCCGGACCCTGACTATCAAAGCCGGATTTTGTCAGCGGAATTCGGAAAGTTGATTCCTGAAGAAGACTACCACTTCCTAAGTCTAAATCCGCCGATGTTTCAATACATAGACTTTGCGCCCCCAGGCACCTGCGTTGCGGTGGCCCAGGCTAATGTCGCTGCCATGAGCCAATTAGCTCTGCAAAAAAAATACGGGGGCCTGGCCTGCCATTATGCTTTCATGAGCCGGGCGCGCATGCTTACCCATCAACAGCGGGGCCAAAAAGTGGGCACAGCCTATGTCAAGACACGAAATTCGCTTTTTAGAGAAATCCATCGCGGTGTGGATTGGCTTTTTTCGAATCATGCAACTAGAGTTCAAACCATCTTAAATCAAGCAAAATACAAGGTGAATAGGCTGTAGGCTGTTAGGCTGTTAGCAATCCCAAGCCATGAGCACTGAGACCTAGGCTGCGTAATGCTTACGGCTGCCAGCTGGAATGCTGGAATACCGTGATGCAATTTTTAAAACAAGAATGATGAATATTGAACATGGAATATAGAATTTCGAAGTGCGCTGAAGGCTAAGAGCAAACTTCGACATTCAAAATTCTGTAATCATAATTCAATATTTCACTTTAGGTTTTTATTCAGTAAGTCCCGAAATCGTGGACAGCTTGAATCGCTGCCCTTACATTCTCCGGCGGGGTTGCCGTGTTAAGGCTACATAGATAAAGGGCCAAGCCACCGCCCGCGCCGCCAATCTTGATATAGTTCTGCACCCGATCCCTGATTTGCTTGGGTGTTGCCTGGGCTAGAAAGGCTGCCCCAATACCCAGAACCAGTGGCCGATCTTTTTTAAGGGCATAGGCTTTATAAAATGAAGGCCCAAGTTTTTCCACATCTGGATCCTGACCCTCAACAAAATCTGGACACACTCGCATTTTCAAGTCGAGCATATCTTCTGGATTTTTTAAGAATGCTTCGCCAATCCAATTGGGTACATATACTTGCACTTGGCATTTCTTCTGAATCCGTTCTACATACGGGACGCCCCAATCTCTGATTATATCTGGGCTTAAAATCGGTAGACTGGACCAGGCATCACTACCACAAATGGATTCAACCCCCGGACAGGCTTCTTGCAGGCGTTGGATCCATGGAACGAGAACCTCATCGGTTATACAAACAAAAAGCGATTTTGCAAAATCTGGATCGCTGTAAATGTCCATCAGTAGTTGCTCAAAACCCCTTAGATTGACAGCAAGACTGAATGGTGCGCAGAAACCTGGAGTGCCCACGAGACCGTCGGTTAATTCCTGAAACAGCCGATGCATTTCCAGGACCGCTGGAAGGCGACCATCTTTTTCAAAATTTGGGGTTCGTATTTTTTTTAAATCACTTTTATCTCGAATGATGGGTTTGGCTCGATTAACATCTGGCATGAAATCGTCTGAATATATTATTTCCTGCCCCAGCGCCTCAGCTTCAATATTGTAGACGTCATAGTCCAGCACTGCCACATCGATACCATAGGCGGCGGTTACCTCCAAGGATCCCCGAACCAGCAGTTCAGGTGAGGCGTAGAATTGTTTGGGGGAGATGTTGAGTTGTTTTGAGGCAAACTCATGCAGTTGCGCAAAAACCGGGACTCGGTCGGGCACACCGGCCATGGCCGCCTGGTAGCGCTGCTGGCCTGCATGGAAAAATGAGGAAAGTTGGGAAGTGTTCATTGTATTAAGTTTATTAGCTTGGGGAACCAGGTTCAAAATCTCAAAAAGTGTTTCTAAGACTGACTCGTCCGATCTTTAAACCGGTTGACGCAATTAATATCGATGTCCAAAACCCTGGCAATATTAAATTTGGCTTCGATTCCCTTGGGAACCCCCGGCAGCGGGGTTACAAGACCCAGCCCCATATCGGTGCGAACTTCGGTCATAATGATGGGATCAGTTAAATCGGCCACAGTTACGCCCAGTTTTTCAGCAACATAGGCTTTGGCTTCTTTGATGCGCATCCCTCGGGTCATTTGCACGCGGGCCACCAGATCTCCGGCGACTCGCATTCCACCCATTCCCGAGGCATGTGAATGTGTGATTGCCATGGCAATCGGGTCTCCGACGCCAACCTACAAACCGTCCAGTCGACAGATCGTCGTCATGCCGGCCGAGGAGCGCGAAACCACATCCACCGGCGGCTGATCGGCTACGGTTACGCCGCCAACACCCATGCCCATGTTGGCATGAATGGGAATTTGAGCGACCTCGCAACAGGCCTTTATAAAGGTCGCTGCTCTGGCAAGGTTCCAGGCGGCCGATTGGCTGGTGTTTGTGTTGCAAACCGGTCCAAATATGGTGGCTCCAGCAGCTTCTGCTAACTTGACCTGTTCATGCGGATACATACCGGCCAAGCGTTGGTCTTGGTATGTTAGTTCACTGTGCATTCCCAGAACAAACTCACCCGACATGCCAATTTCAATGCAAATGTCCGGGTATTTGGCTCTGATCTGTTCTGCCGCCAACAGGGTTGCTAGGAAATCGGCATCACCAGCCGACCCTGTGGTGTCTAGGTTAATACCGTCCGCCCCGGATTCAATCATGAGGCTGCTGGTGTAAATAATGTCGCGGGTGAGATGTTCAGCCGAGGCTTCATAGGATGCCTGGGCTTCGGCAATTTTACCCATGGGCATCAGCTCAGCAGGATTGGGAAAGGGGCCGTCCGGCTGGCTGTATAATCCCAGGTTGGGCTGCGCTCCATAAAAAAGCGGTATGTGCGTACCCAATAAGGCTTGTTCCAGTATTGGCTGTTCGAACTTGGCAATCGGTTTGACCGGTTTAAAACTGTAGTCCACATGGGCAAGTTCCATGGTATCGGCACCCATTAATTTTTCATAGATCTGCAAGGCCGCAATCCGGTCCACATGAACGCCAACGCGCCGGATTTTTAAAGTGGCGGCATCATAGGTCAGAATTACTTCATTACCCGGCTCAACACTAATGAATTTGTAAGGCGAGCAAAAGATATCTAGCAGGTAATCATATTCCTCTTTAATCAGCGGTGAGATTCTACCACGTTCGGCGGCATCCTCACTCCCATCAACGAGATCTGCCATGATTTCCTTGGCGCTCGTCTCAATGATCGATCCATCTCCCATGCGATGTAAGATAGCTCCCATATGGCCTCCTTTTTGTGAAGATGTCCGTGAGTTTTAGCAATCTAACAAAAGCCAAACCGTATTCGGATTAGCGATGCCTCAACTGGGTTGGGACAAAGCTGGCCGGACATACCCGGTTTGATGATAGCCACACGATTTTCGTATTGTTAGACCAGCTTCAAGAATGAGTTGGTTAACAACGCCACTGGAACGATTTTCGATTTTCTCGATTAGGATGTTCGTTCCCATCGCTCCCATTTCATATTTATTCTGACTTATGGTGGTCATATCGATGCCGCTTAACGCGGCGATTATGGTATCGTCAAATGAAACCAAGGCAATATCTTTTGGTACCCGAAGGCCGGCCTCGTAAAGTGCTTCGCGTATACCCACCGCCATGTAATCGTCTTGGGCAAAATAAGCTGTGGGCGGATTTTTGAGGGAAATGAGCCGTTTGGCTCGATTATAGGCAACGTCGCGTTTGTATTCTCCTTCTACAATTAAATCGCGATCCACAGCGACACCATAATCTTGAAGCGCTTTTACAGCACCGTCTGTACGCAGTACTGCCGTGGATGTATTAAGATCACCCGTGATGATGGCGATGCGATCATGGCCTAAACGATAAAGATGTTGCATGCCCTCATAACCGCCGCGATAATTATCGATGACCACAAAATTAGTTTTGTTTTTAATAGCTGGATCCATAGATATTCGATTGATCAATACAAAAGGGAAACCATCTTCGATCAAGGGAAGGATATTGGGATCGTCTTTCCAGGCTGTTGCCAATATAATCCCATCGACGCCTTTTGACCGTAGCACATCAATCGATTTTCTTTCCATCTCCATATTGCGCTTCGTGTTGCACAGCAGTAAATTGTATCCGCGTTGATTGGCGTATTCTTCAATCCCTTTGGCCAGTTCCGGAAAGAAAGGATCGGTTATGCTGTTAAGAATGAAGCCGATAGTATAACTGCGTTTGCTGATGAGACTCTTGGCGATAAAATTAGGTTGATATTTGAGTTTGGTGGCAATTTTTAGTATTTTTTTGCGTGTCTTTTGACTTACACCCGGACGGTTGTTGAGCGCCATGGAAACAGCAGTGGCGGAAACATGGGCAAGTTTGGCGATATCCTTGATGGTCGGTTTTTTTTTCATAATCGGAAGGATCAATATTTGTTTGATGAGGCCGTCAAACCTAGGTTCCATTCAATCATATGCCGCCGATTAGGTCGGTGATTGTTGGCTTATAAAGCCAAAACAGATTTAGATGGAACCAGACTTGTTGGCCGTAGGAACTTTAACGTTCAAACGCAATAATTTAGCTTGTTTTCCATTAGTTTGTCAAGCTCAAATGATACCTCAATTTAAAACAGAATTCCCCGCTGTGGCTCGACTTGCACTCGCAGGAGCGTCTCGACTCGTGGTCCTTAGGTCGAACTGCAGCGGGGAATTCTGTTTTAAATAGGGAATTAAACTTGACAAAGAAATTTATATTTTCTATTGCTTTAACGTTAAAGTTAATAATTTTTAGTTTTATTGATAGCACACAAACAGTCACGCCGAACTGTCATGTCTGACATATAGGAAGGGACATATGAAACTTTCCATCGATGGTACCAGAACGGTCATCACAGCCGGGGCTTCTGGTATCTGCCGCGAAGTTGCCAAATTATTTATAAAGCAGGGTGCAAATGTATTCATTGGGGATATCGATGAAGATAAACTGACTAATTTTTTGGACAAAAATAAGACCGTATCGGGCATACCATGTGACGTTTCAAAATCTGATGAAGTGGCGCATTTTATTTCGCAAGCAGATAGAAGCTTGGGTGGAATTGATATCCTTATCAATGGTGCTGGAATCGGTGGCCCCGCCGGCAAGGTGGAGGACATTGAACCCCGCGAATGGGATCGGACCTTAGCGGTCGGTATCAATGGCGCCTTCTATTGCACCAAGTATGCGGTTCCGCATATTAAATCAGCAGGAGGCGGGTCGATCATAAATTTTTCTTCGGCTGCTGGAATTATGGGCTACCCTTTTCGTTCGCCTTATGCTGCGTCCAAGTGGGCCATCGAAGGTTTTACAAAAACACTGGCCATGGAGCTTGGTGAAGATAATATCAGGGTAAATGCGATTGTACCTGGACTGGTGGAAGGTGACCGCATGGAACGGGTCATTACCAATGAGGCGACGGCCAAAGGGATTAGCACAGAAGAAGTTAGAGCAACCTTTATCAAAGGCATCTCCATGCAAAAGTTTGTAACTGCCAATGATGTTGCCCGTATGATTCTATTTTTATGTTCCGACGCAGGACGATATATCAGCGGGCAAAGTATTGGTGTTGATGGGTATACGGAAATATTGCGTTAACAGCAAGCAGGAGGAAAACAAATGGGAGCAACAACCAATGAGGAACTGATCGAACGCAGAAAAACAGCTATCACAACAGCTGTGGGCAATGCTTCATTAAAATTTATTGAATCAGGGCAGGGTGCACTATTATTGGATGTGGACGGAAATGAATATATCGATTTCGCTGGCGGCATTGGCGCCATGAACATCGGTCACGGGCACCCGAAAGTAGTGGCTGCCATTCAAGAACAGGCCGCCAAACTGACCCACTGCTGTTTCATGGTCAACCCCTACGAGACGGCCGTGGTGTTGGCAGAGAAACTTTGCCAATTAACACCCGGTGATTTTCCTAAGAAAGCCGTTTTTTTAAATAGTGGTGCTGAGGCAGTCGAAAATGCAGTCAAGATTGCCCGATACGCCACCAAACGCCAGGCCATTGTCGTTTTTGAAAATGGATACCATGGCCGAACCTATTTGACCATGACCATGACCACGAAAGTCAAACCTTTTAAATTAGGCTTTGGTCCTTTTGCGCCTGAGATTTATCGGGTTCCTTTTGGCAATATTCCCGCGCTGCATGAATTCTTCCTGACCGGCATTGATGCTGAATCCGTGGCCGCTGTCGTGGCCGAACCGGTCCAGGGTGAGGGTGGATTCAATGCACCCTCATCTGAATTTTTCCCGGAATTGCAGAAGATCTGCAATGACAACGGCATCTTGTTTGTCATGGATGAAATACAAAGTGGAATGGGGCGAACCGGTAAACTGTGGGCGTCTGAAAACTGGGGTGTCGTTCCAGACATGATGGTAATCGGCAAAAGTCTGGCAGCGGGCATGCCCATTGCCGCTGTAGTTGGCCGGGATAAATTGTTGGATAGCGTTCATGTGGGTGGTCTGGGCGGAACCTATAGTGCTAATCCTGTGGCCTGTGCCGCTGCCCTGGCAGTGCTGGAAGTGTTTGCAGCCGAGGATATGGTGTCAAAAGCACAAAAACTGGCGCAAGAACTAGAAGCCCGTTTTTCGGCCTTGCAGCAAAAATTTGACATGGTCGGTGACCTGCAGGGGCTCGGCGCCATGCGCGGTTTCTCCCTGGTCAAGGGACCCGATAACAAGCCTGCAACCGAAGAGGCTGGGAAATTGACAGCCTATTGTCATCAAAATGGCCTGGTGCTGTTGGTAACCGGGATTTATGGCAACGTGGTCCGATGCCTGGCACCATTTGTTATTACGGATGAGCAGCTGGATAAGGGATTCGCCATTCTGGAAGCGGGGCTCGCAAAAATCCATGAAGCCTAAAACCTTAAAATTGAAAGCCCAACGCGAACAAGCCGCAACCAAACAAGGCTAGAAACTGCGAATCGCAGAATGCAGAATATTGAATCTAGAATATAGAAGGATGGAAGCGCTGCGCGCTGGCATTGATGTTAAAAATAACGACTGAATAATGCCGGAGCGAAGCGACTCATTCCTTCGACATTCGATATTCTACATTCTGCATGCATCATTCGCTTTTCATCCTTTGAAACGTGTGCGTTTTACTGTCATTTGAACTTGTAAGTGACTAAAAACGCTTAGCAAAACAAGGAGCAAGCAAATGTCTGGACACTACGGTGTAATACTGACAATCGATTTGACCACCGGTCAATCTCAAATCGAAACCCCATCCGAAGAAATTTATGCCAAATACGTGGGTGGCAAAGGATTGGCGTCCTATCTTTTGTACGAATTGAATCCGCCCGGTATTGATCCCTTGGCACCTGAAAACTGCCTTATCTTCGCCACCGGACCCATTACCGGAAGCCGTATTTGGGGCAGCTGTCGATATGGTGTTTTTACAAAATCTCCCCAGACCGGTTTTTATTCCGAATCCTACTCAGGCGGCAAGGTGCCAGAGGCAATTGATGCCACTGGTTATGATGCCATCGTGATACGCGGTCAAAGCCAGCAGCCAACGATCCTGGAGGTTAGACCAAAGGAAGTGCTTTTCCACGATGCCGCCGATATTTGGGGTAAGGAAACCTATGAAACCGAAGATTTGGTCATGCAGAAATATGCCCAGGCTAAAAATAGCTACAAGCGTAAGGGCGTGGTGGTGATCGGTCCGGCGGCTGAAAACGGTGTTTGTTTTGGTGTTATTAAAAATGACCGTTGGCGATCGGCTGGTCGAACCGGTGTGGGAACAGTGTTGGGTGCTAAAAATGTCAAAGCGGTTCTTTTTCAGGGAGATTGTAAGCGTCCCTTATTTGATGAGGAAAAAGTCAAAAAGATCGCCAAGCAGATTGCGACTGTAGGCAAAGACAATCCGGGTGCGCACGCCTATAAATCCATGGGGACCTCCCAGCTTGTCAAAATTGTTAACAATGCCGGCGCATTTCCGACCCGTTATTGGTCCGAGGGCACCTACGATAAATGGGAACATATCAGTGCCGATGCCTTGCACGAAAAATGCGATGTCAAACCGAATGCCTGTGGAAAATGTTTTATGGCTTGCGGCCGCTTAACAACCATTAAAGCTGGCCGTCACGCGGGGATGAAGCTTGAGGGCCCTGAGTATGAGACCATTTATGCATTTGGCGGATTGTGTCTGATTGACAGTATCGAAGAGATTGCCTACCTCAACGACATTTGTGATCGGCTGGGCATGGACACCATCTCAGCCGGCAATCTGTGTGCCTTTGCCATTGAAGCCTATAAAAGAGGCAAAAGTGACTATCCAATTGACTATGGAGATGTGGATATTATCGCTGAATTGCTTCACATGATATCAAAACGCGAAGGCATCGGTGCCGTTTTAGCCCAGGGAATTAAATTTGCGTCCAGAAAGTGGGACTTGGAAGATATTGCCGTGCATGTCAAAGGTATGGAGCCAGCCGGTTATGATCCCAGGGTTCTAAAAGGTATGGGTTTGGCATTTGCTACATCAGACCGCGGCGCATGTCACCTGCGGGCAACCTTTTACAAACCGGAACTGGTGGGCATGATTCCCCCGGAACAGATCGAAGGCAAGGCAGAATTGTTCATCGATTTTGAAGACCGATTAACCGTATTTGACGCCTTGATTTTCTGCCGGTTTTACCGGGACCTCTACTTATGGGAGGAACTGGGAGAAACCGTTCACGCTGTTACCGGGTTGCCCGCCGATAAGGGATCAATAAAAGCCATTGCTGCATCCATATCAAATATAGTTAGACGGTTTAATCTACGCGAAGGCCTGACCCCGGAGGATGACTGGCTGCCTAAAAAGCTTTTCCAAAAACTCGATAAGACCGGCGAGGAATTGACCTTTGAAGAATTAGCTTTTATGCGCAAGGAATACTACCAACTGCGCGGGTGGGATGAGAATGGGGTGCCGCATGAGGAATAATTCAAGTATAAAATAGCCAATCCTGGACGGATACAGAAAAGATTGCCAATCTGGTGTGGATGATATTGTGAATTTTGAATGTCGAATAAGGAATATTGAATATTGAAGTATGGATTCGCTGCGCTCTGTCGTTTATATAAAATGACCCCCATCATCCCTTCGTCATTCATGCAATCGAAATTCGATATTCGACATTTCAGTCGATTATAGGAAGTGTCCTAATTCTCACGATAGTTGCATGTTGTGACTCCGACAGAAATTTGAGGTGAAATTGATGACCATCAAAAAAGGCGATAGTGGTTTACCCGACTACGCACTAGTCGAACGTCAAGAAATGTTGATTGGATGCGGGCAGGATGATCAATCGTTGGCAGGCCCCCAAATCGGCGTGGTCAGCAGTTGGGGCGAAATTAATCCAGCTGCGATACATCTGGATAAAGTGGCGGGGGCCGTCAAGGCCGGCATTTGGTCGGCCGGGGGAACACCGCGTGAGTTTGTGATCAGCTCCATCTGTACCAGCATGGCCGGCAACGACCGCTATCACTTGCCGCATCGGGATCTGGTGGCCGGATATATCGAAACTGTCGCTATGACAAACTTGCTGGATGGATTGGTATTTATTCCCATATGCGATGATGTCATCCCGGGGCACCTCATGGCGGCAGCGCGCCTGGACTTGCCAGCCCTGGTTGTCACCGGTGGCTACATGCAGCTCAATCGGTTTAAGGGCAAACGTATTGATCCACTGGATGTTGCTCCCAAGCATTTTCGTGAATTCAAACAGGGTAAATTGGCCCCAAACGATTATGAGCAGATTCGCAATTTTGGCTGTGCCGGCACCGGTTCCTGCCCGGTAATGGGGACAGCGAACACAATGTCCGCCATGGCCGAGGCCCTGGGAATGACCTTAACCGGAAATGCCAGCGTGCCCGGAGCCGACTCACGTCTCCAGCGTTTAGCCCTCATGGCTGGTCGCAAAATAATGGCATTGTTGGAAGCGGACATCCGACCAAGCGATGTGATGCCCATGGAAGCCTTTGACAATGCCATTCGGGTTCTGATGGCCACCGGTGGATCCACTAATGCGGTGTTGCATCTGCAGGCAATTGCGGCTGAACTGGAGCTGGACATCGAACCGCAACGTTTCAATCGCATCAGTCGGTCAACGCCGTTTATTTGTGATGTGAGCCCATCAGGACCAGGTGGGAATTTTCTGCAGGATCTTGACGAAGCCGGGGGTATCGCCGCCGTGATGCAGGAGTTATTGCCGATTCTGAATCAGGATGTCATCACGGCAACTGGCCAGACCATGCTGACTAACTTGGAAACCATTGTCAAAACAGACTCCAAGGTCATTCGGTCCATGGCGGAACCCTTGGACAAGGCTGGTGGACTCGTATTTCTAAGTGGCAACCTGGCACCTAACGGCGCTTTGATAAAAAAATCTGCAGTTCCGGACGCCATGTTGCAACATACCGGACCGGCATGTATTTTTTTAGATGAGGAATCTGCTTGCGAAGCCTTGATTGCCGATCAGATTCAAGCTGGTTCGGTGGTGGTCGTCCGTAACGTCGGACCCAAGGGTGATCCGGGCATGCGACTGCTGCAGCGCTTTCTCTGGCTGTTGGCTGCAAAGGGGATGCAAGATAAAATTGCTTTTATCACCGACGGTCGTTTTTCAGGAACCAATAAGGGCTGCGCAGTGGGGCACATCGGGCCTGAGGCAGCCGAAGGCGGACCCTTGGCGGTTGTTGCCGATGGCGATAAGATCGAAATCAACATCCCCAAGGAACGTATTCAATTGTTGGTTGATGAGGCCGAATTGGAAAAACGCTTGCGCTCCTGGTCAGCGCCCAAATCAAAAGTGAGAAAAGGGTACCTGAGCATTTATTCCAGGTTGGCCAAGTCGGCGGATAAAGGGGCAGCACTGAATTACCAATAAACACTCAACTTAAGCGTAAAGTTGATATATACAGATCAATGATGATACCTGTAATTTTAAGAAGATTATCAGATCATTGCATATCAAATGGTTTTTAGCGCAACGAAAACGTGACTTCATCTCAATATCTTTATTGGGTTGATATTTGGCATATAGAAGACGCTTTAAAATATATCACAACACTCCGCGTTCCCTAAAATTTGATGGTATATGTATGATGGCCAGTTATGGCTAAACTGAACATGCTGAAATAGTATGGCATTTTCAATATATCGGTATTGCAGAAATTGCTGAACCTTGACCTACCTATACAAATCATTTATGTATCCTATATAAAATCACACCTGACCAGAAGCTTTTAGTTTTACTATTAATAATAGTTTTTAACAAAGCTCCATGTTGTTGGTACTGTTCCCTAAAATCACGAAGGCAAATTAAAATATCAATGAACAACCGACGCTGGAAAATTATCCTTATCGTCATTATCATTGCCTGCTGTCTGCTTGTTCTTGAGCTGGGCTATTATTTGTGGATGTTTTCCAGACCAGTGGAAATGCCCCCGAACCTCGAAACCGATGCCATTATCGTTTTCGGGGAAAGCACAAATCGTGTTGCAGCCGGGTATGATCTGGCCCGTTCGCTGACCACGCGCTATCTGATCATTTCATCGGTTTTAGAAGGCCAGCTTGATGTATATGACAAACGCTATCAGTTGCCTACAGGAGTAAAGCATATTACCGAGCCCCTGGCCCGCACCACATTAGAAAATGCCGTTTACAGTCATAAAATCATCCAAAGGCACCGGTTATCTTCCATTGTCCTTGTGACCTCCGCCTATCACATGCCCCGTTCTTGGGCTCTTTTGAAACTGTGCCTTGCCGGATCCGAGGTAAATGTGCCTATCTATTGCGCGCTCATTGGCAGGGAGAGCCATTTGACCGGCTATTTCACCACGAAGAAAGGTTTAAAGACGCTTTACAATGAGATGGTGCGTTTCTGGGGCAGTCTGGGAGAGTGGGCGGTTTTCAAGGTCCGGGGAGAACTGCCCAGGGGAAACCCTAAAGAGATCCGGTTGGTGAAATTGTTAAAATCGGCCTTACTTTTCGATATTTGACTTTTTAAAAAGAATCTTTGAGCCAAATAGGCAGTAAGGAAAATTAGTAAGATCTATTATGTTCAACTGCAAATTGTCTGTACTGTTGCTTATCTCTATCAATCACAGGGTTCTGATTTGAAGGTTTATTAGCGTAATCTTCGGTTTTGACGTATTCTCCTCAACCCCAAGATGTTGTGGTTGGAGATTCTTATGATCTGAAAGCGATGGATCATGGTATCAGTAATTTCATGGCTGGTGATTGTCTCCACATCTCATATTCACATCACATGATGGCTAAGACAAGATCACATGATTGGAGATTCATATTTTCAGAATTTAGGAGGGAAAAATGGAAATATTTATTTTAAGTTTTCGAAAAATAATATTTTGTATTCTTGCTTTTTTCCTTTTCGCATTCTTGACTGAAAATGTACTTGGCGAACAATCCAAAGAGCGCAAATACTGGCCCACCTCTGGTTGGAAGACTTCTATCCCAGAGAAGCAGGGGATGGATTCCGCCAAGCTATTGATTGCAGACGAGTTTATTCAGAACAGACTTCCCGATGCATTTAGCTTGCTGGTTGTCAAGAATGGCTATTTAGTCTTTGAGAAATACTACTCCTGGGGAAGTCCTTATAAATATGCTCTCGTTCATTCCGTTACTAAAAGTTTTACATCAGCCTTAATTGGTATCGCACTTGACAAAGGATATCTTAACACTACAGCGCAATTTAATTGTAGACATAAAGGTTAAAAGTGTGTATGG
>CAZWEO010000043.1:0-38393 GCA_964633115.1 uncultured Desulfobacterales bacterium
AGGGAGAACTGTACCCACAACACGACTGACTGTTTCTAATGAATATGTTCCGATTAAAGATGCCGCAAAGAGAGAGTTTTACAGATTTTCTACCCAAAAAAGGCGAGACAGATTTATTCCGCGAGTGGCCTTTTATAATAGGGGTATAGATGGCGTCACATGCCTATCAAGAATATACCATATGTGGCCCTGAGATTCGGCATCACCCGGATAATATTTCCATTTTTATTGCGTGCCTGAGTGTTGATTGCCTCCTCTTTCAATATTCGGCAGCCAGTTTCTCTTGTGAACTTTCGAAAATCTTTGAGTGTGATTACGCGTATATTTGGCGTATCAAACCACTGGTAAGGTAGCTGCCTGGTGACCGGTGCATAGCCGGTTATGAATAGTTGCAACCTCACACGCCAGTGGCTGAAATTAGGAAAACTGACAATCCCCTTCTTGCCGATCCGAAGCATGGATCGAATCAAACTATCTGGGGCGTACACCTGTTGCAAGGTTTGGCTCAGTATCACATAATCAAAGCTGTTATCCGGGTAATCTTCTATTTCCTCGTTTATTTCCCCCTGTAGAACGGTCAATCCCTTTTCAATACATTTTGCGGCTCTGCTTTCGTTTTGTTCAATACCGGAACCAATCACTTGTTTGTTTTGAATCAGGTATTCCAGCAGACTCCCTTCACCACAGCCTAAATCCAGCACCTTTGCTCCCGGCTTTATCCAGGAGGCGATTAAATGAAGATCATAACGCATCTGTTTACCTGGTAGTATCATTGAAGACTCGGTTCAAAAACCCTCCGATAATGCTGGATAGTCTTGGATTGGGTATTAAAAATGCATCATGGCCCCATTCAGCCTCAATTTCGCAAAAGCTTACCGCCAGACCTGTTTTCTTTATGGCTTTTACCATTTCACGGGATTGGTAGGTGGGATAGAGCCAGTCGGATGTAAAAGAGACCACCAAAAATTGGGCCTTTGATTTTGAGAAGGCTTCGACGATGGAGCCGCCACCGTGCTGTTCTGCCAGATCAAAATAATCGCCTGCTTTGGTGATGTACAAGAACGCGTTGGCGTCGAAACGATCGACAAATCGTTTACCCTGATAGCGAAGATAGCTCTCTATCTGGAAATCGGAATCAAAACTGAATGAAAATTTACTTTTATTTTGCAATTGGCGACCGAATTTCAAGCGCATGGACTGGTCCGATAGATAGGTGACATGACCAATCATTCTGGCAACGGCCAAGCCTGTTTCAGGTCGGTCACCGAAATAATAGTCGCCATTGTTCCAGTTTGGATCGGCCATAATCGCTTGCCTGGCGATTTCGTTGAAGGCGATGGCAAGAGCCGAATGCCTGGTGGTCGTGGCCAAGGGTATGGCGGAGGCTACCACTTCTGGGTAACGAACACACCATTCCAACACTTGCATACCACCGACTGATCCGCCCACAACCGCCAGCAGTTTTTCGATTCCCATCGAATCGATCAAGCGCTTTTGGGCCCTGACCATATCGCTGATGGTTACCATGGGAAATTCCAGGCCATATGGCATAATAGTTTTGGGGTTGATAGTACAGGGGCCGGTGGATCCCATACAGCTTCCGATGATATTTGAGCAGATAACAAAATACTTATCCGTATCAATCCCCTTACCTGGTCCCACCATACTGTCCCACCAGCCTGGCTTTTCATCCTCTTTTTTATAATACCCGGCTACGTGAGAGTCTCCGGACAGGGCATGCAGTATTAATATCGCATTGCTTTTATCTGCATTCAGAGTGCCATAAACTTCATAGGCAATCGTAATGGGGCCAAATCGGGTGCCACATTCCAGCAACATATCGTCGGGAGGTTCCGCCGTTGTGAAATGTTGCTTTTCAACGATGCCTACGGAAACACCCTGGGCGTCATTTTCGATGTACTCGCTCATGATACCTTCGTAAAAGCCTGTTCAAGGTCTGCAATGATATCATCAATATGTTCAATACCGATGGATAGACGGATAAGGTCCGGTGTCAATCCGCTGGCCTTTTGGTCTTCCGGGGATAACTGAGAGTGCGACGTACTGGATGGATGCAGTACCAGACTCTTGGCGTCACCGACATTGGCCAGATGTGAGAAAAGTTTCAGCTTGTCCACGAATTGATGTGCGGCATTAAAACCGCCTTTTATTCCGAACACGACCATGCCGCCGAATCCCTTTTTAAGATATTTTTGGGCTGTGGCATGGGTGGGATCGTCCGGTAGACCCGGATATCGGACCCAACTAACATTTGAATGATCTTTTAAATATTCAGCAACCTTCAAAGCGTTTTCCGAATGTCGTTCCATCCGCAATGGTAAAGTTTCCAAGCCCTGCAAGAACAACCAGGCATTGTCCGGAGATATGCAGGCCCCCAGGTTACGAAGCGGCACCAGACGCATGCGCATGATAAATGCGATGGGATTGAGATCCCCCAGGTCATGGGCAAAACGAGCAGCATGATAACTGGCATCGGGTTCATTGTACAATCGGAACTTTGGATTCTGCCAATTAAATTTTCCCGCATCGACGACCACTCCACCGATGCCTGTCCCATGGCCGCCAATCCATTTTGTCAGCGAGTTAATCACGATATCGGCACCGTGATGAATGCTTTTGAATAGATAGGGAGTTGTAAAGGTGGCATCCACGATCAGAGGCAGATCATGTTGTTTGGCGATAGCAGCCACAGCTTCAATATCGGTAAATTCCAGCACGGGATTGCCGATGGTCTCAATAAATATTGCCCGGGTTCGGTCGGTTATGGCAGCGTCAAAATTCTGGGGGTCGCGCGGGTCGACAAACCGGGTGTGGATACCGAACTGGGGTAGAATCGCATCAAACATCGTATACGTCCCACCGTAAAGATTGTTGGCCGAAACCACCTCGTCGCCTGACGAACAGATATTGATGATTGCATAGTATACGGCGGATGTGCCCGATGACAGAGCAAGCGCGGCGGCACCGCCTTCAAGGGCGGCGACAGTGTTTTCCAACTGGTCCTGGGTTGGATTCATGATCCGCGTGTAGATGTTGCCCATTTCTTTAAGTGCAAAAAGGTTGGCTGCATGTTCTGTATTGTTGAATACATAAGAGGAGGTTCGATGAACCGGAACGGCCCGGGCATTGGTAGCTGGGTCTGGTGTTTGGCCGGCATGCAGGCACAGGGTCTCAAATCTGTAATCATTGCTCATAATATGTCTCCTAACTAAATTTGTTTTGGGACGAGTGGATATATATCGCGTGATGCCCCACTTTATTATTTCGGCTTTACGGCAGCATGTCAGCAGGATATTCCAGTTCGTCTACAAGTATGGATCGATAAAAGTCAAAAAGTACCTGTTTTACACCCTGTTCCAGCTCGGGTGGCGCCTGGGCGTTCAGGATACCACTCTTTAGCATACATCCTGTGATTTGAGGGGTAACATTAAAAGATGTACCCAGGCGACCTGCTGAATTGATTTCCAGTTCCCTTCGCGTTAAGATCGTCTTAAACCTCTGAAGATCGATCTCAATTCTTGCTCTAGGGGAGAGAACAAAATTTCGCTTCCCATCCCTTGCGCATGTTTCTTCAAAAAAGCGATCTTCATATATCTCTGGCAGTCCCTCCGATTTGGGTCCGCATACCTTGCAGGTGTCCAGCGGCGGTATCGCTAAAAGGTTAAATTCAAAATTCCTAAGGTCGATATACAGTAGTTTGTTATAAAGCTTTGGCTGTTGACCGCAGAGCACCCTTATGGCTTCTGAAACTTGGATCGAAGATACAATACCGAGAATCGATGGGTGAACCCCGACGACACCACAGGCCGGAAGATCATCATCAGCGAGGCCATCCATGAAACACTCCAAACAAAAAGTATGCCCGGGGAGCAGCGTTGCCGTATTACCCGTAGCTTCAATGGCGGCTCCAAAGATATAGGCTACACCGAGTTTATTACAGGTTCGATTAACGATATACCGCGGTTCGGGTCGATCCAAACCATCAACAACAATATCCATTCCTTCTATAATCGCTTCGGCATTGAGCGAGTTAAGCGACTCCGGCACAGGATCCAATATTACGTCTGGATTTAAACGTCCCAGCTCCTCGCTGGCGACTTCCACCTTGGGTCGACCAACCGTATCGGCTTTATACAGATACTGCCGATGCAAATCAGACCGAGACACGACATCCCGGTCCACAATGCGCAAATAACCGATCCCCATTCCGGCGAGCTTAAGGGCTGACGGTGCTCCCAGGCCTCCTACCCCGATGACGCAAACTCTGGAATTCCTGAGAGCCAGCTGCCCGTCGTAGCCGATATCCCTTAGGACAATTTGACGGGAATATGTATCTAATTCACGCTCTGACAGTTCATTCTGCATTTACACATTGTGCCACTATGTGGCTATTCATGTCATTGACTTAAATCAAGTTTACGTTCAGGTTACACTTAAAATTCTTGGGACATGCCCTTGATCAATATATCACATCGTGGTATTATTTGAAATACTTAACACCCCAAAAAAGGAGAGGCCCATTGAAAGCCACTAAGATACTTACAAAAGAGCACGACCTCATCCTTGAAGCTTTGGATACGTTTACATCTGCCCGGAAAAGACTTGAGAAGGGGGAATTTCCTGATGTGTCGTTTTTTGAAAAAGCAGTCGAATTTTCAAAAACATTTTCAGACCAGGGTCACCACTTCAAAGAAGAGTACCTTCTGTTCGGGTTGCTGGCACAGAAAGAAAATGGTGCTCTCGATCTAGAAATGGGGGCTTT
This sequence comes from uncultured Desulfobacterales bacterium, assembly GCA_964633115.1. Taxonomy (GTDB): domain Bacteria; phylum Desulfobacterota; class Desulfobacteria; order Desulfobacterales; family B30-G6; genus B30-G6. The sequence goes on from CAZWEO010000043.1 coordinate 4,784, forward strand.
GCGGTATCAGCACGAAAGGAATAGATTTTTCCTAAACAACATTGAAGAATCAATTAAAGCCTACGGCCCCGACAACGAAATTGTCGCTACAACGCTGCTTGAAAACCTGGCATCTTATATTTCGATATTACGCCGCCACATCCATAAGGAAGACCACTATTTGTTCATGCTTGCAGATCAGGCTCTCAGCGATGAAGAGCACAAATCACTTTTAAAACAATTCGAGATCGAAGATCAAAAAGGGGGCTGGCAAAAATTCTACCAACATCATAAACAACTTGTGGTAGAGATGAACAGCATAATGCAATAGTTATTGCCGTAATCAATCAGCGGGTTCATTACGCAATCGATGGTGCCATATGCAAACTGGAAAACAAAACTGTTGGGAATATAAACAATGCGGCCGAGAGCCGGGTGGGGCGAAGTTAGGTAATCAGTCGGTGTGTCCGGCAGCCTTGGACACCTCATTCGATGGCATCAATTCCGGCATAAATGGCGGTAGATTTTGCTGGGCAGTCGCCGGTACTTGTTGTGATGGAAAAATCCAGGGTACGTATGCGCAGAAACGTGAATCGTGTATGGACTGTGATTTTTACCACACCGTCTGCGCTGAAGAGGGAACCGCTAACCTTCGAACCAAATTCTTACGGTTTGTGCCCCTGGGCTCCAACAGGCCCTTCCTCCGGGATATGAGCCTCAGGCACATAAGAAAAGGGGAACGCTTTATCAACCAAGGTGATAAGGGGGAAGAATCGTATATAATCCAACATGGAACCGCGTTGGTATTGGTGGAAAAGCAGGGTGAAATTTACCCCGTGGACCACCGCGGCGAAGGTGATATTTTGGGTATGTCAGCTTTGTTTACCGGAGAGCCAAGGCAGGCGCATATTGAGGCTGAATCCGACATGGCTGCCTGGGTAATCAATAAGAATAAACTCAACGAAATTTCAACCCATGACCCGGATCTACTCGAGTTTCTGACTGAAATCGTAGCGGATCGATTTGACTCCAAAAGACCGGTGGCCGATAGGACCATCGGCAACTATATTACCACCGGCATTATAGGTCGCGGTGGCTACAGTATCGTGTATAAAGGAATTCACCAAACACACGGTTTTCCGGTGGCCATCAAAATGATGCGACATGATCTATACATGCGAGCAGACTTTTTGAAAAATTTCCGAAATGAAGCCAAAATCATTTCTTGCCTGGACCATAGTGGCATCATCAGTGTGTACGATGTTGAAGAAAAATTCAAAACCCTATTCATTATCATGGAACAATTGGAGGGTGAGCTGCTCCGTGATCTTTGTAAACGATTGAACCCCATGCCCTTTGACCTATCCATAGATATTATTTTACAGGTCGGTCGCGCCCTCGAATATGCGTATCAAAAAGGGATTGTTCACCGGGATGTCAATCCAGATAACATCTATGTTCAGAAAAACAATCGCGTAAAACTGCTAGATTTTGGATTAGCCTGTCCAATAGGCACCGATGACTACCAATTTGGAGGCGCCCTGCCGTATCTAGCTCCCGAGCTCTTAGATGGTTATCCTGCAACTCAGCAAAGTGATATTTATTCTCTGGGAATTACAGCCTACGAATTGCTCGCCGGCCAACGTCCATACCCGGAAGAAAGTGCGGCAACGCTCATTAAATTGAAACAGTCCACGGACATACCGGATTTATCTGAAAAAGTCAGAGGGTTGCCGTATAAGCTCAGCAGATTTATCGATAAATCTTGTGTACGCAATCCATTTGAAAGATACCAAAATTTGGGGCAGGCACTGGACGAGCTACTCCCCTTCAAAGACAGTGTAAAATTTTCAGCTGGATAGTGGAGGGGAAATGACATCCACAAAACTAAATTGTTGGGAAGTATTACAGTGCGGGCGGGAACCTGGCGGACTAAATGCTAAAGAAGAAGGCACCTGCCCGGCCGCTATCGATAAGGCTTTTGACGGCTTCAATCAGGGTTTAAGGGGCGGTCGGATCTGCTGGCTAGTCGCCGGAACATTCTGTGAAGGTGAGATCCAAGGGACGTTCGCAAAAAAGCAACTCTCCTGCCGGAGTTGCAACTTTTACAAACAAGTACACACTGAGGAAGGAACCGCGAGAATATCTGACGAATCCATAAAGGCTTTTGCAATTAGCCATAATGGACCCACCCTCACCCACAATGACGACCGCTATTTCATGAGGATATTGGACGACGGGTCCATTCTGGTGGGGGTAGCGGATGGATTGGGCGGGGCTGTATCTGGTGACTACGCTGCTGAAATTATGACCGGTCGCCTGGCCGGCATTCACACGATTGATAAAGGCTTGGAAATTGAGCAACTGGCTGCCTTTGCACTAGAAAGCGATCAGGCAATTTTCAAAGAATCACAAAAGCAGCCTGCTTTAAACGCCATGGGCACAACATTAGTTTGTGTAGTTATCAGGGGAGAACACATCTACTGGGTTCATGTCGGCGATAGTCGACTTTACCATTTTCATAAACCTAAGCTATTGCAAATTACTGAGGATCAAACGCTGGCCAGGTTTCTGGTGAACGAAGGTGAAATTTCATCGGACCAGGCTTCATGCCACTATTCTAAGAACGTAATGGATCAATATATTGGTTGCGGTTATTGCGAGCCTGAAAGTGGTTATATGAAATGGGGACAAAATGACCTGCTCCTGCTCTCAACCGACGGTCTTTACAAAGCTGTTCCCCCAAAAAGGCTGGTTGATATTCTTAACAAGGCAAACGGGATTGAAACCAAGGCCAGGACCATGATTGCGGACGCACTAAAAAAACATGAGGGCGATAATATAACCATCGTAGTAGCTGAATTCGGCCCTAAGAATGATTAGAATTCTAATACAATAAAATGTTTATTGACTTAAGTCATATTTAAATCAGGTAGAATATACTATTGTAGTATCGAGTTTTTAGCATTTCTTTACATCAGTGCCAAATTGATTAAAGCTGATACGACTTGGCAAATTCCTACCCGCTGCGGATATTAAGGCTTAAGCTTAGAAGTGATATCATAATTTGGTTAACAAGCCCGGCGCATAATTCCAATACTAAAGGGGGCGATATGACTATTCAAAAATTGCTGATACCATTCAATTTCACTCCTTACGATCAAAAAGCACTCGATTTTGTTATTCAGAATTTTGCCAAACAACAAAATATTGAAGTAACCCTTTTTTCGGTCTATTCATCTGTTCCCGAAATCAAACCTATCGGATCGCCTATTATGGAAAAAATGAAAAATAACCTTATTTATCTGGCTCAAAAAAATAAGGAACTCGAAACCGCCCTGGTGGAGGCTCAATCTACATTGATAAAGGGTGGATTCTCCAAAACCCAAGTAACATATTCATTTGTTCCCAGAAAAAAGGATATCGCCAGTGAGATAATCCGGACGGTCAAGACCGAGAATATCAATTTAATTATCCTTAATCACAAACCAGGGAAGGCTACGCATTTATTTACTGGTAACATATACAGTAAGGTAATTAATGCGATGAGTAACTGTGCTGTCTGTGTCGTTACCTAATATCCTCGTATAACATCAGCATTGAATCATACTATCAAGAAGGATTAATTCATAAGGAGGTATTGCATGGATGCCGACAGAAAAATTGATATAAATATTTTCAAAACGGTTACGCGGTCCATTGCCCAATCCAATGACCTAGGGATTATGACTGATCATTTGAGTCAACTTTTAGTCAGCGCCTTAGAAATTAAAGGCTGTACCTTGTTTGCCTTAAACCCGCAAACCAAAGAACTGGAAGTGCTTGCCAGCGCTGGAATGAGCATCCAGTATATGAACAAGGGTCCAGTTATTTTTGACAAGAGTATCGGTTGTATTCAAACGAGAGACACCATTGTGATCAAAGATATTGAAGCAACCGATGTGCTTCAATACCCTGAAGAAGCTAGAAAAGAAGGTGTGGCTGCAATCGTATCCATTCCGATTCTTTTCAATGGAGACACCATTGGCGCCTTGCGACTTTACCATCATGAGACCTGGGATATATCAGAACAAGATGTGGATTCGCTTTTATTATTGACGGAAATAATAGGGTTTGCCATGGTTTACACACGGCTTTCTAATTCTTATAAGTCTATCCAAGATATAATTTCAGAAAACCTGATGGCATCTTGATACAAATTATGAAACCATGCAGTATATATTCAAAATGCGGAAGATCGATTCCGGAGCCTTAAACATCCAGTTACTGATGTTAGAAACAGAAGAGGGAATTAGAACTCGCCAGAATTATGGAAAGTCCATTGCTGAAATGCTGAAATAGTTCCTCACATGCATTACAAGGTTGTAGTTAAAACCGTCAGATAAGGTTATTGCAAAGCAGTTTTTCAGTCGTAACGTCGTTTAATGAATTTCAGAATCAGGGAAGTCTCTGTGTCAGAAATTCATTTAACAATTACTCCCTTACTCAAATCTAGATTTTTTCTCACAGCGAACTCCAGCTTTACATGATTGCCAAAACTGAGTGAACTTGAAGCGGCGCTTATCGCTTAGAATCCTTTCTCCTTGAAAACTAAATGGAAAAATGACAGAAGTCGATTTTTTCGTTGACATTTTCTACGCATTCAATTAATTTTATCGAAAATTATCTCGAATTCAGTAAATTTATTACGGTTTGCATAGACCAATTGGCCTTAACCTGCAATTTTCATGAGAAATGTAGGCGATGATCCTTAGAATCGGCTTTTGACCATTTTATAGGACCTAGCATGAATTCAAAAATATTAGACCGATATGAAATCACATCGGACAATCGCTTTATCATTGATGTCAACATTCCAAAACCAGACGAATTGTTTGAAACCTATGATGAGAATGCATCATTTTACAAAAAAGATCTCAATCCCAGATTTGAGGAATATCTATTGGATTGTGTGCATGAAATCGGATTAAAAAATAACTTTATCATCCGGATTGGTCTCCCGGAAGATCAGTCAGAAAAAACAGATGAAGGCGAAATCCTTTACAGTTTTAAACAGTACTTCCAGTATTGTATCTTGATATGTCAAAAGGAGATAAAAACCATTTCTCTACGCATGTTGCTGCATCTGGGCCTTGCATGTTTAGTCATGGTGTTGTTGATGGTATTCAATTTTACAAACCCGGCTAGCGCTGCTGGGTTTGCCGGCCTGGTGCTGTCTGGATTGTCTGCAGCCATATGGGTGCTTTTGCTAACCGGATTTTCACGGTTTTTGTTTCGCACATTGTCGCAACGATCCAAAATAAAGATGTTTCGGGACTTAAAAACCACGCCGGTTGATTTTGTCTATAGCGGAGGGGGAGCCTAAGTGGGTTTAAAACGATTTGTTATAAGAAAGGTGGTAGCCGCGGCCCTGACAATTGCCGTAATTGTGTGTGCCAACTTTTTTATCTTCCGGATGGCGCCCGGCGACCCGGTACGAATGATGTTTCGCGATCCCAGAGTAAGCGCGGATAGCCTGGAATTAATGAAGCAAAAATTCGGACTGGATAAGCCCTTGAGCGGCCAATTTGTGGCCTATGTAAAAAATTTGGCCCAAGGTGATTTGGGCCTTTCCTTCTCCCAGCAAAAGCCCGTACTGGAGGTATTGGCCGAAAGGATACCCAACACGCTGTTGTTAGTGGTCACGGCTTTAGTCATTGCCATCGTTTTGGGGGTAATCTTAGGTGCCGTGGCCGGATGGCTAAGTGGCACCAAGCTTGATACCTTCATTCTAACAGCCTCGGTGGCCATGTACTCGATTCCCACCTTTGCATTAGGCATTATCCTACTTTTGGTATTTGCCTACCTCATACCTATATTTCCTTTAGGTGGCATCACAACACCAGCTTCCGGGTATGAAGGCTTTGAACTGATTCGGGATGTTGGGTGGCATATGTTCCTACCGGCGTTCTCCATCGTCATCTGGTATATCGGAGAGTATGTCATTCTAACTCGCAGTTCTATGATTGAAGTCATGGGACAGGAATATATTACCACCGCTCAGGCCAAAGGATTAAGAAAACATAATATTCTGAAAAATCATGCTCTCCGGAATGCCATGCTGCCGGTGATCACCATTACTGGTGTCAATCTGGCCTTTGCTGCGGCCGGTGTTATCGAAGCCGAAACGGTATTTGCCTGGCCCGGTGTTGGACGCCTGGCATATGATGCTGTCTCACAGCGAGATTACCCCCTACTCCAGGGAGTTTTTATGTTATTCGCCTTTGCCATTGTTCTGGCCAATCTGGTGATTGATCTAATTTACGGATACATCGATCCGCGGATCAAGGTGAGGGGATAGATAATATATGTCTCAGTATCTAAGCAAAACCAATAAGTTTAAAGAGTTTCTGCAACTCCTTTTTGGCCACCCCATGGGTTTTTTTGGTGTCATTATCATCTCCGTATTCCTGGTGATGGCCATTTTCGCACCGTTTCTAGGTACCGTAGATCCTGCTGCATCTGGCGATGTCGACAATCTGCTGATGCCGCCGTCTTCCCAATTCTGGCTTGGAACCGATGATCTGGCCCGTGACATCTGGAGCCAGACCATTTACGGATCTAGAATATCATTGACGATCGGTTTTGTGGCCGCCCTGATCACGGTATTTACAGGCACCTTTATCGGTCTTATTGCTGGATACTATGGAAAATTTCTAGATGAAGTGCTCATGCGTATCGTGGATTTTTTCATGATGTTGCCGGAGCTGCCGCTGATGATAGTCCTTGCGGCCGTTCTAGGACCCAGCATGTGGAACATTATTCTCGTAGTCAGCCTGGTCAGCTGGCCCACCACTGCACGGGTAGTCAGGTCTCAAGTGCTGTCTTTAAAAGAACGGCCCTTTGTCGAATCTTCGCGCTGCATCGGGGCCTCAAATTTCCAACTGATGTTTGCCGAGATCCTTCCCAACGTCGTGCCGCTTATGTTTGCTCAGGCAGTCCTGATGATCACCGCAGCTATCTATGCCGAAGCGGTTTTAAGCTTCCTGGGCTTGGGGGATCCCACCAGCATCAGCTGGGGAATGATGCTACATTCCGTATTCGAATCCGGCGTGATTTCCGAAAGCTATTGGTGGGTAATGCCGCCCATCGTCAGCATCGTCACCTTGATTGTCAGCTTTAGTCTTCTGGGGACGGCAGTCAGTGATGTGTTGGAACCGGGGTATAAAGAGAAAAAAGGCTTCTAGATGCCATTTCATAAAAATCTTTTGTCCCAATCTCTTTGTAGGAGCCGCGATTTAAATCCTCAACATACATTAGTATGCCTCCGGTATAAATCGCAACTCCGCCTTGACCTTGTGCCAAAATCTATTTTCTGAAACGACATCTTTTTTTATATAAAAATATATTAAGGACCTAACATTTAAGATGGCGCTAATAGAAGTTGAAAACCTAAAATTGTACTTTATGACCCGCAGGGGGCCGGCCAAAGCAGTTGATAATATCGGGTTTTCCATTGACAAGAAAAAAACCCTGGGCCTTATCGGCGAATCCGGTTGTGGCAAAACAACCACGGCCATGTCCCTTATGAAGTTTATAAAACCCCCCGGGAAAATAGTCGCTGGCAGTATCCGTTTCATGGGAAATGACATTGTTCCCATGACGGATGAGCAAGTAAGACAGTTGAGAGGAAAAGAGATATCGATTGTGCGCCAAGAGGCCCAAAATGCACTTAATCCGGTATTGACCATCGGCAAACAGATAACCGAGATGATCCTGGAGCATGAATCCGTTACCAGGGAAACAGCGCTTGCGCGTGCAAAAAAGCAACTCAATTTGGTCGGAATCAGTGATCAGCGCATTAACAGCTATCCCCATGAGTTTTCGGGCGGCATGAAACAACGGGCCATGGCAGCCATTGCCACGGCCTGCAATCCCAAATTTCTGATTCTGGATGAACCCACAACCGGGCTGGATGTGGTTGTGCAGCGTCAGATTTTGGAGATGCTCAGAAACTTGAAGGAAGAACTAAGCCTTACTGCCGTTTTTATCTCACATGACCTGTCGGTGGTTGCCGAAACCTGTGACCGGGTGGCTGTAATGTATGCCGGCAAAATAATGGAAGAATCCGATACGGTCTCTTTGTACAAAGACCCCCTTCATCCGTATAGCAAAGCACTAATTGGGGCCTATCCATCTTTGAAAGGGGCACGCAGGCAGCTGAAAAGTATCCCTGGTTCTCCGCCTAGTCTGATTGATCCACCACCGGGCTGCCGGTTTGCACCCCGATGCGAATGGGCACAATCCATTTGCGACGAAGAACCGGCTATTAACGTCATTGACGGACGGCGGGTTGCGTGTCATTTTATTAACTAATAGACTGTTAGGTGTTTAGACTGAAGACTATTAGCCGCTAACAGTCTAAAAGCCTAAGGGTCTCTTGAACCCTTTGTGCACATGAAGAGTTCGGGTGTACAGCACAATAGTAACTGATGATATAAAATGGAATCCAACAACATCATTAAAATTGAAAATCTCAAAAAATATTTTCCTTTACGACGAGGATTGTTTGCCTCCTTGTTCAATGGTGAGCAATCACATCTGCGGGCTGTGGACGACATCAGTTTTTCATTGGGCCCCAAAGAAATACTCGGTTTTGTGGGTGAAAGCGGATGTGGAAAGTCCACCCTGAGCCGGACGATTCTCAAGCTGTTGGAGCCCACCGGCGGCAAGATCTATTTCAAGGGAACCCGCGTGGACGCCATGACTCGGGGACAGTTCAATCCCTTTCGCAAGAAAATGCAGATGATCTTCCAGGATCCCTTTGGGTCCCTCAACCCCCGCCGGACAGTTTCTGAAATCCTGCGCCAGACCATCAAAATTCACAATCTTGCTGAAGATAGGAATGCAGAAGATGCGCTGATCAAAAAGACCCTTGAAGAAGTTGGTCTGAATCCGGTTGAGGAATACTGGAACAAATACCCGAAACTTCTCAGTGGGGGTCAGCTTCAACGGGTGAGTATCGGGAGGGTGCTTGTATTGCAACCGGAGTTTGTCATCGCCGATGAGTCCGTCTCCATGCTGGATGTTTCCGTTCGAATCGGCATACTCGATCTCTTGTTTAAAATGCGCGACAAGTATGGTATTTCATTTATTTACATTACCCACGACTTGGTCACAGCACGTTATATATGTGACCGCATTGCCATCATGTATTTAGGCAAAATTCTGGAGATCGGACCCACCGAGGAAATTATAAACAATCCATGCCATCCCTATACACGGGCGTTGATCTCGGCGGTACCGGTGCCTGATCCAACTGCGGAGATAAAGGAACTGCCCATTCGGGGCTATATCCCCATAACCCCGGATGACAGCATTGACAGTTGCAGCTTTGCACCGCGTTGTCCGGAGCGTAAAAAACTATGCCGATCCGGCCAGCCCGAGTTGGTGGCAGTGGGGGAGGGTCACTTTGCGTCGTGCTATTTGGTTGACGGCGATCAATGTAAAAATGACAGTTAATGAATAGTCTGGTATATGTTCCACCTAATAAACGCGTTGATTGTGTTTTCATCAATCAGCCCAAACAAAGGAGGTAGTAAAAATGAAAAAAAGAATCGCTGTTGTGTTGGTAATGATGATAAGCATCGCCCTGCTCTTTGGTTGTGCATCCATGGGGAAAATGGATCCAAATTCAGTTCGCACCGATATCGCTCTGTGGGAGGAAGCCGGCTGGGCAGATATGACGACCGCGGAGCAAGACCTATGGGCCAAACTTGGCTGGAATGCTGAAAGCTGGGAAGGCGAAGCCAAGCAACCGGCTTCAGAAGACAAATACTGGAAGCAATTGTCATCTGAAGAACAAGCTGCAGCCACCGCTCTGGGTTATACCAAAGCATCCTGGGACGGGGAATAATATCAGGGATAGATTTTGCCAGGGGTCAAGAATTTTAGTGAATCGTTATTAGAAATTCTTGACCCTTGGTTTTTTTGAGGCCTGATCAATGAAAACTACTGTGGTAACATCCTAACAGATACCCTTATCAATATCACCAATCGTAGTCGTATCTTTCCTTTATATACTCCATTACCGTGACCATATCCGTTTCAATAACACCGTCAATGCTGTTGATGCGGTCAATCAATTTCCGTGCGGCCAACATGTCCCGTACCGAAAAATTGGTATCAAAGTCGGCTTTTCCCGAAACCCTGGCCACATAATACAATTCCGGTATCTGCTTAAGTTCAAGGGTTACCTGTGCCATTTGTTTGATATCGGACCGGATGCGTATGCTGCCTTCAACGCCATTGCCCAGCTTTACTGGGTCGATGATAGCGGCTATCTCAATGAATTCCTCTCTGATAAGTCGCTGCATGCGATACCTGACGGTAGTTTCGGTAATCCCGGTACGTTTTGCTATTTCCGTGTTGGGCATTCTACCGTTTTTTTGAAGCAGTTTGATTATTTTTCTATCGGTCGCGTCGATTCCTTTCATATTCCAATCCTTTATGCAACACCTCAGGTTGTAAAATGCGAAACGCTCATTTTAGGTATGAGTATACACAATACTTAACTTTGAGTACAGTATTTCTTGTATTTCTTGAATATTAATGCTTATATATTCAAATCTTTTATAAGTTTTTTACGAATATCGAATATATTTTTAAATATATCGCACTCAAACCCTTAACTTGAGGATAACAACAAATCCATGCGATAGTATTTAATATTGCATTTCAATAGATCCTATCACTAAAAGTTGCATGAGGAGAAAGGCATGACGAACAAAACCGCAGCCAAAGGGAAAGTGGACGTAACCAGGCGACGCCTGCTGCTAGGCATGGCCGCCGCCCCCTTTTTTATCCATCCATCCTCCTGGGCGTCAACGCCGAGCAATCCAGATGTCATCATCATTGGTGCCGGGGCAGCTGGCCTGGGTGCCGCCAAAACCCTGACGGATTTGGGCATTTCATTTATAATGATCGAAGCCCAAAGCCGTATTGGCGGAAGGGCATATACCGATCACCACACCTTTGGGGTTCCCTATGATATGGGCTGCCACTGGCTCAATTACGGCCGGGTCAACCCCTGGTTCGACTATGGCAAAACCTTTGGTTTTACGCTTACCCCCGTTCCGGATGATGATTACGACGTCTATGGTCTGTTTGTGGGCAACAAAAAAGCGAGTGCCGCAGAAGTCAAGGCCTATGACGAGGCTTGGGACCGCATATCGGAAAAAATCGGCTGGGTTGCCAAAAAGAGCAAAAATCCGGATATCAGCCCAGCCGAGGCCATCACCCTCAAAAACAAATGGGAAAAACTGTCCGCCTATATGATGGGCCCCCTGGACATGGCTAAGGAGTTCAATGGTTTTTCATGTCAGGACTGGTGGGAGACCCCTGGTTCGGATCCCTATTTCTGCAAAGAGGGCTACGGCGCCCTTGTCGCCCATTATGGTCGTAAACTGCCGGTGCAATTGGCTACGCCTGCCCGGCGCATCAACTGGCAGGGATCAGGTGTTCAAGTCGAGACAACCGAAGGAGCCATCAGCGGCAAGGTGGTGATCCTAACCGTTTCCACAGGCGTCCTGGCGGCCGACAAAATAAAATTTACACCGACTTTGCCCGTGAAAAAACAAGAATCTTTTCAGTACATCTCCATGGGCACATATAACAATGTGGCCCTGCAGTTCTCAAAGGACTTTTTCGGCCTGGGGCCGGACCGCTACGTGGATTATGTCAATGAAGACGGTACTGGCGCTGGGGGCATGCTGACCAATATGGGCGGTACTAACCTGACGTATATTTACACCGGCGGCGATTTTGGCCGGGAACTGGAACTGGCCGGTGTAAACGCCGCCGTGGAATGGGGGGTAAATGAAGTCGTAAAAATATACGGCAGCGACGTCAGAAATCATTTTCTGAAAGGCATGTTTACCCGCTGGGGTGAGCACCCCTGGACTTTGGGTTCCTATGCGTCGGCCGAACCCGGTTATTATCACATGCGCGCTGAACTGCGAAAAACCATTGCCGACAAGCTTTTTTTTGCCGGGGAGGCGACGCACCCCCTGCAATGGGCCACCTGTGGTGGGGGACTATTAAGCGGCATCGACGCGGCCAATAACGTTGCAGCCACATTGAAAACTTGAAATCCGGACAAGCAGCTGCGGCTCGGACCGGTAATGCCAACTGTGACCAATGATTGAAACACAACCCAGCGGAGTATGGAATGAAACAAGTTGAATTCAAAGTTAGGTCCTTCTTGATGTTCTGTTTGATTACGGCGGGTTTGTTTTTTTTCGCTTTTTCTCTCAATGCCGCGGGCAACCTCGAGAGCGGAAAAAAAATTTATGACCGCAACTGTATGGAATGCCACCACACCGACGGCATGGGAATTTTGGCGCCACCCTTTGTAGAGAGCACCCGCTTTAAGTCGATAAATGGGGTGGTAGCAATGATCGATTATATTATGCCGGCCGAAAGCCCTGATCTGTGTACCGGCGACCGCGCTGAAGATGTGGCGGCCTATATTGTTCAAGAGTTCAAATTTCAGCTGCCCAAGGACACGTTCGATCCCGCTTACATAACCGACGCCGAGGGTCGCAAAGTCTTATACGATCGCACCTGCTCGGTTTGTCATGGTATTGATGGTAAGGGAGATCTGGCCCGACCCATTACAAAAAGCAACTTGTTTAAAACCAGCAAGGATTGTATTAAATTTATTGACGGACTCATGCCTTTTCACAACCCAAGAAAATGCCAGGACACCTGCGCGGAAAATGCGGCCCGATATATCATTGACAATTTCGAGCTGCAGCTTTCCGGCAATTAATTGTCTTAATTTTGCATAGAAGCCTCCGGGCCTTGCAAAACGCATTAATTATAAGGCACTTATCAAATTAACATTCTAAAAAAATGAAAGCGAAGATCCTACCTTTGCAAACAAACCAGCTAACAAGAACGCATGGAGGAGACGTTCTTGACGCAGAATAACAAGACCACAAATTCCAACAGCCTTACACGACGTAGGTTCTTAGGCTGGGGCGGCGCTGTAATTGTCGGGTTGGCAGCCCTGGCCACCTTCCTGATCATGTTGTTGAGAATGTTATTCCCATCTGTTCGGCCTGAAAAATCGGGTCGTTTCAAGATAGGCCGTAGGCAAGATTTTCCTTCGGGAGCCATCAAATATTTTGACATCGAGCAAGTATATGTTTTTGCCGATTTAGATGGCTTATACGCCATATCAGCCGTTTGCACTCACCTGGGGTGCGTCGTAAATAAAGATGAATCCGGCTTTGCCTGCCCTTGCCACGGTTCCCACTATGACCTGGATGGAAAAGTTGTAAAAGGCGCTGCACCCAGGAATCTGCCATGGCATCCAATATCCCTACTGCCCAGTGGCCACCTGGAAGTTGATAAAAAGCAGGTCGTCAAATCGGGTGTCAAATTTAAATTTGAATTCCCCGTTGCAGCACGACTGAGGCCTTCGAGTAAATCTCAGCCGAGCTCCTCGCCGATAAGTCTTGCAGCGCGTGATGAAGAATTCAAATTGTGAGAAAAGATCCTTATTATTGCGAAAGTGTGGTGCCACAATGATATTTCAATATTAACAAAATTTTGTTCTATGCTTTGACGTGTAAATCAGAGCATGAAAATTTATTGGGAAACCTAATTTGAAACCACAGCACCGGTGCGGCAATATCAACAATATCTTTCTGCACGTCCATTCCAATAAAATCCACCCACATTCCCTGCGCTGGAATTATACCTTTGGTTTGGGAATTATGTGTCTCGGGCTGTTTGTGGTCTTATTTTTGACCGGATTGTTTTTGATGATTTACTACAAGCCAGATACTGCCAGAGCCTATTTTTCAGTCAAAGACCTGATGTTTGTGATTCCATCAGGCCGATTTGTCCGCAATATCCACCGCTGGGCCGGCCATCTGATGATCATTGTCGGTTTTTTGCATATGGCCCGCGTTTTCTATACCGGTGCCTATAAGCGCGGGCGCGCATTTAACTGGAACATTGGAATCATATTGTTCCTGCTAATTTTAGTCCTGGGATTTACCGGCTACCTGCTGCCCTGGGATCAGTTAGCCTACTGGGCCGGGACCATCGGGATTAATATTGCGACTTCGCCGGCCCAGCTTACGGATGCCCTGGGCATTTCCAGTAGTGTCGATATCGGAGCCATGGTGAAGCATCTACTACTGGGTTCGGACCATATCGGGAATGAAACCCTGGTTCGGTTCTATGTTTGGCATTGTTTGCTTTTACCTTTAGTGATGGTGGTGTTCATTGCCATCCATATTTGGCGTATCCGTAAAAGTGGTGGGCTTTCCCGTCCAGATCGAGTCGACCACCCCAAAAGGCAACCGGAATCTGAGGGCCAGACTGCACTGGTGGCCATTCCCCACGCATTTTACAGGGAGTTTGCAGCCTTCATGTTCATTCTGGCTCTCAGCGTTGTGCTGGCCTTTTTTATGGACGCGCCCTTAAGAGAACCTGCCAATCCCCTGGTTCCGGAAAACCCGGCCAAAGCGCCCTGGTATTTTCTGAGCTTGCAGGAGCTGGTCAGCTATTCGGCCTACTCAGGTGGCGTCGGAATTCCGCTGATTGTACTGCTGGGCCTATTCAGCATCCCCCATCTCGACCGGGAAAATGAAGGCTATGGTCGCTGGTTTGGTGATTCAACCGGTGTCCGCACAACTGTCGTTACGGCGACTTATGCAGCCATTTGTTGTACCAGTATACTTGTTATAGCTATTGGCTTCGACCTTTCAGGCACATGGTTGGCAGGGGGCAATCAATTTCTTATCCACTTCATTAATCCGGGCAGCCTTGTGATACTGATGTTTTTGACGTGGTCGCTACTGGTTTATAAAAGACACCAGTCAACCCGATTGGGTGTAATGGCACTTTTCACCTGTTTTTGTGTCACTATTATCGTTTTCACCTACTTTGCCTGGGGCCATCGCGGTCCGAACTGGGACTTTTACTGGGAGCCTCTATCGTGGTTGCATTAGTAGATACCCGCATCCAAAAAGCGTAACACTGATCTTCATAAAAGGGAGTGTAAACTTCTTAGCATTAAGTGCCTAAAATGAGCTAAAATGAGTGATCAGCTCTGCAATCTTAGCGCGTAGTGAATTTGGGTTTGACCCCCTCGGTTGTCATCCCCGTGAAAGCTTGTCCCCTCGGAGGAGGGGGTGGGGTCCAGGGTCAGCCTCTAGCAGAAAGCCTAGTCTGGTTCCCTTTTTCAAGGGAATGACGGGAAGGGGCGAGTTAAGCTGTCAGCTGTAAGGTATAGGCTAAGCAAAAATATCGAATATTGATTGCAAAATTTTGAATGTCGAAGTTTGGCCCAGGCCAACCGCACACTTCAACATTCTATATTCCATGTTCGACATTCATTATTCGTTTTTATAAGTTCACATCTAATTTAAATCACTTAGAATTTTATTTTCATTAATACCTACTTTTAACTTTATGAAAACCGTACTATATATATCCGCCATCGTTATTATTCTGTTCTCAGGTCTTTACCTGTATCAGGAGAATATGGCTCCGGAGTGGCGCATGCATCAGGTGGCCTATCTCGATCAGATTGAAGCGAAGCAGGAGATCGATACAAAACAACAAACTGCCACTTATTCCTTTGATTTTGGGCTCAAACAGATTTGGCTTCCGCAGCTGAACCGGGCTGACCGCTGTATTTCCTGTCACGTTGCCCTCGAAGATCCCGCTTTTAAGAATACCTCAAATCCGTTGAAAGCACACCCGGGGAATTATCTACAAAAACATGATACCCAAATATACGGATGTACCATATGCCATGACGGCCAGGGCCGGGCAATCACTTGGAAAGCGGCCGCTGCAGACAACCGCGATGTAAGCTGGAACAAACCCCTTTTAAGGAAACCATATATTGAAGCCAACTGCTATCGCTGTCACACGGAAGCGTTAGATCAGACACCCGTTTACAACCGGGGCAGACATAAATTTGAAACCAGTGGGTGCCTAGGATGCCACAAACGCGACGGTAAAGGCGGCTTCGTGGGACCGGAACTCGTGGGTATCGGAGATGCCAGTGCCCATATCAAGTATCCGTTAAAATCATTCGACAGCGTTACCTTGGCTGTAATGAAAGGCAATCATAACCTGGCCTACATCTATGAGAGTGTTCGCTTCCCTGGTGCGCAGCCCGAAGAAACCATGATGTTTGATTTCCAGCTTGCACACCCAGTAGCCATGGAACTAACGGTATATTTGAAAAGCCTGGCAGCCCACCAAAGCGGTACACAGCGCCTGCCACCCAAGCCTGCTTACCCTTTGTCTATAATTAAAAAGGGGAACAAAATTTTTCAGCAGTACTGCACAGCCTGTCATGGAAAACATGCCAGAGGCGGCGTGAGAAATCCCAATTATAAGTATGATTTCATTCCCAAGTTAAACACGCTGGCAGAACGGATGTTCCTATATAAAAAGGATAGGCAGGAAGCGGTTATCGCTATATTGGATGAATTTGGTGATTTGCTGGAAGCGGGATCCCAACCGGATATTCCGGGCTTTTTCAAGGTTGTGGCAAAATACATGCCGGTTCAGAATATCATTTTAAACGGTCGGATAGTAGAAAGGAAGGACCCTAAAGGTATGCCACCTTTAAATATGCCCGCCTGGGGAGCGACGATTTCGGATAAAGACGTCTCGGCAGTTATTGCCTACCTTATTTCAGTATATTAAATGACTTGATTCGTTTCAATCGAAACACGCAATTCTTTTTAATAGATGCAGGCATCCAGAATAGACAGAACTTCCGATAAAAGCTCGTCGCTTGCATGTTCTATTCGCTTGGCGCGGCGAGATCGAAAGTCAACCGATTTCACCTGTTCGACCATAATGAATCCGGAAAACTTACTGTTCACCGGGACAGGCACGTGAAATGGGAATCCCCGTTCTGTATTCGTGATGGGGCACACCATGGCCATAGCGGTTTTACGATTGAAGAGATTCTTGCTGATGACAAATGCCGGGCGACGCCCCTTTTGTTCATGACCTGATTGGGGGTCAAATGTAATGGCGATGATGTCCCCTTGCTTGGGGACATAGGCAGGCATTACCAAATCTCCTTACCAGTTGGTTTTCCCCAATCAACCTCTTCGGCATGATAGTTTTCGGGAATCTGGGCAACCAGCTCTTCCAATTTATAACGCCCACGTGTTCTCTTTACGGGTGCGATAATCAAAATACCTTCTTTTACACGGACTTCCACAACATCACCGACATTGACTTGTGCATCCGCTAGTACATTTTTAGTGAGACGAAGCCCCTGGCTGTTGCCCCATTTTTGAATTTTGGCAAGCATGTGATTACCTCCTAATGTATATCCAAAGTATATACATTAGGAGGTGGTCTGTCAAGGAGTTAATCCGGCCAGATTTTCGAGTTCAAGGAGGGCAGCCCAATTGGCGGCTTGAGAATGGAACCGGCTAATGGCCTGGTATTATTTATTATTGTGCTCGGCGTCATTTTCCGGCCCGTTCAAATATTTAGGCGTGCCGAAATCAAAGCGTTCCCTGATAATCCTGCGGATAAAGGCAGTTTTAACCTGAATAACACCGTCAATGATTTCAACCTGGGAAAGCAATTTATGAAGTTCATTGATGGTTTCGATGTAAGTCTCGATTTCGATGTTAGGAGCGCTCGTCATCTGGGCAATATAGGATACGCGCTCAATCTTTTCTAATTGACTTATGACATGATCCACTTGTCTGATTTCCGCCTCGATGCTGATACAGGCAACGATGCCAAACCCAAGCTTTATGGGATTTGCCGCAGCCACAATCTGGATATACTCTTTGTCAATCAGCTTTTTCAGCCGGTAGCGGATAGTTGCTTCGGGAACGTCGATGGTTTTGGCAATTTCAGAACTGGCCATGCGCCCGTCATTTTGAAGAAGTCTGATGATTTTCAAGTCCGTTTTATCAAGTCGTTCTCTCATTTCCTATCCCTTATACCGGTTGTCATTCCCCTGTTCAGATTGAGATTGGTTTAGATAAGTAAAGATATTATGCTTAACTGTCTAGATTTATGTGAGTTTATGACAACCGGTATGGTGT
The DNA here is from genome assembly GCA_964633115.1 of uncultured Desulfobacterales bacterium. Taxonomy (GTDB): domain Bacteria; phylum Desulfobacterota; class Desulfobacteria; order Desulfobacterales; family B30-G6; genus B30-G6. The sequence continues at coordinate 22,864 of CAZWEO010000043.1, forward strand.
TGATTTCATCAACAAAAAATCTAGACATTTGTGGTTCATTGTGCAATATTATATTTCAATTACTAGCATCAAATAGAATAACCTGTTGAATGAGCTATTACTATTTTCAGCTCGTTTTGTAACAGAGCCGGTAATTGCGGTCAAGCAAATCAAGGAAGATCTCCATTAGGACTTTAGGATCATACGGGCAGCGTTTAAGCCGTTAATACCGGTGAGGCCACCACCGGGGTGTGTGGCGGCACTGCAAAGGTACAGTCCCCTTACGGGAGATCGATGCCGTGTAAAACCGGGTATCGGCCGCATCCATAGAGACCGGTCCAGAGTTATGTCGCCATGGGTGAGACTACCCTCAGGCAGATAGTAATCATTTTCCATATCAAGGGGTGTGATGACGTGACAATGTTTGATGCATTGTTCAAGATCAGGCATCCATTTGGAGATGGTTATTGTAACCAACTGCTGCAGATCATCACACAATGTTTCCCAACTGCCTTCCCGTAGATGGTAGGGCATATACTTGACGCTTACCGACATGACATGCTTGCCATCAGGGGCCAAAGATGGATCATTTAAAGTAGGTATGCGGATATCCAGATAGGGCTGCTCTGAAAATTGTCCGTATTTGACCGGATCAAAGGCCATTTGCAAATAAGTCAGTGTAGGCGCCAGCTGAATGTGGCCTCTGAGAAACTGTCGGGAATTGCCGCTTATACCTTTACATACGGGCAGTGCCTCCAGGGCATAGTGAACCCGGGCCATGCTACCACCATATCTGATATTACGCACATGCTTTAAAACCTTTGCATTCAGGAGACTGGAATCTACAAGCCCCAAAAATGTGGTCCGCATATCAATGGCCGAAACAACAATCTCACAAGTGAAGGCTTTACCATCAACCAGCTCGACACCGGTTGCCCGGCTGTTTTCCACTGTGATTTTAGAGACCTCAGCCTTGGTCATTATCTTGACTCCCAAGCGCTCAGATGTTGCTACCAGCGCTTTGGCCAAAGCACCGGCACCGCCCTTGATCTGCCCGCTAGCACGGAAAAGGCCATTTTTGCTATGGGCAACATTTTGTAGGAATGCAAAGGCGGTGCCCGATTCCTGCGGTCCCAGCGATATGTGATTTAAAGCCGATGCCGCTATTGCCGCTTTGACAATATCCGATTCAAACCACTCATTCAGGTAATCGGCCAGGGGCAGCGGTAGAATGCGCATCACCTGCGTGATCTGCTTCCACCCCAGTGAACGGATAGGTTTGACAAGTTTGAGAGCCTCGGGCAGGTCTATAAAACCCGCATGGGGCCCATCCGGCAGTACCATGTGGTTTAAAGCAGACACAATTCGGGCAATCTTGCCTGTTTTTTCAATAAACTCAGGGTAGGCTTGGGCATCGGCTTGTGAAAAAAGGGCAATTTCTCGTACCGTCCGCTGGACATCATGCCAAATGCTTAGGTGCTGTCCTTCTTTTTGAGGTGCAAAAATGAGCGGATCAGTGGGTAACACCTGAAGACCAAATTGATTCAAATTTAATTCGGCTATTATTTTTGGGGAGAGCGTATCCGATTCATCTGCAATGGAAGAAGCGTTAAACCCGGGTCTGAATTCTTCAGTTACGAATCGGCCGCCGACATGTTGTTTTTTTTCCAATACCAAAACCCGACGACCAGCCTTGGCCAGATATGCCGCTGTAATCAGCCCATTGATCCCGCCGCCGATAATAATGTCATCAAATTTATGAGACATCCTGTTTACCCTTTCCTAGACACCATCCTTTAACATCTCCGATACGGCTAACTGTGCCGGTGTACCCGTTATGCCACCACCAGGATGGGTACCACTACCGCATTGATAGTAATTGCGGATGGGTGTGCGGTACTTGGCCCAACCGGGTATGGGACGCATAAAGAACAACTGGTCCAGGGTAAGCTCTCCATGAGAGATATTGCCTTCACTGATTCCGATCTGCTGTTCGAGATCCCAGGGAGTGATGACCTGCTGGTGCAGGATCAGGTCCTTAATGTTGGGTGCGAATTCGGCCAGCGTGTCGATGACGGCCTTGCCAAAAGCCGCGCGTTGCTGGTCTCGGTCGCCGTGTTTGGGCATATTATAAGATGCATACTGGACGAAAATGGACATGCTATGCTTGCATTCAGGCGCCATGGAAGGGTCAACCGTAGAGGGTATGATGCAACCCATGAAAGGACGCTTTGAAAAGTCACCGTACTTGGCATCATCATAGGCACACTCCAAATAGTCACAGCTGGGGGCAATCTCCGGCATGCCGCCATAAAGGAGGGACTTGTCTTTTAATGCTGGGAAGTTCGGCAGCCCGTCCAAAGCCAGGTTGACCTTGCCGGATGAACCGCGAAATTTGAAATTGTCGATGGCCTTCACCAGATCGGAGGGCAGTTCTTTTTCATCCACCAGATTTCGAAAGGTGACCTTGGGGTCACAGGCAGAGACCACGGTTTTGGCACGGATTTCATCCCCATTTTCCAGGGCGACGCCTATGGCTATTCCGTTTTTTATGATGACTTGCGCGACAGAAGCATTACAGCGGATCTCGGCACCAAAACTTCGGGCCGAGTCAGCGATGGCCGCACTGACGCCACCGGTACCACCCACCTGGGTGGCCCACTCAGATGTAGAGCCATCCACTTCACCCAAGTAGTAATGCAGCAGAACGTAAGCCGTGCCCGGTGATTTAATACCCAGCATGGTACCAATGATACCCACCTGTGCCAGGGCGGCAATCAAGACATCGGTATCAAACCACTCGCTTAAAAAATCATAAGCGCTCATGGTCATGATTTTGTGAACCCAGTGAAATTTCTCTCTACCGATGGCGCGCATGTGTCTGCCTAAATATCCAAAAGTGCGCAGATCTCTCCAGCCAGGCCGAGCAGGATCGGGCGGAACAACTCCCAGGAATGGTTTCATGGTGCGGGCCAGATCGACCATGAACTCACTGAATTTAAAATAGGCTTGGGCATCTCGTTTTGAATGCCGGCGGATGGATTCATAGGTTTTGGCATCGTCTGGGTAAAACGTGATGCAATCCCCGTTTTCCATGGGGGTAAAACTGCCGTTTAAAGGAATCAGGTTCAGGCCATGTTTGTACAACTGCAAATCTGAAATCACTTTGGGGGACAAGAGGCTGACGACGTAGGAATAGAGGGTATAGGTAAAGCCGGGATAGATCTCATCACTGGCGGCGGCACCGCCCAAAATATGGCGGCGTTCGAGTACCAGTACTTTGCGTCCTGCTTTGGCCAGATAGGCAGCTGTCGTCAGACCATTATGCCCCCCGCCGATAATGACGGCATCGTAGTTTGGTGACATGGGTAACCTTCTATCCCTATTCTAACGTTTCAGATACAGCATGGCAAATTATAAACTATGCCTGGCCATGAACTCACCCTATAAACGTCAATACTTCATCCTGTTATGAAATGCTAAACCCGAATTTGATCTTAACTTTTCAGCATAGTCTAAGGGCCCTTCTCTCTTAAATGAGAAGGGCCCTAATTTAAGCTAAAGTAAAAATACAGCCCGCTATTTTCAAGCGCAACAATATTGCCTCACAATTTGAATTCATCCTGCTTATCCAAGAATTCGATCTGGAGCACGGCTGAGGCTTGCACCACACCCCCATTCGTGTCACAGCAGGGAATTCAAATTTATTCTTTCGGTTTTACTTTCAAGTATGTCCACCAGTTAATCCAGTTCGAGAATCCGCCCATGGTGGCCACGTGGCCATCAAACTTGTCGGTGCGGTACGGACCGAGGTGGTTGGGCCTCACCAGCATGGCGCAGGGCAGATCTTCGGCCATGATCTCCTGAAGCCTAAACGCATACGCCTTGCGTTTTTCCAAGTCTGATTCCATAATGTAATTTAGGTACGTTTCATCCATTTCCGGATTGTGGTATTCGGACTGGTTCCATCCCAATCCGCCACCTTCCCTGCTGCGCACGAACTCCCACATCCAGGAGCCGTTGGGTCCCGGTCCTTCGGATGAAATGGCGAGGTCGAACTTGTCTTCGGCCGGCGTGTAGGCGAATTCATAATACGTATCCAGGTCGATGATTACCTCTTTAATGCCGATGCCGATTTCCCTGATCTGCTCCGTGATCAGTTTGAGCATCTTGACTTCGTCTGTCCAGTCGGAAGGCGCCATGAAGTCGAGCACAATGTTCTGGCCGGTTTTGTCGTTGAGGATGCCGTCGCCGTCCGTGTCCGCGTACCCGGCATCTTTGAGCATGCTTTTGGCCAGTTCGGGATTGTATTCTAATTGGGGCAGATTGGGGTGGTGTTCGGGCTCATCCTCGTAGATGAAGCTGTCCGCGGCCTCGGCATATCCCTGGTAAACCAGTTTGATGATTCTTTCCAGGTCGATGCCGTGCATAAGGGCTTTACGGAATGTCTTATCCTGGACGGCCGTCTTTTTGTGCAGGTTGAAGGTGAGCCAATTCAGCGACAGGCCCGGGGAGACCTCCACTTCAATATTCTTGGCCTTTTTATAGCTCTCTATCTGCATGGCACTCACACCGGTATAACCGACAAATTCGATATCCCCTTTTTTAAAGGCCATTTTCATGGCGTCCCCAGTGCCATAACCCTTGAAAACCACCTCGTCCACATGGGGTTTTTCGCCCCAGTAGTCCTTATTCTTGACCATCCAGATAAACTGACTGGGTTTAAATTTTTTCAGTTTGAAGGGGCCGGAGCCGATGGATTTCTTATTTGCGAATTGAGTGATTTTTCTGCCCTTGTGTTTATACCAGATATGTTTGGGCAGAATCGGCATCCAGTCGGCCGGCGGATACTTACCAGGAAAAGGCCGTGCCAGCTTGAATTCAATGGTATGCTCATCGATGACTTTAATATCGCTTTTGGCGTCGATGTCATTGGAAGGAAAGGCCCAGACAGGGTCCCTCGGCAGATACCACAGGGTAAAGGCTACATCCTCGGCCGTAACCGGTTTGCCGTCGTGAAACTTGGCGTCCTTCACCAGGTGGAACCGCCAGGTCTGATAGTCCTCTGTTTCCCAACTGGTTGCCAGTGCAGGCAGCGGGTCGTAATTGGGCCCAGGCCCTAAAATCCAGAGCTGATCGTACACAAGTTGCCAGTACACCGACCCCATCTCGGTATTTTGAAAGGGGGTGGTTTGGAGATTATCCAGCATTTCTTCCGACCCGAACCCGACGTTCAAGCGAATCTTCTTTTTTGCCAGAGCATTCCCGGAAAAAGCCAGGCCTAAAAAGCACATGCCGATCAGGCATATTAGTAGCGTGGTAGATTTCCTTTTTATTGCATCCATTTCGATTCCTCCTTGTTGCTGGTTAGATATTCGATCCAGAGCATGGTATGGGTCATTTCTTCATGATATGCTGTCTTTAAATGCATTGTCTCCTTAATATACCATTATTTGTTATGAAAATTGAACATTATTTTACAGGTGCCGGAATCTCACGGTATCGATCATATTTCACAAAAGGTAAATTTTCTTTACGACATGAAATTTGTTGCTCTCCGATTTGCACATAATATTCCAAACTAGGATGGGATAATTTCACGTCAATCGAGGCAATAATCAACCAGCATTTTAATCCATAAGACCATGCCACCGATGGGCAAGTGCCGACTTGCCGCGCTTCGCCGTCTACACTAGCATATAGTGCCATCCAGTCTTCCAGGCTACATTCTTGGTCGATAGTAAATCCCATAATTTTGAACCGCGGGCCAGTTTCTCTTTCTCTGAGCAGAGCTGACTTACCCATAAAATCATCATTTCGGTCCAAATCAACGGCCCAAGAAAGGCCAAGCTCGGCGGGGGTGCGTTCGTAGGCGTTATCTTCGAATGTCTGGGCAGTATCCCAGCCAGGCACTATAAATCCACCTTCGATGCGTAGGGCATTCAAAGCCTTCAAGCCATACCCATTAATTCCGATGCTCAATTTTGATTCAGTTTCTTTGAAAGCCTGTTCAATCGCTTGGCTCAATTGCGGCTTAAACCACAACTCATACCCCAGGTCGGCCGTAAACCCGACCCGCGCTACGCTTACCTTATCGTCGCTAAAAGTAAATTCTTTTATCTCGAAGGGTTTCACCTTTTCAATGGCGGTGAATCCCATTTGCTTTAATATCGTACAGGACTTCGGTCCTTGAATAGCCAAGCCGGACAAGGATGTTGAGACTTCATCTATTTGCAGATCATTAAGCCGACTTGAAACGGTGCTGAAATAATTTTCATGGTCCAATTCCGAGACCATCAAAAGATAGTCGTCCTCAGCAAATTTGTAGAGCAGCCCATCATCCCGCAGCATGCCATCCGGATTGCAAAAGATGGCATAGCTGACCCGCATTGGCTTCTTTGCGCTCATGCGGCGTACCATCACCTGGTCTAAAAACTTGCCGGCATCAGCGCCCGAGACGCGATATTTTTTTACCGGAGATGCATCGAACAGGGCACAGGCGTTGCGAACCGCTTTGTATTCGGTCGCGGGATCGCCATAGGTCATGGGCAAACAGAAACCGTGCCAGTCAATGTAATCGATATCCTCTTTGGCGTTTTTTAAAAAGGTATCGAAATCATGATTGCCATGACGGTTCAGAAAATCAAAGAAGGTACTTTTTTTCATAGGCCTCAATTAGCTCATATCCTTGTTTAAGAACAGATCCATCCACAGGAATGACCTCATGCTCTTGGAGGATTCGATTGACATGTTCGCCGGCGGCTTCCAAAAGCGAATCTTTATTCTTGGTCAGCAATTCATACTTGTCTTCATCCCACACAATCGGTTCATTCCTGAGATATTTGAACGTATGCGGCTCAAGTAGAAAATTACCCTTAGGACCGACATTCTTGATGGCTTCAAGACCGAGCCGTTCTTCGGTGATTTCTACAGACTTCATATATTCGCGACAGCATTCCCAGGTATAGGCATCCACCAGCATTTGCTTGAAACAGATGCCCTTGGCATCATCAATACACCCGAGCCCGCCGGTGATGTCGGTGTAGCACATGGATGCAAAGCAGCCAGACAGCGCTTCAAAAATGGTATCATTGAAATCGCCGGCCACACTAAATCCATTAAAACCACCGTTAAAAGACGGCAGATTGTATCGTCGCGACATTTGCGACAGCCCGCAGGCCACCAATCCTAACTCGGGCGCATCGTAGTTGATATTCCCGGTAGCCATATCCATGGGGGTTGAGTCTGATCCGTATATATGCGGCGCTCCAGGTGCAGCGGCTTGGGTAATCACCAAACTGGCCAGGTTTTCCGCGTTTGCATTCAACATCATACCGGCCACCGTAATCGGTGAAGATAGCCCGCCAATTGACATGGAGTAAGAGACGACTGGAATGCCGGCGCGAGCAAACTCGACCTGGGATTCGATGGCGCCTTTTTCAAAATAGAGGGGTGCTAGGGGGCAGACGATCATGGAAATGATGGGTCGTTTTTTGAGTTCCTCCCTACCACCAACAATCAATGCAGCCAGGTCAATCTGGGCGTTGGCATTATGGGCGCCGTGAATGGCATCGCCCTGAAAATGCTTGGAAGAGTTTTCTAGGGTTATCCAGAGTTCATAAAGTGTCTGTGCATGCGGCGGCTTGTCCTTGGCAGAAAGGGACGGCCATTGAAAATCGATGCCATCCAAACCGTCAACCAGTTTGGCGATATCGGCAACATCTTGACTGTTGCAGTCCCGGTATTCGTTGGTGTCCTTATCGCGGACGAATACCGATGTGCCATTGGTGACCGTATACGGATAGCCTGATACCGGTAGATCCAGATTGTTTTTGGAATCGCGTCCATAGAGTGTAATTTGCTTTGGCGCCGCTTCCAAAGCTTCGTTGATCATCTTTTCGGAAATTCTAGCAATATTTTGTTTTACATCGACCTGTGCACCCTTTGCATCCAACAAATCCAACACAGACTCACTGTCTATCTTGACACCGACTTCCCGCAAGCATTCAACACTCTTTGTATGAATCAGATCTTCTTCTGAATTACTCAGCATTACTGTTTTTAAATATGCCATTTAATTTTTTCCTTACCCCTATATTTTCATGAGAGTTGCAGGTTAGGCAAACTCCTCATCAGCCCTGCGCATAATATCATCCAGTTTGCCGATAACATCGTCCGGCAACGGATTTTTCTGGGGCGCCGCCAAGATTTCTTCCACCCGTTCATTAGCGCGCTCGTAAATATCGGGCCGGCCCAACTCGGCCCACTGCTCAAATGTATTGCGATCGCACAAGTCCGGCATCATGAACTCGCTGCTGCGGCAGGCTGATAGGGTATTGGGCTGCATCAGAAAATGGCCATTGGGTCCCACTTGCTTGATGTCTTCAAAATAGTTTTTGGCCGCGGAAATATCGATGCCGTCGCGGATACGTTTGCAAAAACAAGCGATTTCGTCGTCCACCACGATCTGTTCCAGGGTCATCAGATTGCTGGTTTCCAGCGCACCGGGTCCTTGAATAAGGTCGGCACCGCTCATGGCCAGAGGTAGGGAGGTGATCATTTTTTCCAGGATGGCCTGAGGCCCGTGTTCTTTAGCATCGGACAGACAACCAGCTTGTTCGTTGGGCAAACCGTAAAAGCGTGCCATCTCACCCCTTGCTGCCGTCTGCAATACCATTTCCGGCGACCCTTCCAAAAAGTTACCTGTGGAAAAATCTGTACTACCGGAGGCATCGCCAAAAATAATCGGGCAGCCCGGTTCAGCCATTTGGAACAGCACCAGGGCAGACAGGGCTTCCGCATTGCCTTGAGTAATGTTGCTGTAAAGGCTAGCCGGGCCGGTCGATCCCGCGCAAGGCATGGGAAAAAGGCAGATGGGCTGGTGATACTGGATCAGATCCAGGTAGGCATCGCACATATTTCCCTCGTGTACCAAGGGGGCCAGGGTGCAGTATACCACCGAATATATTTTACGCTCCTTGACTGCATCGGCGCTTCCTAAGATCGCCTCCAGGCCTTCGATGATGTAGGGCACCTCCTCCGGGCCTCCCATCTCATCCTGGATATGCAGGGATGAATACATAAACGAGGTCAAATTGGTACGAATACCGGCCGAATGTGAGGGAAATTCATGCACGGTAGTGCCCCACACAACCTTGGCCAGCTTCATTTCATCGAAAACCTTCAAAAAATCTTTATGATCCTGGAGATTAGCGTTGCGCCGTTCGCCGGTTTTGAAATCACGGGTGAAGATACCACCATTGTCCAATACGTAACCGCTGTAGGTGGACGGCAGGGCAAAATCGTTTTCCGGAACCCGCGCCCCGAGTACAAATGATTTGGGGGCCGTCTGCAATGCCTGTGTCACCATCTCTTCCGGAATTTTGGCAATTTTACTGTCCCGGTCGACATCGGCCCCATTTTTAGTCAGGATGTCTAAAGCCCGGTCGCTGTGAAATAGCGCACCGACATCGCTGAGTATCTTTAGGCTGTCAGCGTGTATGATTTGCTGTTCTTCAGGAGACAAGAATTGACTGGTGGTGAGCATTTACGAACTTCCTTGTTTTAGGTTTGTGATTCCTTTTCATCCTTATCAGGGTATTATCCAAACCGCGAATCTAATCTAAGGATTCAAGGATTCGAGTGTGGGAATGTGTTTCGAGCTTATGGCTCATTCGATGAAATTGGTGATACAGATATTCCCACTGGGCGGTCACATTAAAACTTCAATCTATTAGAGTCTTATTGGCTTTTAATAAATAAGGCAGGCGCTGCTTTTAGCAAACTACTCATAGCCACACTTGACCCCTTGAATCCTTGGATCCTTGGCCCCTTTAGTTAAGCCATCTCTGTCGCCACCTGCTTATGAATCGTCACTTCCCACTCTTTGATGCCTTTAAAGAAGATTTCGCGTTCTTGCTTGTCAAGGACCTCACAGGGGAATACACCCGTGCGCTTCAACTGGCCGCGCAGAATCATTAGGGATAGGACCGAAGCTGGAATAGACGTAATCCAGCTTACATCGTTGGTCCCGGGAATAATGCCACAGGCCTTGGCCACGTTGGGGCTGTCGGTCCACATCTTGTAATGCATTTTTTTACCGGCTTTTTTGCCCTTTACATCCACAGCCAAAACGGCCTGGCTCTTAAGCCTGTTTTCCTTAAGCAGCTCGATACACTTTTTGGGCGTCAATGTTGCTGGTAGTTGCCGACAGAACACATCTTTGGGACTGATCTGGCAGCCATTAATATCCTGGGGCTCATCGTCCATGAGATCCAGGCCATCCAGCAAAAACTGCCAGGTGGCACTGTCCGGATCTCCCATCTTGAAATCAACATATTTCACTGGCTTTCCCAGATACTTGGGCAGGGTGACAGGCTCTTCATGATTGTGGTAATATACTTTGCCGGTCAGATTCAAAGGTTCGGGAAAGTAATAATCTTCCTCGCCACTGAATAGCGGCGCATATTTATATTGACCATCTTCCCAATAAACGGCCTCATCGGCACAATCTTCTAGATAGGTCTGAAAGGACCACATAGCCACGGGCTCATCGCATTCCACGACGCCGTAGTCTTTGATTCCGATGTAATCCACTTCATCGAGTTCATCGGCAGCTTCTTTGGCCATTATATTGACCAGCCCTGCGTCGCCACCGGCCAGGATATTGGCGGTCAATCCTGCTTTTTCAAAATCTTCAGCATACTCAAACTGTTCCACCAGAAATTCTTGCCCGTCCTTCTCAGTAAAAAATTCATTGGACGCCATATCCAGATAGTGGGTGCTGGTTTCCAAAGCAGCTTCGATAATCTGCCGATTGAACGTCATCAAGGTTGCATTGACCACCAAATCGTAGTCAACGTTTTTCATCAGCTCGACGACTTCGGCTTTATTGGAGGCATCCAGAGTTGCCGTTTTGATTTTTTCTGATCCAACGTACTGCGCGACCTCATTAGCCCGTTCCATATCGATATCAACGAGCATAATCTCTGCGACCTCGTCGGCCTTTGCCAAAACACCACTGATAACGTTTCCTTGGGCACCCGCCCCGACAATCAGTACCTTTTTCATAATGAGTCCTCTCCTTGGAAAGATATTTATTAAAACGCTATCGGGAAAATTTGCGATTGTCAATATATTTTTTGCGGATTTCGCAAATTATAGCATTGTATCTTGACGAATATTATAATTTAATGTACTTAACCTATAAAATGCAATATTTAGAAAGGATAGTACCATGCGGGAACGACTCGACCGCACCGATCTCAGGATTATCGGACTGCTTCAAAAAGACGGGCGCATGCCCAGTTCCGAAATAGCAAAAAAATCGGCTGTTTCTGAGGCTACGGTGCGCTACCGCCTTAAGAAACTAATCGACGGCAAGTTCATCCAAATCGTGGCAGCCGGTAATCCCCTCAAGCTGGGTTTCGGTATTGCTGCCAATATTGGTGTTTACTCGGATAGGTCTCAGATTGAAGAAATTGTGCTTGAACTGAAAAAGCTTAAGCGTCTATCCTATATTGCCCAGATGACCAGCGACCCGACAATCGAACTGGAAACATTTGTTGAATCCATAGATGAACTGCATCAACTGCTTTCCCGGATTGAAACAATTCCTGGCATCATGAAAATTGAGACCACGTTTATCCGGCGCATCATTCGCGATCGCTATGATTGGGGCACGCCGAGTGTACAGTGAGTCCAACTATGTTTCCGTTTAAAGAAATCTCGGCAGTACCGAATCTGGATAAAAGAAACTTTACAATTTGAATTCCCCTACTACGACTTGACTTGCAAGCGCCGAACGGTTTTGATGTAGATGCCGACTTATCTGTGCAATTTGGGATGAATTCAATTTAAGGAGGAATACCTATGTCAAATTCCATTTTAACGCGTATGGGCGATGGTGAGAAAGTACGAATGGCGCCGACAGAACTCAGGGAAGAACTGCAAAAAGGATCCCAAAATGCCGCCGACATGGCACGTATTCCTGAATTGACTGCCGGTGAAATCGATCACTTGAGTGACATTATTGCCGAGCCCGGAAGAGTTGTCAGTGTCCCCCATGGCCACGAATTGATTGTGACCGATGACGGCATTGCCGAGTGCTTCGGCGGGACCGAAGACGACGGCGGCAGCGGGGTACTAATCAGCAGGCAAGGTTCTATTTTGTCCTATGAAAGAGGTCTGGCCGCTGATACCGCCTCTCTGGGACACAGTGACTACAGCTTCAAACCGGTTAAAATGATACTCGATGTGGAGCAACAAACGTATCATTCGATTTCAATGCTGACGACGGTGCCGCTCTTTTATGGATCCCAGCCCAATATGGGACTGTACTATCAGCCCGATGGCCCTTTTCCCAATCCAGCCGACCTTTTGCCTCAGGGTAAAATCAAGGAAGCCCAAACTGTCCAGGTAGAAGCTGCCGAGCAGCTCTGCGCAGATATGATTTACATCGGCAAGGGTTTCAATAATATGGGTTGCGAGGGTTTTAATTTTGATACGGCCGGTTCATCCGGCGATGCTGAGTTTTACGCTACCCTCAAAGCAGCCCGCAAGCTCAAGCAAATTGCCCCGAACATGGCCATTATCATCGGTATGGCCAGTGAGTTTATTTTAGGTATGCATGGGGAAATCGCCTTCGAAGGCCAGCAGCTTGCCGGACTATACCCACACGAACAGGTTAAACTAGCCGAATCTGTGGGAGCGGATATCTTCGGCCCGGCCATCAATGTCAATACATCTAACTCGTTCCCCTGGAACCTGGCCAAAGCCGTGACCATGGTTAAAGAGGCTGTTTCAAAGGCCAAGATTCCGGTACATCCCAATGTCGGCATGGGCGTTTGCGGGATACCCATGTTGCTGGAAGTACCCATAGATTGTGTCAGTCGCGCATCCAAAGCCCTGACCCTGATTGGTAAGGCGGACGGATTGTAGGTGGGTACCGGTGATCCTTTTGGCATGCCAGTAACCCACATTGTTACGGCAGGCATGGGCGGAATACGGACAGCCGGAGATCTGGTTGCCTGGATGCAAATGTCTCGCAAAATGAAACTGGCAGATGCCAAGCAATATGTGGCGGAGAAACTCAAGGTGGATGTGGCCGACTTGGTGGATGAAGATGTCATGTATCCCTTGCGCAAGGACCTCGGTATCGGTGCCGCCATTCCTGAAGCTGGCGGTCCTGAAGGCATCCTAGCAAAATGTCGAATCGCCGAGTTGCTGGATATTGAGATCAATTCTGTGACCCGTTTTAAGTCGCAGATGGAAGCCTAGGGACACGTTTATGAAATTAAATTTAAACATCCTGTCTGAGGAAGAAAAGCTAAGAATCCATAGAGATAGTCTAAAAATACTGCACGAAATTGGTGTTAAGTTCATGAGCCGCAAGGCCCTCAAGATCCTGGCTGACAATGGCGCCACAGTGGACAAGAACAGCCAAATCGCCAAAATCCCGCAAGAGATGGTGGAGAGGGCCTTACAGACAGCCCCTAAATCCTTTGTTCTGGGCGCCAGGAATTCGGAATTTGATTTCACCCTACCGTCAACCTATACGGGATACACCCTGGATGGCGCCGCGACCTTTGCCCTTGATTTTGAAACCGGTGAACGGCGTAATGCACTGACAAGGGATATGATCGCCAGTCTGCGTATTTTTGAAGAAATGCCGCTGGCCACAGTAGTCTGGCCCAATGTCATGTGCAGCGACATGACCGATAACTACAACGAGATCCGACCTTGCTTTACGTCCCTGATCCACTCCTCCAAGCATATCCAAAACGAATTGCACCATGCCGACGAGGTGCCGTTTTTGATCGAGGGCCTGGCAGCCATCTTGGGAAGTGAGGTTGCCGTAAGGGAGCGCAAGATATTTTCGGTGTGTTACTGCACCATCCCACCCTTAACCCATGATGATGGCATGTGCGACGCCTATCTGGAACTGGTACAGTTTCATGTACCGATTCTGTCCCTACCCATGCCGGCAGCCGGATCCACAGGTCCGGCCAGTCTGTATAGCGACATCGCCGTTGCCAATGCTGAAAGCCTGTCCACATTGGTTCTGTTTCAAATGGCCGAACCCGGAACACCTATCATTCTCGGGCATGCTGCCGGCATTACCAATTTTAGCCTGGGAACCTTTTTGGAGGGTGCGCCTGAATCGACGCTGATCAATAGCGCTCTGGGTGAAATGAGTCGTTTCTACGGACTGCCCAATACCCAAGGCGGGTGCCTGACCGATGCCAAAAAGCCCGGTGCTCAGGCCATCATGGAAAAGGTACTCAGCACGCTGCCGCTGGTTTTGAGCGGTGTCGATGTCATCAACGGTACCGGCGAACTGGATACCAGTCAGTTATTGGTTCTGGAACAAATTGTTGTGGACCACGAAATCGCCATGATGTGTCAGCGCTATAAAGAAGGTATCGATATCTCTAATGCCAAAGACCTCATTACCGATGTCCAATCGGCTCAACCCGGCGGTCATTTTCTGACCCAGCCGGGAACACTGAAATATTGTCGCAGTAATGAATTCTTTACGCCCGCTCTTTGCGATCGCAACACTTATGAACAATGGGATGAATTGGGACGGCCGGATCTCTACAGCAACGCCCGCGAGCGGGTCAAAGAGATATTGGCTGCGCCACCTCCCAATCCTTTGCCTGATAATACTGTTGCCGAGCTCGAAAAAATTGGTCGCAAAGCCGATACCGAATTGTCGAAAGCATAAACTGATAACCAAGATCCTGACATCTTGCTGAAATCATTCGTGTCCTTCAGAGATTTGAACCGGTTGTAATCGTCCATGGCAATGCTGCTCTAAAGCAAAATGCAATTGATGTTCTGGCTAAAAAGAGCGTTCCCTTAAAAAATATCCGCTTTGAAAAAATAGCAAACGACAATGCTTGGATGCGGGATAACGGTCCGGTATATGCCATGGGATGCAACCAACAATGGATTCAGGATTGGACATTCAATGCCTGGGGCGAAATGAAATGGGCTGGCGTGTCTTTGCCTTACCGCATGGACAACCTGGTACCCCGAAAAATGGCTGCTATGTTGGATGTCCAAGCTGATATTGTTGTTGATTACATTCTTGAACGCGGGAATCTGGAAGCGAATTATGTCAATTGGCTTGTGGGAAATGGTGTTGTGGTCGCAACCGGATTCGGCATTCCAGAATGGGACCGTGCCGCCAAATCAGCCATTGAAGATTATTTTCCGGATCGTGACGTTCATATGATCACTGCTCCGATGATCTGGTATTATGGGGGTGGTGTACACTGTGTTACCAATGATCAACCGTCGTTAACCCTAAAGCAGTAACGATGCAGGGCAAGTTACCTATTCCTTAGACCAGTTTCAGAATTATGTTCCGAAAAGATTCGCATATCCTCACCTGACCTGACCTATACTTGATTTGACAGGATTGAAATTTGGAATAAGACATGACTTGACAGTTTGATATCACAGATTTTCAGAGGCTCGTTTCACTGTTGATAAGTTGGAGTGATGTTGTTAGATTTATTATGTTGTTCGATATTATTCCCTTA
>CAZWEO010000044.1:0-36764 GCA_964633115.1 uncultured Desulfobacterales bacterium
TATGCAACTTCATAATTTTTATAGTTAAAACTGCTTAGAACAAAAACACCCTGAACCATGTATGTCCATATGTTGTATAGTTGGGTCTTTAACAATACTATATAATGTTGACAAACCCTTTAAAAGATGCAATATTATGGCGCGCTTAATGTTTTGCTTAAACTGCGCACCGAATTGCCACCAGGCCCAGTCAATCTGAGCCGATGAATTCTCATGCGCAAAGCTTTTTAGGCTTTGCAGCAATTCAAATAAGCCTACAGCTGCATTGTAAGTGTTTTAGCTGAAAGCAACTCGAAATGGGCATCAGATTGAAATGGTGAAACAGGATAATGGCTACGCGTACATCAACGATCTACAAAATAGTTGACCACACCGATTTACCGACGCTGCCACATGTACTCGCCAAACTTATCGAAACGTTAAATGCGGGTGATGTCACCCTTCCCAAGATTGCCAGCATTATCAAATTAGATCCTGCCTTAAGCCACAAGTGTATGGCTATGGCCTATCAGGTAACCGGGCATACCCATCAGATCATTGATGATATTGAACAGGCAGTTGAGATTATCGGTTTTGACACCATCAAAGCGATGATTTCACATGTCGTAACGCAACAGGCATTCAACCCAAATCTGGGGCTTTCCCAGAATGTCTTAACTGGACTATGCCAACACGCCGTTGCCTGTGCCCATGCCAGCGAGTTGATCGCCAGAGAGATCGCTTATTCGTCTCCGCAGGCAGCATTTCTAGCCGGATTGATACATGATATTGGCAAGCTCGGGCTGCTGGTGCAAAATCCCAAAAAGTACCAAAGCACTTTCGATCTAGACCAAGCATCCAGCGAGCATGGCCTGGCCCAAGAAGCAGCCTTAGGTACCGATCATGCCAGTGCTGGTTCCCAGCTTTTGCGCACCTGGAGTCGGCATACCTTTATTGCAGATGCTGTGCTGTACCACCACCGTTCACTCAAAGAAATCAAGCATGCTTTTCCACTGGTCCAAATCGTTTATACTGCCAATTTAATGGCTGCAGCACAGGCTGATACTCGGGATCGCGGTATTGCTGCCGCGCAAGAATTGTTTGGTTTCGCGCCGCATCAGACTGCTGAAATTCAGGTCCAAGTAAAAGTTAAGCTTCAGGAATCGGAACAGTTTCTAGGGTTAGATGCTGTTGATCAGGAAGTGCCGCCTTCAACTGCAAACCGTTTGGGCCGTGTCCAAAATAGCATTCAGCAAGCAGTAAAACATAGCGCCTTATTAGGGAATGTCATTCAAGGCATATTGCTGGCCCAAAACACCGAGGCAATTGTTCACGAATTAAAGCAAGCCATCTGGATCATGTTTGATGTCAGAGACATCCTGCTGTTCTTGCTGGATGAGCAAGCGCAGACACTTATTGAACAAGTGGATGCAAATCTATCCATGGCGGCCATCCGGATTCCCATGACCCTCAAAGATTGTCTACCGGTCGCCTGTTTGCTTCAAAATGAGATCGTGGACAGCTTCACACGCACATCCTACTCAGAACTGACGATTCTGGATGCCCAACTCATCGGCAAAATAGCTAAACAGGGAATGCTATGTGTGCCGCTAACAGCCCAAAATAACCAGGTTGGTTGTATCCTACTGGGAATCGATAAGGTTGGCTTTCCGTATTTATCCAAGCAATTCAAACTACTGGAATCAGTTGTCCAGCAACTGGCGGCCGCCTTATATGAACGACAAAAACAGGAAACGGTCGATGATGCAAGCTTGCCTGAGCAGATAAAGGCCTTGCATACCCGAACCAGAAAAATCGTACATGAAGCCAACAATCCACTGGGTATTATAAAAAATTATCTCAAAGTCCTGGAAATGAAAATGACTGGGCAGAATATGGCCAGTGATGAAATTCGCATAATTAATGAAGAAATCACCCGGGTCGGAGAGATTCTAAAAGGATTGACTGCGACCGAGTCCCAAGCAGCAACCCAAATTGAACGTGTTAATTTGAATGAAACCCTGGCCGATATGGCCAGGCTTCTGGGGGCTACACTTAAAAGCCGCGGTGAAATCGAAATGCATTTGAACTTGGATGATGATTTACCTAAGGCGCGGGTGAGCAAGAACAGTATCAAACAGATAGCCATCAATTTATTGAAGAATGCTGCTGAAGCCATGCCCGATGGTGGTCGAATTCACGTTCTGACAAGCTATCTGCCGGCAGCCACCGATGCCAACCAGCAGGTAGCCAAATACAATGGGAGGGCCCGGATTCGCGTTCGTGACAATGGCCCGGGATTACCCGAAGAGGTTCGTTCAAATTTGTATGAACCCCAAATAACAACAAAACCTGATCACCAGGGCCTCGGACTGTCGATTGTAAAAAACCTGATCCATTCACTTAATGGATCGATTACGTGTGATAGCAGTCGTAATGGCACGACTTTCACCATTGAGTTGCCCATCTGATCGGTCGACCCGATGGCTGTCCGGGAAGCAACGGACATCTGCTATCCGGGAGGGAACGGACAGCTGCTATCCGGGAGGGAACGGACAGCTGCTATCCGGGAGGGAACGGATAGCTAAGGAGTTTTGAATGGAATATAATTTGAATATTCTAATTGTGGACGATGACCTGGCCATGGCTCGTAGCGTCAAAAGTGTTTTGACTACCCAAGGCTATCGGGTGCAGACAGTTCATAGTGCCCTGACGGCTTTGGAAAAAATCCAAGCGGGTCATTTTGATCTGGTGCTTTTGGATGTTATGATGCCGGAAATGACCGGATTTCAGGTATTAGATACCCTAGACCGGGCAAGCCTGGACACTTATTTCATTATCATGACCGGTGATAGTACCATGGAATCGGCCGTGGAAGCCATCCGGCGTGGTGCCAGCGACTATCTTAAAAAGCCGTTTGAGCCCAATGAACTGCTTATTCGTGTGAAGAATATTTTTAAACAAAAACAGTTGCAAGCAGAGCACCATCGTATCGAGGGACAAAAAAAGCAGTTGGAAATGGAGCTCTATCAGTCTCAAAAAATGGAGGCCATCGGAACCTTGGCCGGTGGCATCGCCCATGATTTCAATAATATTTTGAGCATCATTCTCGGTAATTCGGAGCTTGCTTTGGACAGCCTGGATGATCACAACCCCATACGGCAGAATTTAGAGCAAATTTTTGAGGCCGGTAACCGAGCCAAAGAGATTACCTATCAACTCCTCAGTTTTTGTCGCAAAGGTGATTCCAAACGACTCCCCCTCAACCTAAACTCCGTTATCGGGAAATCACTCAAACTGATGCGGGCATCGTTGCCGTCCAATATCGAGATTCATCATAATTTACTAGATGAGGACCACCCGGTCCTTGGCGATGCAACTCAGATCCATCAGATTTTGATCAACCTATGTACCAACGCATCCCATGCCATGGAAGGGCATGGCGGCCGTATCGATGTAAGCCTGGAAAATATTTCCATCCCATTATCTCAGATCACCCGGTACAATGGTCTGACTCCCGGAAATTATATCAAACTCGAGGTCACGGACACTGGACATGGCATCGATCCCCAGATACTGGATCAAATTTTTGATCCATATTTTACAACCAAAGAAGTCGGTAAAGGCACCGGGATGGGGCTTTCGCTGGTTCAGGGTATCGTCAATAACCATGGGGGTGAGATTAGTGTGCTGAGTGAGCTGGATCAGTATACCACGGTGACCATTTTGTTGCCGATAATCGATGCGGTCGAGAACGATATGGATGTATCCGTATCTGAAGAACTCGCTACGGGTAACGAGCGGATATTATTGGTGGACGATGAGGCCATGATAGTCGATGTTATGACCCAGTTTTTAAGTCAATTGGGCTATAAGACAACCTCGATGACAGACAGTCCTGCAGCCTTGGAAACGTTTCTTAGCCAGCCAGATCAATTTGATCTGGTGATAACCGATATGACCATGCCAAAACTAACCGGCATCCAACTCACCCAGGCCATGCGTGAAATCCGCACCGATATTGCTGTGATTATTTGCACGGGATTTAGCGAACAGATTAGCATCGAACGATCCAAAGAACTCGGAATTCAAGCTTTTATCATGAAACCGGTCGTTATGGGTGAAATGGCAAGAACCATCCGCAACGTACTCGATGGACAGACCATCGATCGCAGGAAAGATATGCGATTCAAGGCACTATCCGGAGCCTTTTTTATCTCGAAATCGGTGGGCAATCAGGGCAAGGTACTGGACATCAGCAGATCGGGTTTGGCATTTAAATACGCATTCGATGGCAAAGCTCCCGAGTATGTGGATCAGGCTACTATCAATATGGCAGCGGGCAATTTTTCACTGGAGAATCTGACCTACCGGGCCATTTCCGATACGATGCTGAAAGCCGCCAATGGGTCTCATATCGAAACGCGACGACGGGGCGTTCAATTCGAGAAACTCACACCGCTGCAGAGCGAGCAGTTGGAATATTTTATAGATAACTATACGGACGGCTCCCTCAATTAAAAAGAAATCGTACAACGATTTCTTTTTTTAGAGGCGGTTTTCGATATACTCAATATTATTTTGCAGTATTTTTCTTCGTTTACCGCTTAGATCTGCGCCCGCAGCATACGATTTGGCGATGCCTGTCGCCAGGATAACCCGATGGTGCAAAATCGGGTCCAGTAAAAGCGTATCCGCGTCACATGAACAGTTGGCACACGGCCGATGGCCGCTTCCGCTGGATATTTTCTTTTCCAATAACTCAACATTTTTGATCATTTCACTAGGTTTGACGGCATTCTTGGATTTGCTGGTAAGGCTTTTTTTGACCAATTGCACAAAAGATTTCAAGCTGGGGGCTAAAACCGTATTATCTGTACAGGTTTTGCTATAAGCAGGTTGTACATTCGTTTTGGATGTCATGAGCATCTCCAGTTCAGTGAGTCGATATCTGGTGGGCTAAGGCCCTCTCTGAAATTGCTGTGGATGCGGATCTGAACTTGAGAATGACGGTAATGACCCGGATTAACAGCTTAAAGAAAGGAGGCTGCAAGTCTTATGCCATCAGAAACAGAGCGAGGTGAAACGGCTAAATAATCTGTATTAACAATTAGTTAATAGATAGGGATGCAGCCTGGGAACATATTGAAACAGCGTCATTATTCCGACGGGGTATGACATGACAAGAAATTATTGCCGTTTATAGGTCTTGATAAGAGGCTTGACTCACTGGATCAGGTAAGAATCCCTGTTGAGCAATGCTTGTTATACATAAAGCTTATCGCCCGCTACAAGGTACAGCTATCTGAGGCTTTTTTTGCTTCTACATAGTGGGCCGCTGCCAGAGATGCCACGCAACCGTCGGCAGCCGCTGTAATTATCTGACGGGCATACTTTTCTCTGAGATCCCCGATGGCATAAATGCCAGGAATACTGGTTTCACATTTTTCATCAGTCAGAACATATCCGTTGGATGACATCTTGATACCGGCTGGCACGACAGCATTATTGGCGTCAAATCCAATAAAGATAAATACACCATCCAGGGAGAGTTCACGCTGCGTGCTTGTCTGGGTATCCTGCAGGCCAACGGCATAAACCCCGTCTTGGTTTGCTTTTATCTCGGTCAAAACCGTGTTCCACAACATTTCAATCTTACATTCGTCGAAAACACGTTGCTGCAGTAACATGCTAGCTCTCAAAGCATCCCGCCGATGGGCAATGTAGACTTTCTCAGCAATTTTTGATAGATAGAGAGCCTCTTCGGTGGCGGAATCACCGCCCCCAACGACAACTACGGTCTTACCCCTAAAAAAGAAACCATCGCAAACTGCACAGTAAGAAACGCCTTTGCCGTAGTGTTCATCTTCTCCAGGAATATTCAGTTTGCGTGGATTGCCACCAGTACCTAGAATCAGAGCACTTGCCTCTAATTGAGAGCCGTCGTCCAATGTCACCACATGCGATTCGGCGCCGGGTATGATGGTCGTAACTTCGCGCCCCAATACTTCCAGGTCGTAATTTGCGGCATGCTGGCTGAGCTTCATGCCCAACTCGGCACCACTGATATGCTCAAATCCCGGATAGTTTTCGACCTCATCCGAATTAATGATCTGCCCACCGGGCACACCTTTTTCGATCATGACGGCATGCATGGCAGCCCGTTTTGCATAGATACCGGCGGTCAAACCGCCCGGACCTCCACCGATAATAATAACATCGTATAATTGTTTTGACATATTAAAGCTCCCATAATGGCATTATATGCTAAATTCAGTGCCGGACCTAAGGGATCCGGTTATCTACCTGAATAATCTCTGCACAAACAGATTGGGATGCAACGTGCAGTTGGGTGTGAGCGCCATTTATTGCTTGGCCGACTTCGCTGCGGGCTTTTTCCGGGGTGTTATTGGTTTCACTTAAATGGGCCAGAACCACATGTTGTAAGCCCTCATGTTTCAGGTCTGACAGCAGTTCTCGAGAATCAGCGTTGGATAGGTGGCCGGTTCGACTTTGAATTCGTTGTTTCAGGGGCCAGGGGTAAGGGCCTTTGATCAGCATTTCTGGATCGTGATTGGCCTCTAAAACCAAAACATGGCATGCTTTGAGGCGTTCCTTGACCATGGCAGTGGCCACGCCTAAATCAGTGGCAATACCGATCTTCATGCCATTGCTGTTGATAGTAAAACCGGCCGGATCTTCAGCATCGTGCGGGATCGAAAAGGGCGATACAACCAAGTTGTTTACGGAAAAAGCCGTACCACAATCAAAATGCCGAATATCTCGCACTTTACCCAACAGATGACCAGCCGTTTTATCGGTTTTTTTGGAAATATAGATGGGCACATGAAACCGTCGAGACAAGACACCGACGCCATGGATATGGTCGGCGTGCTCATGGGATACGATGATGGCATTGAGTTGGGCAGGATCAAGGCCCTTGGAATGACAGCGACGTTGGATCTCGATGCCAGACAAACCCGCATCAAAAAGGATTTGGGTGCGCGCATCTGCAATCCAGATGGCATTGCCCTTGCTCCCGCTGGCTAGAACACAGACACGCAAGCGCCTGTCGCTATTTTCAACTGGTTGATTCACTTGAAATTACAATACATTGTCTCTTACGAAATTGAGATAATCGTGTTTGTTGCGTTTGTTGGGTTTATTGAGTTTGTGGGGTGGTTCTATCCGAGAGCCCAAACCCATGCCCCTATATTTTACCCGAGACCCGAAACGTGCAACTCGTAGCCCGCTACACTTCCAACCCTTCAACCCTTAAATCCTTGTACCCCGCTCTTATTTCCCCGTATGCCCAAATCCGCCTTGGTTTCGTTCGGTCGTATCGAGATTATCCACCACGACAATTTCAGCCTGGCACGCGCGTTGCACCACCATTTGGGCAATCCGATCTCCGCGATCAATGATATATGCTTTGGAACCCAAATTGATGAGTCCAATTTTAACCTCGCCACGGTAATCGGCGTCGATGGTTCCGGGTGCGTTGACAATACTGATACCATGTTTGATGGCCAGGCCGCTGCGGGGTCGAATTTGAACCTCAAACCCGTGAGGTATCGCCAAGGCTAAGCCGGAGGGGATTAAAACAATCTCGCCAGGAACGATGGTTTGGGGTGCTTTGATGGCTGCGCAGATATCCATACCGGCTGCATGCGCGCTCATGTATGTAGGCAGGGGGAGATCTGCATCTTTTTCAGGATGCAGGCGTTTGACTTGAATCGTGGGGGCCGAAATCATGAATTTTTTAGCGGTTCCAGTATGTTGTCGTAAGCAGCAGCATCACGAATTTGGCCAAGTACGGTTAGCGATGACTGACTGCTTTCAAACAGACGCCCAGCGATCTCCTGAATGTCCTCCGGTGTTACCGCTTCGATTTTCTGAACAACTTCACTTAAAGGCACATGACGTTGAAAATGCATTTCATTCTGGGCCAGACGTACCATCTGGTTTTCACTGCTTTCCGAAGCCAGCAGCAGGTTCCCTTTAATATATTCCTTGGCGCGATCAAGTTCTGTTGCCGCTACCCGCTGTTGCTTCAATGTGTGCATGTGATTCACCAACAGTTGTGCTGTTTCAGCGGCTCTGGCCGGATCCACGGCAGCGTAGGCGCCAAACATGCCGCTATCCACATGCGTGGCCACAAATGAATAGACGGTATAGGCTAAGCCCCGTTTTTCACGAATATCCTGAAACAGACGCGAGCTCATGTTACCCCCCAACAGGGTGTTCATGAGTGAAAAGCCATAGCGTGCGGGATGGCCGGTAGGTAGACCGTTGAGGCCAATGCAGATATGGGTCTGTTCCAGTTTTTTGGCATGCAGTTCAACCTGGGTGTGGCCCACCGGGATTTTTCTCTCAGGAAAGCCTTCACTATTCTGAATAGCTTCAAATGCGGGACCCACCAGATCGACCAATTGCTGGTGATCGACGTTACCAGATGCCGAAATAATAATTCGGCCAGGCTGATAGAGGCGCTGAAAAAACTGTTTGATAGTGCTTGCATCAAATCGAAGAATATTTTCGGGGGTGCCGAGAATGGAGCGACCCAGGGGATGATCACCCCAAAAATTTTTACCCGATAAAATGTGAATATATTCATCGGGACTATCTTCAACCATCCCGATTTCTTGCAGTATTACGGGTCGCTCCTTGTTGAGTTCGTCTTTGTCAAAGCGCGAATTTAAAAAAATATCCGCCATGATTTCAACCATGGTTTCCAGGTGAGAATCCATCACCTTGGCATGAAAACAGGTGTTTTCCATGGTTGTGAAGGCATTGGTCTGGCCGCCAATATCATCAAATTCTTTGGCGATTTGAAAGGCGGTCCGCTTTTGAGTGCCCTTGAAAATCAGGTGCTCAATTAGATGCGAGAGACCATTTTCAGATTGAGTTTCATCGCGGGCGCCGGCATCAACCCAGACGCCCATGGTTACGGAGCGCAGATACGGCATCCGCCGAGTGATGACACGGACACCGTTTGCGAGGGTGGATTTATTTGCTCCGGGGATGTTATTCATCTTCCTTTACGGCTTTGTGGCTAAGACGGATTTTACCATCCCTTCCGATTTCTAGCACTTTGACTTTGATGCGATCGCCTTCTTTGACGATATCGGTGACCTTTTTTACTCGGTAGTTGGCCAGTTGAGAAATATGAACCAGACCATCGGTTCCCGGTAGGATCTGTACAAAAGCCCCGAAATCGGTGATCTTAACAACGGTACCTTCATAGATGGCGCCTACTTCGGCTTCCTGGGTAATTTCTTTGATCATGTTAATGGCCGCATCCAATTCTTCGGAAGAAGCGGCTGCAACCTTTACAACTCCGGTATCTTCGATTTCGATCTTGGTATTGGTTTCGCTTTGGATCGCGCGAATAACCTTACCGCCGGGGCCGATAACTTCACGGATTTTGTCCGGGTTGATTTCCAAGGTGGAAATTTTGGGTGCAAAGGGTGAAATTTCATCGCGGGGTTTGTCCAACGACTTCATCATTTCGCCTAGAATGAAGAGGCGTCCCTCACGCGCCTGTTCCAAGGCTTTTTCGAGAATATCTTTGGACAGCTCCAGAATTTTGATGTCCATCTGGAGGGCCGTAATCCCCTCGGTTGTACCGGCAACCTTGAAGTCCATATCTCCGGTATGGTCCTCATCGCCAAGGATATCCGAGAGAATGATGGTTTGGTCTTCATCCTTGACCAAACCCATAGCAATTCCGGAGACCGGTGCTTTTATAGGGACACCACCGTCCATCAAAGCGAGGGTTCCAGCACAGACCGTACCCATGGAGGAGGAGCCGTTTGATTCGAGTACCTCCGAGACGATTCGGATGGTGTAGTCAAAGGACTCCTTGTCCGGCAGCACACGTTCCAAGGCCCGGGTGGAAAGGCCGCCATGGCCAATATCTCGCCGGCTGGGACCGCCCATGCGCTTGACTTCACCCACCGAATAAGGTGGGAAGTTGTAATGCAACATGAAGGGACGAAACTCCTCGCCGCTGAGGGTTTCCACACGTTGCTCATCCGGCCCGGAGCCCAATGTGAGGACGCCCAGCACCTGGGTTTCGCCCCGGGTAAAAAGCGCGCTGCCATGCGGTCTTGACAGCAACCCAACCTCGCAGGCGATGGGCCGGATTTCATCAAAGCGGCGATTATCAATACGTTTGTTTTCTTTTAGAATAATATTGCGACTAAGGGCTTTTTTCAGATCACCGAAGATGCGCGACACTTCTTCCTTTCTATCAGTATAGTCCTCGCCCAGATCTTCCATGAGTGCGATTTTAACCTGCCGCATGGCATCGTAGCGGTCCATTTTGTCTGCGATATTTAAGGTTTCGCGGATTTTAGTTGTTGCTTGTTCCGTAATGATACGGGCTAGCTCTTCATCGGTTTCCGGCGGCGTAAAGACGCGTTTGGATTTTCCGCAAGAGGCTTGCAATTCTTCCTGCAGTTTGATTAATGGCTGCAGGGCTTCGTGCCCAAAGAATATGGCATCCAACATGTCGGCTTCGCTGACGATGTCGCCGGAACCTTCCACCATGACCACACCTGTTTTGGATCCAGCCACGATAATATTGATATCGGCTTCACAGCATTCAGCAATGGTGGGATTAATTTTAAGTTCGCCTTGGATCCGGGCCACACGCACACAGGCAATCGGTCCCTCAAAGGGAGTGTCCGACAATGTCAAGGCTGCCGATGCACCGATCATGGCCATGACATCAGCGTCGTTTTCCTGATCCATAGACAGCACGGTGGCAATTATTTGGGTCTCAAAGTTAAAGTATTTTGGAAAGAGCGGACGAATGGGACGATCAATCAGGCGCGCTGTGAGCGTTTCTTTCTCACTGGGACGTCCGATTTCACGTCTGAAATAGTTACCGGGTATACGCCCGGCGGCATAAATTTTTTCCTGATATTCAACCGAAAGAGGAAGAAATCCGACGTTGCGCTCTTCATGCGAGCATACCGCCGTGACCAATACAGTGGTATCGCCATATCTGACAACCACCGATCCGGAGGCTTGCTTGGCAACCTTGCCGGTCTCAATACTGAACTTTTTTCCGCCCACTTCTGTTTCTAATGTTAATTCCATATGGTATTCCTAACTCAGCTTCATCGACACCCGATCGCGAAATAGACGCTTCCATCAACCGTTTTGGATGGCTTTGAACTGAAAGTCTAAAAGGGTCGCTGTGACCTTACCGCCGAAGCCCCAATGCTTCAATGATGGATCGATAGCGTTTAATATCGTTGTTTTTGACGTAATTTAAGAGTCTGCGCCGACGGCCGACCATCATCAACAATCCGCGTCTGGAATGATGATCCTTCTTATGAATCTTGAGGTGTTCGGTCAGATAACTGATTCGATGTGTCAAGAGTCCTATTTGTACTTCGGGTGATCCGGTGTCGGCTTCATGTGTTTTGAATCGATCGATCAGTTCTTTTTTATTATCTGTTGTTAAAACCACTTTCTTCAAGCCTCCTAAGTTAATTGTTTAAAGCTTTAAATAGCATTCATCTAATATTCATGAAATAGAGAAAATTGATTTTCTAAATTCAAAGGTAAATTTAATTAAAAACACAACAATACCGATACGTATCGTTGTCTTTGCGTTGTTCAATCACAGCCAAAAGGGCATCTTCCGATGCGACAACTTTAATGAACTTGCTGCTGTTGTCTATATCTGCTCTGGCAATATCATCATAGGTCAATGGAATGCCTTTAGCAATTTTTTGCTTCATGTCCAAATTGGCCGTTTTTGCCGGCATATCCTTGAGTGCTGCAGCCATCCCAACGGCGAAGCCAGGAAATTCTTGGTTCCCGGCGCGCTCTTCAAGCTGAGGCAGCGTCATGGCATCGGATATGGAATAACCAGCGCTTGCAATCCGCCGCAAAGCCTTTAAATGGCCCCCGCAGCCCAGGGCTCTGCCGATATCGGCTCCCAGGGTACGGATATAGGTTCCAGTCGAACATGTCGTCTCAAAGCGAACAAACGGCCAGCGTATTTCCAATATATGTAAATCATATATGACAATCTGTCGAGCCGGTTTTTGAATCGGTTTACCGCGCCGTGCATGTTTGTATAAAGGGACCCCCTTGTGTTTCAGGGCCGAATACGTTGGCGGCACCTGCTGCATCGATCCCCTAAAGGTTCGAAATACCGCTTTGATTTCTGCCTCTGTAAGTGCGGCAGTTTGCTGCTCGGAGATGATTTTTCCGGTGGCATCCTGGGTATCGGTTTCGATGCCCAGATGCAGCAGCGCTTGATATTTTTTCTCACCCTCCAGTAAAAAACGGGTCAATCGTGTAGCGCGGTTAATGCAACAAATCAATACGCCAGTGGCGAAAGGATCCAGGGTTCCTGTATGTCCGACCTTTTTGGCATTCAGAATTCTTTTTACCCGTGATACTACGCCAGCGGAGGTTATGTGTTCCGGCTTGTCAATGATCACGAGACCATGAATGTCTGGGGTCACGACTGTCAATTGATTTCAGGTATCGCCTTTATGGTTTCCTTTACCTTAGACAGGGTTGCATCGATGCTGAATCCTGCAGCGCTGGGGTGACCCCCGCCGCCAAATTTAGCGGCAATGTTGGCCACATCGATGGAACCGTCCGAGCGCATGCTGACGTGGTACTTTTTTCCTTTTCCTGGCGGCGAATTACCATTTGCCTGTTCCTGTATCAATGCCGCCAGTTGAACATCTTCGATTCTACGCGCATAGTGAATCAACCCATCTGCATCCTCGGGCTGGGTACCAGTTTCTGCGAGCATGCGTTGGGTCAGGGTCATCATTGATAATCTGCCATTATTCGAAATCTCTATGGATTCAAGTGCCTGGTTCAATAGCTTGATACGACCCAGGGAATAGGTGCCATAGAGGTGGCGCGCAATGTAATAGGGATCGACACCCAGTCGCACCAATTCAGTACATATTTCAAAGGCGGCGGCATTGGTGTTTGAAAAACGAAAGGACCCGGTGTCCGTAACGATGCCCGTATAAATGGATGTGGCCATATCCGTGCTAATGGGTATTTGCATCGCTTTTATAAGCCGATAGATTAACTCAGACGTGGCACAGGCCTTGGCATCAATGAGTTGGCGTATGCCAAAGCGCTTGTTGGTCACATGATGATCGATGTTGATGACCATGGGGATCTGTGAAATCAGCTCGATGGCCGTTCCTACGCGGTCCAGATTGCTGCAATCCAGGATAATGGCGGCATCATACGGGTGAATGCGACTAATCTCGTTTTGGATCTGATTGACACGCGGTAGAAATCGGTAAACGGCCGGCAGGTCGCT
This sequence comes from uncultured Desulfobacterales bacterium, assembly GCA_964633115.1. GTDB lineage: Bacteria > Desulfobacterota > Desulfobacteria > Desulfobacterales > B30-G6 > B30-G6. The sequence continues at coordinate 13,304 of CAZWEO010000044.1, forward strand.
TTCGTTGTACAAGGTTGTCTTGATGTTAAGCGCCTCCAATGCCAGACCAAGCGCCAGTAAAGACCCAATGGCATCACCATCCGGATTGACATGCGAAGCGATCAGTACGCATTGGCTATTTTTTATCTGCTGAATGAGCTGTTTCATCTTTGGCGTCTAAAGACTGTAATAATTTTTCTATTTTCATACCGTAGTCAAATGAGGCGTCATAAATATATTTGAGTTCGGGCATATATCGCAAACCCAGCGTGGCTGCAAGATGACGCTTGGTAAATCCTTTGGCACTGTTAAAACCTGCGGCCACATCCTGGCTATTCAATTCTCCCTGATAGCTATTGTAATAGATATAGGCTGTTTTCAGATCACGGGCCATTTTAACACCGGTAATGGTGACATTTTCAAGGCGCGGATCATTAATGCCCTTGTGGATCAAATCCGAAAGCGCCTTTTGTATCTGGCCAGCGACCCTTTGTGACCGTGAAAACGGTTTCATAGATGGATGATCTCCAGCTCGTTGTCGATGAGTTCTGCCAGCCCGCCGTCATCAAGCATGTTTAGAATTTTATCACTTTTCGAATTGATAAGTCGCTGGTCGGTTCCCACCAAAGCAAAGCCGATTTCGGCTTTTTGGTAAATATCATGGGCACCCACCTCGGCCACCGACGCATTAAAATTATTTTGAATCTGGCGAATCAGCGTCTTGACTACGCTGCGCTTTTGTTTCAGCGACCGACAGTCATGAATTCGAAAGGTTATAATGCCGATGCCAATGACCATGTTAACTACAGTTTTAAGTTTTAGGTGTTAGGTTTTAAGTTTTTGGCGTCAGGCGAGAAGGTAACGGGTTCCTGTTAACGGGCAGCCACCTAAAACCTAACACTTAAAACCTAAATCCGTTTATGTTATTCTAATTCCGGTTTGATTTCTTCGATATAGTAACATTCCAGGTTATCGCCGATTTTGATGTCATTGAAATTTTCAATCCCGATACCACATTCGTAGCCATTTTGAACTTCTTTGACATCGTCTTTAAATCTTCGCAAGGATCCGATCTTGCCGTCATATACAACCACGCCGTCACGCACCAACCGAATCATTTTACCACGTTCGAATTTGCCTTCGGTGACATAACTACCGGCAATGGCGCCGACCTTGGGAATGTGGAACACATCGCGGACTTCGGCCCAACCTAAACTGCGGTCCTCAAAGGTAGATGACATCAACCCCAACGTGGCATCCTGAATTTCTTTGATTACATCGTAAATGACGTTGTGGTAGCGGATGTCCACCTGTTCTTCATTGGCCATATCCTGAATTTTCGGGCCGGGCCGAACATTGAAACCGATGATGATGGCATTGGAAACAGCTGCCAAGGAAATATCGGATTCGGTAATGGTTCCGGTGGCGCCGCTAACGACGTTGATTTTGACCTCTTCATTGCTGAGCTTTGAGAGTGAGTCCTTGAGAGCTTCGATGGAGCCCTGCACATCGGCTTTCAAAATGATGTTGAGATCCTTGACATCGCCGACTTTCATCTGTTCGAAAAGACCTTCCAGGCTCATACGACTGCTTTTGGCAAGATCCACGGAGCGCTGTTTGCGAACCCGGTGTTGGCTGATCTGTTTGGCGTTCTTTTCATCGGTCAGCGATACGAGTTCGTCACCGGCTACCGGCACACCGGAAAGACCGATGATTTCAACCGGAATAGACGGGCCTGCAGATTCTACCTGGGCGCCGTGATCGTTTAAAAGGGCTCGCAATTTACCGTAGTGAATCCCGCACACAACCGAATCGCCCGCATGCAGGGTTCCTTCTTGAACCAGTATGGTGGCCACCGGGCCCCGTCCGGCATCCAGTTTGGCTTCGACCACATGCCCCCGCGCCAGTTTGTCTGGGTTCGCTTTTAGTTCCAGCATTTCAGATTGCAGTAGGATTAACTCCAGGAGCTCGTCAATGCCGGTATTTTGCTTGGCGGAAACATTGGCGAATATGGTGTCGCCGCCCCAGCCCTCAGGTACCAGACCATTTTCTGAGAGTTCGCGCTGGACCCTTTCAGGTTCGGCGTTGTCCTTGTCGATTTTGTTAACAGCAACGATTATTGGTACTTCAGCGGCTTTGGAGTGATTGATGGCCTCGATGGTTTGGGGCATGACGCCGTCGTCTGCGGCCACAACCAGCACGACAATATCGGTCACCTGGGCACCGCGGGATCGCATGGCCGAAAAGGCCTCATGACCCGGTGTATCCAGAAACACAATCTGTCCTTTGGGTGTCGCAACATTATAGGCCCCGATGTGCTGGGTAATTCCGCCAGCTTCCATTTCGGTAACCCGGGTTTTGCGAATGACGTCCAAAAGCGATGTTTTACCATGGTCCACATGCCCCATGATGGTAACGACGGGTGGTCTACCCGAAAGATTCTGGGGTTCATCGACCTCTGCTATCAGCATTTTATCTTCTTCAAATGCCGCCCTTTCCACTTCATAACCGAATTCAGTGGAAACCAGCACAGCGGTATCAAAATCAATGGTTTGGTTGACGGTGGCCATGACGCCCAGGCTCATCAGTTTGGCAATCATTTCGTTGGCCTTGATGCCCATTCGCTTAGCCAGCTCGGCCAGGATAATGGTGTCGTCAATTTTAATGCGGCGTTTAATGGCTTTGGGCGTTGTGATCTCGGTCTGGAGACCCTTTTCAAACCTGGCCTTGGCACCTTTTTTACCCCTGCGCGGGCGCTTAGACCTTCCAGAATAGAGATCCTTGCCTTCGACGACTTCCTTTCTACGGAAGGATATCTTCTTTTTGAGGAATTTACGATCCGGATCAGCCGCCCCAGCTTTCTTTCGTCCTTTTTTCTTTTTGTCCTTGGCGGGTGCGTCCGTAATCGTTTTAGGTGGTCCAGCCGCCAATGGTCTGCTTGGCCGTTTTGTAGGTCTGGGCGTTGCTGGCTTGGCCGCCTTGCGTGCTACTGGTGGTGGCTTCTCGGGCAGCTTGATAATTTTGGCCGCGGCCTCTTGCTTTTTCTTTTTGAGGGGCTTGGCCGGTTTAACTGGTTCGGATTCTTTTTCTAGGGGGGTCGCTTCAGCCGGTGCTTCCGCTATGGTTTCCGGGGTGCTTTCGCGTGGTTCCTCTGGCTGGGCTTCTTCTACTGGTTCAGGGGTAGTCTCTAGCTGGGCCTCTGATGTAGTTTCTACCTCGACTTCCGGTTCCGTTTGGGCTTCGGCCTCGGCAGTTGGCTCAGGCGCTACTTCCGGTTCTTCGGTTTCTGAAGGCGTAGCCTCTTCAACCTTGACGCGCTTTTTGGCAACCCGGATGCGTCGTCGACGAATAACGGTCGGCTTGATGCGCTTTTCTTCCAGCTTCTCTTGCTTTTTACTTTTACCCTTGAGTTTGGCTTTAATCTCCTCCAAATCGGATTCATCCACCGCGCTCATGTGGCTCTTAACAGGGTAGCCTTGGGCTTGAAGCTTCTCGACCAACTCCTTGTTGGTCAAATTTAATTCCCGGGCAAGCTCATATATCCTGATCTTTCCCATCAATCCCCCTAAACCTTCACGTGATACAGCTTATTAATTTTCTTGGGTGTCTTCTGCGTTTTCGTTTTCCAGTGTTTCGCTCACGGTTTTATCTTCGGATGCATTCTCTTCTTCGGAAGCCGGTTCCTGAGCCGGTTCCAGATCCTCGTTTTCCGTGGCGATCTCAGATTCCTGCTGTTTTTCGAATAAGTAATTTTCTGCATTTTGGATCAAGGCCACCGCTTTTTCCTCACCAATGCCCCGGATCTGAACCAGATCTTCTACGGAAGCTCGGCTGATTTCCTCGGCCGAGAAGAAACCTTTTTCAAATAATGCATCCGCCATACTGATGCCAACACCGGGCAATGCGACCAAGGAGTCATAACCAATTTTCATGGCTTCATTGTAAGTGGTCTCACTGCTGACATCCAAATGCCATCCGGTTAATTTGGAGGCCAGTCTAACATTTTGGCCGCGTTTGCCAATGGCCACAGACAGGAATTCATCTGGAACGATTACTTCCATGGTCTCGTTGGCTTCATCTATGATCACCCTGGATATTTCCGCAGGCGCCAGCGCATTACATACAAACCTGGCAGCGTCCACATGCCAAGGGATAATGTCGATCTTTTCGCCGCGTAGTTCCTGGACAACATTCTGGACACGTGAGCCTTTCATGCCCACACAGGCACCCACGGGATCGATGTCGGAATCATTGGAGGCCACTGCAAATTTAGCACGACTTCCAGGCTCGCGTGCGGCCCCTTTGATATCGACAATCCCCTCACTGATTTCAGGAACCTCTGTTTTGAAAAGCAAGATCAGAAAATCTGGATGGGTTCGCGATAATAGTATCTGGGGGCCACGTGATTCATGCAGAACATCCAAAATCAAGGCGCGGATGCGGTCTCCGCGACGATATGATTCTCTGGGCACCTGTTCGCGCACGGGCAAAACACCTTCGGTATGTCCCAGATTGACGATAATGTCACCGCGGTCGATGCGCTGCACAATGCCGTTAATAATTTCACCTTTGCGGTCGATAAAGCTGGAATAGACCACATCTCGCTCAGCATCCTTCATCTTTTGTATGATGACCTGTTTGGCTGATTGCGCAGCGATGCGACCGAATGAGGAGGCGTCCATTTTGGTGCCGAGGCTGTCGCCCACTTCACAATCTGGGTCGAGTTCACGACCCTCTTCGAGGTCGATCTGAATATCCGGCTCTTCCACGACGGCGACAACTTCTTTAAATTGGAACACTTCTATTTCGCCAGTTTCTTCGAAATACTGTGCTTCGATGTCGACTTTGTTGCCGTATTTTTTCTTGGCAGCCGACCTCAGGGCTTCTTCCAAGGCCTTTATCAGTACCTCGCGGTTAATACCTTTTTCTCTGCTGATTTGGTCGACAACGCGTTTGATATCTGCAATAAACATCAGTTTTCTCCAGAATTGTTGATAAGCCGCGCTTTGGTTATTTTTTCATAGGGAAGTGCAACTGGTTTTCCCATCACCAATAGCGTTACGATCCCATTTTGTATACCATTTAAGATGCCTTTAAATTTTTTTTGTCCATTGATTGCCTCGGCAATTTGGATCCGAGCAGCATGATCTTTAAAACGAGTAAAATCATCAGGTTTGCCCAAGGGGCGATTCGACCCCGGTGACGACACTTCCAACCGGTATTGCTGGTCACCTTCTATATAGATGTCTAGCAGATCGCTAACTTGTCGGCTGATAGCGGCGCAGTCATCCAGGCCGATGCCGTCTGGTTTATCAATATATAGGCGTAATACTTTGCCACCAGGCTCCACCTGGTATTCTGCGTGAACCAATTCCGCACCTTCGGCATCGCAAACCGGTTCTACGAGTTGGCTGGCTCTGGCAAGAAATTCTTTGTCAGTAAGCAACGTCGCTGCCTGGGGCACTGATGATCGCTTTTTTTTAAACTTTTTCTTTGGCACTGTTTTCATTTATCCTGGTACTTTTTGAGCAATAAAAAAACGGGCAAAAGCCCGTCTTCTTCCATCTATGAAGGTTCTTTCGGTTGATCGAAAATCTTATCAGTTCATATCCATAACCATTCGAAAAAAGTCATAAAGCAACGTTCATAGATAAAAGCGCTTTTCCTGATTACCCAACATCACACCGGAAAAGCCGGGTATACTTGGAGCGGGCAACGAGATTCGAACTCGCGACACCAAGCTTGGGAAGCTTGTACTCTACCAACTGAGCTATGCCCGCTTTCCAGAAAAGAATAATTAAGACAAAAAGTGTAACCTGTCAATATTTTTTATTTATAATGCTTGATATTGTTTGTCAGAAAAAAGTTCCATATTAAGCCTGTTTAATTGCGGAACATAATTAACACAAGTAGGGGAATGATGGGATTCAAGTAGAGGGTGTGAGCAGTTCACGAATCTGTTCGAGTTCACGGCGTAATTCGCTAAGGGATAAGGTATTCGGAAGTTCCTCTAAGAAATCATGCTTGTTGCGTAGGTACTGACGGGCGCCTGAAATGGTGAAGCCCCTTTGGTGGAGTAGGTAGCGGATCTTTAAAATGAACTCGACATCCTTTTTGCGATATAGGCGTTGCCCCGTGGGTGATCGTTTGGGTTTGATGCGCTTGAACTCGGTTTCCCAGAATCGTAAGACATAGGCGGGCAAACCCAGCAGCTGCGAAACCTCTCCGATCTTAAAATAGAGTTTGTCAGGGATATTAACATTTTGGTGGTTCATAAGCGTCCCTATTCCGGTAAGGCCGCGTTGAACTGATCGATCACCTTTTGGGAAAGACGTTTGTGGAGCTCGTTTATCTGACTATCCTCGAGCGTACTTTCGTGGGAGCGATAAACGATCCTAAAGGAAACACTCTTTTTCCCGGCAGGTATGGGATCGTCAGCAAAGATATCAAAAATATTGAGCTGCTCCACCAAGTCTTCATTCAAATCCCGGATGAATTCGAGCAGACGAACTGACTCAATGTCATGGTCGATAATAACGGTGACATCTCGGGATATGGCTGGGTAGATGGATATCGCTTTGGCCTGGTGGCTTGCGGGTATCATGCCATAGAGCTGGTTCAAGTCAAGCTCAAAGTAGAATACTTGCTGTTTCAAATCATAGTTTTTCAATATCTGGGGGTGCAATTCACCTAGCAGTCCTAAGAGAATATCTGCTTGGCTGATTAAGGCGCTGGCGCCAGGCTTGACAAACGGGCAACCATCGGCGCGCATGCGTGTAAAGGTGATATCTTCAATTTTAAGGGCGCTGAAAAGACCTTCCACAACACCCTTGACATCATAAAAGTCACACGAATCATCGTCCAGATTCCATGCAGCTGCCGCCCGAGATCCAGTCCAGATGCCGGCCAGCATTTCGATTTCATTCGGCAATTCGGTTTGGCCCTTGCCAATGAAAACCTTACCGATTTCGAACAATCGGCTGGTTTTGGTTTGTTGGGAGATGTTGCGTTGGGTTGATGACAATAGGCCTGGTAACATCACGGTGCGCATGACCGATTGATCTTCTGTCAACGGATTTAGGATGGATACCAATTTACGTCGGTAATCCTGATCGTCCAACAAAAGCCGGTCACAGTCGGCCGTATCCATAAAACTGTAGTTGATGGCCTCGTCGAATCCGAATCCGGTCATAATCGTCTTGAGTTTGTGGCGATGATCAATGATGGTGGACGGTTCCCGGGTTTCGGCGGGGATCAGCGGATAGGTGGTGGGAATATTGTCGTAACCAGAAAGCCGGGCCACCTCTTCGATAAGATCCTCGGGCCGGGTTACGTCCACCCGAAAGGACGGCGGTGTAACTGCCAAGCGATCGTCTTCGGCCGCTTCTACCTTGAACTCGATGGTAGCAAGAAAGTTTTGAATTTCATCCTTGGTATGATCGGTACCCAAAAGCCGGTTGGTTTCCTGGGTACTTAAAGAAATAACTGGCGGTTCCGGCAGATCGTTGTTCACATCGATAAACCCATCCACAAGTTGACCTTGCCCGAGTTCGGCGATTAACTGGGCGGCTCTTTCCATCGCCACCAAAGTAACGTGCGGATCAATGCCGCGTTCGAATCGATGCGAAGCATCCGTGTTCAGTCCCAAATTTTTAGATGTCTTCCGAATACTGGCAGGATTAAAATAGGCACTTTCCAGGAGAACATTGGAGGTATCCGGCTCAATTTCAGAGTTCAAACCACCCATGACGCCGCCAATGGCAACCGGCTTTTGGCCGTCACAGATCATGAGCATGTCTTTTGAAAGGCGCCGCTCCTTTTCATCAAGGGTGGTGAAGGTTTCGCCTTCATGAGCGGCTCTGACGACGATGCGGTTTTCGGACAAACGGTCAAAATCAAAGGCGTGCAAGGGTTGCCCGTACTCCATCAAGACAAAATTGGTAATATCCACGATATTATTAATGGGCCTTAAGCCCACGGAGCGAATGCGCTCCTGCAACCAGAAAGGAGACGGGACCACTTTAATATTTTCAATCAGCCGGGCTGCGTATCGTGGACACAGCTTGGGTGCATCCACGCTTACAGATGTGCGTTGATGAATGCTATCGCCAGGTAAGGGGCGCACCTTCTCTGGCAAGATGAGTTTTTGGTTAAGGATTGCAGCCACCTCTCTTGCAATTCCAACAACGCTTAAGCAATCCGGTCGATTGGGTGTTAAATCAATCTCGAAGATTGGATCGGTCAGGTTTAAGGCCAGGGAAAGATTTTGACCCAGCGTGAGTTTCTGGTCCAAGGACATGATGCCGGCGGCATCGTCACCGAGTTCCAATTCGGCTTGGCTGCAAAGCATGCCTTCGGAAGTGACACCGCGGATGACGCCCTTTTCAATTAGCATGTCGTTTGGAAATCGGGTGCCTGGCAATGCCAATGGGGATAACATATCTGCGCTAACATTGGGGGCGCCACAGACCACAGTGTATATGTGATCACCCGTATCGACCTTACATAGTTTGAGTTTGTCTGCGTTGGGATGGTTCTCAACCCGGATAACTCGTGCGACTTTAACGGTTTCCAGGTAAGCATAACGATCTTGTACCGCTTCTACTTCCAGCCCAGCCATCGTTAGCGCCGCCGATAATTCTTGGGGGCTTATATCGATGGATACGAATGTTTTCAACCAGCTGAGACTAACTTTCATCTCGGATTACTCCTGCACTAAGCGCTCCAAAATTTGAATTCAACCCGCACTGCAAGATTTTCGGTGTGGATTTCTTCTGAGGTTCACTTGAAGTCCTCGAATCAAGCTGAAGCAGTGAATTCAAATTTAAAATTGATGAATAAAGCGGATGTCGTTCTCGAAAAATTTGCGGATATCATCGATGCCGTATTTCAGCATGGCAATTCTTTCCACGCCCATCCCAAAGGCAAACCCAGTGTATTTACCAGGTGGATATCCCACATTTTCGTACAAGGCTGGGTGAACCATGCCGGAGCCGAGGATTTCGATCCATCCGGTCTGAGAGCAGACGCGGCATCCACTGCCGCGGCACATGACGCAGAGTATATCCACTTCTGCGCTCGGTTCTGTGAAAGGAAAAAAGCTGGGTCGAAACCGAAGTCGCGTTTCTGAGTCGAACATCTGGTGAACAAAGGTCGTTAAAATCCCCTTCAAATCGCCAAAGGAGATATCCGTATCAACCAATAGGCCCTCAACCTGATGAAACATGGGGGTATGGGTCAGATCCGAATCACAACGAAATACCTTGCCCGGCATAACAATCCGTACCGGTGGCGTTGTTTTTTCCATCGTGCGGATTTGCAAAGGAGATGTATGCGTTCTTAGGACGATATCATCCGAAACAAAAAATGTATCTTGCATATCCCGGGCCGGATGATTTTTGGGAAAGTTAAGTGCTTCAAAGTTATAATAGTCTGATTCGACCTCCGGCCCTTCGGCAATATCGAATCCAAGCCGGACAAATATATCGCAAACTCTTTTCTGGACCTGGGAAACCGGATGTAAAGATCCATATACTGCATGCCGGCCAGGTAGCGATACATCCAGGGAGCCTTCCATAGCGGCTAGACTTTCAATTCTTTTCAGAGCGGTTTGAATGGCACTTTCAACGGCCATTCTGATCTGATTGGCCTTTTTCCCTGCAGTGGGACGTTCTGCTTTAGGAAGCTGAGAGATGCCTTTCAAGGCCTGGGTTATCAAACCCTTGCGGCCAAGATAACGCACCCGAATATCCTGAACTTCGCCAACATCGTTAGCCTTTTCAAGATGCAGTTGTGCGTCCTTTTCAATTTGCTCGATAGATTGATTCACGGTCGTCTAACTGTGGGAGCTCGAATTAAAGTTTTTCGGCGGCAAGACCAGCGACTTTGGAGAATCCGGCAGGGTCGGAAACCGCCAAATCCGCTAGAATTTTACGGTCTAATTGAATACCAGATTGCTTCAATCCATGTATGAATTTGCTGTAAGACAATTCGTTCATACGGGCAGCGGCGTTGATCCTGGCAATCCAGAGCCGTCTAAAATCTCTTTTGCGTGCCCGACGATCCCGGTAGGCGTACATCAAGGCTTTGTCGACGGCATCAGCGGCTGTCCGAAATAGCTTGCTGCGACCGCCGCGGAAGCCTTTGGCTAATTTGAGTACCTTTTTTCTTCTTCTTCTAGCTTTATAACCTCTTTTAACTCGCATAATTTAATATCCTCCTAAATGCGAACACGATCATTGGTGTATATTATCCGTTGGGGAGCAGCAATTTGATTTCCTTTAAATCTGATTTCTTAATGATTTGACCCTGCCGCAATGAGCGTTTTCGCTTGGTAGTTTTTTTGGTCAATATGTGATTGGAATGTGATTTTGAAAATGTGTATTTACCGGTTCCTGTTTTTTTAAACCGCTTGGCTGCGGATCGATTCGTTTTAATTTTTGGCATGTTAAACTCTTTCCTTAAATATAGATGGCGTGAGCTTGCAATACCTCATCGCTCACGCCAGATTTTAATCACAAGTTTTAAGGCGTTATGCGCTTATCGACATCTCGCCAAATTCTGTTTGAAAATGCTATTTGGGTGCCAGTACCATGGTCATGGTGCGACCCTCAAATTTAGGGGGTTGCTCAATACTGGCATATTCGTCGGCCTCTTGTGCGATGTGAATCAATAGTTCGCGTCCACGATCTGAAAGCGTGATTTCACGACCCCGGAAAATGACCGTAACCTTAACCTTGTCCTTTTTTTCGATAAACCGGCTGATATGGTTCAACTTCACCTGGATATCGTGTTCGCCTGTCTTGGGCCTGATCTTAATTTCCTTGACCTGGAAGGTACTCTGCTTCTTTTTGGCCTCCTGCTGTTTTTTGGTCTGTTCGTATTTGTAACGGCCATAATCCATGATCTTACAAACAGGGGGGCTTGCGTTCGGAGAAACCTCAACCAGATCGAGACCAAAATCGCCGGCGATGGCGAGCGCTTTGTAGGTCGGGATGATACCGACCTGATTTCCATCCGGGTCAATGACCCTGACTTCTTTTGCCCTGATTCTGTTGTTGATATTGGTTCTGTCCGATCTAATTGGTCTGTTTGGTCGTCTTGGAAAAGCTATACCTTCACCTCCTTATTGGTAATGAATATTCTACTCGGTTTAAATTTCCACCTGCCAAATTATGGCGCAGGGAACCGATAGTACCCTAACTTCCTTTTTTTGCAAGTGGATTATATAACAACATTAAGAAATGCAACAAAAAAATGCAATAAAAAATTAATATCCTTACTGGGAGAGGGTGTAGCGCTCTAGCAAGCTTCCTTTCCAATATGTGTTGGCCGGATTCGAGAAAAAGGTTTTGAAAAGCGCCAGGCTTTCAGCCCGCAGAACACCTGGAATTACCTCAATATCGCTTTCTTTATATATTGCCGGTAGCGACTGAAGATCACATCCGGTACCGCCGCCCATAACATCTTCATATGCAAATACAATATGTCCAATACTGGCAATCATAGAGGCGCCGAAACACATTAAGCACGGTTCTAGGGTGCAATACGCCGTTATCTCCGCCGGATCGCAATCAATGTTGGTCGCAGATAATTGGCGCAGCGCTAACATTTCCGCATGATCAGTTTCATTTTTACCACCTTGGGCTGTTCCAATTCGAGATCCGGTGGCGATAACCTGTTCCCGATGAACCAAAACGCAGCCCACCGGAAATTCCCCGCATAATAATGCTTTTTGGGCCTCTTTCAAGGCGATTTGCATAAATTGTTCGTTGTTCATGAGCGTTAGGCTGTTAAATTTTAGGCGATTAGGTGGTTAGGCTGAAGGCTGTAGGTTGTCAACCGTTTGAATACCCTTCGTATTGGATTCTGTTTGTCCGTTTTATACCACAAAGGTTCACAAGCGGCAGACGGTATCATCGCAGGGACAGCTATCATCCACATCATAAGCATACAAGATCCGCTGCTCGCGTTCAATGCTTTCGTCCGGTATCACTTGTAATTCCTGACTTTGAATTTGCGTCAACAGCGCCTGCCTGGACGGAATCGATTTAAGGCCGTGTGCGATCACCTGGCCGGTTTTACCATCCAGGATGTCGGCATCTTCCCCATTGCTTACAACGACCACCGGTATCTGATATGGCGCTAGCAGACGGGACGCTGCAATGGACGGCCGATGACGGGTAACCAAGGATCCGGGGCCGTATCGAACGATCATGGCTATCCGGTTTTCTAGGACAACTGACAGATCAATGCGAATCAGGGCGCACTTGTCTCCGGCTGACACCTTGAGTTCCTGGTGCGCCTCGAGATCTGGTTTTTGGTAGCCCCGCTTTTCAACCAGAAGTTTTGCCAGGGACTGGCGGTATCGCTCATCATGGGTGTCGGCTACGGCTTCGCCGCTTAAATAGTCACGGCACTTACCGAGGATGAGGTGATGTCCGTTCATGCTATGCCTTTATACTTTACAAGTTAGTTTTAACCTGCATCGTTGAGGTTAATTATAGTTAGGTGCCGGTTTTATGAATCGTTTCGCTTGGATTTGTCTGATAAAATAAGTCGCGGGGGGGTGATTGTAAACCCGACTATTGCCAGATTCAGGTATTATAATATAGGTATAAAGCAGGATGACGATGAGCCATAAAAGAATCATCAAGGGATGACCTCGAATAATTATGAAAACCATTAAGCTTGAAGATATGCCAAATGTGCCCGGCAAGCGGCTGGGTCGGATAGATACTTTCTTGTTCAGGTGCCGACCCGGACTTGCTTGTTTTAATCAATGCTGCCGCAATCTAAACTTATTTCTTTATCCATATGATGTTATCCGATTAAAACACGTTCTGGGCATATCATCCGAAACGTTTTTGGACCAATATGTGGACATTATCATGCGGAAGGGCAATCATTTTCCGGACGTTCTCCTTAAAATGTCGGAGAATTCAGAACGAGACTGTATCTTTTCCGAAACCGAGGGCTGTCGCGTATATACACAGCGGCCGTTTACCTGCCGAACGTTCCCCGTTGAATACGGGCTGCAATATGATGTCGACGGTCTGCACCCGGAGCTAATTGGTTTTTTACGGCCACCTGATTTTTGTTTGGGACCTCAAGCAGACGATCAATGGACGCTTCAATCTTGGGCCCGCGACCAGGAAGCAGACAGGCATCAGACAATGGCCAAACAGTGGTCCGAGGTCAAGCGTCTGTTTCAAAACGACCCCTGGGGCAGTGAAGGTCCCCAAGGGAGGCGCGCCAAGATGGCCTTCATGGCCAGTTATAATATGGATGCATTCAGATCCTTTGTTTTCGACAGCAGTTTGTTAAAACGATACAAGGTTAAAACCGAGCTGCTCAAAAAAATGCGTAAAGATGATGTGGCCTTGATGCGGTTTGGGTTTGATTGGATCCGGTTATCGGTTTGGCATATCCCCACCAAACAAATCCGCAGCCGCTGAAGGCGCGATGTTGAAAATATTGGTAGCAGTCCAGATATAACCGATATGTAACAAAGCAAGATCATCATCCAGGGCACCTTGCACCAAGTCCTCGGGCAGGGTCATATCTGACAGCCAATTCCCATTCAAAAGCTTTTCCCGAAAATTATCCAGATCATACATGGCCAGGTGGAATTGCTGCCGGGATATCAGGTCCAAAGGGCCGGGTTTATGTTGGTTTTTTAGCGTGATGGTTTCAATCAGCTTGTCGTTGTGCCGATTATATTCCGCAAGCTCCTGGTATGCGATCCATTGTTTGACGGTTTGGGTTCCATTTTGTTGGTGGCCGCAGCAATGGGCTTCCTTCAAGAGGGCAAAATGGGCCTTAACCGAACCGCTTTCGCGATTTCTGGTGATGGCGCGTGCAAGTGGGTAGATGCGGCAGGAGGCCGGCCGATCCGGGTATACACGACAACCTGCCGGGGTAACAAAGGGGCATAAAAGATCGATGGTGTCTTGGGGCTTGAGTGTAATAATCGGCAATCCGCTGTCTGGCCCGTCATGTTGCTGGGTAAAATCCTGCAGGAATCGGTACGAAGGCATTTGCAGGCAGTTTTTCAACCTAAGAATATCGTAAGGTGTTAACATTTGGTTCAGATCGCGACAACATGCGTTAAAACAGGGCACTTGAGGTGTGCAAGCAAATCGAAAGGCTGCATTAATCCTCATGGGTGAAAGATCTGGTTCCATTAACGCTATTGTGGATTTACATGGTGGCGCTGTCAACCCAATTATCCCGGTTGTCATAAATTGTTCCGATTGAGAATCGTTGAAAAAAGTATAGGCTTTTTTATTTAGAAACACAGCTGCCTATCGGTAGAAAACAAACTAAAATTTGACAACCAATATCACCGATTTTCAATTTCGTAGCCGCGTATATATTGTATAGCAATAAGTACAAACACCAACATGTTGAAGCGAACAGCGAGTCTTTAGCCTTATTTAAAGCTTTGAAATCAGGCGGTTCGAAAGTACTTGACAAGAAAAATGTTGGGTGATATGCATTCTACCTTGGCGCAGGGTATCCTGCTGATTTTTTTACAGAAATTAAGCAAGATAACCTGTTGAAAAGCTAATAAAAATTAAAGCGGTGATGGGAGCAACTAGCCGATTTTGCTCCATGTGTGTGTGATCATCACTAAAAAGGATCCATAAAAAACGAGAAGGTATCCACAATATCAGTAAAGAAAAAAATGGGAAGAGAAGGGAGGTGTTTGCGTTAATCAAAAAGGTTGAAAAACCATTCAGTAGATGTTCAACAACAAGTTGTAACAATGTTAACTTTAGGAGGTGCATTAAATGCCAAGTTTTGTAATTTCGGAAAAATGTGACGGCTGTAAAGGCGGGGATAAAACCGCATGTATGTACATTTGTCCCAACGACCTTATGGTTCTCGAGCCCAATGAAATGAAGGCTTACAATCAAGAACCGGATCAATGTTGGGAGTGTTTTTCATGTGTCAAAATCTGCCCCACGCAAGCCATCGAAGTAAGGGGTTATTCTGACTTTGTACCTTTGGGAAGTAGTGTAATGCCAATGCTGGGTACTGAGGATGTTATGTGGACCTGTAAGTTCAGAAACGGAACCATCAAACGTTTTAAGTTCCCCATCCGAACCACACCGGAAGGCGCAGCCAATGAGTATGCGGATCTGAAGGGCCAGGATATTGAGAGCGGCCTGCTTTCGACCGAAGAGGCCGATGGTTATACCATCCCGACACCTCAAACGGTCTAATTGTTCCAAATAGCATTCGAATAAAAATATAGGAATCAATAGTTTAAGGAGGATTTAATATGGCATTACCGAACAAACCTATGGGAGAACTCAAAGCTATAAGAGACCCCGAAGTTGAAGAGCGCGAAGTCGACGTTTTGATCGTCGGTGGCGGTATGGCCGCTTGCGGCTCTGCATTCGAGGTTAAAAAATGGTTGGGCGACGATCAGACCGTACTGTTGTGCGACAAGGCCGCCATGGAAAGAAGCGGCGCGGTTGCACAGGGCCTGTCCGCCATCAACACCTATATCGGCGACAACTCGCCGGAAGATTACGTGCGCATGGTGCGTAACGACCTGATGGGCATCGTCCGTGAAGACCTGATATATGACCTGGGTTGCCACGTGGATGATTCCGTGCATCTGTTCGAAGAATGGGGCCTGCCGGTCTGGAAGAAAACCGAAGAAGGCAAAAACCTGGACGGTAAAAAAGGCCAGAAGATGGGAACGCTGAAAGCTGGTGCCCAGCCTGTCCGTACCGGTAAATGGCAGATCATGATCAATGGTGAATCTTACAAACGGATCGTGGCCGAAGCTGCCAAAAAAGCCATTGGTGACGACAATGTTCTGGAGCGCTGTTTCATCGTTGAGCTTTTGTTGGATGCCAACAAAGAGAATCAGATCGCCGGCGCGGTTGGTTTTTCCACGCGTGAGAACAAAGTTTATATCATCAAATGTAAATCCATGATGGTTGCCTGCGGTGGCGCGGTCAATATTTATCAGCCACGTTCAGTGGGCGAAGGTAAAGGCCGTGCATGGTATCCGGTATGGAATGCCGGTTCTACCTACACCATGTGTATGAAAGTGGGTGCTGAACTTTCCATGATGGAAAATCGTTTCACCCCGGCCCGCTTTAAAGATGGGTATGGACCTGTTGGTGCTTGGTTCCTGCTGTTCAAGGCCAAAACCCTCAACGGCTTGGGCGAAGCCTTTGCCGGCAGTGATGCTGCCAAGGCAGAGCTTGAAAAATATGCACCCTATGGTACCGCTGCGATTACGCCCACCTGTCTGCGTAACCATCTGATGCTGTTTGAAATGAAAGAAGGTCGCGGGCCCATCATTATGGATACCGTGAGTGCACTGGCAGAGCTTGGTAAAACCATGGACAAGAAAGAGCTCAAGCATCTGGAAGCAGAAGCCTGGGAAGATTTCCTTGACATGACCTGTGGCCAGGCCAACTTGTGGTGTGCCACCAATACCGAGCCGGAAAAGAAAAATTCTGAAGTTATGCCCACCGAACCGTATCTGCTGGGATCCCATTCCGGTTGCTGCGGCCTGTGGACCTCGGGCCCGGATTATGACTGGGTGCCGGACTCCTATAAAGTCAAAGCCGACAACGGCAAAGTTTACAACCGCATGACTACCGTCAACGGTCTGTTTACTTCCGGTGACGGTGTTGGCGGATCCGGTCACAAGTTTTCTTCCGGATCACATGCCGAAGGCCGTATGGCTGTCAAGCAGTGTGTGCGTTATGCCAATGATCATGCTGATTATTCACCGGCATTGGCTCAGTCCAGCGAAGAGCTGGTCGACCTGGTGTACAAACCCGTTCGCACCTACCTGGACAACTACGAATACACCACCATGGAAGATGTCAACCCGGAATATGTCAAGCCTTCCGGAATGGCACTGCGGCTGATGAAGGCCACCCATGAATATGGTGGTGGAACCGCAACCTATTACCTGACCACCAGCAAGAACCTGGAAATTATCATGGACCTGCTGGCTGTCATGCGTGAAGACTGCGAAAAACTGGCTGCCGGCGACCTGCATGAGCTCATGCGGTGTTGGGAAATCTATCACCGCATCTGGACCGTGGAATCACATCTGCGCCACATCTCGTTCAGGAAAGAAACCCGTTATCCCGGGTTCTATTATCAAGCTGATTATCCTGGCCAGGATGATGAGAACTGGTTCGCATTTGTGAACTCCAAATACGATCCAAAATCAGGCGAATGGGATGTGTTCAAGAGAGACTACGTCCAGATCATTGCCGATTAATCACAGGTCAGCAGTTGCTTAGTTGAAGACATACGCCTCCAGGTGTCGCAAGACGCCTGGAGGTTTTTGTTAAGGCCTGGGTTGAGCGATTTTTCCCGAAGAGATGTGCCGAGACATTGATGGCGTAGGGTTCGCAAAAAACATAGGCAGACCAATGGATCTGTCGAGGCTTTTTGCGAACCTTTCGCCGCAAGGGATGGGTGCAGATCAAGCGAAAAATCGCTCAATTCAGGTCAAACATCCTGGTTTCAGGTGGTATCCAAAAGGTTTGGAAACAACAACAAGAGAATTAAATTCAAAGCACGAATATCGAAATCCTAAACAAGACCGAATGAAATAAATTCGAATGATCCAAACAGATAGTCTTCCAGCTTTTACAGGTTACATGCGTCATTTGAACATTTGATATTTGAATTTGTTTCGAATTTCGATATTCGGATTTCGTAATTTATGATACCGAATATACTAAAACTTATGGGATAAATTCTGTGCCGGATCTTTTGGTCACGGAAACCTTTTTTCGAAAAGGGATATCACTTGAAGTCAATCAGAAACCACTATTGCACGGAGGGATAGCATGACAGATGACAAAGGAGCCCCTGCTAGTGAAAGTATCATGGTTGTGGGTGGCGGGATCAGCGGGCTAACCACCGCCATTGAGGCCGCCGAAGTGGGGTATGAAGTGTTCCTGGTCGAGAAAAATCCTTACCTCGGTGGGAGAGTGACACAACTGAATCAATATTTCCCCAAATTGTGTCCGCCAACCTGCGGCTTGGAAATAAATTTTCGACGCATTAAAGATAACCCCAAAATTAAAGTCTTTACGATGGCCGAGGTGGAGAACGTCAGCGGTTCTCCGGGGAACTACGATGTTTCCGTCAAATTGAATCCCCGCTACGTAAATGAAAGTTGTACTTGTTGCGGTGATTGCGCGGAAGCCTGTACAAGCGAGATTGACAGCGAGTATGATTTTGGTATGCAGAAAATCAAGGCAGCCTACCAGCCCTTTGAAATGGCATTTCCGGCCAGGTATGTGCTGGCGCCAGAAATCATCGGTAGCGAGGATGCCACCCGGTGCCAGGAGGCTTGTAAATATGATGCCGTCGATCTGTCCATGGAGGCCAAGAGTGTTAATTTCAAAGTAGGCTCCTTGGTCTGGGCAACGGGTTGGGAACCCTATGATGCCACCAAAATTGATAACCTCGGCTATGGCCAATATGAAAACGTAATCACCAACATGATGTTGGAACGCTTGGCTTCGCCGAATGGCCCCACCAAGGGTATCATCCAACGGCCGTCGGACAAAAAAGATATTGAAAGCATCGCCTTTGTTCAGTGTGCTGGATCCAGAGATGAGAATCATCTACCCTATTGTTCCTATATCTGCTGCATGGCTTCACTCAAGCACGCCACTTATATCCGTGAGCGCTATCCGGATGCCAAAATATACATATTTTATATCGATCTGCGGGCACCCGGCTACCGCTATGAGCAGTTCTATAAACGGATCAAAGAAGATGAGAATGTCTTCTTTATAAAAGGCAAAGTTGCCGAAGTCAGTGAAGATCCGAATAGCAAAAATATCACGGTGGTTGCGGAAAATGCGGTAACCGGTGAAAAAGTTCATCAAACGGTTGAGATGGCGGTTCTGGCGACCGGTATGCAACCAACAGCGGCCAATGCGAAACTACCTGCCGATTTGAAGTACAACGAAGATGGCTTTATTCTCAATGACTTTGAAGCAGGCGGTATGTTCGCAGCTGGGTGTGCCAATAAACCGGCGGACGTTGTTTCATCCAATCAGAACGCAACCGGAATGGCCTTAAAAGCCATTCAGACCTTGGTGAACAGGTAGGAGGTTATCCATGGATAAAAAGTATGGTGTGTATATATGTGAAGGATGTGGCATCGGGGATGCTCTGGACATGAAGGCCTTGTGTGAGATCCCAGAGGAGGAGGGCACTCCGGTCAAGACACATCCGTTCCTTTGTGGCAAAGATGGTGTCGATCTGCTGAATAAAGATATCGCTGATGGCACCAATACCCTCGTTATCGCGGCCTGTTCCAGAAGGGTCAATTTTGATACCTTCCGGTTCGACGGCTGTATCGTTGACCGTGTAAATCTACGTGAACAAGTGGTTTGGTCGCATCCGCGATCTGAATTCCCGGCCTTGACCGAGGAGCAGAAGGGTGATGATGAACATTTTGACCGCTTGGAAATGCTGGCCCAGGATTATATCCGCATGGGTATGGCGCGGGTTGAGAAAGTCGATCTACCGGAACCGTATAAGCTGGATAATTACAGTTCCAAGATTCTGGTAATCGGTGGCGGTATCAGCGGTATGTCGGCAGCATTGGATGCTGCTAAAACCGGTTATGAGGTTACCATTATTGAAAAAGAGGCAGTTTTGGGCGGGCATGCCAATCATTGGCGAAAACAATTGCCCACAGAAAGCCCTTATGAAGAATTGACATCGCCGGTAGTCAACCAGATGATCCAAAATGTCGAAGGGTCTGACAAGATTATGGTCCGGACGGAAACCGTTGCAGCACGCATCGCTGGTGAACCGGGCAATTTTATTGTTACCCTAAAAAAGCCGGGCGAAAAGATTGAGTTTGACGTCCCTTATCCCCTACCGGAAGAGATGAAGGTGGATGACAAGGGTAAGGAACTGACCGCCGAGCAATTGCATGAAAAATATCTGGAATACAACGAAGGCAAAAACGATATTCTAAGTTTTGATCCACAAGGCGAAAGTTTTGGCGCTGTTATCCTGGCAGCCGGATGGCGGCCCTACGAGCCGGAGTCGGGTGAATTCGGCCATCTGGGATATGGTCAATTGCCGGATGTGGTCACCAATGCCCAGTTTGAAGCCATCGCCAAACGAGGCAGCATTACCCGCCCGTCGGACGGTAAGGACGCCGAGTCGGTGGTATTTATCCAGAGCCCCGGTGGCGGCGATGACAGCGATTTTGATTATGCCGGCGCAGTCACCAGCCTGGTGGCCCTAAAGCAAGCCAAATATGTGCGTGAGGACTATCCTGAAGGCAAGGCTTTTGTGTTTTATCAGCATATGCGGACGCCCGGACTGAATGAGAATTTTTATAAAAGCCTGCAACAGGATCCCGGCATATTCATGACAAAGGGCGAGGTCACAGCAGTATCGAAAAATGGCAAAGGGCTGATTGTTGAAGCCGAAAATACCCTCCTGGGTGAAAAGATTCAGGTTAAAGCCGATTTGGTGGTTCTGGGCACAGGCATGGTGCCGGCAACCAAGGATGATCCGGTGGTCAATTTGGCTTATCGTCAGGGACCGGGTTTCCGGGATAATGCGCTTTTTCAGGAATATGCCGATTCCAATTTTATTTGTTTTCCATATGAAACCCAGCGCACCGGTATCTATGCTGCTGGCGGAATTCGACGTGCGCTTACCGTGGAAGAATCCATGGAAGACGCCACGGGCGCGGCACTCAAGGCGATTCAATGTTTGGAATCTTCAAATCGCGGTGTCTCAGTACATCCGCGCTCGGGAGATATGACCTTTCCGGACTTCTTTTTCCAACGCTGCACCCAATGTAAGCGCTGCACGGAGGAATGTCCTTTCGGTGCTTTGGATGATGACGAAAAGGGAACACCCAAGCCCAACCCCACCCGCTGCCGTCGGTGCGGTACCTGCATGGGCGCTTGCCCGGAACGAATCATCGGTTTTGCCGATTACAATATCGACAGTATCGGATCGATGGTTAAATCTGTCCAAGTACCCTCAGAAGATGATTACGATGATCCACCCATGCGTATTCTGGGACTGGTATGTGAGAATGATGCCTATCCAGCCCTTGATATTGTGGGCCTTAACCGGATGTCGTACTCGGCGGATGTTCGCTTCATTCCAGTGCGCTGCCTGGGATCCGTCAATGTTATCTGGATCAAGGACGCCCTTTCACAGGGAATGGACGGTGTCTTTCTGATGGGTTGTAAGCATGGCGACGACTATCAATGTCATTTTGTTAAGGGTAGCGAACTTGCCGATGTTCGTATGAAGAAAATCGGTGATGCCTTATCGAGTCTGGCGCTGGAAGAGGAACGCGTTACCCAGTTTCAGATCGCCATTGATGAATATGACAAGATACCGAAAATTGTGAACGAATTTGTGGAAATGATTGAAGATCTTGGCCCCAACCCGTTTAAGGGCTTCTAATCAAGAAATGATCGTTCACACGGTGGTGAACATCTGCAAGTCATTGAAATAGGAGGTATTAGATGACGGAAACATATATACTCGAGCCTGATGTAGGCTTTATTAATGAAGTAAAAGGTCTGGGTGGCGCTGATCTGAAAAAATGTTTTCAGTGTGCAACCTGCTCGGTGGCCTGTCCGATTTCTCCTGACAACCGACCTTTTCCGAGAAAGGAAATGATCGCAGCCTCATGGGGATTGAAAGACAAGTTGGTGGGCAATGGCGATATTTGGCTTTGCCATAACTGTGGCGACTGCACCACACTTTGCCCGCGCGGGGCCAAACCCGGTGATGTGCTGGGGGCTATTCGGGCATATGCCGTGGCCGAATACGGACCGGTGAAAGCCATTAGCCGGATTGTCAACGATCCCAAGATGCTGCCGGTGGTATTGGGCATCCCGGCCGTTCTTTTTCTGATCATCGGATTGATCACGGGTCTGCTCGACTTTACGCCCGAAGGGGACCGTATCGTGCATGGCCATTTCTTTTCCACCTGGTTGGTGGATATTGTGATGCTGCCAGCGGCTATTTGGACCGCGGCCACCTTTGCCCTCGGTCTAAAGCGGTTTCTGGCCGATATGCACCAAAACGCATTACAGGATGGTAAGACCGATATCGAGAAGATCGATCCCAAGGGGATGATTCTAGGGTTGATCAGCATTATCCTCACCATAATCAGGCACGATAAATTCAACGAATGTTCTGAAAACAAGGAACGCTCCACCGCGCATATGATGGTCTTGTTTGGATTTGTGGGGCTGTTTATTGTCACGAGCATCTTCTTTGTGGCTATCTATGGTCTACAGATCCACGGACCTTATTCCCAGCTCAATCCAGTCAAATGGTTAGCGAATGTGAGTGCTGTGGCCCTGATCATCGGTAGTCTGCTGATGATTCGCAGCCGGCTTGCCAAAAAAGACCAAGTCTCGGCCTACAAGGACTGGTGGCTGTTGATTTGGGCCCTGGCGCTGGGTGTAACCGGTATGCTGGCTCAAGTCACGCGTCTGCTCGACCTGGCATTCCTGTCATATGCCATCTACTATATTCACCTGATGTTTGTCTGGAGTCTGTTTTTTTTCATTGCTTACTCCAAATTGGCCCATCTGGTGTATCGAACCACAGCCATGGCATACAACGCGTACATCGACAGAAAATAGAATTGCGGTCGCAATTCTATTTTCTGTGATGGCAGCGTTGCTGCAAAAAATATAGTTCATAAAAGGAGAAGCTTTTGCTTCTCCTTTTTTTTTCTTGTACGATGTGTATGGTGTGTGTATAATATGAGATGCTGTAGAATCGCCAATCTGGAATCATGGTAGAGAGGAGATAAGAATGCGTACCAATATCGTTATTGACGATCAATTACTAGCCGAAGCGTTTTCCGTCAGTACATCTAAAACAAAAAAAGATCTGGTTCATGAAGCTCTACGGGCCTTTATCCGATTAAAGAAACGTAAAGATATGACTGATTTGGCCGGTTTGATTGAACTTAATGAAGACTATGATCATAAATCCTTAAGAAAGATGCGCGTATGATTCTGGTGGACACTTCGGTCTGGATCGCAGTTTTTAGGGATAAAACCGGTGAAGTCGCACGTGTTTTTACAAAACGCGTCCAGAACCAGACCTATGTCTTAAGCCGCTTCAATCAGTTGGAACTGCTTCAAGGCGCAATAGATCAGCGTGAATGGGACCTGCTGGAGAGGTATTTGTCAACCCAGATTTACCTAGAGACAACCGAGGCCACTTGGTCGGGGGCGGCCAGAATTTTCTTTGAGCTCAGAGGTAAAGGCCTTACGGTATTCAGTCCCATTGATTGTTGTATTGCCCAGTTGGCCCTGGAACATGGTGCTTTACTGCTACACCAAGACAACGATTTCGAAAAAATAGCCCAGGTTCGGCCTTTAATACAGGACACATTGAAAGATTAGGTGAACCTTTTAAACTGCAAGTTTTATTGAAACAGATTCTTAAT
>CAZWEO010000045.1:0-35747 GCA_964633115.1 uncultured Desulfobacterales bacterium
AAAGAACAGGAACATCAGATCCTACATGCAAGGATCTAACCGGATACTACTGGGTCTAACTAGTAAAACACCTTTTAATTTCTATGTTAATATTAAGGTTCGAGAACTCATGGATCCAACTCATAGCTATTTAGGCGTTCAGGCTGTTGTAAAGTTAAATTACATCCTTAAACCATTTGCGCATGCGATTCATAACGCCGTTAAATATATGTTTGTCCCGAATCCGGAATTTTTTGGAGGGTTGGTTGCGAACACCATACATTACCAATCCCACACCCGTGGCATACATGGGATTGTTAACCACATCCACTAAACCACTGATGCCACTTGGTTTGCCAATACGCACCGGCAGGTTGAATATGGATTCGGCCACATCACCAATCCCTTCCAGCAGAGCTGTACCGCCTGTCAGCACCATGCCGGAATTAACCATATTTTCCATGCCGGCTCGGTATATTTCCCTTTGGATCAGCGAAAATATCTCTTCCATCCGCGGTTCTAATATTTCACCCAGTATTTGCCTGGGTAGTTTTTTAGGTTCGCGCCCACCCATGCCGGGCACTTCGAGCGTCTCATCGCTGCTGATGCTGCTGGCATCGCAAGTGCCATAGCGGGTTTTGATTTTTTCTGCTTCGGCCAAAGGCGCCCTGAGCCCAATGGCGATATCATTGGTTAGGTTATTCCCGCCCAGGCTGAGGACAAAGGTATGCTTGATATTTTTTGCGGAGAAAACCGCCAGGTCAGATGTGCCGCCACCCAGATCAAGCAGTGCCGATCCAAGTTCCTTTTCTTCATTGGTTAAGACAGCCTCGCCCGAGGCCAACGATTCCAATACGATGTCACAGACATCCAGGCCGGAACGATTGGCGCATTTTACAATGTTGTGAGCTGATGTGACCGCACCGGTGACGATATGGATTTTTGCTTCTAGCCGAACACCGGCCATGCCCACCGGATTTTGGATACCGGTTTGTTCATCGACAATATATTCTTGGGGTAGAACATGAATAACCTCACGGTCCATGGGGATGGCTACGGCGCGGGCCGCATCAATGACACGTTCCACATCGTTCTGAGTGATTTCGGAGCCTTTGATGGCCACAATACCCCGGCTGTTGAATCCGGTGATATGGCCGCCGGCAATGCCAGCATAAACAGATGATATTTCACATCCAGCCATCAGCTCGGCCTCTTCAACGGCCTTTTTGATGGAATCTACGGTGGATTCGATATTTACAACGACGCCTTTACGCAGCCCAATAGAAGGACTTGTGCCAATTCCGATGATATTGACGTCCTCGTTGGATACTTCTCCCACGACTGCACAGATTTTTGTTGTACCGATATCCAGACCCACAACGATATTTTCATGACCCTGCACCTTACACCTCCTTGTGTCCCACGGCGGGGGATTTATCCATATTGAGATTGACGACAATGCGATCGAGATTGTTCAGGTCGATCGATTTCATGGCCGAAATCTTTTCCTTGGTTTCTAAATACGCCAGCACTTCCTCCAAGCGTTTATATTTGTCGCGGTAATCACCATAGCCCAGTTTGAGGGCCCCCAGACGGTTGTCGGCGTAAACCGTCAAGCCAATGTCCTTGTCGACGTGGATGCTTTTTATATTCCGATTGGCGATGAGGCTGTTGCTTTGCAGGCCGAGTTTTAATACAGCCATGACCGCTTTAAATGGTCGATTAACCGGCCGACTGCCCACGTTTAAATCTGAGAAGGTTAGGCCGTAAACATTGGGTAGACTCACGGGATCGGTCAGGTGCCATTCTTTAAAGATTTCGCCCTTGCGATTAAGTAGAAATTTGCGCCCCATATCAATAATGGCCAAAGGTTCATGTTCTCGAATGCGAATATGGATGCCCTTTGGAATTTCGCGGCTAACGTCAGCTTCCGATATCCAGGGATGGGCCAACAGGCGTTTGCGTGTGGTCATCAAATTTACCGAGAAAATATTCAAACCCAGGTCCAACTTGGCTTGGTCGATGACTCCCTGTTGGTCTAAGCGTTCACATCCCGTTACGCTGATTTCCCGGGTGTTAAAATAATCAGACTGAGTAAAAATATCGTAGCTAAAGATGAAGGCAAAGCTCATGGCAGCAACCAGCAACAGACCCGAGCCAATCTTGGCGATACCTTTCAGATACTGCAACCGCCGCGCTTGTCTTTTGGCCGAGCTGTTTTTAAAATAGTTCTTGCGTGTTTTCTTACGTGCCAACAATTTGCACCTCGGGTTCCAGTTCGACCTTGTAAAGATTCATTACTTTGGACTGGATTAGATCTTTTAATTCAATGATATCTGTAGCGGTAGCATTGCCCGTATTGACGATCCAATTGGCATGCTGCCTCGATATCTGGGCGCCGCCCATTTGCATGCCCTTCAAACCGGCCCGATCAATAAGCTCACCGGCGGTAAGCCCGGCCGGCGGATTTTTAAAGAAAGAGCCGGCGCTGCGCTGATGCAGCGGTTGCGTTCTGGCGCGGGCCTTCAATATGGCGTCGGCTTCGGTTTTCAGTTTGGTCCCATCAGCAACCGAGAGTTGCAGCTTACCTTCCAAAATAATTGGCATGACGGCGGCTGTAGTTTGGTTTTCAAAAACCCACGTCAAATGTCTGTAACCAAAAACCAAGTCTTTTTGGTTATACTGCTCAATATTTCCGCCTGCGGTCAGGACCTTTACTTCATTGACGACATCTCCTAGGCAACCTGTGGCAGTGCCGGCATTCATCATAATGGCCCCACCCAATGTTCCGGGTATGCCCAGGGCAAAATTAAGGCCCTTAATGTCATGGCGGATGGCATAGTTACAAAGCGCACTTAAGGAAATGGCGGCCCCAGCTGAGATCCGGGCCTCTCCATTTTCACTTAGCGTATGCTGCAGATCCTTGTAGCAAGCTTTAAGGGAAATAACGATGCCGCCTAGGCCGCCGTCCAGGACCAGTAAATTGGTGCCATTGCCAATGATCAAGCTGGGTAAATCATTTTGCTGGCACCACTGACAGAGGGCGGCCAAATCCGAAGGTTGCCGTGGCGCGATGTACGCATCAGCTGGCCCGCCCACCCGCAAGGAGGTATGCTGGGACATGGGTTCGTCAAAGCGAACCCGGGAACCGAATCGATCTTTCAGCCAGCGTTTATGTGTATCGGTTAGCAACATATTCAAATTACAGGGTTGGAGGGTTTAGGTTTGGAGGGGTTGAGGGTTAGGTACCCCGGCAACCCGCCACCCCTTCATCCCTTCAAACCTGTCTCTATAATGTTTTCGCCTACCTTCCAAACATCTCCGGCGCCAAGGGTCAGCAGGATGTCCTTACTTTTGAGAATCTGTTGTAATGCTCGAACCGTGGCGTCGATACTGTTGGTACAAATGACTTCCTTATGACCGTGGGCCATGATGCCGTCACACAAATCATGACCGTTCACACCGGCAATCACGGCTTCACCGGCCGCATATATGGGCAGAACCAAGAGTACATCTGATTGATAAAAGGCACGCGTAAAATCATCAAACAGGGCCTGGGTTCGGGTATAACGATGGGGTTGAAATACTACCACCTTACGACGTTTGGGCCAGGCATCATTTAGAGCTTGCAGCGTGGCTTTTATTTCGGTGGGGTGGTGTCCGTAGTCATCGATAACAATGATACCATCGCATTCACCTTGGATTTCCAATCGGCGTTGAACCCCTTCGGTCTTTTCCAAAGCTGATTTTATAACTGAAAAGGGAAGGTCCAGTTCAAGGCCCACAGCGATCCCGGCCATGGCATTGGATATGTTGTGGTAGCCTGAAAGGTTGAGCCTAATCTGCCCCAAACGGTTTCCTTGATAGTAAGCCTCAAAGCAACTCTTGAGTCCCTCGAAGCGAACGTTCTTAGCCTGAACATCGGCCTGAGAATTCATGCCATAGGTGATAAAACGATTTTTAATACTGGGGATGAGTTCCTGAATGTGTTCGTTGTCCAAACACAGTACACCCAGCCCGTAAAAAGGAACCCTTTGAATAAAGCGTAGAAAGGCGGCTTTGATTTCACTAAGATCGGCATAATGATCCAGATGCTCCCGATCGATGTTGGTAACAACGGCAATGGCCGGAGACATTTTAAGAAAGGATCCGTCACTTTCATCAGCCTCAGCCACAATAAAATCGCCTTGTCCCAGTAGGGCATTGGTGCCGATGCTTTTAAGTTTGCCGCCGATAACCACCGTCGGATCCAAGCCACCTTCGGCTAAAACAGCAGATACAATCGAGGTTGTGGATGTTTTGCCATGGGCCCCGGCGATGGCGACACTGTATTTAAGGCGCATCAGTTCAGCCAGCATTTCAGCTCGGGGAATCACGGGTATATTCATTTGATGGGCCGCCATGACTTCGGGATTACTGGCTTTTACCGCCGATGAGATGACCACCACGTCGGCACCCTCGATATGGTCGGCTTGATGCCCGGCATGAACTATGGCACCGAAACCTTTAAGACGATGGGTGATATCGGATTGCTGCAGATCCGATCCAGAAACAGTATATCCCAGATTGATCAACAGCTCGGCAATACCGCTCATGCCGATGCCGCCGATGCCGACGAAGTGGATGTGGTACTTTTTATGATACATACTATGCCTTTAAGGTCTTCGTAAAAAGCCCAACTTCTGCGTTGTGCTTCGTTTTGCAATAATTCAACGTACTATTTGTACGCCTCATGATTACAAAACTCGTACGCCTTGAATTTGAACTTCCTACGAACGCTCCAATTTTTCTTGTTATGACTACATAATCTTTGAACATTGAGTCTTAGTCTATGAGCTCCTATCTGCTTACAGCTTACTGCTAACGAGTTCATAAATGTCCGCCACAATATCCCGAGCTGCATGCGGTCGGGCATGTTTTTTTAAATTCGCCGCCATGATGTGCCCTTTTTGGGGTTCGTGCATATGGGTCTGGATGGCATTGGCCAGACCTTTGGCCGTCAAGTCTTTTTCCAAGATCATTTCGGCTGCACCGGCGGCTACCAACTGGCCGGCATTTACGGCCTGATGATCATCGGCGGCAAACGGGTAGGGTATAAATATGACTCGTTTGCCCAGAAGTGCTAATTCCGCCACGGTGGAAGCACCGGCCCGGCAGATCACCAGGTCTGCCTGGTGGTAGCAATTCTGCATATCATCGAAAAATGCCTGAACAGTGGCCACCATATTATGGGCACGGTAGGCCTGACTGACTTCGCTTTCATCATCAAGACCGGTTTGATGAATAAAGGCCAGATTATGTTTGGATTCAAAATGCGCCAAGGCTGCTATCATGGTCATATTGATGCGATGTGCACCTTGACTCCCGCCGATGATTAGGACCGTGATGAGGTTCTGATTTTGCCGTGATGAATCCAGGGATAGGCGATCTGCTTGCTTGCTCCTAAATATGTCCTTTCTAACCGGATTGCCGGTTAATCTAATTTTATGCGCCTGAGCATGAATTTTAGTGTCCTCAAAGGACACATAGATCCGGTTTGCCAGTGATACCAAGAACCGATTGGTCATACCCGGTATCATATTCTGTTCATGCAGCGCCCGGGGGATGCCCAGAATCCAGGCGGCCATTACAACGGGTCCGGCTGAATAACCGCCCACGCCCAAGACAGCATCGGGACGTATTTGTCGGAGAATCTTGACGGATGCCACCACGCTGGTAGGGATGGTGGCTAAAGCCATGGCTTGGTAAAATTTGGTCTTGCCTTTCAATGGTTTTACCTGGATGCGTTTATGCGCAAAACCCTTTTGATTTAGAACCCGGGTTTCAAATGGGTTGCCGGTACCGATGAAATGAATTTGGCTGTCTGCATGCGAACCCAACACTTGTTCGGCCACGGCAATACCCGGGAACAAATGACCCCCGGTTCCTCCGCCCGCGATGACCAATGAAAGGGGCCGCGAAACCGCATGCGTCCCGGTTTTGGGGTGATCGCAACCCACGATTTGGTCACCAGGGACCACTGCTCCAAAGTATAAACAGCAAGCCTGAGAATTGTAGCCGGGTTTATATGGGGACCTACTTCGCAACATGCCGACCTCCGATATGCATCAAAATTCCGATGGATGCCATGTTGACCAACAAGGATGTACCGCCATAACTTAAAAAAGGTAGCGTCAACCCTTTGGTGGGTAATAAGCCCAGTGTGACGCCCATATTGACACAGACCTGCAGCAGAATGGCCGCGGTAATACCCATGGCCATAAAAGTTGCGAATGAGTTGTCGGCATTACGGGCGATATGAACGCCCCGCCATAAAATGAGTGCGTACAGACATAAAATCACCAGGATACCCACAAGTCCCAATTCTTCGCCAATTACGGAAAAAATGAAGTCTGTATGTGGTTCCGGCAGATAAAACAATTTTTGATATCCCTGACCGATCCCAGCACCCCAAATTCCGCCGGAGCCAAAGGCCATGAGGGAATGCACAATCTGGTATCCATCATCAGTCGGATACTGCCAGGGATCGAGAAAACTGGTGATCCGGCGGATCCGATATTCGGCATTTATCAGCACATAATAGGCCAGCGGCAATATCAACAGGATGGCGGATAATAGATAGCGCCAGCGGACACCGCCCACAAACAGCAGAATCCAGGTGATGGTTCCCAGTATGATCGCCGAACCAAAATCAGGCTGCAAAAGAATCAACACGGTCATTAGGGCCAGAACAATGACATGCGGTAGAAATCCGATGGAAAATTCTTTGATTTGATCCTGTTTTTTACTCATGGAATAGGCCAGATAAAGGATCATGGCCTGACGCGCAACCTCAGATGGTTGAAATGATACGCCCATAAAGCTGAGCCATCGCTTGGCGCCGCCAGCTGTAATGCCGAGTTGACTAAAAGGCACCAGCAATAGCAAAATTATGGCAATTCCTAGCAAGGGATAGGTCAGAGATCGGTAAATGCCCAGGGGAATATGGCCACATAAAACCAGAGCCAAAAGACCCATGGATGCATATAGGGCCTGACGCTTTAAAAAATAGGTATCGGAACCAAATTTCTTGAGGGCCAGCGCCGAACTGGCACTGTAGACCATGACAATCCCAATCCCCACCAAGAACAACACGCAAAAAAGCAGCGTGACATCATAGCGCATGGTGCGATCCTGGGATTGGGTGTTTGCGTTCATCCGAAATTCCGTTGGGTTACGGTCCTGCAGAACGCCAGTCCGCGTTCCTTGTAGTTTTTATACATGTCAAAGCTGGTACAACCTGGTGACAGCAAAACACTCTCACCTGAAACGGCTGAACCATAGGCAACAGCCACAGCATCCTTCATGCTGGCGGCTATTTGCGTGCGTGCGCTGTCTCCCAAAACCTCCTCGATCTTATGAGCGGCTTCACCCCAGAGGGTCAGACTTTTTACCTTCTGACGGACAGCTTTGGTCAGGAGTTTGAAATTGCCACCTTTGTCGCGACCACACATAATCAGGTGTATCGGTGTCGGCAGGCATTCAAGCGCCCGCAGGACCGCGTCCACATTGGTGGCTTTGCTGTCATTGTAAAATGAGATCCCATCAATGCTGGCCACCAACTCCAGCCGATGGGGCAAACCTTTGAAATCTTGAAGGGCATTGTGAATGCCTTTTAGATTTCCGCCACAGGCTAGCGCTGCCAAGCTGGCAGCGGCGATATTTTCCAGTTCATGCGGACAGGTCAGGGGAATCTCCTGCAGCGATATGGCCGCCTGGCTTTCTTTCTGCACCTGCGTTGATACGGCATTGTGTGCGTGCATCCTATCCAGCATATATATACCCTGGAAACGAATTGCATCTGACTCGATATCGACACCTATTTCTGTTTGATCCCGACCAATAAAATAAAATTTTGTCGCGGGTACATCCTGGCTGACCCGCCGGACCCAGGTATCGTATCCGTTTAAAACGGCGATGTCCTTGGAACCCTGGTTTTCAAGCAGCCTTCCCTTGGAACGTGCATAGGCTTCAAAATTGTCATATCGATCCAGGTGGTCGTCGCTTATATTTAGCAGCAAACTGACGTCCGGTCTGAAAGTCGCAATGGTATCGAGCTGAAAACTGCTAATTTCTATAACCAACCAATCCGCCTTTTTATGGGCAAGGGGATAGCTGACCAAGGGTGTCCCGATATTGCCACCTACAAACACGTTTAATCCTGACCGGGCTAACATATCTCCAAGCAAGTGAGTGGTGGTCGTTTTGCCATTTGTTCCGGTCACAGCCACAATGGGTTCGCTGATAAACCGGGATGCCAGTTCAATTTCTCCCAAGACCGGGACGCCTTTTTCACGAGCAGCTTGAATCGCTGCGATGGTATGCGGGACCCCCGGGCTGATCACGATTAACTCGGCCTGGGTAAAGGTGTCCAGGTTGTGGCCGCCGAATTCGAGGTTCACCCCCATTTGCTGGAGACTTTTAACACCATCTGGCGCCTGGCTTTCGGGCACCATGTCCGAAACGGTTACCGTCGCACCCCGCTTTTTTAAAAATTGGGCCGTATCCATGCCAGAACGCCCCATCCCCACCACGAGTGCTTTTAGATTCAATAGCTCCATTGCTTATCTCAATTTCAGAGTGCTCATGGAGATCAAGGCCAGGGCAATGGCTATGATCCAGAAGCGGACGATAATCTTTGGCTCGGCCCAGCCCTTTAATTCAAAGTGGTGGTGCAAGGGCGCCATTCTAAAAATACGTCCGCCGTTGGTCATTTTAAAAAAGCTCACCTGAAAAATTACCGAAAGTGCTTCAATCACAAAAAGTCCGCCGACGATTACCAATAGTATCTCCTGTTTGGTAACCACGGCGATTACACCCAAGGTGCCGCCCAGAGATAGTGAGCCCACGTCACCCATAAATATTTGAGCCGGAAATGTGTTGAACCAGAGAAATCCCAGACCGGCACCGGCCACAGCCCCGCACAGCACAGTCAGTTCACCGCCACCGGCCACATAATTAATTTGGAGGTACTCGGCCAGTTTCACGTGGCCAGTTACATAGGCAAATATCATGTAGGTGGTGGCGGCAATGATGACCGGGCCGATGGCCAGGCCATCCAGCCCATCGGTGAGATTAACGGCATTGGATGTGCCTACAATCACAAGCACTGCGAATATGATATAACCCCAGCCCAAGTCTGGGGATATGTGTTTAAAAAATGGGACGGTCACCTGGGTATCAAAATTTGGATTCAAATAGAGTAGGGAACCAGCAATCAAGGCCAGGACGGATTGCGCTAAAAATTTGGATTTAGCGGAAAGCCCTTTGTTCCTTTTTTTGATAAGCATTAAATAATCATCAATAAAACCGATAAGCCCGTATCCCACGACGATTAAAAGCACGATCCAGACATAGGGATTGGTTAGGTTGGTCCATAATAGGGTTGAAATCACGATGGCAAACAGAATCAGAATGCCGCCCATGGTGGGTGTTCCGGCTTTGGCATGGTGACTGTCGGGCCCATCCTCTTGAATGTATTGACCGATTTGAAGTTCTCGTAGCCGTCGGATAACCCAAGGACCTAGCAGAAAACAGATAATAAAGGCCGTCAGACTGGCATAGATGGTTCGAAAGGTAATATACCGAAAAACATTGAAGGCTGAGATGGTTGTATGTAGCGGATATAGTAAATGATATATCATGTCAGATTTTCCAGGTATCCGTGTTTTTCCTTCAGGGCTTGAACAAAAGTTTCCATGTGCATGCCGCGAGAACCCTTGATCAGGATCCAATCGCTGGGCACGACGATTTTAACTAACTGCTCAAAGATTTTTTCTTTGGCGTCACAAAAAATATTTTCAGGGGACATGCCGCATTTTTGGGCACCTTGAGCAACGTCTTCAGCAAATTGTCCGGTAATAAAAAGTTTGTCCAGACCGCATTGGCCGGCCTTACAACCGACATCGCGATGAAGCGCTGCAGAGGCCTGGCCCAGTTCAAGCATGTCTCCCAGCACCGCAATACTACGCGATTTGCCGCTGATGTCCTTGAGTGTGCTGATGGCAGCTTTTACCGATGCCGGGTTGGCGTTGTAGGTGTCATCGATAAGATGAATTTCACCTGGAAGTTCCAGAACATTGAGCCTGCCGTGGACAGGGGTAAAGGATTGCAAGGCAGCTTGAATGTCATCCAAAGGAATCTTCAAACAAATGCCCACAGCAGCAGCAGCCAACGCATTGGATACATTAAACAAGCCGGGTATGGGCAGATGTATTTGGCACTCACCTGCGGGTACATGCAACCGAAAAGAAACCCCCTGTGGATCAGGTTTTAGGGACGATGCCCGAACGTCGGCCTGCGTCGCTTGACCAAACAGCACAGTTTGACAATGAGCACGCGGGGCCAAGCGCATGACCAGCGGATCATCAGCATTGAAAATCAGGGTGCCGTCAGCTGAAATCGCTTCAATGAGTTCGCCTTTGGCTTCCATAATGCCTTCCAGGGAACCAAGACCTTCCAGATGGGCCGGTCCGATATTGGTAATCAAGCCGATATCTGCTGAACAGATCTTTCCCAGTCGACGAATTTCGCCGGGACGATTCATGCCCAATTCCAGAATGGCCCACTCATGGTCCGGTTCGATTCTCAGCAGCGTCAAGGGAACTCCCACCAGGTTATTAAAATTTCCAAAGGGTGATAGCACCTTGAACTGACGACTGACCACATGGGTAATCATTGTGCGGGTCGTGGTTTTACCGTTGGAGCCGGTGAGTGCCATGACCGACAACCCCGAGCGCTGCCGTAAAAAAGCGGCTAGATCTCCGAGAGCCACCAGCGTGTCCTTAACCGCTATGCAGGCAATTCCGGTATCATCCAGCCGGGTTAAAAGCGTTTGATCCAAAGCGGCCTGTTCCACGACCACGCCACGAACGCCCATTTCAATGACAGCCGGAATAAACTGGTGGCCATCATGGGTGTCACCTCTGAGGCATACAAAACACTGTTCCGCCAAAATTTGTCTGGAATCGGTATTGATCCCCGTAAACCCGATCGATTGCTTGCCGGTCAGCAACTCACCCCCGGTGGCTTCAAGGACGTCGCTCAAGGGCCATGATATGTTGTTGTTCGAATGCATTACCGACTGATTTCCTCTTTAGGTCCAGCGGATAAAGCGGCTTTTGCTTCGACCCGATCGTCAAAATCGAAGGTTTGATCTCCCAGGATCTGATAGGTTTCATGTCCTTTGCCGGCAATTAATACAATGTCACCCGGTCGGGCTGCCTGAATGGCTGTTCGAATTGCCATGCGGCGGTCGGGCTCGCGATAATAGCCGGTGCCTTCAAAACCTAGTTGTATCTCCGCAAGCGTGTAGGCGTGTTGGCTGGCAAGAATTTCACCCGTCAAGATATGATCAATGATGTCGTCTGGATCTTCAGATCTGGGGTTATCGGATGTAACGATGGCCAGTTCGGAGTATTGAGCCGCAATGTTTCCCATCAGCGGCCTTTTGGTTTTGTCACGGTTGCCACCGCACCCGAATACAGTGATAATGTGGGCTGGTTCCAGTTTTCTAAGGGCTTTGAGAACATTTTCTAGTGCATCCGGCGTATGGGCGTAGTCCACATAAACCGGTATGTCGCCATTATGCGAGACGCGTTCCAGGCGACCGGGAACCGAATGGGTTGTATGGATGCCGTTTTGGATGGCCGCAGACGGAAGCGCCATGGCAACGCCCACCCCAATGGAACTTAAAATATTCTCCAGATTATGCGCTCCCACCAGGGTTGATTCAATTTCAATTTGGTCCTCGGGGGTGGTGACACGACCGTGTATGCCACTGAAATCAATGATTATGGACTCGGTTCGAACCATACTGCCGGGCCTACGTCCGGTGGTGATCGCATGATAAGTTACGTCCGACACAAGCTCACGCCCTTGGGGACTGTCTGTATTGATGACGGCAATGGCTTCGGGAACAGCCTTTAGATAATGGGTAAACAGTCTTTTTTTACAGGCCCAGTAATCTTGCATGTTGTCATGGTAATCCAAGTGATCTTGGGACAGATTTGTAAAAACACCGATATCAAAGCGACAGGCCTCGATGCGAAAAAGATCGATGGCATGCGATGATACCTCCAAAACAAGATGCGTGACACCGGCGCCAACCATTTCAGTCATGATACGCTGCAGATCCAGAGATTCCGGCGTCGTAACCGAGCTAGCACTGATTTTGCCATTGTAGCGATAATTCACGGTTCCAATGACGCCCACGCGATATCCGGCTGCTGCAAGCATTTTTTCAACCAGATAGGCACAGGTGGTTTTGCCGTTGGTTCCGGTGATACCCACAACGGTCAACTGCCGGCTGGGACTGCCGAAAAAATGATCAGCAGCGATGGCGAGGGCCTTACGTGAATTCGTCACCTGAATGATTGGAATTGCTGTCTTGGCCGGCTTTTGCGCAATGACCGCTGCTGCCCCCCGATCAAGTGCATCCGCAATATGCTTATGCCCATCGGTTGTAAAACCCTCGATGGCAACAAAAACACCACCGGGTAAGATCTGGCGGGTGTCATAATGCAAACTGGTCACATCGATTGCGGCCAGATCATATTGATCCGAAGGAATGCTTGGATTTGACACCAAGAGATCGGCCTGATCGAGGACCATTTGTAGATCGTTTAAATTCAATTGCTGTTTCCCGTAATTAGTGCAGCCTTGATGAGCCCTTTGGCTTTGTTTGGCGGTACATTTAAATACTGTAAGGTCTCATGGGCAATTTTTTGAAAAGCCGGTGCTGCCACTGTGCCGCCATAGTGTTCGCCATTGGGCTCGTCGATTACTACCAGAACAACTATATGGGGGTTTTCCACCGGCGCGATGCCCACAAATGACGCTGTGTATTTTCCGCGGGAATACTTGCCGCTTTGATCAATTTTTTGGGCGGTACCTGTTTTGCCGCAAACAGTGTAGCCCTGTAACGATGCATTGGTTCCGGTCCCGCCTTCGGTTACAACTGTCTGCATGATGCGTTTAACGATGGCGGCCACTTCGGGCGATACAGCTTGTTCGACAACCTGAGGTTGGGTTTGTTCCAACATGCGACCACTTTGACTTGTGACAGCATGAACGATATAAGGTTTCATGCGAATACCGTCATTGGCGATCGCTGCTGTGGCTGACACCAGCTGAATGGCCGATACCGAAAGGCCCTGCCCAAAGGAGATCGCACTGGTGTCAATTTGGGACCAACGATCATTGTGGCTCAACGTGCCAGTTGTTTCGCCGGGGCAATCTAACCCGGTCTTGGTGCCAAAACCAAATTTTTTTAAAGTCGTATACAGCGAGTCGGCGCCCACCATCTCAATGACCTTGGTGATGCCGATATTGCTGGAGTATTTCACAATTTGCTGCAAAGAGAGCCATCCGCGTGGATGGGTATCATGAATGGTATTCGCGCCTATTTTGTAGGCACCGTTTTCACAGAAAAAAATGGTACTGGGGCTGCAGATGCCTGAAGAGAGGGCAGCTGCTGTCGAGAATATTTTCATGGTAGAACCCGGCTCAAAGGGATCGGTCAAAGCCCTATTGCGCCACAATGGCCGCGAGTATTTCTCAAAGACATTGGGATTAAAGCTAGGGTAGTGTGATAGCGCCAGTATGGCACCGCTGGTGGGGTCCATAACAACGGCCATGCCAGAACGCGCCGTAAACTGGCGCACAGAGGCTTCCAGGGCAGTCTGGGTAATATACTGAATATTGTGATCGAGTGTAAGCACGATATTCCGGCCGGCATTAAAAGATGGGTGATGCGGCACTTTGGCATCTTGATCTTTAGCAAATCCCCGACCCAACGCGTCTTTTAATACGACTACCTTTTTCTCTGTCCCGCTTAAGGCCTGATCGTAGTAATACTCGATTCCTTCAAGGCCATTGCCGTCAATGCCGGTAAAACCAATTACCTGGGCGGCCAGTGATTTGTTGGGATAAAAGCGGTTGTATTCGGGCATGAAACCGATACCTTCAAGTTCGAGTGACTTTATGGCCTCAACTTCTTTGGGTGTCGCTTGTCGTTTTAGCCAGACAAAGCCCTTACGTCCTTGAAAACGACGCCGGATTTGCTTCTGATCAGTTTTAAGCGCTTTGGCAATTACGCGTATGGTTTGGGGCTGGTTTTCGATCTGGTCCAAATAGGCGGCAATGGATGTTCCTTGGATGCTCACGGCCAAGGCGTTGCCATGCCGATCATAGATGGACCCACGTTTCCCCATTTGGGTGATGGATTTTTCATATTGATTGGCTGCCTTTTGAGATAACCAGGAGCCACAAAATACTTGAAGATAAACAGCTTTGGCACCCACAATCGATATGAGCATAAAAAAACAAATACCCACAAAGGCTATGCGGAGCTTGATCGGATTTTTAGGTTTATGCTTCATGGCAACAGAATCGTTCTATCGGTTGAAGGCATCATCATGCCAAGCTGTTCCTTGGCGATCCTGGCAATGCGATCCGGTGATTTCAGTCGTGCCAGTTCGATTTTGAGATTGTTTTGATACGCCGTAAGTTGCCTCTGATTCTGGGTTTCTTTGGATATTTCGTATCCATAATTAACGTTCTGGACACGACACCAGGTATAAAACAGAAGTTCCATGATGAATATGGACATCAGGAACATCCATACACCGGTCGGTTTTCCTTTTTGCTCAGGCAGCGACATCACCCCAGCCTTTCTGCCGCCCGCAAGATGGTGCTGCGCGCCATGGGATTGGCCGCTATCTCGTCCGCAGATGGTTTTAACCCTTTTTTGGTTAAGATCCGAATGCAGGGTTTATTCTGGCACACACATTTCGGAAAATCCGGGGGGCAAGTACAAGGTTTTTCCAAAGCTCTAAACGCGTGTTTTACAATACGATCCTCAAGTGAGTGAAAGGTTAGGATACAGATCCGCCCCCCGGGATTTAAATAATCTGCAAAAACCTTTAGGAATTGGCGTAGCCGCTCTAATTCTTTGTTGACGACAATTCTCAACGCCATGAAAATGCGTGTGGCCGGATGTCTTCCGGGTTTCCATTTGGCCCTAGGGATGACTTTGGCCACAAGTTCCGCCAACTGGCGACTAGTATCAATGGGCCTGCTCCGGCGGTGGGTGCAAATCCTGTGGGCGATTGAATTGGCCCAGGGCTCTTCGCCATAGGTTCTGAAAAGATCCGTTAATGCTTTTTGGCTCAGGTCGTTGACCAGGTCGCGGGCACGTGTGCCCGAGCGAATGTCCATGCGCATATCCAGAGGTTCGTCTTTTTGGAAGCTAAATCCTCTCTGACTCGTTGTCAGCTGGTGAAGCGAAAGCCCCAGGTCGAGCAACATGCCATCCACTGCCTGAATCTTCAACGCTGCCAGACAATTGGGAAATTGGGAATAGTTACCGTGATGGAGGTGAAATTTAACCTTGTCTTGCGGCAATATGTTTTTTGCATTTTCAATTGCATCCAAATCTTGATCGATTCCGATCAGGCAGCCGCCGGGATCTATTTTTTTTAAGATTGCCATGGCATGTCCACTGCCGCCGAGGGTGCCGTCCAGGTAAGTATGGCCTGGTTGGCAGTTTAGATGGACGATGGCTTCGGAAACCATCACGGGGACATGTTGATAGGACATCGGATCAAATTCCTAACTTGGCAATTTCGTTTCGAACCTCCTCTTTTTTCATGTCTCCTTCCATGGTGCTATTCTCCTTGTCCCAGTTCTCGCGGGACCATATTTCAAAATGATCTAAAACACCCACCAAAACGATTTCCTTGTCCAAGTGTGCATAGTCACGCAGGGTGGGGGGAATCAGCATGCGTTCTTGCTTGTCCCAGGTACAGGCAAATGCACCGCCGATAAAAACGCGTCTGAATCGCCGCATGGTATCATTTTTTTCGGCCAGGGAAAGGATGCGCGACTCAATTTTTTCCCATTCTTTCAAGGTGTAAACCACCAGGCTGCGATCCATTCGAGAGACCATCAACTGATCGCCGTCTTGGCCGCAGATTACATTCCGGAAACGTTTCGGGATGATGATACGTCCTTTGGGGTCGATCGTATGAAATGAACTGCCACGAAACATGTGTCACCTGTCCAAATTGAACGTTGTGAATGCTCAAAGTAGAATTAGAAATATCCACAATTATCCACTTTGAAAGTATAAAAGTACATTATTGGAAAAAAGTCAAGGAAAAAATAAAAAGATTATCAGATAATTTACAATAATTTACGAATGTTAAAAAGATATTTTGATAGAATTATTTAGTGGAGTTTTGTGGAGTAATATGTGGTCAATAAAGATTAAAACGATGGATTGCGTCTGGTGCTTTGGAACAATGAATCATCCGGTTTGCTTTTGCTTAAATAGATGGATTATTCTGCACCAAAAAACCAACCTGTAGCTTGACAAAAAATCGTTGGGGTTGATAGATATCGGGGCACTAGTTTCAGGTTCATGTCTGCAAAATATGTCTGATTTTAAAATCGGACGATATCCAATTTATTTATAATAAATATATATAGTTATGGAGTAAAGCCGCGATGGCAATTAACTCAGACGGGGTGCTTGCACAGCAATCCCCGTTGGAACACATAAAAAAAATTGTTGAAAAAATGTTTGCTGCTGACAAAGGGAGCCATGGTTGGGAGCATACCCTACGGGTCTTCCGTCTTTGCGAACGTATTGGTAACGAGGAAGGCGCGGATATGGAGGTGGTTTTGATTGCAGCGTGCCTGCACGACATTGGCCGCTGTTATCAGGATGCCAGCAATGGACGCATTTGCCATGCTGAAAAAGGGGCCGAACTGGCAGCTCCTTTGATTGAACCACTTGATTTATCGAATCATCAAAAAGAAAATATTCTAGATTGTATTCGTTCCCACCGTTTTCGTGGACAGACGCTGCCCAGGACTATTGAGGCCCAGGTCTTATTTGACGCCGATAAACTGGATGCCATCGGTGCTGTGGGCATTGCCCGCGCATTTCAATTTGCGGGTGAAGTTGGCGCGCGATTGCATAATTCTCACTTAAATATCGAAAAAACCCGAGCCTATTCTGAAGAAGATACCGGCTATCGCGAATTTCGGGTTAAACTGTCTAAAATTCACCAACGTATTTTAACGACGGCGGGCAAACGTCTCGCCGCCGATCGGCATGCCTATATGGGTGCGTTTTTTGATCGGTTTCTAGCTGAGCATGCGGGGGAGCTATGAGCGGTGTTCGAGTTGCGAGTTTCGAGGTGCGAGATTCGAGTTCTGAGATGCGTGTTTTGTATGTCGGGATGGAGAGGCAAAAGATACTTATTAACATCGAACATTGAACATTGAACACTCAACATTGAACATCGAAATAGCCATCAGCAATAAGTTGCTAACAGCCTATAGTCTAAACACCTAACAGTCTAACAAAGGGAGGTAAACACTGTCATGGGAATCAATGTCGTTGAAAGAATTGACGAAGCCGTCAGAATAAAACATGTCCTACTATCTGTATCCGATAAACAGGGTCTGGATACATTGGTTCCTGGGTTGCGGGCCATCAATCCAGAAATCCGTTTTTTCTCTACGGGTGGAACTTACGCGCGGCTCCAGAAGATTTTGGGAGCTGAGGCCTCGACCCATTTACAGCAGGTATCTGATTACACCGGCCAGCCCGAGACCCAGGGCGGACTGGTCAAGACGTTGGATTTTAAAATCTACCTGGGGCTATTGACAGAAACATACAACCAGGCCCATCAAGGCGACCTGACTCGGACCCAAGCAGTACCCATTGATATGGTCGTGGTAAACCTGTACCCTTTCAAGGAAACCATTGCCCAATCGGATGTCACAACCGAAAAAGCTCGCGGAAATATCGACATTGGCGGGCCTTGCATGATCCGCGCTTCGGCCAAGAATTTTATCCGGGTTGCTTCGGTAGTAGATCCCGCAGACTATGACCAGATCATTGCTGAAATGCAAAAAAGTGACGGAACCATTTCCCTGGGATTGCGTTACCGGCTGGCTCAAAAATCCTTTGCGCATACGGCTGTGTATGACCGTACCATAGCTGATTTTCTGGCTGCCAGAAACCTGGATGAAGTGAGAGACTGCTATGAACTGGAGCCATAAGATGTCAGGTGTTAGCCATCAGCAGCTTATGGCTATTGGATCCATTCAGGGTGTAGATCTGACAATTTCCTAATAGAATTAAAGAATTCGAAGTGATAAATGATTAACATCGAACATCGAACTTTCAACATCCAACGTCGAATGTGGGATTGCTCGCGCTGCGCATACGCTTGCGCAGCGTGTCGCTCTCATCTTGTTTACAAAAAGAGTAAGTATTCCTTTTTCGATGTTCAGAGTTCGATGTTGGACGTTGTTTGCTAAGTAGCAACTCAGTGGTATAGGACACTTAAACCGGATGATGCGGTTTTTAGTCTAACGGCTGTTTGGCTGTAGGTGCCTAACAGTCTTTAGCCTACAGTCTTATTTTATTTTTTTCCAGGTTCAGGGTAGGGAACCAACAAATGAGTATCCCTGATGACTGGCAATATGAGGAGAAAAAAATGCCTGATGATTTGAAAAAAATGTACAGCACCATTGTCGCCGATAGTTTTCCTGCCAAGATGGAGGTAAGCTTTGTTGAAGAAGACAAACGTCAAACGCTATTTTATGAAAAAGTAACCTGGGTCATCGACGAGGTTCAAAAGGGATTGCGATATGGCGAAAACCCTGGCCAGGAGGCAGCGCTTTACAAGCTGGTCAATGGAAATCTAGTTTTGGGGGATACCCAAACAATCCAACCCGGCCAGTGTTTGGCGTCGGATGTGGAGCTGTTGCAATCCGGTAAACATCCCGGAAAAACCAATTTGACCGATGCCGATAATTCACTCAATATTTTAAGATATTTTGTGGACGAACCCACGGTGGTGATAGTCAAACATAACAATCCATGCGGTGTTGCCCAGGCAGATTCATTGAGCGAGGCCTATATCAAAGCCAACATGGCTGATCGGGTGGCAGCCTTTGGTGGATGCATTGCCCTCAATCGCCCGGTGGACAAGGCCACGGCTGAAGCCATCTCCAGCCAATATTCAGAGGTCGTGGTTGCGCCGGAATTTGAACCCGGGGTTATGGATATCTTTGCACGCAAAAAAAATCTAAGGGTTATCCGTATCGACAATATCAAC
Organism: uncultured Desulfobacterales bacterium; assembly: GCA_964633115.1. Classification (GTDB taxonomy): domain Bacteria; phylum Desulfobacterota; class Desulfobacteria; order Desulfobacterales; family B30-G6; genus B30-G6. Next base: position 19,161 of record CAZWEO010000045.1, read on the forward strand.
CGGCTGCAGGATTTTATCGGTAAACGCTGTGTTGAATTTAAGAACCTCATTGACGGCGGCCTGATAGCTCAATGGTCTTTCGTGCCCACCGCGCGTTCCAAACAGGATTTGATGCTGGCGACCTGCACCTATAAGGATAAATCCTATCGGATCGAACGCGAGCCCACCGAGGCGGAATACGAGGATATGCTTTTTGGTTGGTTGGTGGAGTCCGGTATCACCTCTAATTCTGTAATCTACGTTAAGGATCGAGCCACTGTGGGTATCGGTACCGGTGAACAAGACCGGGTGGGGGTGGCCGAGATTGCCCGGGACAAGGCTTATCGCAAACTGGCCGATCGCTATTGTTTTGAAACCTACCAGGTACCCTATAATGAAATGAAAGATACAGACGCATTGACCCAAATTGACCAGCGTGTCTCTGACGAGAAGGGGGGGCTAATTGGGGCTGCCATGGTCAGTGATGCTTTTTTCCCATTTCGTGATGGTGTCGACGTGGGCATATGCGAGGGCATAAACGCCATTATCCAGCCAGGCGGATCCGCCAATGACTACCAGTCGATTGAGGCCTGCAACGAGGCCGGCGTTACGATGGTGTATACCGGGCAGCGCTCTTTCAAACACTAAGCGATTGTCGATCTTGTCACATCTACTGCGTACCTTGTAGCTCCAACAACCTCGACAGCCGCTTAATTTGATTTAGAATTCTCTTCTGACGGGTGCTTTTGACAGGGTTGTCAATTTTGGCACAACCAATTTGAAAACTTCTCTGAAGATGCTTTCTAAAAGTGAAATGCAAATAAATGTTGCCGGGAAGGCAATTGGGTATAACATCATCTAATGCCGAATGACAGTGGTGGTCTCATGTTTTAATTCCTCAAAATACTAAAGTATTCCTGCGGATTAAAACATAAGCCCGCCATGATATGGCTTCTACTTTGAATTTAAGTTGGATTGTATTCGGCGCGTCCAAAATTCAAATGTTGACATTATTGGAAAAATTTAATTTTATACGCTTTTGATGACTTTCCAGTCGTACAAACCCAGAGAGGCACTATCTGGGCCGCCCTCCTGGCAAGGTCAGAGTTACGGGCTCTGCCTGGAAAGTAAATAAGCGGTTAACTGCCGATTGCTTAAAGCTAAGCGCTTAAGGCTAAATTGCGTAATTATAAACGATAGGTGGTTTTGCATGAGTGACATACTATTCAGCACCTGGGCCGGAGATGTGATTGATAACAGAGATGGTTCCCAGACCAATGTTGCGGGACTAGAGCCGGCCAAGTGGCTGGAAAAATTGAAGGAAGATGAGCCCATCAAGGCATTTATGGGTTGGGACGGTTTTGTACTCCACGCCGACGATGTCCATATCGTAGATCTATGTCGCGCCTATATGGAAGCCGTGCGTGACCAATCCTGTGGAAAATGTATCCCTTGTCAGTCCGGCACAACCGTGATGGCCAAAGTCTTGGCAAACATGTGTCAAGGGCAGGGTAAGCCATCTGATATCAGCTACCTGCGCGAAGTGGCAGAGACAGTTCATCAAACCGCCAAATGTGGGGTTGGCAAGACTGGTCCGCTGCCGATATTAGAGGCGCTGGACCATTTCCCGGAACAATTTGCCGATGTGGTTCAAAATAAAATAGTACTCGACCCCGGCCAATATGAAATCAATGTCACGGCACCCTGCATGGAGGCTTGTCCGATTCATCTGGATATCCCCCGCTACGTGGAATCCATAAAAGAAGGCCGTTTTCAGGATGCCCTGGATATTATCCGCACACGCCTGCCCATACCCGGCATCGTAGGGCGTGTCTGTGTGCGACCGTGCGAAGAGCACTGCCGACGGGCCAATCTGGACGATCCAGTGTCCATCAAATACCTTAAGCGATTTGTTGCGGATGAGGAATTGTGCCACCGCAAGAATCCGGATTATGAGATCAAGCCATCCCCCCAAACAGGTAAGGTTGCAATTGTCGGGGCTGGGCCAGCCGGCGTTACCTGCGCCTATCACCTGGCCCAAATGGGGCATAGCGTGACCATCTACGAACATCTATCCGAACCAGGCGGCATGTCAGCCGTGGGCATCCCCGATTACCGCCTTCCGCGGCATATCCTGCGCGGCGAGGTGGAGCAGGTCGCCAAATTGGGTGTGGAAATAAAGTACAACACCACAGTGGGTAAGGACGTGACCTTGTCCCAGCTAGAGGAAGAATGCGACGCCGTTTTTATTGGCATTGGTGCTCAAAATAGCAGTCCTATGCGCGTGGAAGGTGAAGACAAGGGCTACAAGGGTTTTATCCCGGGGGTCCAATACCTGCTGGACATCAATGAAGGGCGGGATCCTTACCCGGAAGGTAAGCGGGTGGTTGTCATCGGTGGCGGTAATGTGGCGATTGATTGCGTGCGTAGTTCCTTCAGGATTAACAAGGAGGATGTAAACCTGGTTTATCGTCGGACCCGCAATGAGATGCCGGCAGACGAAGTGGAAATTGTGGATGCTGAAGAAGAGCAGGTCCAGTTTCACTTTTTGACAACACCGGTGCGCATCATCCAGGAAGACGGGATTGTTGTGGGCTTAGAGTGTATCCGCATGAAATTGGGTAAGCCGGACGCCAGCGGCCGCCGTCGGCCGGTTCCCATCGAGGGATCCGAATTCACCTTTGATTGCGACACCGTGGTTCCGGCTATTGGTCAGCGCGTGGACTTATCCCTTTTGGAGGGTGTGGACGGTATTGAAACAACCGCTTGGAAAACTTTTATTGTGGACGATATTACCAAACAGACGTCACGACCAAAAATATTTTCCGCCGGCGATTGTGAGACCGGACCAGATGCTCTGATCACCGCTTGTGCCGGCGGTCGCAAGGCTGCCGAAAGCATCGACCATATTATCAACGGGCTACCACTGGAATACAAAACCGAAGATTGCTTTCACAATATCTTCAAGGATGTGGCGGTTTACGACCGGGATGAAGATCTGGGTGATCTGGGAAAAGGAAAACGCAAACACCTAGAAATGCTGGCACCAGATATGCGCAAAACTAGCTTTGATGAAGTTGAACAGGGATTTACCATCCCCGAGGCCATCAAAGAGGCTAAGCGCTGTTTTAGGTGTTATCGTATTGCCATCGTAGCTGTATAGCGGTAAGCCCTCAGCAATAAAGTGAACTATCGAATATTGATTACAGAATTTTGAATATCGAAATATTGCCAATGGCTGTCAGCAAACTTCAGCATTCGTTATTTCTTGTTCGATATTCATTATTCGTTCTTTTAAGTATAGCATCCCAGTATCCTAACCCCAGAGCAAGCAAATTGCCTATCAGCCTAACGGTCCTTCAGCCGAATGCCCACCGAACGCACATGGGCGTCGAGCCCCTCCACTTTTGCCAATTGCATAATGTCAGCGGCTTCTTTTCTGAAGGATTTTTCCGTGTAGTGGATCAGACTGGTTTTCTTTGTGAAATGGTCAACCGACAAAGCTGAAGCATAGCGTGCAGTCCCGGCCGTAGGCAGCACATGGTTGGGACCAGCCATGTAATCGCCAACGGGTTCGGGCGTGTGGTTGCCCAGGAAAATAGCCCCGGCGTGGCGGATTTCACCGATCATGTCAAACGGATCCTTGATCTGAAGCTCCAGGTGCTCGGGGGCGATTCGATTGGCAAGTTCAATGGCTGTTGGCATGTCGGCGACCTGCAAGATAGCGCCGTATTTGGCAAGGGATTGCGCGGCAATTTCTTGCCTGGGAAGTTTTTCGAGCTGTTCGTTAAGGGCTGTTTTAACCTGTTGGGCCAGTTGCGTTGAAGTTGTAACCAGGATGGCCGAGGCGAGCATATCATGCTCGGCCTGGGACAGCAGGTCTGCAGCGATATAGTCCGGCCGGGCGCTATCATCAGCCAGAATCAAAATTTCGCTGGGACCTGCCAGCATATCGATGCCGACATCACCGGAAACCAGTTTTTTTGCCAGGGTTACATAAATATTGCCCGGCCCAACAATGACATCTGCCTTGGGAACAGTCTCGGTACCATAGGCCATGGCCGCAATGGCCCAGGCGCTACCAGCCTTGTAGATTTCGTGCACACCGGCTTTTTTGGCTGCCACCAGTAGGTGTGGATTGACACGACCGTTTTGCATGGGCGGTGTGAGCATGCATATTCTTTTTACGCCAGCCAGCATGGCCGGGATGGTACACATCAGCACGGTGGAAACGAGCGGTGTCTTGCCTTTCTGCCCGCCTGGCACGTAGATACCGGCCGCATCCACCGGGTGAATCAATTGGCCCAGTAAAACACCTTCACGTTCAGTGCTGATCCATGATTGCTGCAGTTGCCTTTGATGAAATGACCGAATCTGTTTGGCGGCGCGATTAAGGGCTCGTACAAAAGATCTGTCCACCAGTTTTTTGGCAGCATCAATCTCTTGCGAGGTTACCCTCAGAGATGCCTGGGTCACACGCTTGGAATCGAACTGATGGGTGTAATTAAGCAGGGCAACATCTCCTTCCTTTTTCACCCGTTGAAGAATGCGGCTGACGGCGGTGACGTCTTTTTTGCGGAAATCAATGGTTCGATTTACTATGGTTCTGAGTCTCTTTTCGACCGTCTTGGATGGATAAGTATATATTTTCATACAATTTCCTTCAATATTCCAAGTTTCAATAACTTCAGGTTTTTCCAGCTACTTTAGGCCACTTCTTGATTGAGGAAGATTGCGCAATAGAGTCGTTTTGTCAATATGTGAATCGCCGCCCCTCCAATCCTCGGCACCCTTTATAATCCATTTTTCCCAGGTTTATATAAAAAAAATAATTAAGATTATAAGGTTGACTTGGTATCGCATAAGTTTTAAGGCAATCTGGTTTAGCCTATTGACATCTGGAAGCAATTTTGTGCTAATGAAGACAGTCAATTAAGAATTACTAAAGATTAAGGTAAAAAAGAATTCTACAAGCTGGTAGAATTCAATCACACGGAGGCAAGCAAAATGGCAAACAGAATTTACAATTTCAACGCAGGACCTGCAGCACTGCCGCTCAGCGTACTTGAAGAAATGCAAGCATCATTTTTAGATTTTAAGGGATCCGGTATGTCAATAACTGAGGTGAGCCACCGCTCTCCGTGGTTTGACGACGTCATCAATGATGCCATAGTACGGATGAAGCGCTTGCTGAACCTGGATGACCGATTTCAGGTGCTCTTTTTACAGGGCGGCGCCAGCATGCAGTTCTGTATGATACCCATGAATTTTCTTTCCGATGGCGAAACCGCCGATTACGTTAACACTGGTACCTGGTCCACCAAGGCCATCAAGGAGGCCCAGATCCAAGGCAAAACCATTCAGGTGGTGGCCTCATCAGAGGACCAAAATTTTTCCTATATTCCCAAGGATATCAGCTTCAACCAGGATGCGGTCTTTGCCCATATCACCTCCAATAACACCATCAAAGGGACTCAATGGGCTGAATTTCCGGATACAGACGGCGTGCCTTTTGTTTCCGACATGTCCTCAGATATCTTGAGTCGCCCCTTGGATGCCGATAAATTCGGTATGATATACGCAGGCGCCCAAAAGAATATGGGGCCGGCCGGCGTGTGCGTCGTTATTATACGCGATGATTTTTTAGATCGGGTACCCACAACCATACCCACCATGTTGCAATACACGACCTTTGCCTCCAAGAATTCCATGTTTAATACCCCGCCTTGTTTCGCCGTATACACGGTGCAACTTGTTTTGAAATGGATCGAAGAAGAAATTGGCGGCCTCGAAAAGATGACGGCCTTGAATAAGAAAAAGGCGGATTTGCTGTATCAGACCATTGACAACAGCGAATTTTACCAAGGGACGGCCGCAGCTGACAGTCGTTCCCTAATGAACGTAACCTTCCGTTTACCCAATGAGGATTTAGAGGCTCAGTTTGTTGCTGAAGCACTCGAGCAACAAATGGGCGGCCTAAAAGGACACCTTTCGGTGGGTGGTTGTCGAGCCTCCATATACAACCCGACACCCCTGGAAGCTGTGCAAACACTGTGCGACCTTATGCGATCGTTTGAACAAATAAACGGTTAATAGATCTTATTTTGCCCGACTGGATGTGTGCACTATTTCATGCTCTTGTCGGGCATTTTTCTTTTAGGAGACAGTATTCAGGAGTCAGGAGACAGAATTCGGGTTACGGGTTGCAGGATTCGAGTTGCGGGTTTCAGCATCTCTGGCTCCTGTCCCCTGACTTCTGACTTCTGTCTCCTGACTTCTTATTTCTCATCGTCGGGTTCCAATGGCAGTATCTGGATAGCACCTATCAATTCGGCATCGCACTTGGCCTGGCTGCGGCCCTTTGCTACGCAGCATTTTTGTTGTCGCTGCGCAAACTGCAAGCAGAACTAACCGGCGAATCCCGATTTTATGTACTTATGATGGTATCGTTGATAACGACTCTTTTCTTGGCTGGGGAGTTGGTACGGACGGGTGAGGGTTTTCAAATACCGAATCTCCAGAGTCTTTGGGCCTTGCTGGCCTTGGGTCTCGGTAGCCAGGTGACCGGTTGGCTCCTGATAACGAATGCCTTGCCGAGTGTGCGTACATCTTTGTCGGGCTTGGTCCTATTGTTGCAGCCAGCTGGGGCTTTTGTATGGGATGTTATATTATTTCAACGTCCTACCACCATGATTAATTGGCTGGGAGTGCTGCTTGCTTTGGCTGCTATCTATCTCGGGACGGTTCATTCAGATCGGCAAAATTCCAAAACGAAATATTCAAAAATGTAAATTTATTCAGCCATTGGCACCCTAATTGTCATCGGCATCACCCGGGTGGTTGCCAAAGGTCTGCGTGTGGATCCAGATACGGAAATACAGGGGCTCGATCAGGCGGTTCATGGAGAGCGGGGCTTTGAGGTGCTCTAATTAGCCCGCCCAGCCCAAAGGCTAAAGCCGTTTCTATAATGGTTTAAGATCAGTTCATGAATCCGGTTTAGTTCTACCAAATAAAGGGCGCACTAATTAGTGGTGTTGGATGTACCAGCACTCCGTAGGTATTTAACTATTTTGTCCGAATTTGGGTCGGAACTGTGAAAGACAATGCCGGAATGATAATGATCGGGTGGTTTGGGTATCGAGTATACAACATCACCATTAATCTGGATAGGTTCCTGGTCCGGAATCGGGACGAGCACCCTTACAGTGGCGGCGTAAATTGGGCCGCCACTTTCCAATAGCAGGCCCTTTTCACTAACATTTATAACCAGACCAACATCCTGTTTCTCAACTGTTTCGTGGGCATCCGCACTTTCGAAACTAACATGACACTGAATGGCAGTCCGTGAATGCTGTCTGCGTTCAATCATGATTTTCCTCCAGTTTGGATTTGACATGTTGAATGATTAGCGCTGCGACTTCGCCGGCTTTTCCTTCGATGCGAATATGGGCCATTTGATCCATTTCAGTAGGTCCTAAATTGATAATCACCAATCTAGCCCCGGCTTGCCGAGCATATTGGGGGATCAAATTTGCGGGAAAGACTGATAAGGTAGACCCCATCACGATACAGATATCACATGATCGGGATCGGCGCTCAGATTCCGAAAGCACTTTTGATGGTAGCTGCTCACCGAATAAAATTGCGTCTGGTTTTAGCATACCCATACAAAAATGGCAGGTCGGATCCAGCATGCCCTGTTTTAGCCAGCCAGCGACAGTTTCCATGGGATATCGACGGCCACAGGCTAAACAAACGGCTTGACTAAGGTTGCCATGTAACTGAAATACCAAATCCTCGGGAACTCCGGCCTTCTGATGCAAACCATCCACGTTTTGGGTGACAACACCATAGAGTTTGCCAAGGGTGTTTAACTCGGTAATGGCATAATGGGCGGCATTGGGCTGGGCCTTTGACATGGCCAGATCCCCGCTTGAAAGCATCTGCCACTGCCTTTTTCGAACCTCTTCATCGGATAAGAATTTTTCAATGGTGAAATCATCGGGGTCATATTTTTGCCAAATACCGTCTGGCCCTCTAAAATCAGGGATTCCGGATTCAGTACTGATCCCGGCCCCTGTAAAGATCAATACCCGCTGGGCAGCCGCGATGAGCTCGGCGACGGCTTGGGCTTGATGTTGCCAGTCGGTCATATGATCCTCCTTAGTCACTAACGATCTTGGAAACATTCGGTATCGTGTCGGTCTCGCCTCGCCGCATATATTTGCTTTCCCCATCTCTGGCGGTGACATTCTCGTAAACACCATCATCACGCTTAACCAGTTTTGTAAAGCCCAGGTCACGGAGTTCGCCGTCGGATTTGGAAACAGCGACGCCCACGAGTGAAATTAACTTGTTTACTGGTTGATGGCATTGTGGGCACGATTGAAGCTTAGCGTCGTTCACAGATTGAACGGCCTCAAAAATGCGGCCGAGGGAGCAGGATGATTGTGTGTGTTCGTATTCGTATACAGGCATTTGAACCAGTTTTAGAAGTGCGTCTCAGTCCCAATCTCTGCGTTATAATATTGAATATCTGGACTTTATAGATCAAGTTAGCGTTACACCGCAGACTGTAATGATGAGGCAGTATAAGTCGCGTTTTATAGAATCGTGTAACGATTATAGTATACCATGTGCGACAGATATGTGTCCAAAGGAAAATGAATCTAATAATTGCAAATTCTTAAGGAGGTATCAAGGAAAAGAACGATTGAGCAAGCGCATGGGATCGATGGGTGTTAAACCAACATTGACACCCCAATGGAGATGGGCTCCGGTTACACGACCGGTCTTACCGACATGTGCGATGGTTTGTCCTTGTCTAACCAAATCGCCGGTTGTAACGAGTATTTTATCTAAATGCATATAAATCGAAGTAACACCCAGACCATGATCGAGGATCAGTGTTTTTCCCATTAAATACATATTTGCATCAACCATTCGAACGATGCCATCTGCCGGACTTTTGACGGAATGACCCTGGGGGGCGCTCAAATCAATACCGGAATGAAACTGTTTGGGCTTGCCATTTAGTATACGGTTTAAGCCAAAAGGGCTAGTTACGGGGCCATTCAGCGGTTTCTGAAACCCTTTTTTGAAGAAAAAGGGTACTGGATATGGGGAAGCCGCTCGAATTTTCCGTACCTTTTGGATATCGGTAACAACTCGCCCTTGTTGTTCTGGTGTCGGTGTTACATATTTTTTGGGTAGGCCTTTGATATTCTGTGTGCGCCACGGAAAGGCCAAAATACGAACATCTTGGCTACGGGCTTGGTCATGGTGCTGTGCCGTAAATCGGATGTCATTTTTTTGATTGCGTGGCACCGGCATGACAAAGTAGCCTTGGGGTCCCACCACCAAGCGATTATCCTTGGTGCGAATTACAACTTCGGGATTGGTTCGGCCCACGATCAAATCACCCTGAAAGGCGGTTTCAGGCAGTTTCAACTCTTGCGACCAAACCGCTGGGGTATAGCTTAACAGCATGGTCACGACCAAACTTACAATAAAACTAGATTTGTAACACTTGCCTTGCAACATCCTATCACTCCCAGCGGTTTTCTAAAAAGATTCTTGAAAGAGAATATATGGAAAAACCCCATAGCGGCTCACCCCAACATCCAATCGCAGGTTGATTTTTTCTTTTTTATTATCGATAAAAAGCCCTACTAATTTGAAAATCGTACTTGTGTGGCGCGAGGCAATTTCCCTAACACAATCAGTCTAAGCTGTCCATAATACAAAATACATTTTTGGAACAGGCTTGACCCAAAATCAAGAGTTGGGTTATATTTAGCAACCACTTCCTCCAATTGGTCCAAATCCGCAAGCGCACGCTCATACTGAATCAGGCCTAGGGAGGCATTGCCATGTCGAAGCTTATTAAACAGCAGCTTATATACCTATCCATCGTAATCGTAGTGGCTGGTTTCCTTATTATTACATTCCGTGATGGTGGGCTACTTGATCGTATGCGTGTACGAATCCAATCTGAGTTGTTGACCGAGAATGCCACGCTCGAGTCAAAGATTAAGGAGTTGGGAACGCAAATCGCTCAACTAACCCAGCAGAATCGCCATCTGAAAAAAGCGCTGGTGGGTCGTACGTTTCGATTTTCAATTTTAGAGCAAACAGGCCCAGCGATTGACGAGGACGGTGCTCGTAATCTCAAGGGTCCCGACAAAGACCTGTCGGCGGAATCTATGTATACGGCAGATCTATCAGGCTCTGCTGGCCGAAAAAGAACGTTGGGATACCTATCAGCAAAACCAATATCAGTCCATTCTGGCGGCAACTTTAGAACCGATCATTGTCGAAAGTGAGTATTTGGATTTCGTCGACGCTGATAGCCGGGATTTATTTCTTGAAATTGAAAATACATTGCATCTCCACAGACGACTTATTCGGGATGTGCGTTTATTTCATGATGAGGTTGGCTACCGCAAAAAACGGATCCAAGAAGACCCGTCTTATGAGCTGTTTGATTTAAAATTAAACTTGGAGCCATTTGCAAGAGAATCAGCTATTGCCGATGCTTTGCAGCAGTCTTTGAGTGCTTTAGGGGCTGGTGTGTATCAGAGCGAAGCCGCTGAGACATTGGAACGATTGGGGAGTATCTTTGTGGCACCCATTCAGACCCTTTCTGATTGGCTGGCCTCTGCAGAAGATCGATCAGGTCCCAAACCCTATAATTATAATTTTTATATTGTCTTCGGAAAAAAATTGATCGACTATGCCGATTCCCTGGCTGAGCAAGCTATGATCCCGCTGGCACCATCTGCACTGGGCGAATTAGATTTTTTTAGTCGTAAAATAGGGCAAAGTCTAATTCAGCTGCATGAAGCCGGTAGCCAGAGCCAGATCGATGAGAGCAGGCTAGATATGGAGGTATTGGAACGTGAGATGCAACAATAGGGTTCAAGGGGTCGAGGACCCAAGGGTTCAAGGGTGGCTGAAAGCTCTTAGCCATCAGTAGCTTCCTGGCATCCTAGCATCCAAGCTTCCTAACATAAAGAGATTTAGGCTTGGTTTTTGAGATAGGATCGCCAGTGATCAAACTGACCTTTCAGAATCTCATAGGCCTGGTCATTATCAATATCCAGTGCAGCTCCAGGGTAGGGGACTTCCAAGCTGGCAAAACGCGTATTAAGGATTTGAGAGATAGTTTTTTCCAGTTTTTTACGCGGGACCCAGCGTTTAAATATAGCCGTCAGCCAAGGAAGATCGAGTTTGGCGGATATCAGCGAGAACTGCAGGCCCAAAAGGAGTCCAAATTTCTTTATTCGTTGGATTCGTAGGAGATAGAATACCAACAGTAACATGTTAATTAGCCGCTTTTGGTAGCGGTATTCATACATTTTATTGATATGGACCCGATGCCGGACTCTGGCTGGCCGAACCATGTGCAGGTTGTTAATGCGGTAGTTTCTTTCTTTCATGTGCAAATAGGCCATCTTAATTCCAGGCCCATGCTTTCCGGGATAAAAATACTCCAATGCTTTTTCGGGTGTCAGCCCGAGGATGTAATCATAATTTTCCATTCTGCATTGCTCAATAAAGTAGGTAATTTCCTGGGCAGTGATCAACGGTGAGTCGCATGGTACCACCAATACAGCCTTATCGGCAAAAGTCTCTATATCATCTGTTTGATCAGTGTCCGTAACGGGAAGTGATGCCAGGAAACCATGCCAGACATTTTCCAACAGGTTGGATTTTTGTTCGAGAATTTTGATTTTTTTGGGTTGATCCAGATTGATATTCGCTTTTTGGAAGGCTGCAACGAGCTTTTTTTGAGGTCCGATAATGTATATGTTATCAATCGATGGAACGTGCTGGAGAGCCTCGAGAACATATTGAATACAATAGCGCTCATTTATTTTAAGCAAGGCCTTGTACTGATTGCGAACTTTGTAGCTGTATTTGCTTTCGCCCGCCACCAGAATGGCATCATATCGTTGTTGGCTGTTCATCAACTTTGTAATACAGTTCCTCTTTTAGGCGAGCACACCATGCCGGAATTCCAGTTGCCGTGTAAACCAAATAACTGATTCATGCCCACGGAGTCGGGATGGAATGGTGATGCTTTTTTTTGGTACGCCCGGCTGGATTTGAACCAGCGGCTTTCAGCTCCGGAGGCTGACGCTCTATCCACTGAGCTACGGGCGCATGGGGGCAAATTAATGAAAGGATGCCAAGTTGTCAACCTAATTTGGTAGCTTCGTTTCTGACGCATCCATAAAGGCCCATCCAATTTCATCCCTGCATTTAAAAATTGAATTCGTTTAGAATTTGGATATTCGGATTTAGAACTTCATAAAAGTGTATAATACAAGCCCTAAAAGTGCCAAAATAAGTAAAAGGCCCACAGGACACGGGTACCTACCTATAGCAGGCGGGAAAGGGTCTGTTTGGCCTCACCGACCACATAGAGTGAACCAGCGATACAAATAACATCGTCTGCAAGGGCGGTTTCCAAAGCGTGGGTGACAGCCTGGTCAACGTCTGGTAAACGGATTACATCCGAGACATGTTGTTTGGCTTCTGAATACAGGATTTCGGGCTCGAGGGCCCGATCAATAAGGGGCCGTGTCACAATGACGCGGTGGCACTGTTTCATCAGGGGGCGCAGCATGGCCTTGTAGGGCTTGTCATCTAAAATGCCCGTTACGAGCGTGAGCTTTCGATTGCGCAAATTGTTCTTCAGAAAATTGGCCAGGTTTCGGGCGGCTGCTAGGTTATGGGCACCATCCAGAATGATCAGCGGTGACGCGTTAACAAATTCGAGCCGACCCGGCCAGACGGTCTTTTGGAGTCCTTTGCGCAGATGGGTTTCGGTAACTTTTATCTGGTTTTTTTGAATCAAGGTTTCACAGGCAGCCAACACCAAGGCCGCGTTATTTACTTGATGGGGGCCAATCAAACTGGTTTTTAAATTTTTCCAAACGTTTGACAATCCGTAATAATTAAAGCTGCCGTTGGGGTTAGTACGGACGCGAAAATCTTGGCCATATCGATACAATGGGGCCGACTTACTTTCTGCAATTGATTTGAGCACAAACAATGCTGCGGGCTGGCGAGTTCCAGTTACCGCGGGGGTTTTTGATTTTATAATGCCACCCTTTTCGGCTGCAATTTTTGCAATGGTATTGCCAAGGTACATTTTATGTTCCAGCGAAATATTGGTGATAACGCTCACGGCTGGCTTGATGATGTTGGTTGCATCCAAGCGTCCACCCATGCCGGTTTCGATGATGGCCCAATCAACATTTTGTCGTGCGAACGCGTGTAATGCCATGGCAGTCGTGAATTCAAAAAATGTAGGTTCCCGCGATCCTTTGTGGACTTTTTTGACTGCTTTGTAAGCGTTCACGACTTCTTTGTTGGTTATCTGTGTTCCATTGATGCAGATTCTTTCATTGAAGTCGATCAGGTGTGGGGATGTATACAGACCAATGCGGTATCCAGTCTGTTGCAGGATACTGGCAATTCCGGCGGCAATGGAACCCTTGCCGTTGGTACCGGCAATATGGATACAAGCAAATGTAAGCTGGGGGTTACCCAGGCCCTCTAATATATTGCGGATGGTCACTAGACCCAGTTTGATTCCGAAGCGCTGAAGCGCAAACATCTCTTTCAGGATAGAGTCATAATTTTTATCAGAATTCATATTACCAAATAAAAACCCGGCAGATTCCTAAGAACCTGCCGGGCCAGAAAAAGAAATTAACTTATCGGTACCTTCGTCTTGAAGCGGCAATTCGTTGGCGCCGCAACGCTTCGCGTTGCTTGCGTCGTCGGTACTCGCTTGGCTTCTCATAACTTTTTTTTAATTTCAACCGCTTGAAAAGTCCGTCGTTTTGAATTTTTTTCTTCAAGATCCGCATGGCTTTTTCAAGGTCGTTGTCATAAACCTTTACTTCAATAGCCTTCAAACTTCATCGCCCCCTTTGCACCACGAAATATGCCTATGCATTTATGCGTACGCATTCATGCGTAGGCATTATCGATCGTTCATTATTGACCAAGAGTATATACTAATAATCTGTTTATTGAATTGCAAGTAAAAAAACTTTACGTGTTAGAAATATATACACAATTTTTACCGCAACGGTATTTGACAGAATTATTAAAAAAATCGTCTACAATTTGGATTGCAATTCGGCTGTGACATCCTTGACAGTGGGTTCACCATCCAAGGTAATATACTTCAGATCGGCGGTTTTCTCAGCCAGATCTCGAAAATAATAGGCCGAGGCCAAGGTGCCGACTTCACTATCGTAATAGATATTATGACGTTTGTTGATGGCGTCTTCGTCCTGATCATCGGAACGGGTTTTTAAATCACCCCCGCAGACGCGGCATTTATCACCATCGGGTTTAATGACATCGATGAAAATATTGTTGGGATGATTATTGTCATTGACACATAGGCGTCGGCCCATGATTCTATTTTTGGCAATCTCGCGATCCAGAAGGATTTCAACGACGATGTCGAGGCTCATATTGGCTTCTTTCAAAGCCTCATCCAGTTTGATGGCCTGGTTTTTATTGCGTGGAAATCCATCCAGCAACCAGCCATCTTTACAGTCATCACGCTGCAGACGGTCCAAGATCATCGGAATGGTAATATCGTCGGGAACCAAATCACCTTTGTCAATGTATGCTTTTGCCTGGGCGCCCAGTTCGGTGCCATTGGAAATATTTTCACGGAATATGGCTCCCGATTCAATATGCGGGGTATGGTATTTATCCTTTAAAATAGCGCCTTGGGTTCCCTTGCCACTGCCATTCGGTCCAAAAAATAGAATATTCATATAATTCTCCTTTCCTTTAATTAAAATTACTCCGGCGGCAATCGCCGGAGTAATTTTAATTTTTCAATGTGCTTCTACAGGATTGCGAGGCCCAATGTCAAGAAAAGCCTCGATTTACGTTTGTGATGCCATCTCGGAAGCCAGCGCCAGGGCCTCTTTGGGATTTGTGATTTGCCCGCTGAGCTGGGCCTCTCTAACGTGTCGCAGGATTTTATTGAACAGGGATGAGGGGGTTAGCTGCAGCGTATCCATTAGATCAAAGCCGTTTATCAAAGGCGGTATTTCTGATCGCGATTTAAAATCAGTCGTATAAAGGTTAGCTACTTTGGCTATAAAATCCTCAAAACCTTGGCGGGGTTCTTGGTGTTCTGCAGTTTTAGCACGCATATCGGCTAAGGCCAACATCAGCAAATCGGAAGTAAACCCTTTGGTTTGCATAAAAAAACGGGTCATGCCCTTGGGACCCAACTGGTTGTGCTTCACGGCTTGAAATAAATGTAATGGTCTGAGGTGGTGGCGAACCAACTGGGTGAGGGATTCAATCTCTTTGCGTGGCAATCGGAGACGTTTTCCAATGGCAGTGGTCATTTGGGCCCCGGTTTTTTCATGACCATAGAACCGAATCTGACCGATTGAGGATTCCTGCCGGGTAATGGGTTTGCCAATGTCATGCAACAGGGCGGCGAGGTGCAACCTAATTCGTCTTTGGGTGTTCATTGGATCTAGCAAGGGTGTAATTTCTGGTTTAGGTGTTGTAAGGTTGTTGGTTAGTTTTTCAAGTGCAAACATAGTTTGCATGCTGTGTTCGAAAACATCAAATGCATGCTGGCTGCCCTGTCCGCAACCAACCAGGTCTTCTAACTCTGGGAGGATGTGAAAGAGGATTCTCGAAGCACTCATGCTTTTCAGGTAATAATGAACTTGGTGCCCTGCTAGAATGATCGCAAGCTCTGCTTGAATTCGCTCAACGGCGGGTTTACGTATCAAAGCAGCCTCTATCTGCAGCGATCGGCGGGTATCATCTTCAATCTGAAAATCAAGCTGGGATGCCAAACGATAGGCTCTTAATAGACGCAGGGGATCAGCTTGAAAGCCGGTTGGGGAAACCAATCGGATCTGACGATCTCTTATATCCTTGATTCCGCGGGTGACATCGATAAAATTATGAGTCCAAGTTTCATAGGCAAGTGCATTGATGGTAAAATCACGATGTAATAAATCTGATTCTATGCTGTCTCCCTGTAATGCGGAGATATCGATAATGTGGCTGGTTGTAACCAGGCGGAATAAAGGATGCGTGCGCGGACCCAAAGGGATTACGCGACTTTGCGTGCGATTGGCAATTTGCACGGCCAGCTTCAGGGGATTTCCTTGGACAGCAATATCGATATCGAAAGAATCTCTGCCCAGCAGACGATCCCGCAAAGAGCCACCCACGATGTAGATGCCCGGGCGTTTTGGAAGCACATCAAGTTTGAAAGCTATTTTGTGATTTGACATGCTGTGCAAGCTCATGGACTGACGTCATCAGTATCGCCCAAAAATCGAAATCGTTATCAAAATCGAATCAATTTATTGGTCAAAAACCGTAGGATGCTCAAACGATGTGCTATTCTGGTCCCGATATCGATTTGGATTTCGAGACTTGAATAGCTTGCATAACATTTATCTGCTTTGTGACACTTACCTTATTTAAACCATACAGCTTACAACACTATCGTCAACACTATATTACCCCCCAAATTGAGCGGTTTCATTTTTGAACAGCTATTTTCCCACAGAGGTGAGAGCT
>CAZWEO010000046.1:0-35545 GCA_964633115.1 uncultured Desulfobacterales bacterium
GAATCCCCTCATCTCCACCAACATCCTGAAAATATTAGAAATAATTATCAAGTCTTAAGCCGTTTTATTCGATTTTCATCTGTCACACACATTCATAACACACATTGACAGATGGAGGATAAAATGGCTACCGCACACAGATCCCCAAGTTATCTGGTTCATACTGCGTACTCTTATTATTTTCGGATGAATGTACCCCGTGATTTGCAAGTTCTTATTGGAAGAAAAGAGTTGCGAAGATCACTAAGGACCGGATATCTTGGAGTCGCTAAGTCGAAAGCTCGGCTACTTGACCTGTCCCACCTGAAGAAGAACAAGTTCGTACCGCAGTAACAGAATCAAGCGACAGTTTATACCAAAAAAAATGGCGTGACAGAATAATCCACGCCATTTTACATCTTTAGGAGTTTAACCGTTTTACGCTGACGGATGTCCTTCCTTGAACTCCTTCACGATGCTTTCCCTCCATTCAGATGTGTCCTCATAGTTATGAACTTTAGTTCCATGCTGTACAACAGCCTCCAGCAGTTCCTCTTTTGAATCAGCAGAAAGAGCTACTGAACATTTCTTATCACTTGGATAGTCTCTGCAATCGACATAGTATCTTGACATAGTGGCACCTCTTATATTTTTTTAGATTATTGGAATATAACAAAATGGGCAACCAAAGAACCCAAGTCAATATTTTAATGCCACGATGTGACATGTCAACCCACATTTCGCACTTCTGTTTGACATATTCCACCAACTACGATATAAGCCCTTCCAAACCACACATTGTGGTATCTGTTATTCATTCACAACCAAGGGGCTAATTCATCAAATTCCAAGTGCCAGATTCAGTGTTGAAAGCAGCAACAAAATGTCCTGCCGAATAATACAACCTTCACAGGTATTTCCTCATGTAGCGACCACCCAATAACTCGGAGTTTAGCATATTGTAAAGTGGATTGGGACAAGCAGATTGATATGTCCCATCTGAAGAATAGTCGACTTGTTGTTAAATAGATGAAATAGCATGCTGAGCACCAAACTCCGATAATCGAAGTATCAAAAAGGAAATAAAATATTATATATTAACACTTGACAATATACCACAATGTGGGCATATAAAGGACGCGCACTTAAATTCTTATTTCAGGATAGCGAGCTACTGAAGAAAGCAATGGTGATCTTATGCATGCACTTACACTGGTCCTAATTTTTTCGTTCTTTGGATTATTTCTCTATGTGTACATTTTCCAACAGGATGCACTTTTCCATAAAATACGCAGAAAACGCTCAAGAAGAGACAGACGTAAAAAGTTCATTGCCTCAAAAAATCTAATGAGGAGGTCTGGTAAAGATCGCAGACTTGCACACGGTTAGAAAATAAAAAAAATCTGACATTGAACTCAAAATTTTGTGTATATCTTCAAGACGGTGCCTTTATAAGGTAATAACTTCCTCCATATAAGCACCACATACTTAAAAACGGGTGACGCTTCTTATGGCAGTGTTACCCGTTTTCTTTTCCGATATCGAATATATAATCCTTGAAACCGCATAAGCAGAGCAATATGATACTCTTCAAATTCGAACGTTCCCATTTCTTATAAAGGAGCAAATTTGGCCGACAATCCCATTTACTACATGAATGGGTCAGGAAAATCGAAGGCGTCGACATGACCACCTATATCGATTGGATGGCTATGAATTGTATCATAACCCTGACTGGCCTGCCGGCATTATCGGTACCCTGTGGATTCACAGAAGCGGGCCTACCCGTGGGTCTGCAAATTGTCGGCCGCCACCACCGCGATTTCGATGTGCTGCAACTGGCCCACGCATTTGAGCAGGCAACCCGATTCAGCGAAATCAGACCCGCCGTGGATTAGAGAATTTCAAGCAAACTAGAAAATGAGAAGCACAGGGAAAGTGAACAAGCCTGCTCTTTATCCTGCTCCGGGGCAGGATATTGTTAGTGGGCGGATATTTTTCTACTGAGAATATGTGCGACTAGAGTCAAGAGCAGACTTGACCCCAATTTCTTTCCTCCAGCTTTTTGGCAATCGCTTCGACTCCCTGGGATATGGATCTTAGACCTTCCGCGACTGTTTTGACAACGGTATCAAGTTCCTTCATTGCTTTTTCCCTTCATCAAGTGGTACATCCTATAGTAGGTCTGGAAAATAATATTTCAAGCTCAACAAAGGATGCAGGTAACATGAAATCCTCCACTAAATTCCTCTTGATACTGATTGCCATGGCGATTTTTGATGTGATCATCCCCATTCCGCTTGCAGTACTATTACTAATCTATATTTTATACCAAAAGCCGGCTTGGTTCAAGGAAGCGATTGATGATGTATATCGAAGTTAATGTACATAGCATCTATGAATTTTGGATAAAACGCAATTTCCATTTTGTTTATGCAACAAGGGTTTATTTTACTACTGTTAGTACAGTCTGGTGAAGGGGTTGTAGGTGGGGTAGGATCTCACAGATATAGTCGATATTGTTTTGTAGGGCCGCTCTGCGACGTGTACCCAGTGGGTTTCCCTGGGCAATCGACTTGACCATAATCGCCAAGAGTTTGATACGCTGATAGAAAATATGATCGATATCGATATTTTTTTTGGTTTGGGAATTGATTTGAAGCTTACTAAGATGTGCATTCCAATTCATTAAAAGATGGCTAATGTGCCCTGCATTTCGTACAACAGAGCGAATGCTGGTTTTACCCAGCGAAGCTTCCTGTAGATAAGCCCGCGCCATGACTACCATTAGTTTTAATCTTGAGAGCAAAATATCATCGTTGCGGACGGATCGCATCTGAAAAAGATTGGAGCCCAAGCGTAACATAAATACCCTTCCAACGTGCCAAGTGAATTAATGCCATATATCATGGCCACATATAAAGCAATTATCAGGCCATTCTTAGCAACAGCATTAAACCCAACCATATGTTGTGTTTTCGTTAAAGGGCAGACCGATTTGATTGTGGATGTGGTAAAAGCATTTCAGGGGATTATGTAATTTGTTTCATAAAATCGTTCCAACGATTTTATTCAACCAGGCCATTTTTATAAGTCGCAGTTGAGAATAATATACCGCTGTTCCTTTTCAAGGGCTTCTTCAGGAATCATATAATTGAGGCTCATACCAACCTCTGGAACGCGGGCCCATTCTATTTTGCCGTCAATTTCGATGCGGGAACCATTGAGCAAGACCAATATGCCGCACACAAAGGTGGCTAAAGTTTTGTCGGCAGGGTTGGCAAAGCGTATTCCGGATGCATTGACATCCAGCACTTCAAATTCATGGGCAGCGATTTTCAATGTCGCTCTCTGGGTAGGTTTGTAGATGACCCGAACGTAATTGCGCCTTTCAGGACCTGAATAATCTAAACTGTTCATGGGATCCCCGGCTTGAATTAGTTCTCCCTAGGTGCGTGGGGTACGTGACCATAAAGAACTTTACCTTGATTTCTATATGATTATGGTATAGATGTCAACCATGATTCATGCAAACAGGAGTAATGAATTCAGTAAGTTATAAATTTAAAGATCGAGGATAGAAAACCAATGAATCGTGAAGCTAAATTGTCACGCCAGACCAATGAAACCACCATCGAAGCAAAATTAAATATTGATGGTTCCGGTAGGGCCGACATCGCCATCGGCATCCCTTTTTTCAATCACATGCTCACATTGCTCAGCGCACATGGTTTTTTTGATTTGAGCATCCACGCTAAGGGTGACATCGAAGTTGATTTTCACCACACCATTGAAGATGTGGGATTGGTACTGGGGGACTTGTTGGATCAGGCTTTGGGTGGACGTGAAGGTATTCGCCGCTATGGGCATGCCGTGACGCCTATGGATGAATCCATTGCCACAGCCACTATTGATCTTTCTAAACGCCCATTTCTTGTATATCGATTGCCGGCTGATCTGCCCAAGACAGGTGAATCATTCTCAGTATTGGGTAAAGAATTCTTTCGGGCCTTTGCCACGCGCGGTGGTATGAATCTACATATTGATGTGGCCTACGGTGAGAATGAACACCATATGATTGAAGCGATATTCAAGGCAGTTGGTAGAGCGCTAGATATGGCTACTTCCATGGATGAACGTATAACGGGTGTGTATTCAACCAAAGGTTCCCTATAGGTTCCTCATTTAAATTTGAATTCCCCACCGCAACTCCTCTTGAGTTATTCGAGTATGCCTCAGCCGAATTATTCGCTGGCTGGTATTTGTGCGCAGAATGAATTCAAATTGTGAATTAAGATCCTTTTTAGCTGAAAGTGCGGTGCACAAATTAGAAGAAATTTATGTAAAATCTCGAAATACCATATGGCAGCTCGACTTGTGTTCGCCGAAAGGACCCGCTACTGGGATAGGAATATTAGCTTTTTGCCATCGAAGCGACAAAGCCTTCCGCCGTCTGGTAAAAGGGTAGTGTTTCATATAATCGTATTTACGACTTTATTGCCCATACTTTTTGCTTGCGCGGGACCGGATACCAATGTTGACGTCGAAAAACTATCCAGTCTTGAAACCATTTTGGTTTTACCATTTCACCACATTGATGACGTCGACGCGGAACCGTCGATCATTGATTGTAAGCTTTGCCGTAAACGCCACGCCTTTGAAAACGTAGCAACAGACGATGCCGCTTTTATGTCAACGCGTTTGATGGAACTGCTTCAGGATGATGGGACCTATCAATATCTTTTTCATGACCAGGCTAAGGTAATTTCACCGGACTTAACTTATGATAGTTTAGCCCCTAATGATTTAAGCAAATTAATTACCACGGATGCCATCCCCGAGAACGTTGATGCAGTCCTAATGGGTTATCTCTTCCGTTTTAGGGAACGAGTGGGAAAAAGTTATGCCATAGAGTCGCCGGCATCGGTTGCATTTAGCCTATTTCTGATAGATATGGATGATGGGCAGATCGTCTGGCACAGCCGATATGAGGAGACCCAGGAAGCTTTGTTTAGTAACTTACTAACACTGGGAAAATTTATTAAAAGAAAGGCACGCTGGGTAACCGCCAGGGAGCTTGCAAGCGAGGCTCTCGAAGACATGTTATCCACGCTTGAAAAACCATGATTATAATACCAGCGGTCGATATTAAAAATGGAAAATGTGTACGCTTAATCCAGGGTCGGATGGACGCCGAAACAGTATTTGGGGATGATCCGGTCAGCATGGCCAAAAAGTGGGATGCTTTTGGTGTGGATATCATCCATGTAATCGATTTGGATGGGGCTTTTCAAAAACAGCCACAGAATGCGGCTGTTATCGGTGAAATTGTTCAGGCTGTCCGGGCCCGTATACAAGTGGGAGGAGGCATCCGCACAATTCAAACCATCGAAACTTATATGGATTTGGGTGTAGATCGGATTATCATCGGAACGGAAGCCATTCGAAATCCCCAATTAGTAAAAGACGCTTGCCAATTATATCCAGGTCAAATTGTCGTCGGAATCGATGCCCGCAATGGATTGGTGGCCATCGAAGGTTGGACCCAAACTACCCAAACCAAGGCGGTCGATCTGGCTAAGCAGTTTGAAGACCAAGGTGTGGCGGCCATCAATTTCACTGATATTCATCGAGACGGTATGCAAACCGGTCCTAATATCGAAGAAACCCACAAAATGGCCCAAGCCATCAGCATCCCAGTGGTGGCATCCGGCGGTGTTGCCACCATTGAGGATATCCATAATCTGATGCCCTTGGAGGCATCCGGTGTTGTGGGTGTCATAACCGGAAAAGCGCTCTATACCGGCAGCCTGGATTTGGCCGAAGCATTAGCTGTGGCTAAGAATAATAAAATCACGAAGTGATTTTATTCATGTTGACATCGTCTCGGAACTTCGCTAATCTCAAGGTTTAAATTTGAATTCCCTGCTGCAGGCAGCGGGGAATTCAAATTATAGATTTAGGTCTACTTCTCTGTGAAAGAGCGAAGCCGGAATCAGAAGAAACTCGGTAAAATTCCAAAATACCATGCAGCAGCTCGACTTGAGGACTTCGAGTGAGCGTCAGGCAGCGACAAGATCAGTCGTATTTCCGAACTTTTCACCGACAATCTTGCTGTAGGGATAGGAATTTTGGTCTTCCGCATGAGAGCGACGCAGTCGCGTTTCATAAAATCGTGGAACACGATTTTATTATTCGTCGCCTGGCAATGAAGGTGACTCACAGACAGAGATCCTGCCAATCCCGTTAATCGTTACGGTCCGTTGCCATGGGGGGCATTCTTTTTGTCCAATTTTATCCCAGAAGAAAAAATTGAAGAGATCAAAAATGCAGCGGATATTGTTGAAATAGTTTCCGATTACGTGATTCTAAAAAAAGCCGGGAAGAATTACAGCGGGCTTTGTCCATTTCATGCCGAAAAAGACCCTTCCTTTACAGTCAGCCCCGACAAACAGATTTTCCACTGTTTTGGTTGTAATACAGGCGGTAATGTCTTTAATTTTCTGATCAAACACGACGGTCTATCGTTTCCCGAGGCTGTCAGGTTGTTGGGACGACGATACGGCATTGAGGTGCCGACCCGAAAGATGTCCCCAGCCATGCGCGCCCAAATCAGTGAGCGTGAAAAGCTATTGGCCATCAACCGCATCGCCATGGAGTACTATAACTGGAATCTAAAACATGCGACTTTCGGTAAGAAGGCCATGGGGTATCTGCAGAATCGAGCGTTAGATACTGAAATGATAGATATGTTCCAGATAGGGTACGCTCGTGATAAATGGGATGGGCTGCGTAATTATCTGCAAATCAAACGGGTCCCCACAAACTTACTCGAAAAATCAGGCCTGGTAATTCCTAAAAAATCGGGGTCGGGATTTTATGATCGTTTTCGAGAACGGTTGATTTTCCCCATACATAATCCCAATAAGCAGGTCGTTGGTTTTGGTGGGCGCGTACTGGACACATCCTTACCCAAGTATCTGAATTCACCCGAAACACCCGTTTACAGCAAAAGTAAGAATCTATATGGTCTGCATCTGGCCCGTAACAAATGTCGGGAGACAGGAACCCTCTATATTGTGGAGGGGTATCTGGATTTGATCCGCATGCATCAATATGACCTGAAAAACGCCGGTGCAACCCTGGGTACAGCGCTCACCTCCGAACACATTGATATCATTAAGGGATTTGCAGAAAAAGTGATATTGGTATTTGATGGTGATGATGCCGGTATTCAGGCATCCTTACGCAGTGTGGGTATTTTTATTGAAAAGGGCATGGAAGCGCGGGTGATGCTGTTGCCCAAGGGACACGATCCCGATTCGTTCTTACACAAGCATGGCCGCGAAGCCTTTCAAGAAGTTGCTAATAAGTCGCGTAGCATCATAATGTTTCTTTTGGATTCGGCACAGAAAAAACATGGAATTTCAGTTCAAAGTAATCAGCGCATACTGGATGAGCTTAAACATCCACTGGCATCCATTAAGGATCGAAATATACTGGACGGTTATATTAAGAAAGTGGGGGAAAGGTTGGGCGTTAAAGAATACCAAATAACTGATAAAATTCAGCAGGCTACAGCAGAAATGGCTCAAGCAACTCGGACCAATACACTGCCCAAAAGCCGAAAGCTTCAGCAGGATGGCCAGGCCGACGATGAATCAAAATTAAGTGACAAGAGCAAAAGCTTTGGCACACCCTTGGAACTCCAGATATTAGCCATGATGATTCAATACCCACAGATATTGCCGGAAATTGTTGAGAATCGTGTCTTGGATTATTTTGTAACCCAGTCCCTAAAATCAACCGGCAAGCTGATATTGTCTCAAAAAAATGATACCGATACGAGCATATCAAATTTGATTTCGCTTGTTGACGATGACGAAAAAAGAAATATATTAGCTTCTTTATCTATTAAAGAAGAGCAATGGAATTTACGGGACTGTCGAAAAATAATCACCAAGTTGATACAAACAAGCCCATTACGACCTAGCATATCCTTGACCGAACAGATCCGGGATGCCGAAAAAGAGAAAAATGAGGCACTGCTGATCAAGCTGCTTGAAGAGAAACATAGACTAGCAGTGCTGGATGAAAAACAAAAGCATATTGAATAAAAGAGGCGAACAAATACAGATAGAGAATACCGATTGATATCATAGTGTTATCAACTAAAAGTTAAAGCATAAAGGTAACAGACAGACTCTAGGAGGCTGGATCCATGGTGAGCAAAGCAGAACCCCTGAAAAAGACACGCAAAAAGACAACCCCGAAAGCCACACCCAGGAGAAAACCGCCCCAGACGACAGCAGCCAAAAAAACAGCTCCAAAAGCCAAGAAAACGGGCACTCGTACTCAAAAGGCGCAAACCAAAAAGGCACAGCCGGAAAAACCCAAAAAGCAGTCCGCACTATCGCTTAAAAGAAGAAAACGTGCTGTGAAAAAAAAGAGTGCATCTAAAACAACTTCAAAAACCACCAAAGGCAGTGCTCCAAAAGCCAAAACAACAAGAAAAGCTGCACCTCGGGCAAAAACCAAACCTGCCAGTGCCAGAAAGAGACCAGCATCCCCACGGGCAAAAATTGCAGGAACAAAAAAGGCAACACCGCGTATGCGAAAAACCCAAAAAAAATCACCCGCTGCAAAGCCGGCCACCAGTCTGGCCATTGCAGATCAGAAAAAGATGCAAACCCTTATAGAAAAAGGAAAAAGCCAAGGCTTTCTAACCTATGAAGAGATCAATGAGGTAATCCCAGACGGGAAGGTGTCGGCAGAGCAGATCGATAACACGCTGATCTTGTTTGACGAGATGAAAATTAAAATTTTGGACCAGGAAAACGCAGCCAAGCAGCTCGTTAAACTAAAGGAAGCTCAAAAGAAACCCACCAAACAAGTCCAAAAAGCACTTCCCGATTTCGGGACCGTTACCGATCCGGTCAAAATGTATCTACGTGAGATGGGGCTGGTTACCCTTTTGAGTCGCGAAGGCGAAGTTGAAATCGCTAAAAAAATCGAAGCTGGTGAGCAGGACGTTCTTAAATCACTCATCGAAACGACCATGGGTGTTGATTACATTCTCAAGCTTGGCGAGCATATTAGAGCGGGGGAATTGCGGCCGAAACACGTTTTACGTGATATTGACGAGGGCGACACCTACATTGACGAGGTGGTCCAGATTGAAAATTTTTCCAAAACAGTGAATGGGATTTTGGCAGTTAATGAAGAAAACAAATCGTTCCGAGAAAAATTGAGTAGCAATGACTTGCCTGCCGATGAACAAAGGCGGATCCGGCGGTGTATCAGCCGTAGAAACAACAAAATTTTTGAGCTGCTCAAAGACTGGCGTTTGGAGGGATCAGTCATTGATCAAATGGAGGATGATATCCGCAGGCTCAATGGATGGTTTGATGCCATGCACAAACGGATGACATTGTGCGCCGAGGCGCTATCCATGCCCATTAAGGATTTGCGAGCCAACCTGAAAAATAAAACAACCTTCACCAAATGGGCAAAAAAGAATTGTACGCTTACCCGAGATGAGGTGGGCACCCTTTATGTGAGTCTTGCCAACACCCGTGATGAAATCGACGATAAAGAGTACAAAACCAAGGCAAACAGCAGGTCACTCAAACGCATTATAGCCAATATCAACGAAGGACGCTATCGGGCCAAACTGGCGAAAAGCGAATTGATTAAGGCCAATTTACGTTTGGTGGTTAGCATCGCCAAGAAATATACCAATCGCGGTTTGCAATTTCTCGATTTGATTCAGGAAGGCAACATCGGTCTCATGAAGGCTGTGGATAAATTTGAGTACCGCCGGGGATATAAATTTTCAACCTATGCCACCTGGTGGATTCGGCAGGCCATCACCAGAGCAATTGCCGATCAGGCCAGAACAATCCGAATTCCAGTGCATATGATTGAAACCATTAATAAGCTCATTCGGACCTCGCGATATCTTGTTCAGGAGCTTGGCCGGGAACCGAAACCTGAAGAGATTGCTGAGAAAATGGAAATTCCCCTTGATAAGGTACGCAAGGTGCTCAAAATTGCGCGCGAGCCAATCTCTCTGGAAACACCCATCGGTGAGGAGGAAGACAGCCATCTGGGAGATTTCATCGAGGACAAAAAGTTTGTTTTGCCCTCTGATGCTGCTGTTAATCTGAATCTGGCTGAACAGACCCGCAAAGTCCTGGCAACATTAACACCCCGTGAGGAGAAAGTGCTACGCATGCGCTTTGGCATCGGTGAAAAAGCGGACCATACGCTGGAAGAAGTCGGACAGGACTTCACGGTTACCCGCGAGAGGATTCGCCAGATTGAAGCCAAGGCTCTCAGAAAACTGAGACACCCGACACGTAGTCGTAAACTGAAGAGCTTTATAGAAACCTAAATTAATCGCCCAATATAGGTGAAACATAGGCAGGAAATCTCGGGCCGGCCCTTGACAAAAACATGAACTGCCGGTACGTAATCATACCCTAAATTTTAATTCATCCAGCTTTGTAGCGATTTGAGGATTCCAAGATAACCTTGGTCGAATTCAACCTTAACTAACTTACTTGCCGGGATGAATTTAAATAATTGTTAAACGATTATCTAAGCAGTGTACGTAGGGCCCATAGCTCAGCTGGCAGAGCCACCGGCTCATAACCGGTAGGTCCCTGGTTCGATCCCAGGTGGGCCCACCAAACGCAATCGATAACGGAAGCCATGGATATAAGCAGACATGATTGGATGAGGTAATCGGATGCTTGGCTTTTCTAAGACTGGAAAAGTATCAACCAGAGGCGTGGCAGCTAGAGCGGACCACGCCTTTTTAATTGGATGCTATGGATAACACGCTTGGAAATATTATTTCAATCGTTGAACGGGTGATCCCCCCAAATCTAGCCGAGAAATGGGATAATTGCGGCTTGCAAGTGGGGGACGTGGATTGGTCTGTTGAGAAAATATGGGTGGCCCTTGATCCATTGCCTGAGGTTATTAGTGCTGCCAGTCAGAGCGATGTTGATTTGGTGATAACGCATCACCCCTTGATTTTCAAGCCGCTAAAGACAATTGACGTACACACGCCCGAGGGGGCCGTGATCCAACAGGCCTTGAAAGGTCAAGTGGCTGTCTATTCGGCGCATACCAACTTGGACCGGGTGCAAGCGGGTGTTAATGATGTGCTGGCAGAATTCATCGGCTTAAAGGATATTGCCCCCTTAAGCATGGACCCCGTATCTGGCAAACCTGGTTTCGGTCGCGTCGGGAAAATTGTTCCTTCTTTGACCCCAACTGAATTAATCCGACGGTTGAAAGAGGCTTTGAAATTGGAACATGTCAAAGTGGCCGGTGACTTGAACTTGGATGTTCAGGACGTGGTGGTATGCTCGGGCAGCGGTTCCAGCATTATCCCGGAATTTTTCAACAGTGAGGCCGATGCATTTATTAGTGGTGATTTGCATTACCATGATGCGCGTTTATTTGAATTTACTGGAAAGGTATTAATTGATATCGGTCATTTTGCATCGGAACACTTGATTGTAGAAGCCTTAACCGATCGCCTCAAACAAAACTTTCGGTCCGAGGGATTGAAAATCAATGTTGAAGCCTATGCATTTGAAAAGGATCCATTTCTAGTCGTTTAGGAGATCGTCAAGTTTGGCAGAACAGGAGAGCACAGCAACATGCGTGAACAAATAGAAATACTGGTAAAACTACAGGCCATCGATTCAGATATTTATCATGTTAACCAGAGGCTTGGTAAAGTGGACCACCAGAAAAGCCAGTTGGAATTAGAACTGCATAAAGCCAAGACTTCCAAGGAATCTTTACAGGTAGAGCTGGAGGCCTTGAACAAAAATTATCGGTCAATGGAAGCGGATACAAGCTTAAACTTGTCCAAAGTGGCTGCAAGTAAAGAGAAACTTTCATCGGTCAAAACCAACAAAGAGTATCAATCATTGCTCAAAGAGATAGAAGATATTCAGGCTCTGAACTCAAAACTGGAAGACCAGATGCTGGAAATACTGGATCAAATTGATCAATTTGAGTCCGAGCTAGCGGAAAAGTATCTCCAGTTTGAGTCGGCTGAAAAACGCGTGGCCGTGGATAAAGCAGAAATTGAGAAAGCTGCCTCGGCAGATCGGGCTAAGCTTACTGGGCTACAAAAAGATTTCAAGGCGGTGATGGGAACAGTGGCTCCGGATACCTTGAGGGTTTTTCAATCGGTCCGAAAGAGTATTGGAAATTTAACCATAGCCAAGGTTGAAAACGCAGTCTGTGCCGCATGCCACATGAATATACCACCTCAAATGTACAATGAATTGCAGCGATTCGAAGCGCTCATGTACTGTCCTCACTGTCAACGACTAATCTACGCAGAGCTATAAATATAGACTTTTAGGCTGAAGACTAATAGACTGTTAGGCGGTTACCCGCTAATAGCCTACAGCCTAAACCCCTAAAAAGCTAAAAGGAGTGGTCAAAGTAGATTAGACGATCGCGGGGTCAACTAGGTTGGCCTGGAGGAAAGTCCGAACACCATAGAGCAGGGTGCTCCATAACATGGAGTCGCGGTGACGTGAAGGAAAGTGCAGCAGAAAGTATACCGCCCGGCGCTTTGATGAGCGCCGGGTAAGGGTGAAACGGTGCGGTAAGAGCGCACCAGTTCTCCGGGTGACCGGGGAAGCTCGGCAAACCCCACCCGGTGCAAGACCAAATAGGGAAGCGCAGAGAGTTGCTCGCTCAAGCTTCCGGGTAGGTCGCATGAGGTGGCAGGTAACTGTCATCCTTAGATGAATGATCGTTAGCCGGCTCGGAGTAATCCGATTCGGACACAGAATTCGGCTTATGAGCTGCTTTGACCACACCATTAGCTTGTTAGGCGTTTAGACTGAAGGCTATTAGTGGGTGACTGCCTAATAGCCTAACAGTCTTCAGCTTAATAACCTGTACCTACAGTTTCAAGGACGTCCATTCATGTCAGCGGATAAAGACACCCTATCATTTCTGGAAAAAGCGCGAATTTTTTCAAGTGATTTCATCAAATGTTGTTCTTATATCAATACCTGTGAAATCGAGACGGCCCAATTCACAAAAAGGCTCTACGCACGACTCATCAGTGCATCTCAAGTGCTGGAAGATTTTCTCGATTTCCATGGGGCTAAAAATAGTGAGGCTTGGTATTTTTATCGTGAACTAACCGCGGCCACGCGGCATTTAAGTTTGGGGGCCTACTCCCATTTACATATTCAGAATCGATTGGTGTTTTACGATTTGCCGGGCTCGGAAGATTTTAAGAAGGCTGGCGAAATAACCACTCGGTTTCT
The DNA here is from genome assembly GCA_964633115.1 of uncultured Desulfobacterales bacterium. Classification (GTDB taxonomy): domain Bacteria; phylum Desulfobacterota; class Desulfobacteria; order Desulfobacterales; family B30-G6; genus B30-G6. Next base: position 13,302 of record CAZWEO010000046.1, read on the forward strand.
AGTGCGGTCGTTGATTCGCATGGCACCGGTTGTCATTGAAGAGGCCAAACGGCTACAGATTACATTTCCGGATACCGGTTTTCAAAAAGCGGATTTTCCGGCGATTACAACCCAGGAAATTCTAAATTATGATATTGATGATGACTCCAAAGATGTTCAAAAGAAAAACATTGTTAAAATATCCGGCGAGTTTTTGCGGGTAGCCCAATCCTTTGACGATTTTGTCTTTTTTGAGCCCTATGATCTTGAAGAAATTCGAGCGCTGGTTCCTGAGAAGATTAATGAAGTCGAAATCAGGCGTTTTGAAATGCTGGTCCATAATTTGCAGTCGTCATTTGATACATATGTCATTCACGGCGGTTATCGATTCGGGAATCGAAAGCTCAAGCAACTGCGTAGTTTTTTCTCGGTGGTTTTTCATCTGCTACAGATGATTGGCCGACTTCTGCATTTATATGAGAGACACATGCACGAAGCTGGTTATAAACAAATCTATAAGATGGTTCAAAGTAAGCTGTCTGAGATCATCGATCCAGACACCTTATTGGACCGAACCATTAACTATGGTCTCTTTTTTGCCTGCCATTTTCTGACCACCGGCACAAACCTGGCCAAAGAAATTTTAAATGAGAACATTGAACGTGGGATGATAAAGGTTGGCATCCCTGTCGGTCTCGGATTTCATATGCGACCAAGCTTGCTTGTGGCAAAAGTTGTCCAGTACTATGGGGGCGAGGTTGAGCTATGTGTGGGTCAAGATCGATTTGATGCTAGCAGTGTTCTGGATATCCAATGGGCAGGCGGCAAAATTCAAAAAGAGAATATCAAGGAAGTTGTTTTTGAAGGTGATGTGCGTGCACTACGGGATATCGAAATCCTAGCGACAGCCAATTACGGCGAAGACACCATGGGAAAAGATCTGCCCCTACCTGGTGAGTTAAGGTATCTAAGATAATGACAACGCATGCTGTGATTGTCAGTGCCGGCAAGGGTAGCCGTATGAATCGGGCCATCCCAAAACAATACCTGCCACTTCGCGGCATACCGGTCTTGGGTCATACCGTGTTGACATTCAATCAATGTCCTGAAGTGGATAAAATTATTCTGGTGGTTCCGGTCAACGATATCGTGTTTTGTAGGGATAAGTTACTGTCTGGATTGAGAATTGACAAACCAATCGCCATCGTTGCCGGTGGAAAGAGAAGACAGGATTCTGTGTTGAATGGTATTCTATCCATTGACGAAAAGCGTGGAATTGTGGTAATCCATGACGGTGTGCGTCCCTTGGTTCAACCCAAATTGATATCAGGTTGTATTAAAGCAGCGGTTCTAAAGGGAGCCTGCATTCTGGGCATACCTTTACAAGATACCCTTAAATCTGTTGACCAGCATGAGCGAGTTCAAAAAACGATTTTTAGAGATAAGATGTGGCTTGCTCAAACACCCCAGGCATTTCAGTATAAACTTATTCGTGAAGCTCACGAAAAAGCGCAAAAAGATGGTTTTGAGGCCACGGATGATGCATCCTTGCTAGAAAGAATGGCAATTCCCGTCCATGTTTTAGCAGGGTCTAAGCATAATCTAAAAATTACAACAGAAGAAGACCTCGTACTAGCTGATGCGATCCTGTCGCATGGAGAGATGCAGATATGATATTGCCACAACCTGAAATTTTGATTGTAGACGATGATCCCAATTTCCGAATTCTCCTGGAAGAGTATTTCAGCAAACAGGGCTTTCGTGCCGCTGCAGTAGGTGGTGGTGAAGATGCCATCAACCTGTTGTCTGAGAACGAATTTGATGTGGCTCTGCTTGATTTGGTAATGCCGGGTATGGATGGTTATGATGTAATGGATTACATTAATGATCAAGAACTTGCCACAAATATTATCGTGATTACCGGGCATGCATCCAAGCAATCAGCGGTCGCATCTTTAAGAAAAGGTGTCTATGACTTTTTGGGAAAGCCTTTTGACATGGAGGAATTGTATGTCTCCGTACAAAACGCAGTCGGGCTGAAGCGTAGCCAGGACGAAAAAAGACAAGCCAAGGCTGCGTTGCTTAAGGCATACGACGATATGGAAGCTGAGATCCGACAACAAACGGCTGAATTATCCCGCAAACATGATCAGCTTGATGTAGAGATTAAGCACCGTAGCTCTGCAGAGGCGGCTGCCCGTGCGGTTGAAACCAAATATAAGTCTTTGATCACTCACTTAAATGTTGGTGTCTATCGGAACACAGCCGGCCAAAAAGGCCGCTTTATCGAAGTCAATCCCGCCATCGTAAAGATGTTTGGATATGCGTCCCGAGATGAGTTTATGGGTCTTACCGTATCGGAATTGTATGAGGACCCATCTCAAAGATTGAAATTTAGTGAAGGTTTAGCCAAAAAAGGTTTCGCTAAAAATGTTGAAATACACTTGAAGCGCAAAGATCAGTCACGATTTGTCGGCTCAGTATCGGCCGTGGCGGTCAAAGACAATCAAGGTCAAATCCAGTTTTATGATGGTATTGTCGAAGATATTACCGAGAAGAAGACCGCCGAGGAAGCCCTTATCCGCAACGAACGTTGGTATCGGACGCTTACCCACATCGGGCTTTCTTTGTCCGCGGAAAAAGATACAAAGAAATTATTGCAGCGCATTGTCATAGAAGCCCGAATGCTGTGCAATGCCGATGCCGGTACGCTTTATTTGCTGGATAAGGAAAACCAAGAGTTAAAATTCGAAATCGTGCAAAATGATTCTCTGCAGCTGAAAATGGGCGGCGTAAACGGAAAGACAATCGATTTTCCAAGTGTGCCTTTGTTTGTTGATGGTGAACCCAATCAAGCCCATGTTTGTTCCAAAGTCGCCCTAAGCGGACAAAGCTTCAACTTGAGTGATGTGTACGGATCTGATGGAGAGACGTATCCTGGGACTAAAAAATATGATGTCCTCTCAGGCTACCATACCAAATCAATGTTGGTGCTGCCGCTTAAAAATCATGAGAACGTGATCATCGGTGTTCTGCAGCTATTAAATGCCAAAGACCAGGAGTCTGGTAACATCATTGTGTTCGCGGAAGAATTTGAGGAATTAATAGCATCCTTGGCGTCCCAAGCTGCAGTAGCCCTAACCAATGCCCAATTGATCGAGGATTTGAACAGGCTTTTTTACGCCTTTATTCGCGGGATCGCAACAGCCATTGACGAGAAGTCACCCTATACCGGTGGCCATATCAACCGAGTCGTAAAATTAAGTACGATGTTAGCCCAGCAGATCAATCAAGCGCAGATTGGACCGTACAAAGACCAGCATTTCAGTAAAGAAGAATTGGAAGAACTTCGTTTGTCGGCATGGATGCATGATGTTGGAAAGGTGACGACGCCTGAAAATATCGTCAACAAGTCCAGTAAACTCGAGGCTATATTTGATCGGGCCAACTTAATTGAGACACGTTTTGCATTGATTGCTTCCGCCATGGTCAATTCAGACATGATCGCCAAGCTTAAGTTATTTAAACAAAAACATGAGGACTTATCGGCGATTTTGCATAAAGATCAAATGTTATCGGAGGGTCTGAAGGAATTGCATTTGGATCTTGAGTTTATTAAATCCATCAACAATGCTAGCCAAGCCTTGACTGCCGATCAACTCGCACGTCTTAAATCGATCGGAAAAAAAGAATATACTATCGATGACCAGCCGCATCCTTATCTGACTGAAGATGAAATTGAGAATCTCAGCATTCGCTACGGCAATTTATCCCAAGAGGAGCGTCGCATTGTCGAAAATCATGCCAATATGACGCTTAAGATCTTAAAACAACTATTCTTCCCCAAGCGATTGGCAAAGGTGCCCGAGATTGCTGGCGGGCATCATGAAAAGTTGGATGGATCGGGATATCCACAAGGGCTGGATGCCCAAGATTTGCCCCTACAAACACGCATATTAGCGATTGTAGATATCTTTGAAGCCTTGACAGCGCGTGACAGACCCTACCGGGAGCCCATGAAACTTTCGGAAGCGGTTAAAATCATCCATTATATGAAGGAGAACAACAAGATCGATCCGGATTTATATGATCTATTAATGGATAGCGGTGTTTACTATGAATATGCGCGTCATGAGATGGATCCTAAGCAGATTGACATGCCGGATCCTAAAATAAAATCGTGACAACGATTTTATTTTTAATTCTGGTAGCTTTGAGCCTTTGGAAATATTGCCTGGATTTGTTCAATTGCTTCTTGGGGGGAATGAACATATTTTAACAGACCACCGGTCTGGTGCTGTTCAAATTGCGTATCGGTTTCAAAATTTAAAAGAAGCGTTGTTTTTTGGCACTTGAGTGCCAAGGCGATTTCAGATAACGTACCCATACCACCTGGACAGGCCACCACCACGTCGCTGGACAGCACATTAATGCAATTCCTGGCATTACCCATTCCGGTTACAATCGGTATCTGAATATGTGCGTTGGCCGAATAGGAGGTGCTGTCCGGAAGAATGCCGATAGTCAGGCCACCCGTCTCATGGGCACCTAAGGCAGAGGCTGCCATAACCCCGGCATCGCGTCCGCCATTCAATAATATCCAGCCCTGCTTGGCAATGAGGGAACCTAAGGTATAGGCATCTGATCGCACCTGATCACTGACATGCCCGCCACCCATCACACCGACGATTAAAGGCCTACTCATAGACTTAACCTCCGTACAATTGTGATTTGACCAACTATCCAACTACTTAATCTTTTAACATCTATAGCGCATAAACTTATTGTGGTAACAACCTGTCACTATTTGCCTTAACCTCTATACCCTTATTAATGACCAGGTCCTTACCAAGCGTGAATCCATGCTTATGGACGCGTTCATTCTGATTGGATGTGGCGCGCTGAAAAGATTTTGTGTGCGGGTAGCGATGCGATATATAGGCATCCAACAGAGGATCCTGTAACGATACCAAGGCGGTTGTTTGATTGCTGAGCGATGGGGTCGATTCCAGCCTTGCAAGTTTGTTGCTGAATCCCTCCACAAGACCAACCGCAAAATCGGTTTTGCGATAACGGTTTAGCCGGCCATCGGAATTGTATTGGTGCCAATGGTTATCGATGGTGTTTCGGACAAAATCATAGACATATGCTGCAATTTTAACATTTTCTGGTGTTCCGCTGATTTCAAATACACGCCCCATTTTGCTCTTTCCCAAAACATAAGCAGAAACCCACAGTCCTTGGACAAAATAATACCGTTGCAGCAAATTGGCCAGATGGTATTCCTCCCGGAAATGGCGTAACGCTGGCGATCCGATGAACATGCTGATAAAATTTCGCTGGTTGCTATGCTCCAAAAGCTGCAGATTATACTTGCGCATCAACTCATGGGCTTTGGTCATAGCAGCCTCAGCTTCATGGCGATTGGTACTGCGAGCCAAGGACATCAATTTCTTGACTCGTATTAATATGCGGTCGCGGTCGCTGAGGGAGGTTTGATATAAGCGATCGTGCATGGGGCGGTAGCGACCAGAGGCCTTTGGATTGGCGCGCAGAATTTGACAAGCTTCTAAAAAATCAGATCCGTGAGGCGTACTCTCAGAACTTTTTATAACCTGATCGGTGTATTGATGGGCCATTTCATGACACAATACATCGCGGACATCATCCCAAGAATAGTTTAAGATAAAATTGCGGCTGATTACAATTTCATTGCGATGGCGTGACCAATAACCCAAGCGGGTTTGTAGTTCGCGTAAGCTAAATAGCGGCGGACGCATCAAGCGCCGCTTTTCGTCAGGCAATACCCACAGGGCATTCTCCCACTCGCAAGCCAGCCCATGTAAAAGTTGGCGTTCCAGGTCTTCTTGGATATGTATTTTAGGTGCTTTGCTCGATTTCATCCAGAAATTGATCAACTTCCTTGTCCCGATCCATCCAGGCCGGGAAGGTATCACGGTAATTTTTTAAAGCGGAGAATGATAGACTTGCAGACTGGGTGACTTCTTGTCCAACCGTTTGATAATGAACATTGCCTTGGAAGTCGACTACACAAGAGTAGCCATTATACTCAATCTGGTTGCCATCCACACCCACGCGATTGACGCCGATGACATAGGCTTGATTTTCGATAGCGCGAGCACGCAACAGCATCTGCCAATGAATCTCCCGAGCAGCCGGCCAGTTGGCAACCACAATGGCAAGATCATAAGGCGGGGTGGTATTGCGCATCCATACTGGAAACCTGAGATCATAACAAATAAACGGCCTAATCCGCCATGCATTCAATTCCACGGTTAACCGGCGCTTACCAGCAGTATAAATCTTTTCTTCACCGGCCATGCGGAATAAATGCCGTTTGTCATACGTAAAGATCAGACCCTCCGGACTTACCCATACCAGACGATTGAAATAGTATCCGTCTTCTTTAATCATCAGGCTTCCAGCAATATGAATACCGACTTCCTTAGATTTTTCCTTCATCCATTTCACGGCGCTTGCCTGCATGGTTTCGGCCTGGCCTTTTGGGTTCATACTGAATCCGGTAGAAAACATTTCCGGCAGGAGGATGAGATCAGTGGGATTATTGATGGCGTCAATTTTTTCATTTAGCATTTTAAGGTTGGCAGGAATATCCTCCCAATGAAGCTCGGTCTGTATGAACGTGATGGTTAGATTTTGCATAATATTTCAGCCGCCTTTTCAAGGGTAAGATTATTTTTGGCGAAACAGAAGCGAACCACATGATGATCAGTTTGGGTATGATAGAAAACTGAAATCGGTATACTGGCGACACCATGCGCCATGGTCAACCAGCGGGCGAACTCGACATCAGGTAGATCTGAAATTTCATCGTATTGCATCAGTTGAAAATAGGTTCCGGAGCAGGGTATGGGCTTGAAACGTGAATTTTGCATAAAGCTTAGGAAGGCATCGCGCTTTTTTTGGTAAAAGTCAGGCAAGTCTTCAAAAAGATCGACCTGATCCAGAATATCGGCATAAGCCAGTTGAACCGGTGTATTGACAGCAAACGTGAGAAATTGGTGGATGCGTTGAATTTCTCGGGAGAGCGCCTCGGGAGCCAGGCAATAACCGATTTTCCAACCGGTGGCATGATAGGTTTTGCCAAAGGAACTAACCACAAAACTACGGGCAGCCAGACTGGGATAACGGGATACACTTTCATGGCTGTGGCCGTCAAAGATAATATGCTCGTAGACCTCATCGCTTAGAATCAGAATATTCGTATCTGCCAGCAAGGTTTCTAATGCGTGCATATCGGCCTGATTCAGGATCAGACCAGTGGGGTTGTGGGGTGAATTAAGAATGATCAGTCGGGTTTTATCAGTGATATGAGCGGCCACCTGGTCCCAATCAATACCGTAGTCGGGTGGTGTAAGCTCCACATATACGGGAAGGCCGTGGTTCAATCGTATGATCGGGACATAGGCGTCATAGGCCGGTTCAAACAAAAGCACTTCATCACCCGGCTGTACGACTGCTGTGATGGCGGCGAAAATTGCTTCCGTGGCACCGGCTGTGACTGTGATTTCAGTCTCCGGATCATATGCTGCCTCATAAGTGCGTTTGATCTTTGCCGCAATTTTTTGCCGCAATTCCATGATGCCCTGCATGGGCGCATACTGATTACGGCCTGAATTCATATGATAAGCGACACGCTTGATTAAATCCGGAACCGTATCAAAGTCTGGAAAGCCCTGGGAAAGATTAATGGCCCCATGTTCATTAGCAAGTTGGGTCATGACTGAGAAAATAGTGACACCTACATCGGGCAGTTTCGAGTCTATTTGTATCATGAAACCCCATATTGCTCTAGAATTGATTGAGCTTCTGCCTTTATCTGTTGGCGAAGCACAGCTGGTTCCAGGACCACAGCATGCGGTCCCCACCCGAGGATCCAAGACTTAATCGCCTGTAGACCAGCCACCGAGACCTTAAAAAGGAGTGATCCATCCTGTTGCGTTTCCAACACCTGACTTTTGTGCCAAGTCCTTTCCTGAATATAGCCGGCGATTTTTGCTGAAAATTGGATGACGATCTCAATCGAGTCGCCGATATACGCACCAAAGCTATCCTGAAGGAGGCTATCAATATCAAAATCTGACGGTGGTTCAAAGCTGATGTCGGTTTGTGTCAGTATTTTGATTCTTTCCACGGCAAACAAGCGGATATCCTTTCTGTGGTGACAATATGCCAACATATAGAAGGTTGCATCAAAAAACCATAATTTATAAGGATCGACAAATCGGCGTGATGTTTTTTTGCGGCTCATGGTAAAATAGGTCATTTGAATTTGCCGACGATTATGGATGGCCGTACTGATCGTATCGATGATTTCGCGGAACTGGCTATAGTCCTTATAGGGTTTGACGCCCACCTGCAGACTGGATTCGATTTTTTTTAGATAATCAAGATATTCTGATGGTAGGGTTGCCTTAACTTTTTGGAATAGTGATTCCAGAGAATCGTGAAAATGAGTATCTTTTAGGATCTTAAGCATATCCCGGCTGAAATAGAGCGCCATAAGTTCCATGATACTGAAAGGGATTGGAATGGCGTGTTTGGCAGAATCCAGGAGTGACCAGTAACTTTTATTATTTTGGCGTTGGGTATAGACTGGAAATCCGGCAACCTGGAGGGCCTCCAGATCCCGATAGACCGTTCTGGGATGGCACGCTAAGTCTGAGGCGAGACTTTGGACTGATTTACCCTGTTTGGAGGCAATCAATGTTCTGATGATTTTCCACTGTCTTCCGAGTTGGTCTCCTCTGGCCATGGCTTGATCTCAGGATTTTGCAGTATTGGGGCTGACTTGAATATGCCATGGTTCGAACCGGACACCCAGCTGGTTATTGTGTGGGTATCGGAAAATAACATAGTCAAGTTGGGCTATATTCCGATACACCCTGGTACGGCTGAACCTTTCAGTGAAATTGGCAGCACCATACCCGACCTGGCCCACATCAAAGTCCCCGACACCATGATAGGAGTATCCTGGCGGAGCAAGCGATCGAGACGCCACAGACAGGTTGCCCTGGCTATTGGCAACTTTTTTAAGAAATAGATAAAATTGTTTGGTGATGCCACGTATCCCAGCCGTTAAAACCAACTGATTTCCGATGTCGCGCGCTACGCGCTGGTAGAGTTTGGCAGAAGAACCGGTGTAAAGATAATTGCCGCTACCTGGAATCTTATTAACCTTACGGGTATTAATGGTGTTGGTGATATTAGCAAAGAGTTTTTGGCCCTTAAAGCCATAGTCCCGGGCATTCGTATAAAATATTTTTTCCAGAAACGATAATTCAAGGCTGCTAAAGTCACCTACACGTTGATAGCTTCGCGCAATACGTAAACTATCGTCGAATCCAAGTAGGCAAAAGTTCCCATGCCCGACGGTTGCTTGAATTCGTGCAAATCTTGCCAGGACGGTTTGAAGCGTCGTGCGATCATGCCGGGAGAGCAAGATGTCATGGATAGGGTGCCTGGATTGATCGCTGTTGGGATTGGGCTGATTCGCAGATGATCCTAAGAGAGATTGGGGAGGGGTTATTGCTGGTACAAATGCCCAGGTGGATGAATGCAAACCAATTTGTCGGGAAAGGAGATAAATGCCCAAAGATTTTAGGAATGTTCGTCGGTCCATGATGTATGGGTCTTTAGTAGATGTTCCAACTGAGACGTCTGATCTGGTGTTAAGTCTCCAAATTGTACACCCAATTGACGTAATTTAACAGTGCTAAATACATTTTTTGGGGCCATTTCGAAGTCTGAGATGGTTTTCACCGGCAGGTGTTCGATGCGCATGCTGTATTGACGGATGATAATGTCCAATTCATTGCAGCGTTGTGAGCGCGCCTCATCGGCCAGATAGTTAAAGGCCAGTCCGCCCATGCTGATATCTTTGATCTGGCCTAATTTGGCGGCTTCAGGCCCGGCAACTGCATAAGCGCCATAGGCCGCTTTAAAGCGTTGGAATTTTCTCCGTTCGGTTGATGGCATGGATTCACCCTATTGGGGCATGTTTTAATTGATATTGGGTATAAGACAGTCTTGAGAAAGTGTCAACAGAAAGTGAAACTCCCGCCTCATAGGCCAGGGCGTTTCACTTTTGCAAAAGCGCGATGCCGAAATTCGAATGAGTTTGGCTAAATAATGAGGTAACCTGAAGCGGTCCTAATTGATACCTTTGGGTGAGCTACAGATTTCGATGTGTTCATGCATACCGCTAAACTTCTTTGTGATAATTTTTTGTCAAATTGTGTTGGATTTTCAACCAGGTCGATGCCTTTGGCTGTAGTGGTAGCTGTGCAAGAGACATAGGGAGGGCAGTCCATGGATTTATCCAGTAACGATTAAAAGATAATACAAACTCGACACAACTGCCCAAGCCAGAACGACCAGTGTGCATACTGCACACATCAAGGCGGTACGTTTGTGCCAAGGGGCCTCTCTCCTTTTTTCTTGGTATCCCAGTAAGAGGCCTAGCAATATACCGGCACCAATGCCACCGCCGTGACCCCAGTTATCGATTCCGGGTATCGTGAATCCAAACAGGAATATCATCAGGGTCCAACCGCCAATCTGGCGGTAAACAGCCTGACCATATGCGCCGCCGCGTGTTTTACCATAATATAAAGCCGCGCCGATTAGGCTGCAGATGGCAGCCGACGATCCGATAGTAAACGATGTTCCGGCTAAATAAGAAATCCAGAATCCGAGGATGCCACCAAGGGTATATATCATAAACATTCGATAAATACCGTATTCCCGAGCGATCAGTACAGAGATTTGCCGGAAAGCTAACATATTGAACAAGATATGCAGAATGCCACCATGTAAATAATTTGCCGAGAGGAGCGACCACCAGCGGTTCATGTTGTCTATGGGAACTTTTCCGGTGGCACCGAAAACCAAAAGGCTGCGACTGTCTGGTGATAGAAAGGTGAGAGGGTTTATGGAAAAGTTGAGCCTTTGAAAGCTCATAATAATGGTTAATACAAACATGGCCACGTTAAGGGCGATAACTGCTTTGATCAATTGAGCCGGATCATCGAAAAGGCGCGCCAAAGGATTGTGATGCACCCACGACCCTGGTCTGGATGTACCGCAATATGGACATTTGGTTTCATCGAGGCTGATGAGTTTTCGGCAGTTGGGACAGAGCATGGTTTTGACTACCTTGTGCGGCATAGGGCATATCTTTCGGCATTTACGGTTTGCACTTCAACAGCAAAGTTGGGATTGTAACAGGGCGAAAAGTAATAATTCAGCATTGATCTGTCAATCATATTGATATAGGAACTAGGCGTCAATAGAATGGGATCATCTTCCGAATTATGGTAGATTTTTGATAAATATGATTGTGCTTGCATGGCCTTTCGATCTTTTAGGATACCACGGGTCAAGTGAAAGGAATAAAATGGATTCGGAGATCAAATTCGTTTACATGACGTGCGCTGATAAAGATGAGGCCAGACATATTGGGCGTGTTCTGGTTGAATCAAGACTGGCAGCCTGCGTCAACATCCTTGATCAGATGGAATCGCTATATTGGTGGGACGGAGCGGTTCAGAATGATCAGGAGACAGTTTTAATCGCCAAAACAACCACTGAGAAAGTGCCGCAGTTAAAAAAGCAGGTGGTATCCTTACATAGTTATGAATGCCCCTGTATTGTCAGTTTGCCGATTGATGGCGGCCATGAGGCGTATATGGAATGGATTCGAACCCAAGTTGCTGGGGAGTCATTCTAAAATTGTAGTTCACCCGCATATGCGTATTTTTGGATTCATACAAGGAGCAATTTTGATAGTTTGCCTTTCAGAATCAATTCGTTCAAAAGTGATAAATGAGCAACATCGAACATTGAACTTCCAACATCCAACGTCCAATGCAGAAGCCCTTTGCTTTCATCCTTAAGTATAGTTAAGGAAGTGTTCCATATTCGATATTCGATGTTCAGTGTTCAATGTTCGATGTTGGATGTTCATTTTTTGCAAAATATAAACAAATCGATGAAGTATTTTTGAGCCAGACTATTACCTATAGAAATGATTAGGAAAAACGATTTTGATTGATCAGAGTTAATAGGAGTTGTAATGAAAGACGACAGAGGCTTGTACTACCACCCCTATCCGCAGAATAAACATGTGCGCATGTATGTAAGAAAGTTCGGCGACGATATAGAGTTTCGGCTTTGGAACCAGGATGTGCCGAAGTTATGGGAGGAACACGGTTGGGTGCCGTACGAGGCTATTCAACAGGCAGCCCATATGTATAAAGGCAAGTCGATGGATCCCCAACGCGTGTATGATTTTAATGTGGCTTCGGCACTGATTAAGGAAGGCACGTAGCACACTCAATATAAACATGTCCTAACGTAATCTTCTTAAAAATTGAAACGCTCAATTTAGGTTAGAGTTTTTGCAGAATAGCCTTTACTGCATTCCCGTCTCCTCGGGGTCCAAAATGCTTCATGATAGGACCCATGGCTTGCATTTTACTCTTAAACTGGGAAAAGTCGATGTTTTCTTTCACCCAAGTTGTAATTTCATTTTCGTCTGCAAGTTGCGGTAAATAGGCATTGATGATTTGAATAAAAGCTGAGTCTTTTTCAGATCCTAGATGGGCTAAGGTTTCTTTTTCAGATTTGATCAATTTTTTAAGAATTTTAATAACCGCATCATCGCTTATTTCTTTTGAGTTGGCTCTACCAAATTCTCCCATCACAACCCGCAATGTATCTTTGCGAACCTCATCTTTGGCCTTCATGGCGGTCATGAGATCTTTTTTTATCTGAGCTTGAATGGACATTTGGGTCCTCCTGCGGATAGGGTGAATGGCTAATCACTACCTCTCCTTAAATATCATTTTAGCGATTCAATTCTGTAGAATTCAAGGATTCCAGAATTCGAGAGCTATCTTTCGGACTGAATGACTTTTGGCAAGTTAAACTTGTATTGTCAAGACAGTTCTGAATTTTCAACTAATGGATTTATATCATCTTTTGTGCTATAGCTGTAGGCGTTTGTCAGTAGATTGAATGCGATTAACTGGATTTTAGGGAACCGCTACCCTCGAACCCTAGGATCCTCGGACCCTTGAACCCTTGTTTTCGCCATGCGCCTCCTACTTGTTGAAGACGATCACAAAATTGCTAGCTTTATTGAAAAGGGCTTAATTGCTGCCGGATTCGCCGTTGATATGGCCGCTAATGGTGAAGATGGCCTACACTTGGTCATGACCGAACCCTATGATGCTGCAATTATCGATATCATGCTACCTAAACTCAATGGACTAAGTCTGATTCAGGAAATGCGCCGAGAACAGATTGAAACTCCCGTCATTATTCTAAGCGCCAAAGATAAAATTGATGATCGGGTCAAGGGGTTGCAGTCCGGGGGGGATGATTATCTGACCAAACCATTTGCATTTTCTGAGCTGTTGGCTCGCGTGCAGGCATTAATTCGGCGGGTCAGTGGTACCCGCGAGCCAACCAGCCTTGAATACAAAGGGCTGCGCATCGATTTGCTAAGCCGCGAAGTGACCCGCGACGGAGAGGCCATCCAGCTTCAGCCACTTGAGTATAGTTTGTTGGAATATTTGCTACGTAACCGTGAAAAAGTGGTTTCAAAGACCATGATCATGGAGCATGTATGGAATTATAATTTTGACCCCCAAACAAATGTGGTCGAGGCGCGAATTTGTAAGTTGCGGGATAAAATTGATCGATCATCCAGTAAAAAACTGATCCATACCTTGCGTGGTGTCGGCTATGTACTCAAAGAAGGGGATTAAGACCCGGCATACATTGGCCTTTCGGCTGACACTCTGGTATGCGGGCGTTTTTTCAATTTCCGCTTGCATAGCTTTCCTTTTTTTCTATGTTCTGATGACAGCTATGTTCCGCGAGCAGACCGATCGAGATCTTAGTCGTCAGGCCGGTATTTTTGCCACCATTATGACGACCGAAGGCGTCGAGGCCGTCAAACGCTTTGCGGAGTTGGAATCACAGGCATCCGGCGAAAAGAAGATATTTTATAGACTTTTTTATCCCACGGGAATTTCCTTTTCTTCATCCAATATGTCTTATTGGCAGGATATTGGTGTTACCCGCCTAAATATCGAACAGGCCCTGCAAGGTGACATCCAAGTTTATGAAACACTCCCAATTCCAGACCGTTCTGAAAAGGTGCGCATTTTATACCGTCATATTGGTACCGGTGTTATCTTGCAACTGGGCCAATCTTTGGAAAACCTAGCCCGCTTTGTTGAAGCCTTTCAAAGGATTTTTCTCGCAACGCTGGGTGTGCTGGTACTCCTATCCACTGGGTTCGGATGGTTTATGGCTCGCCGAGCTGTGTCCGGTGTTCAGGCTGTCACCCGCACGGCTAGAAAAATTTCAGCCAGTGCTCTTAATGAGCGCGTTCCGGTTAATCGACGGGGAGATGAAATCGATCAACTGGCAGCTACTTTTAACGATATGTTAGACCGTATCCAGCAGCTGATAGAGAATATTCAAGCCATTAGCGATAACGTCGCCCATGATCTAAAAAGTCCCATTACCCGCATCCGCGGTGCCGCAGAAATAGCCCTGACCACAGGCAACGATCTCAATGAGTTCGAACACATGGCTGCCAGCCATATCGAGGAGTGCGACCGTTTACTGGATATGATTAATACCATGTTGCTGATATCCAAGACTGAGGCTGGGGCCATTAACATGCATCAAATCGATGTGGATTTGGCCCAAATCGTCCATCAGGCCTGCGAGCTATTTCACCCCATGGCAGCGGAAAAAAACATTGAAATAGACTGGAATCAATCGGATGAATTGCGTCTACAAGGGAATCTATCGCTCTTGCAGCGTATGGTTGCCAACCTCTTGGATAACGCCATCAAGTATACCCAAGATGGTGGCCGTGTAAGTGTGTCTGTCCAAAATCAGAGTCCTCAGCAGGCAGTTTTATCAATTGAAGATAACGGGATTGGTATATCCAAGGCAGATATGGAGCACATCTTTGATCGGTTTTATCGCTGTGATCCCAGTCGTTCAACCAACGGTTTTGGACTGGGGCTCAGTCTGGCCAAAACCATTGCCGAGGCGCATCAAGGCAGAATTGAGGTTGAAAGTGAAGTAGGTGAGGGGAGCAGATTCAGGGTTGTTTTACCTAAATAAAATCATGGAACATGATTTTATTAGAAGTGGTAGATGAGAGACGTATAAACCAAATGCTCCTCAGTATCCTGTGAAAAATCATACTCATCCAGGATAAACTTGGCTACATCCTTACCGTATCGATATTGATAGGCGATATCGAAGAATCCACGACCTCGGGCTAATCCCGTTCCACAGCTAAATCCGAAAAAATCATCGAACCCGCCTTGGGCTGGTGCTTGGTCGTAAAATAGACCGCCCCGAATTGGTATCACATAGGGATCGGCAAGAATCAAATACTCGCCTCCTACTCGAAATTGAGTTGTGGGCTCAATATTGGCCTCGTCAGCAGGATCACCTGTGATGGGTGATATTTCACGCCCATCTTCGAATCGATAAATAAAATCGTCCCATTCGATCCGATAACAATCAAAGGAGGTGGTGAATTGATCCGAAAAACGATAGGCAAACCCGATACCGTATGCCATGGGAATGTCGAGTTCATCGTTCGTCTCAGAATCAATTGAGTTTGATTGGTTCTGATTCGGATCATCTGGAAAAATAATTTCTTCGTCTGAGGTGATGTTATGGGTCAAATCCAGCGTGAAAGGAGTTTTAAATACCAAACCAAGTGTTAATCGGTTGGTAGCGTTCCACACGAAACCCAGATTGGTATTAAACCCACGGAATGAATAGGTGTCGGTTCGTGATTGGTCATAGAGAATGGTATCGCCCGAATCGGTCAAACCGGGCCCTTTAATATCCGATTCAAAGCTAAATTTTTGTCCAAAAATGTTGTCCTGCCAGATATTAAAGGTCATTCCAGCAGAAATAGTGGGGGTTATCTGCACACTGTAGGCTAAACCAAGGGCTGCCAGGCCTCCGATGTGGTGGACATCGATATCCCCATCCACCTGGGCTGGTAACGTTTGGGGGTCAAGCGGATATGTGGCTGAGAATTCAAGATCTCTGGAAAAATCGTAAAGATACTGGCCGTTTGCCGATACGACCATATTTCGATTTAGCCAAGTAAAAGGATAAACTGCACTTAGGTAATTGAGCTGAGAGCCGGATACATCTTCAGCACCTTCCGATTCAGCGTCATTGCCAAAACGGTTGATATCGATACGTTTGAAATAGTTGGCAACAATTGATATTTCGGGATTTTCCAGCTGAACAAGGCCGCCTGGATTCCAGGCGGCGGCAGTGGCATCATCAGCGATGGCGATGAAGGCGCCGCCCATACCCACCGCGCGGGCACCGGATCCGACCGGATCCATGCATATGGGTACCTCGAGGTCAAATTCCTGGGCGATTGTCGTACACGACAGCCAACCTAAGTTCAGCAGGAAAAAGAGAAAACAGCTAATAGAGCGAGTCAGACGAGGATTCATGATTGAAAACATACGATATACTACTACCTTAGAAAGTCAATCAATATACGATGCGTGACCAGCTCGTACTGATGTTCATATTGGGTTTGGCCATCTTCCGTAACGTTTGGGCTCTAAAAACTTCCAAGTGTCCACCTTGAACTTCTCCAGGAATTGCTACTTTTACGATGGCGTCATCCGGTAGGTTTGCCAACCTGTCTTGAAGCGCCTTGAGCAGCGCATCTTTAGAAGCTTTTTCAGGCTTTATGTTGATAGTCACCATGGGGCGTGTGGGCAGGTGATGGAAGCACCACGAAATTTCACTGCCATTATTTTGGGATTTGCCATTTAGCTTCAGCATCAGAAAGCCTTTGGCTTCATCTCTTTCGGTAAAGGATACGCGATCGATGGCGCCCGGGTAAAAGACCTTGGTTGCAAGAGGGGCACCGGTTAGATCCTGTTCCAAGACCTGATGTCTGTGGATGTGGCCCGTGAGCACAGCTGCAAAATCCGACGGGATATCCTGGGCACGGATTACATCCTTCCCGCCTCTAAACATGTAGTTGGCCGGCCCCACCTGAGCACCAGCCACACTCTGGTGCATGCACAGTAGGCGGCAATCTGCCTTATAATTTTGCCAGCCTGTTTGGCCGACAAAGATAGGGAAACGATCACTGATATTGTTTCTGATAAAGGGGAAGCCAGATATTGCCAGCCTGTAATCCCGTATGGATATTGTGAAAGTACGTGGGTATGTGAATATGTGTATATTGGGATGCATTGAAAACTCGCTGTGTGGAATCACGGAACGTTCATGGTTGCCCGGTACGATCAAAATGGGAATGCCGGTGTCGGCTACCTTTTTTAGGGGCTCAAAGACCATTTCAACCAGTCTTTTAGGTATGCGGCTGCGGTAAAACAAGTCCCCGCCATGAATGATGCAATCCACCTTTTTGTCAACGGCAAAATTTAGCACCCTTTCAAAATTATGAAAAAAATCGAGCCCCCGGCGCCTGATTTTTAAACGAGGCCGAAAGGGAAGGTCAAAACCCAGATGAGTATCGGCTAAAAAGAGTATTCGCAATGGCTGCATGGCGTGGCTTTTTGTGTTCGTAGCAGATTTATTCCCAGATCGTATTACACACTGGGAGCAAAGAAACTCTGGCTCCTATTTATACATGAAATCATACCGCATGAGTGTGACAGATGCGGTCACAAACTAACATCTTTAGGATTTTTTATGAGAAAAGGGAGAATTGGGTGAAAGTATCGATGCAAAAAATAGGAATCGATATGTTTAGAAGTGATAGATTAAAGAGACGTAGACCGTATGTTCGGACACATCTTGTGAAAAATCCCATTCCTCAAGCATAAATTTAGCCACATCGTTTCCGAAACGATATTGGTATGCGATATCGAATACAACGCTTTCTCTTGCCAAGCCGGTACCACAGCTAACTCCATAAAATTCATCGACACCACCTTCAGCAGGCGCTGGGTCATAGAAAAATCCACCACGGATAGGGATTACATATGGATCTGAAATGAATAGATATTCAATACCCCCACGAAGTTGTTGCGTTGCCTCAATATTATCTTCTTCAGGTACACCGCCTGTTATGGGTGATGTTTCTCTGCCCTCTTCATCGGTAAGTACCAGGTCATTCCATTCAGTACGATAAAGATCCAAAGAGATAGTAAGGGTATCTGTAAAGTGATAGGCCATACCAATTCCACAGGACATGGGTAAATCAATCTCCTCATCATAATCATCTTGAATGTTATCCGAAAAATTCAAAGTCGGGTTATCCGGGACGGTAAACGTCAGATCCTCTTCGTGGGAACGATCAACTTGCATCGTAAAAGGACTTTTGAATACCATCCCAAGCGTTAACTGGTTGGTTAAATCCCAGAGAATACCTAAGTTGAAATTATAACCCCGATATGAAAATTCATCTGAAGAGCTAAAATTTAAGCTAAAATCATTTCCATTGACAACACCTGTGCCAGATTCGGAAAATTTGCTGGTTAGTTCATTGTTATATATGCCATCCTGCCAAAAGTTTAGCGTAAATCCCAATGAAAATCGAGGGGTAACCTCCACAGCATAGGCGATTCCAATTGCCGAAAGACCACCTTCATGCCTTACTTCGCCTTTGCCCGTATAACTAAAATTGGTTGTGCCATAGTCAATGGGATAGTCAAGCGACCTATTGAAGTCATAAAGATACTGGTGATTGGCAGATACAATCATATTTCGATTTAAGGCTGTGAATGGATAAGCGGCGCTGAGATAGTTAATATTTGTATTTGTGCTGGTTTGTTCATCTTCGGTGTCGTAATTGCCACCAAATGAATTGGTTTCATTTCGAATAACAGAGGCACCTACAATGGAAATTTCTGGTGTCTCCAATTGGATCAACCCCCCTGGATTCCATGAGGCGGCGGTGGCATCATCCGCAACTGCTATAAATGCACCTCCCATGCCTAAGGCTCTGGCGCCTGAACCGACAGGATTGAAAGAAGACGGGATTTCAGTTCTTGTAATGGTTGGTTTTTGAGATAGTTGCGCTAAGGATATATCTGCACTCAAAGCAAGTAGCAGGGCCAAAGAAAAACGAATCATAAACAGTTTCGCATGAACACGAGAACTCAGCATGAATGGCTCCTAGTGTGCTTGTCATTAAATTAAAAGACGATTGAATTTAATTGAGTTGTAGCGTTCGTACAAAGCAACCGCCACCACCGCCTCCGCCATCGTCATCATCATCGTCGTCCCCGCCACCAATTGTAAAGGCAGGCGCCCCCAGATCGATAACCAGGCTGTCCGGGGTGAGTATATCGTCGCCTTGCAGCGCATCCACAAAATGCAACGTGATGACATTGGCATTGGTCTCGGCTCCGGTGGTGCCGTCGTAGACAAACTCATACCAGTGGTCCATGGGATTATCCGGTGTCTGGCCGTACTTGTAATAGGTATCCGGTGTCACACCGTCGGGCAGTGTTATCGTTAGCTTGGTAATACCGCCTGGTGTGAGACCGTTAATGGTAAAATCAAAGAACCCATAGTCAAAAGTGAGGTCAGCTGGGGCATCATCAATAGATGGATTGGCCGAAGCTTGACAGTCGCTCAGGTATGTCCCCTGTGGCGTTTCCAGGACCACATAGGCCTGGATGTTATGCGCGGCCAGACAGACCACATGACGCTGTAGGCTGTCCGGTGTGCCGTCATTGTTGGCATCGCCGTTGTTGGGACCGGCAGCTTCGATGGCATCGATGATAGCGTCGTTGTCATCGTCAGGATCAGCGTTGTCCCCGGTGCCGTCGGCATCCGTATCCACACTCTCACCATCATCCAAAGGAAAATCGTCTTCTTCGTCCGTGATACCATCATTGTCGTCATCCGGATCATTGCAGTCCATGAGGGTGTCATCATCCGTATCGATATCGGCCACACCGCATCCACAAATACCGGGTAGGGTTTTGCCAGGATCATCGGGACAGTCATCCGACAGGGTAACTGTGACTGTCACTGTGTCCATGCCCGTATCGTCGTCTTCATCCAAGACCATGAAGGTCACATCATAAATGCCTTCTGTCAGGAAGGTCACATTGCCTGGATCCTCGTCTGTGCTATTGGTAGCACCGCCGTCAAAATCCCAGACAAAGCTAAAGGGCAGGTTGCCGCCTGTAACCGAGCCTTGAAAGTTGACAGATCCACTCGCCAGAATGCTAACATCTGAGGCCGGCGAGATAATACTGGCCTCAGGATCGGTATCAACACTGGTTGGGGCCATAACAATATTTTTTTCCAGGATACCGCCTTCGGTAATGCGTACCTCATTCGGACCAAAAGTCTCAAAGCCTGCGGCCGTTACCTGAAGATCATAAAATCCGGGTTGCCTGGCACTGATATAATATCCGCTGGCATCCGTACTTAACGTTTGTACATCAAATTCGACAGTTGCAAAGGCTACCGGGGCATTATCAATGGAACTGGTGACATACCCCATGATCCAGCCAAATGCCTGGTTTGTATCGTCGGTATGGAACCGTCGTACGGCGCTCTCCAAAAGAGATCCATAAGGGTCGATGGCATGTACCTTCCAGTAATACGTGGATAGATCCTGAATGCCGTCCTCTGGGCCTACCAGATAGGCGCTGTTAACCAATCCTTCGATGCGGATGGGATCAGTGAACTGATCGTCATCTTTAGAAAGTATCACCGTGTAGGCCAGCACGTCAAAATCCGGATCACTAGCATCCTCCCAGTCAAGGATGGTGGTGGTCAAGACTGAGGCATCATGGACCGGAGCTAAAAGATTGAATGCGTTAGGTGGATTATTACCTTCAAGGGCTTTGTAGACCCGTGATTGAATCAGGGGCGATACATGTCCACTGTCGTCGTCCTTGGCAAAATAGAGAATCTGATAGGTGCCAGGCGTATCAAAGAGATCGAATGGATCCGGGCTGTCGCCCAGACCGGTCCACGCATAACGTACTCCGGCAACATCTGTGGTGGCTTTCTTGTAATTATCCATTTCGATCTGCAGCTCAGCCCCCGGATCTTCGGGATTGTAGTTGGGCAGCTTAACCTCGACCCAAATCAGTCTGAGATCGTTGGGATCGTCCACCTCGGCCCACAGGTCCACACTGGTGTCCTGTATGCCCAGGAACTGAGCCGGATTGACTTGGGTAATCAACACATCCCCGGGATCGTTGCCTTCGGGCGGGCTGGCACCAATAAACAAATACTCGCTGAGGGCACCGTCTTCGCCAAATTCGCTGGAAAGGGCGTTACTTCCCAAACCGTCGCCGTTGTCATTGAGCAAGGGATGCTGGATAGAGTCGTCAAAATAGGGTGCATTGGTCTTTGCGGATCCAGAAGACGTAAAGGCCTCGGTGAGTAGAGTAGCTTCTTCAAAACACTGTTTGACGGATTTGCCGTAGGAAACATTCTTAAAGAACTCGGATATAAAATATTCGCCATCCCTAAGTGGCTGACCGTTTTCATCTACGTCTTGGGGTCCTCGATGCGAAGACTCGTCCTTGGCAGCACTGGCAATGACGACACGCTGGCTTCCGGCCAAATCTTCCATAAAGGCACCGGCTCGGCAGAAGCCTAAAATAAGATAGATATTGCGGTCGGCCGAGACGGTTTCGGCCAGGTTATCCTGCAGCTCGTCAACCCAGGTACCCAGTTCGGTGGAAGTGAGCGGATCGTCCGGGTATATGTAGAAAATACCCTCTTCATCATCCAGGGGATCGGTCCAGCCGTGATTGATCATAATAATATACAGGTCCCCGGCCTGGCCCTGGGTGTCCATCTCGGGAACCGGATGTGCAAAGTCAGGATCCATCTTGTCCCGGGCCCAAACGTTGACCGCATCCTGGATATTGGCTTTGGAGGGATCGCCGTCCCAGCCGTCGCTGAAGAGCCAGGACAAGTACTGAATGTCGTCGTCCAGTAACTGCCGGTTTTTGAGGATGTCATACACAGACGACGCCGTCTTATGATGCGAGGGCATGCCTTCACCTGACTGCACGCGTCCTTGTACAATAATAGCATAACCAGCCGTGGGCACCACCTGGATGCTGATATCGGCCGCGGTTGATCCGCTATACTCATCCGTGGCAGCGTATTCGGCCGAAAGGGTCCATTCACCCACCACGTCAAAGTCAAAGGGCTGGCCGCCTTCGGCGGTGTTATAATTA
>CAZWEO010000047.1:0-35508 GCA_964633115.1 uncultured Desulfobacterales bacterium
CTAAGTATTGTGTCGGATTTGTGCCGGAGATTCCTACTTTAACAGGAGAAGCTGTAAATGTATCCCGAGCAAATAGTATTACCCTAATTCGTTTCAAAAAAATCAGGATTGAAGAGGCAATGGGGACCACCTCCATAATAATACCAAAATCAGACCCGGTCAGTACAAGAGATTTTCATTTCGCAAGGTACAATGTATCCAATTAGAAGGTTTGTAACATTTGATGCGATTAGGCAAGCATCATCTTTTAATTGGTTTTGATGGATACCTCAGCCGATGTAAAACCGACTGAATTTCTGTTTAAACAACAAACAGATGCTCTTGGTTGTGCTGCTATTTAATTATGCTGATCAAAAACCTGTTCAAATATTGGACTTACCAGGTCTTCTCCCCGGGAACGGTTCTGAGAGCTAAATATGAGGCATTCAAACAGCTGCTGGAGCATGACAAGCGAGCCCATGAACTGATGGCAGAACTCGAAGAGATTTACTACAATCATACCCGGGTCGATTTTTCAGTGATCCAGGCTAAATACAGCGCGTTTTCCGATTGCGTACGCCAAATCATTGAAAATCTTCAAAAGATGTCCCCCTCCCGCTATTTGGATTTGATGGCATACTATAAAAAGTTCGATTTTTATATTCGCTTTATGCTATCCCCGCCCGAATATGATTTTTCCCCGCCGTTTACGCTAATGCTTTCGGATGTGTCCGAAAAGGACGCTTCCAAGATCGGCGGAAAAGCATACCATGCTGCAATCTTTGGCAACAGACTCGGACTCCCCATACCAGGAGGCTTCGTCATCACGACCCACGCTTTTTTCTATTTTTTAGAGTACAACGATTTACGCATAGAAATCGATAGCAGGCTGGCAGAGATTGATATTAACGACACACAATCTTTGCAGCGGATATCCGACAGCCTAATTGCCCTGGTTATGCGGGCCCGGGTCCCGGAGGAGATCGCGACCGCAGTCATGTCAGCCTATCGCTCCACAGCCGAAGCCACCGGCAGAGTATGCCGGATGGCTGTACGCAGCAGTGCTGTGGCTGAAGACAGCCAATCTTCCTTTGCGGGTCAGTACCAAACCGTGTTAAACGTACATTCAGACCAGCTAGTTGCCGCCTACAAAACGGTTGTTGCTAGCAAGTATTCAGCGGAAGCACTCTATTACAGGATCAACTACGGCCTTACCGATACGGAAACCCCCATGGCAGTTCTGGTGCTTGAGATGATCGAGGCCGTATCCAGCGGTGTCATGTACACCATGAGCCTTGAAGAGTCCGAGAACGGCTTGCTGGATATTCATTCCATATGGGGGCTGGGAGAGCTACTGGTTCAGGGGCAGACATCTGCAGATGTTTTTAAAATTAAAAAGGGCCTCAATCCATCGATTGAAAATCAAAGACTCGGCACCAAGTCACAACAATTGGTTTTTGCCGCTAAAGGGGGGACCAAGATCGCTGAGGTCGATGAGAGGCGAAAACAAAAACCTTCTCTGGATGAAGCATCGATTATTAAGCTGGCCAACTGGGGCATGCTTCTGGAAGATCATTATCAAGAGCCCCAGGATGTAGAATGGTGCCTGGGGACGCAAGGTGACCTTTTCATTTTGCAGTCCAGACCACTTCGAAAAGAGGAGGATCAGGTGCTTTCCGAGGAATGTGTTTGGGAAGACATTCAAAACCCCGTTCTCCTGTCAGGGGGTGACCGGGCCTCCTCAGGCGTTGGCGCCGGTCCGGTATTCAAGGTTCACAAAGAATCTGATCTGGTCCAGATTCGCCAGGACGCTGTACTCGTGGCCCAAAATGCTTCTTCCACTTATGTGAAAGTCATGGGCAAACTCAGTGCCGTCGTGACGAATAAAGGCAGCACGGCTGGGCATTTTGCATCCGTTGCCAGGGAATTCGGCGTGCCCACCCTGGTAAATACCGGCACGGCCACAGAGCACTTGCAATCCGGTCAAACCGTGACGGTGTATACAGACGGCAAAACAGTCTATGACGGCATCGTCAGGTTTTTGTTGGATAGTCCTTGCGTCCGCAAAGATCTCATGGCCGATAGTCCTTTTACGCGCAAGCTAGAATATGCCATCAGTTTTATTTCACCGCTGCGGCTGGTAGATCCCAAAGGATCTGAATTCACCCCAGAAGGCTGCCGTTCCATGCACGATATTATCCGTTTTGCCCATGAGAAAAGTGTTGAGGCAATGTTTACCATTGGCAATCGCAAGACCGGTCGCAAAATGGGAGCGAAAAAGCTAATCTCTGAAATTCCCATGCTGATATATCTGCTCGATGTAGGGGGTGGGCTGGCGAAACAAGCCTTGAGGATGAAAGAAGTTCAACCCGGGGACATTCAAAGCGACCCCCTACTGGCGGTTTTGAAAGGTCTGAACCATCCGGATATTCACTGGTCGCAATTCAGCCATTTTAATTGGGAGGAATATGATCGTATCGTGATGAGCGGTGGCATCATCAGCGCCGAATCGGCCCAACTGGCCAGCTACGCTGTTATTTCCCGAGAATACCTGAATCTCAACCTTAAATTTGGCTATCATTTTGTGATTCTAGACACCGTCTGCAGCCAACGACGGAATGAAAACCACATCATGTTTCGCTTTGCCGGGGGAGGGGGGGATATTTACAGTCGCTCCCTGCGGGCGGACTTTTTATGCCGGGTGCTGGAACGACTTGAATTCGATGTGAATAAGAAAAGCGATCTGGTCGATGCCAAAATGTCGGAAGCCGATCAGGATATGATCATTGAAAAACTCGACATCATGGGACGACTGCTGGGTGCAACCCGACTAATGGACATGTATCTGAAACAAGATGATCAGGTGGCTGATTTTGCAGAACAATTTCTTAGCGGACGATATCATTTTGCTTCGGTGGATGACTCATGAGTGATTATCAAATCAGATGGATAACCGAAGAGCTGGCAACCGGACACGCTCCCATGTCCTATGACGATCTGGATGCCATTCGCGAACAGGGTATCGATGCCATTGTCAATCTGTGTGCAGAGTTTTGTGACCTGCACGAATTGGAGGAGGGCAGCGGTTTTGAAGTTTACTACCTGCCCATACTGGACGAATGTGCGCCGGACATGGAGGAAATGGAAAAGGCCTTGGCTTGGCTGGATGAAGCTTTCTATCTCGGGAAAAAAGTGCTGGTCCATTGTCGTCATGGGATCGGCCGGACAGGAACGTTTGTGACATCCTATCTGCTTAGAAGGGGGCTGGGTATGAAGCTGGCTTCTAAAAAACTAAAAAAACACCCCGCTAGACCTTCCAATTACAGCCAGTGGAAATTATTAAAAAAATATGGAAAAAATGAAGGAATTCTTAAGATTAGAGAACCCTCACTGGAAAGTCGCAACGTCGTTGATTTGAGCACTTATTTCACAGAGTATGAATCACTGTTGCGACAGATAGATGAGTCCCTAGAACGATTCTCGAAAAGCAGCAAATCAGGAATCTGCGGGGACCGTAATGATGCCTGCTGTTATCGATATCTGGAGCTTCAACTTATCGAAGTGATTTACCTGACAGTTGGCATGAATCGGACATTAAAAAGTGATTCCAGACTTGCTGCCATTGAAAATGCGGTCAAAGTTTTCCAATTCGTTCGTAAGCTTAAAGTGGGATTGGAAAACAACTTGGAAACAGCGGCAGGGAAAGAGAACCTGGCCCAAAAGTATGCCGACAATAAGATCCTCTGTCCAGTGAATATGAACTCAAAGTGCGCTGTATTTGCATTCAGACCCCTTGCCTGCAGGCTGTATCATCTCCCGGAGCACCGCAATGAAAAAGGGGAAATCTATTCCGCCGCTGCCCGATTGTCCAGCAACATCTTCTTTGCCTTTTCCGGCTTCTTTCTTGAAGACCAGTCGCTTGTCTTTGACATGAGCGAGACGGTTTCCGGAAAATATGTGCAGGAATACTTTTACTATTTGGCATCCGTGGCTGCAGGCCGTAGTTAGATATAGACGGCAGAATTTAAAAAAAGTAAAGTCCTTTTTTTTACATTTCGGTTATGTTAAGATTAACATAACAGGCGTTAGGATTAAATTTATGCAATCATTTGAAACCCTACTGCAAGGCTCATCCAAAGCCCATGGCCACCTATGCCCGGGTCAGGTTGTGGGGGTGCGCATGGCCATGCTCGGCTGTCGGCTCATCGGTCTGGACGATCCGTCCAGTCCAAGTCAGATCAAAAAGCTTATTGTATACGTGGAAATGGATCGCTGTGCAGCCGATGCCGTAGCCCATGTAACCGGCGTCAAGCTGGGCCGGCGGAGCCTGAAATTCATGGACTATGGCATTATGGCGGCCACTTTTGTCAATTTGGAAACTGACCAAGCCTTTCGGGTGCTTTCAACGGAGGAATCCCGCGATCTGGCTGAAGCCTATGTCCCCGAGATAGGCGATCCAGTGCAAAGGCAGTTCATGGCCTACAAGCGTATGCCCGACAGCGTACTGTTCCGGGTACAGCAGGTTAGAGTAGCCATGTCGGACTGTGATATGCCGGGACCGTCAAATTACAAGACTGTCTGCAGCCAGTGCGGGCAGATTGTACGTGACGGCCGCGAGATTATCCAAAATGGGCTCCCAGTTTGCAGACCCTGTACTGAGGAATGTTACTTTTCCCAAGCTGAAGAGATTGTTTGGGATGAGATGAACTGGTCTCCCGCTCGTGAACGGCTTTGCACCCAATTATAAATGCAGCTTGGTTATTGATTGATAAAACTGACTTAAATCCAAATCAAAAATCAGGAGCATAATCGTGTTGAAAAGAATTAAAATTGAAGAAGCCGTGGGTACCAAGCTGGCCCATGATATCACTGAAATTCGTCCCGGTGAATTCAAAGGGCCGGCATTTCAAATGGGACACGAGGTGTGCAATGCAGATATTTGCCATCTTCAAAAACTTGGTAAAAATCACCTATACCTCGTTGATCTGGAAGACGATGAAATACATGAAAATCAGGCTGCATCCGTTTTGGCGACCGGGCTGGCAGGTCAAGGTATCGTCTGGGAGAATAAGCCCGAAGAGGGCAAGATCAAACTGTATGCCGGCTTAGACGGGCTCTTAACCGTGGACACGGCGTCATTGGCAGCATTCAACATGATCGAAGAGGTTATGTGCGCTACCCTGCACAATCAAACTCTGGTAGCTAAGGGCCAATTGGTGGCAGCCACGCGTGCCATCCCCCTTGTCATGAAGGAGGCGCCTATAAGGCGAGCAGCGGGCATTGCATCCCAAAACAATGGTATTCTAGCGGTGCGGCCATTGCCCAGAATCGATGTAGGGCTGGTTATTACTGGAAATGAAATATATCATGGACTGATCCAGGACAAATTTGCGCCGATCCTTACCGAAAAAATCGACGCACTGGGATCCAAGGTCGCCGGTGTTGCCTTTGCCCCCGATAATGTGGACCAGATCTGCGCGGCAATCGAGCAGCATATTGCCGCAGGTTGTCAATTGATTCTGACCACCGGGGGCATGAGTGTGGATCCGGATGATGTTACCCGCCACGCTATAAAAAAGGCCGGGGCTGATATGATTTACTACAAAGCGGCAGTACTGCCGGGGGCAATGTTTCTTACCGCCTATATTGGCGATGTGCCCATACTGGGCGTTCCGGCTTGCGGGCTTTACCACCGCGTTACGGTCCTGGACCTGGTGCTGCCGCGTATTCTGGCAGGTGAGCGAATCACCCGTAAGCAACTGGCCTTAATGGGACACGGCGGCTTGTGCCAGGATTGTCCGGATTGTACTTATCCGCACTGTCCCTTCGGAAAAGTCTAGATTTTAGGTAAGGCTTTTTGGGGCACCAGATTTCTCGATCTCCACTATTCCGGTGTAACCACAAGTGAATTGGCCTCAAAATGGCTGTGACTCGGTGCTTCCCCTCAATAATTTCGGTTTGGATGTCAAGCTGTATTAATCTTGAGGGGAACCGGATTCCTCTAGCACAAGGGCCACCTTTTCCTCCAGCTCATCTTTATCGATGGGTTTGACACAGTATTCGTTTGCTCCCAGTTTCAAAGATTCTCTGGCGGTTTCCATGGTAGGATAGCCGGTAAGCATAATCGCACGGATGGATGGCGTGATACGTTTAAGCTCCGCCAGCACTTCAACACCGCTCATTTTTTTCAGTTTGATATCCAGTATGGCCAGGTCCAGCGACTGCTTCCGGGCACATTGCAGGGCTTCTTCCTCGTCGGCAAAAACCAGGACTTCATGTCCCTTTCTTTCCAGAATACGTTTTATCAGGTTACCGGCATCTAACACGTCATCCAATGCCATTATTAGAGCCATATTATTTCTCCTTATGTGCAATAAGCTATTTATCAAGCATTCATACAGATACCATCGGAAATTACAAACACTGGGTTACATATCGCAGACACATACCCGATGAAATTTAAGGCCAGTCGTCCCTGGAACATTGTTCCCTGTAATCTTTGGACCCTCAATCTATTTCATCTACGGGCAGATGAATTATAAACAATGTCCCTTTTTCCAGCGGTCCGCCGTCAGCGGTAAAAGAAACCGGGGGGCTTTCTACCTCGATTTTCCCGCCATGCTCTTTGATTATACCGAAGGTTACAGTTAGACCCAGACCAGTTCCCTTGTCAACCGGCTTGGTGGTATAAAATGGATCAAAGATACGGTCTATTTTATTGGGCGGGATGCCCTTACCCGTATCGGCAATATAAATAGCCACCTCATTATCCGCCACTGCAAATTCGGTTTTGATATGGATGGTTCCATCCGCACCGATGGCATCATGGGCATTATTAAGCAGATTGACAAAAACCTGTTTGAGTTTTTCGACATCGCATCTCAATAGCGGCAAATCGGTCCCGAAGTCAGTGGCAATGAAAACATGATTCAGTCTGAAAGTGTGCTCCACGACCGAGATCACCTCTGCCATGGGTTGATTGAGATCCACCAGAGAGGAGGTGCCTTCCGTGAGTCTTGAAAAGCTTAAGAGATCGGTGACAATTTTGCGGCAGATTTTGGTCTGCTTTACGATGGTTGTGAGGTCTTGATGAACCTGATTACCCGGTTCAACATCTTCCAGGAGCAATTGCGTATACCCCAATATAATACCCAAGGGAGTATTTATTTCGTGGGCAATACCGGCAGTCAATTGCCCAACGGTTTCCATTTTCTGTGCCTGGGTCAGTTGTTCCTGCATTTTTTTTAACTCGGTTATATCCCGGCAGCTGCACAACAACCCGGTTCTCTGGCCCTTGCCGTCATATACCGGCGTTTTCATTACATGCAGCCAGCGGCTTTTGGCCTTTCTGCCCAATTGATATTCTTTAAACAATGGCAAGCCGGAAGTCAGTATTTCGAGATCCTCTTTTTGATAAGATTCAGCATTGTCAGCTGAAAACAGCTGGTAGTTGGTCTTACCGACTATATCTTCTTCAGTTCGACTTAACGTGTGGCAAAATGATTTATTGGCAGCGCGATATGTCAGATCACGATCCTGTAATGACACAAAGTCCGGCGTGGCATCAAGAATGGTTTGCAAAAGCCGTCTCTGCTCCCTCACCTTTTTCTCTGTTTTTTCGAGACCGGAAATGTATTCATTGAGTGACAGCGCCATCAGGTTGAACACATGAGACAACTCTTGGATTTCATCACCGGCAATCCGGCGATAAACGTCACACTTAAGGCATCTGCCGATTTTATCGACATATTCACCATGATCACAGTTTGGACATTGAGTATCAGCGATATACCAGCAGGCCAGTGTCTGACTATTATAAGCGGGGCACTCATTTTGTCCGCATTGGCGAATATCCCAGCATTTTGTGGATGTGCCAAGTTCAACTCTAGCAGTCAGGTCTCCCTTGAGTAATCTTTGAGTAGCCGATGAAAGCGCTTTTACCGGTCGAATTACGATTTGGCGACTGGTAAAGAAAATTAGCAGTAACAGACCAACCGTCACAACGCCGGAAATGCTGACAGCATACCATTTGACGCCGGTGCTGACCGCCATGGCCTCCTCCAGTGACTGGGACACGACGATACCGGCGCCTCTAATGTTGAAGGGCAGGTAGGATTTTTTTTCAAGGATGCCCCTATACATGTTCTTCTCAATTTGGGTCCCCACTTCACCCTTGATGACCGCCTGTGAAGTGCCAAGCTGACTGAGATCGACACCCAGCATTTGCTGATCTTTGTGGGCAATTACAACGCCCCGGCTGTCAACCAGATAGGCATAACCTGTTTTCCCAATCCGAATATGACTAAGAATTTTCCCAAAAATATCCTGGGTATGCAGATGAATAACACCAACGGCCATTAATTTCCCGCGGTAGTAATAGGGTTGGCTAACAAATATTGATGGGAATTGGTGCTCAATGCAGCTATACACTTCAGACAGGAAAGATTCGCCTTCAGCCAATCCAAATGCGGAGTTAAACCAATCGGTCTTGGTGGGATCCGGATAGATGTGGGAGGCGCGGATATCGGTGATATTGACGATACCTTTGCCGTCTCTGCTGAAAATTCTCAAGGTTGGATAATTGGGTTTGGATGAGGCAATTTTTAAGAGATATTCTTCCAGGGTGGCTCGAGCATCCTCAACATAATCCATCTCCCTGATATTGAGATACATGAAGTACTCTTCCAGGGAGTTATTGGCCAGAAAGGTCACTAAATCACCTTTAACTTTTTCAATTTCACCCTCAATCATGTTCTGGATATGTCTGGCAGTATGAAACAGGTTTCGATCCATCTCTTCTTTCAAGGCTTTGGAACTCAGGTGATAAAGCCCGATGGACAACAGGACAACTGATACCACCACGGGTACCAGGATAAATAAAATGAATTTATGGGCGATTTTCATTTAATAATTTAGTATGAGCTCCGTATGCTCCCACAACTTAAATTTTTCTTTCAGAGCCGCCCCCTCCTCAAGGGTGACGGTACCTACATTGCTGATAACTGCCTGCCCCTCGTCACCGACGATCCAGTCCAGAAATTTCTTCAGTTCTCCGCTAGGTTTGTCTTTCGTGATAAGGTACAATGGCCTGAAAAAAGGGTAGGTACCGCTGGCAACATTCTTTTTGGAACAGGCAATACCATCCAGTGTCAGTATCTTAACCTCTCTCCTGCGGGCGCTGGATACACCGTCGGGAGCAAAAGACCATTCGATATTTTCAACATTTTTTTCAACCAGTCCGGAGTCCCTGAAGTACAACGCTTTATCAGTAAAATCCACATAAGGATCATTGAACAGGAATCTGCGGGTCATATATCCCACGCCTGAAAATTTGCCGATTTCGGTCTGGATACGATATACGACGATGATCCTTTTCTCTGGTCCACCGACCTGGCTCCAGTTAGTAATGTTACCGGTTAAAATGTCGCGGGCCTGTTGAGAGCTTATGCCGGTTACCGGGTTTTTGGGATGGGTGATGAAACAGATGGCATCCCAGGCAACCTGGGTAAGGTAACCGCCGGTTTCCTGCTCTGGGAAAATATCGGGCAGAGAAGGCCGGCAGGTGCCACCCATATCTGCATCTCCGGCAATGGTTGCCCGAATACCGAGGGTTGCGCCACCGCCTACAAGTTCAATATGAATTCCTGTTTTTTGCTTGTAGGCCTCAGCGCATTCAGCCATAAAAGCTTTGCGAGATATCCCACAGCCCTTCCAGACGAGACGGGTTTGCCCATCCTGGGCAAAAGGTGAATCTATATTTGCCTCCATAACTATTACACATGTTATAAATGACAATAAAAGGTTTCTGAGCATGGCTCCCTCCCTAACCAACAGACGTCTCGTTAAATTGAATTTAGACATGCAGAGCCCCAATATGCCATCAATCCGCGAGTTTTGGCAAGAAATGATTAAAATTTCAGCGGGACTTAAGAGACGTTGAGGACGAAAATATATGAGCTGTTAATAAGGATGTTTAAATCGGAATTCCTTGAAGAATAATATATTTTTCCGATTTTTAGACTCAGCAAGGAGGGTTAGTTTTTAATTCTTTGCCGGCGCGGAATAAAAAGCGAAATTTGAGTGCAAAAACCGTTTTCACATTTGTTTGGAAACGAATTTTTGCACACCAATACAAAAGTTTAAAATCCCGCTTCTATTTGTCGAGAGATTTTATCGACGCAGATGTTGATATGCAGCGATCAAAATACACCTCTAATCGCATTTATATGGATAGAAGTGGTGATAGCAAAAAGCTTCTGGATCCCCCCACTGCCGATCCACATCCGCAAGGCAAATCCCAATCATTTGCTTGGAAACCTTTTCGTAATCTGGCCGTTCTTCCTCTTTCTTTTTGCACTCCATGCAAATGGCCTGATCATCATACGCGGATAAAATCCTTTGGTCATGTTGAGCTAGCTTTTTATTGCACCTTTCACATTCAATGGCACAAGAGATTCTCTGTTTCCAATCGTCTTTCATTTTTTTAGCGATCCTTTCTTGAAATTTTTGCCTAATGAGAAATTTCGCCTAAACTCCGTAATTTTGATTTTTTTCTGGTTTTTTTCTTTTCAAAAAAGGCCCTTTCAACTTCATCCCAAACACCTTTATCAATTCTCTCGGTGAAATCATCAGGAATGGGTTTGCCGTAAGGTAACTTCACATGGGCCTTTTTCTGGAGTAATTCCAGGAGCCTGATTGTTTCTTGCTTCATCCACTCTTTTGCCGATCTTCCAGACAGAAGCCCTTTGGAGGCCTGGAGTAAATCCTCCAGCTCAATGATGAAAATCCAACCCCTCCCATAGGGCGCAATGTTGATCAATGACGGATTGTCCAGAATATCGGGATTGATATGAGCAATTTGCCCTTCCACAGGAGCATATAGTTCTAAACTTTTCCGACTGCCGATAACAACACACAGGGGATCTCCCTTTTTTAAAGAGGCACCGATTGATGGCAGTTTGATGTCATTGATGTTTCCGATGACTTGTCGAGCAAAATCATCGATCCCCAACCTGGCGGATCCATTCAATCGTTTTACCCAAATGTGGCCCTCAGCGTAAAGTCGATCAAAACGCATTTCAAATTGACCGATCATATCCGTTTCTTTTTCTCTGGCCTCTTTAAGCATGAATACCGGATGGGTCTCGGCAAGATCTTCCATACCCTGATCCACTTCGCAGGCCCAGCATTCGTAGTTGTTGGGACATACTTTGTGAGAGATAAAGCCCATGCGCATGTAGCGGCATTGCCGAAAAGGTCCCGGTAGATTCCGCCATCTCAAAACATTTTCATATTCCATATTGATAGCACCGGTTGGGCAGACATATGCGCAGGATCCACATCCTATACAAACCTCCGATGGCAAATCAAAAGGCGTACCCACATATCGTTTTCTGCCCCGGTTTACAAAATCAATGGCACCAGCTTCTACAACACCGCGACACACTCTCACACATTGCCCACAGAGAACGCAGCCTTTTTCATCTCTGCTGATGCTAAAGCGAGTCTTGGTCACACCGATGCTTTTAGCTATATTTTTTACAACTTTTACATCGGGGCATCGGGATAAAAGCAACTCGGCGATTATTTTCCGTCCTTTTAACACCTTTTCCGTGTTGGTTTTGACCACAATATTGTCCTGAATGGGAAAAACACAGGAAGGCAGCAGCCGGATGGATTTATTCTCAGTCACTTCCACCATACATATTCGACATCCGCCGTAAGGGATCATATCCTTATGATAGCACAGATAAGGTATCTCGATACCCTCCTGAAGAGCGGCATTTAAAATAGTAGTACCCTCATCTGCTTTGACTCGCTTTCCGTCTATTTCAAGTGTGACCATCATCTGCTCCTTGCTGCTTTGCCGACCATGGGCATGCGCCCGTGGTGATGTGGGCCTTAAAGTCTTTTTTAAAATCCTTTATTCCGTTCAGAATGGGGAAAGGGGCTCCGGCGCCCAAACCGCAAAGGGCAAAATCTTTAATCATGCCGGCCAAATCCGACAATTTGTCCAGGTCATTTTGATCAGCCGTTCCCTTATAAATTCCCGTCATAATTTCTTTCATTTGGAAAAGCCCTTCACGGCAGGGTGTACATTTACCGCAAGATTCATCCACAAAAAATGACAGTGTATGCAGAAGAATATCGACGAGGCATTCTTCCTGATCCAATACCGCGATAACACCTGATCCAATCATGGATCCCATCTCTCTTAAGGTCTCCGGATCCAATGAAATAGCCAAATTGTTGGCCGGGATAAAGTTGCCAAACGGGCTTCCAACTTGGACGGCCTTTATTTCTTTTCCTAATTTAGCGCCACCCGCCATTTTATAAAGCACCTGATCTAGACTGGTGCCTAAAGGCACTTCATACGAGCCGGGCTGCTTTACCTTACCTACAACAGACAGGATTTTCGTGCCTTTGGCCTTTTCCGTTCCAATGCTGGCAAACCATTCACTCCCCTTATCTATAATCATAGGTACATTTGAAAGTGTTTCCACGTTATTTACAATGGTGGGCCGGGCCCATAATCCTTTTTCAATCGGGAAGGGGGGCCTCAACCGTGGATCGCCCACTTCGCCTTCAAGTGAGTCCATCAGAGCGGTCTCTTCGCCACAAACGTATGATCCGCCTCCCCTAACAATTTTTATGGTGAAATTAAACCCGGACCCTAAAATGTTGCGCCCCAAGAGCGCATATCTTCTAGCGACCCCGATGGCTTTTTTGAGGAATTCAAAGGTATGGGGGTATTCTTCACGGAGATAAATAATGCCATTGTGACTGCCTACGGCATATCCTGCCAGGACGATGCCTTCGAACAGCTTAAAAGGATCCGCCTCCATTATGATACGGTCTTTAAAAGCACCCGGATCGCCCTCATCAGCATTGCATATGATGAATTTTTCCTCGCCGGGTGACTGCCGGGCCATTTTCCATTTAATCCCCGTGGAAAACCAGGCTCCGCCCCTTCCCCTGAGACCGGATTGTATGACTTCCTCCAGAACCTCTTCAGGTGTCATTCCATGCAGTCCCCTGTACAAAGCAGAGCAACCACCCATAGCTACGTATTCAGCCATGTTCAAGGGATCGATAATACCGCAATTTTTCAGAAGCAAGCGTTGTTGATTTTTGAATGGCTCAGTATCGGCGAATTCGGGAATTTTTTCAAAAATCCCGTTCAATTTTTTAGGGGGTGCACCCCCATTATCGATTTTGCATAAAAGTCCGTCTTGGCTGATGGTTGTATTTTTGACATGCCGCATCAATTTTTTGGTTTTTGGGGTCGTCATCCCTGTGTAAAGGAGGGCAGGTTTGTCCGGTAGTCTGAGGACGGCTATAGGCTCCAAGGAGCAAAATCCTAAACATCCCGTTTGAGCCAAGGATATCTTCAGGTTCTGCTTGTCTTTGTATTTCAGCAGGTCTTGGTAGGTCTCTTTAGCACCGAGGGCCAGGCCGCAAGTGGACATACTCAGGCTGATTTTAGGCTTTTTAGGATGGAGAGATTGATTGCCCCGCTCCCTCAATTTATCAATATCAGCGAGATTCTGTATTTTCATTCTGAATCCTCCATATTCTCATTAAGAATTCCGAGGATCTTTTGCCGGTCAAGATTGGTATGGATCTTGTCATTGAAAGAGACATTGGGACCAATGGAGCAAAGACCTATACATTCTACTTTCTCTAAACTGTAATTTTCATTCCAGGTGGTCTCGCCGAATTCTATTTTATAGTGAGATTTCAGGGCTTCAGCCACATTTTTTGACCCGTTGAGATGGCAGGCGATACCATTACACACCCTGACCATGGTATCTCCCTTGGGTGTGGTGCTAAAGGCACTGTAAAACGTGACCAATCCGTATACATTGGCAAAGGGGATATTTAAGAGCTGGGCAATATACTGTTGGGTGTCCATGTCCAGCTCTTTGTCCTCTTCCTGGACTTCATGCAAAATCTGAAGTATCGCAGCCTTCTCATGACGATGTTTACTCACAATTTTTTTTATTCTTTGTTTGTCCATCTGGTGTCCTTCTTGGGCTATATAATGGTTTTTCCTGCTTAAACGTGACGCTTTTGTCAAACGTAAGATCAGGTTATGGCTTTTTCAAATGACTCGAGCAGTTCATGCGGCACATATCAGTCCCACAATATTTTCTGCTTTCATTTTTCGGGCACAGTCCGGGCAGATATCCCTGTTTATATCATGCCCCATGGCTTTGTCTGAATTTTCTTTGACAAAATCTAAGAACTTCTGGGTGGCATAGGGCGTTCCGCAAAGGGCACACTTTTCCAGCTTTAATTTACTGATGACGACATCGCGCGTGTAAATGGTTCTTTCGTCTCCCTCATCCTTCATCCAGATTGCTCCAGTGGGACAGACCTGGGTACAAGTCCCACAACCTATACAATACTCTGACAGGACCTCGAAATCAGTGGTGACCTTTCTTTCATACCCCCGATGGGCAAAGCAAAGGGCATAGGCAGCGATCCTTTCACGACAGACCCTGACGCACCGACCACATCGCACGCAGTTGTCGTCGTTGTCGCCTGCATAGAATCTGGACTCATAAATCCCATGCCGGGCGGCCAAATCGATAAGTTCTTTGGAATCAGGAGATCGTGCCAGGAGGAGTTCGAAAAGAAACTGTCTGTTTTTCACGACCCTCTCACTATGTGTTTCTACAATCAAACCCTCCATTACTGTTTGTACACATGATATTCTAATCCCTGGTCGCAACGCGCCGCTGACTTCCACAATGCACAGACGACAAGTTCCGAAAGGCTCAAGGGATTCTAGATAGCAGAGGGTAGGGATGTCTATACCCTGATCCCGGGCCACTTCCAGAATGGTCGCTCCATCCAGGGCTTCAATTTCCTGGCCGTTAAAAACGGATTTAACCTTCATCAATATTCTCCCGTCAGCTCAGATCACAGCGAAGGCATCGCTTGGCCTCGTCACAGGCCACTTTCTCTGCAAATCCGAGTTCAACTTGTTTAAATGTTGTTTTCCTCTTTTCAATCGGGAGCATTGGCACTTCGGGTCGCTCCAGTTGCTCCATCTTTTCTTCGCTTACCTCCAGCCTGGGTACATGGGTTCTTTTCAAAGGTGCGGGTGGCTCCTCGGGCATTTCGACTCCACGTACAAAGGCGTCCATGTATTTGGCCGCTTTTTTACCACTGGCAATAGCTTCAATAACAGTAGTAGGGCCGCTGACAGCATCTCCTCCAGCAAAGACGCATTCAACGTTAGTTTGCATGGTCATGGGATTCACTTTGAATGTTCCCAGCTTGGTGATTTCGAGATTCTTAATCTCTTTCAATGCGTTCAGTTCGGGTGTTTGCCCAGTGGCAGGCAATACTAGATCTGCTTCAATTTCAAACTCGGAGCCGGAAATACGAACCGGCCTACGCCGTTTGGAAGCATCCGGATCTGAAAGCGCCATCTTGACACACCTTAGACCGACCACTTTTTTGTTTTTTACGAGGATCTCCTCCGGTGCGGCAAGGTAAGTGATATTGACACCCTCTTCCAGGGCTGCTTCGATTTCTTCGTCATAAGCGGGCATTTCTTTCTTTGTTCGGCGATACAATATGGTCACATCGCCGGAACATTTGCGAAGCGCAGTTCTGGCCACATCAACCGCTACATTTCCGCCGCCGATAACAACAACTTTTTTACTATCCGGTACGGGATTGCCTAGGTTCAGATCTTTTAGATAGGTTACACCTTGCATGACACCCTTGGCCATCTCGCCTTTAATACCCAATTTTAGCGGCCGATGAGCACCTATACCCAAGAAGACAGCCTTGTAACCTTGATCTAACAGATCCTGAATCATTAGGTCGGGACCGAGGGGCGTATTGGTTTTGATCTCGACACCTAGACTGGAAATATTCTCTATTTCATGATCGATTACATTCTTGGGTAGACGATATGGTGATATCCCCACGCGCAGCATTCCTCCTGCTTCCGGGAGGGCCTCAAAGACAGTTATCTGATAACCTTTAATGGCCAGATAATATGCAGCGGTCAGCCCTGCTGGACCAGATCCTATGATGGCGATTTTTTCGTTTCGCCTCGTTTCGATGGCATTTTTATAGCTACCCATCTTTTCAATGGTGTACTTTCCTGCAAAGCCTTTGAGACGTCTGATGCTGATGGGTTTATCTACCGTTCCCCGCTGACACTGTCCCTCGCAAGGCGCCGGGCAAACGAGACCGCAGACCCATGGGAAGGGATTGTCTTGACGAATGACTCTGATGGCGTCTTCGTGTTTACCATGAGCAATCAAAGCCACATAACTGGGGACATCAATTCCGGCTGGGCAGGCTTTCTGACAACTAACAGGAACCAATTGTCGGCATACACCGGCTGGACAGTGTTTGTCTCTGATATGGGCAAGATATTCATCCTTAAAATATCGAAGGGTTGAAATAACCGGATTTGGAGCACTTTTGCCAAGCCCGCAAAGGGATGAGTCGATTATTATATCGGAGAGATCTTCAAGCTGCTGGATGTGCTCTTCCTTACCACGACCTTCAGTGATATCGGTTAAGATCCTCATCATGACATGTAGACCTTCACGACAGGGTGTGCATTGGCCACAGCCTTCGTCCAAGCAGAAAGAAATAAAGTACTTGGCCATATCCACCATGCAGGTGTCTTCATCCATGACAATCATTCCACCTGAACCGATGATCGAACCTGCCTCGTCAAGATGTTCATAATCCACAGGCAAGTTCGCCAATTTCGCAGGGATACAACCGCCGGACGGTCCGCCTGTCTGGACAGCCTTAAATTGTTTTCCGCCGGGAATGCCGCCGCCAATGTCATAGATGATTTTTCTAAGAGGCATGCCCATGGGGATTTCAATGAGTCCCGTGTTGTTAATTTTGCCTGCCAGGGAAAACAGTTTTGTCCCCTTGCTTTCTTCGGTCCCATATGAGGCATACCAATCCGAACCTCTGGTAATGATAGATGGGACGTTGGCCCAGGTTTCCACGTTATTCAGATTAGTAGGTTTCCCCCAGAGGCCTTTATCGGTGGTATGGACATACTTGGGGCGGGGTTCGCCGGCTTTGTCTTCAATTGAAGTCATAAGCGCCGTGGCTTCGCCACAAACAAAAGCACCGGCACCTAGAAACACATGGATGTCAAAATCAAAGTCTTTCCCGAAAATATTGCGCCCCAAGAAACCCCTCTGGCGGGAATGGTCCAATGCCAGGCGGAGACGATCTACCGCCAGGGGGTATTCTGCCCGGATGTATACATAACCTTGAGATGCACCGATGGCGTAGGCACCGATGATCATGCCCTCGATCACGGCATGGGGGTTGCCTTCCAGGATGGCCCGGTCCATGAAAGCGCCTGGATCCCCTTCGTCTGCATTGCAAAGCACATATTTAATCTCGCCATCAGCATGTCGGCAATGTTCCCACTTATATCCGGCGGGAAACCCAGCGCCCCCTCTGCCTCTAAGACCGGATTTCTTAACTTCATTGATCACCATTTGAGGGTCCATGTCCATCGCCTTTTTGGCAGCTTCATATCCGCCGATTTCTATGGAGGCATCTATGGATTCCGGGTCTATCCGACCACAATCGTTGAGAATTATCTTGTCTTGAAATTTATGAAAATTTTCGTAGTCTTCGTCCACTAACCATTCTTCAACAGGCTGTCCGCCGATGAAATGCTGTTCTACGATTTCATCCACCATTTCAGGTTTGACATGCTGGTAGGTATGTTTGTCTCCATTCATGAAAACATCTACGAGAACATCCCTGGCGCACAGGCCGAGGCATCCTACCTTATGGACTTTTGTTTTTACCTGTGCATTAACCTTCCTAGCTTCGATAACCTGGTTAAACGCGTCTATAACCTTTGTGCTGCCGCTCATCACACCACCAAGACCGGCGCATATTTTTACGATAATATCTGGCTGGGTCATATTATTAATCCTGTTCAGCTTGATATGATTGAACCAGTTCACTAACGATATCAGGATCCACTTCCGAATATGTTTGATCGTCTATCATAACGGCGGGTGCCAGACTACAGGCCCCGATACACCGTACCACTTTTAAGGTAAATTTCAGATCTTCGGTTGTTTCCTCCTTGTCGACTTTCAGATCGCTTTTACATCGATTCAGAACATTTTGCCCACCTTTCACATGACACGCTGTTCCCAGGCAGACAGAGAGTTCATGTTCTCCAGTCGGTGTCAGGGTAAAGCGGTTGTAGAAATTGGCAATGCTGTAGATCTGGGTCATGGGGACATCAGTCATTTTTGATAGATACCGTAATTCTTCTTCCGGCAGATAGCGGAACTCATTCTGCATTTCATGCAGCATAGCAATTAGATTGCCCTTTGTTTCCGGAAATTTTGCAATGATCTGATCCATTTTTTCCTTTTCCACATCGTTCTCCTTTGGATTTAAAATCGCGCACGACTTTAAACAAGGCGACATTGTCGCTCATCAGGCAAAAAGCACCTGTTCCTATGCCTTTAACCCCCTAATCCTCAGGGTAAGGCACAAAAATTTTACCGCAAGCCTCGCAGAATGCTGCGCCTCACTTTGATAAAATAAATTGAACCTACGATAACTGGACGTAACTATAATTGAGACGATCCAAGGGGATCTGCAGACCGATCCCCTTGAAGACTTTTATCTACTTTCAGCTTAAGGTAGGCGATTTGCTCAAAAGCCTGCGATGGCCTGGGCGAATCTTTCCCGGCTAGTTTTTGTTTTGACCGTGGTTTCGCCAAAGCTGAGGCATTTGGTTACACATTTAGCCACACATGCTGGTTCCAGGCCATTATCAACCCGGTCTTTGCAGTAGTCGCATTTAACCACCTTGCCCTCGTCGGGATTCCACTGGGGAGCTCCCCAGGGACAGGCCATTATGCAACTCTTGCATCCCACACACTGTGCGCCGTCCACAAAAACAATCCCGTCTTTAGACCTTTTTTGCATGGCGCCCGTCGGACAGGCAGAAACACACCACGGCTCTTCACAATGAAAACAGGGCATATACACATAAGCCATACGCGGTAGATTGTTGACCATTTTAGGGCCCACGGGGATGATCTGGGTCAGCCTTGGGCCGATGGTAAGGTTCTTGTTAGCTTTGCAGTGCACTTCGCAGCTGAAACATCCGATACAGCGTTTATTATCATGATTTAGGAACAACTTGCTCATAGGATTCTCCTCCAGATCCAAAAAAATTAAGCCGCTTTGGTAACTTTAACTATACACTCTAGAAGGGATATGGCACCGCCTACCGGATCATAACTGTCCAGCATGCCGGTTTCAAATCGGTAGTCGCCCAACCCTTTGTTGTACCCACGGGTCTGCCACGGAATTTTACGGCCAAAACCATGTACCATAAATACCGATTCCGGGTGGATAAAATCGGTGACATAGGCAGCAATCTGACCGGAGTGGGTACCGTCTGCCGAGGTGACTTCCACTTTGTCACCGGTGGTTACACCCATTTTGTTAGCCTCAGAACTGTTGATCCACAAACAGTTTTCCGGCATGATTTCATTTAAAATTGGGTTGTTCATTGTCTGGCCATGGGTATGCACCGGACTGCGGCCGAAAACCAGACGATAGGATCCTTCATCTGGTGTTTTGGGGCTTTCGTAGGGCTTGAAGGATTCGATGCCGCTTTCGGCAAGACGGCTGGAAACCAGTTCAATCTTGCCGGAAGGCGTCTTGAACTTCAAATCTTTCATGCGGTCCCACCAGATAGGTTTGTCGGCTAACTTGATAAATCCGGTTTCATCGAAATCAGACACTTTGTAGCCAGTGTCTTTAAGTTGGAATTCCCAGAATTCTTCGATATCATTGAATTTAAAGTGTTCACCGACGCCCATGCGTTCGGCCAGAGATTTGAAAACCCACCAATCTGGTTTAACATCATTGCGGGGCTCGATGGCCGGTTTTCTGATTTTAAAGTGGGGCTTCAACCCCTTGCCGGTAGCCAGGATACTTCCTTTTTCCAAATAGGTAGCCGAGGGCAGCAATACATCAGCATACCAGCCGGTTTCACTGTAGTTGGCATCCAGAGCAACCAACAGATCCAGTTTGTCCAGGGCTTTTTTCATGCTTTCCGGATCCGGCATGGAAAGCAACGGGTCATGGCGAAAAACAAAATAGGCCTTCACCGGATAAGGGTCTTCACTTAGAAGCGCCTGATAGAAAAGCTGAAGCAGGCCGGGTCCAGCTTCGAAATGTTTATGCTTCCATCCACAGCCGTCAACGCGCTTTTCCTCCGGTTTTGGGATGGTGCCCATCAGAGACTTGAGTCCTTTGGCGCCGGCATCGCCCGGTCCTTTCTGGAAGAAAAGTCCACCCTTGGCTTCGAAACTGCCCATCAGTGCATTGAGAATATAGGTGCTTCGGACGGAATAAAATGAATCGCTATAGCGGGCCATCATCCATCCGGGATGGAAAATGACTGCCGGTTTGTCTTCGGCAATTTCGTGGGCAAAGGCGACGATATCCTGGGCCGGGATGCCGGTTTGCTCGGCAGTCCATTCAGGCGTGTAGCTGCTGACAAAGGATTCCAGCTCGTTTAGACCTCTTACCCACTTTTCAACAAATCCGGCGTCATAAAGCTTGTCCCGAATCACCGTGTGGATCAGACCCAGATTTAGGGCATAATCGGTTCCGGGGTTGATCCGCCAGAAACGCGTGGCCTTCATTGCGGTTCCAGCGGCGCGGATATCGATATAGGTGATTTTGCCGCCAGCATCGAGCATTTCCATGACTTGATTGGCGCCCTTGACTTTCAAAGATTCGAATACATTGCGACCGTAGAGTACCAAGTGTTTGCAATTTTTATAGTTGTAATTGAAAGTCTTCCGGCCGCTGCCAAAAAGAGAGAGGGCAGCATGCTGAACATTACGGGCACAGGTGCAGTCATGATTAAAATAGTTAGGAGAGCCCAGTGCCCGTAAAAAACTTCGGTGAATATCCCGAAAAGGGCCGCCCCGGTCGCTCAAGGCTACAGCCCTGCCACCATATTTATCCACAATAACTTTGAGCTTGTCAGTAATATAATCGAAGGCTTCTTCCCAGGTAGCCTTGCGCCATTGACCCTCGCCCCGAGCACCTTCACGGATCAGGGGCTGCTGGGGGCGTTCGTAGTCATAAAGCATGGCAATTCCAGCGGATCCTTTAGCGCATAGCCGGCCGGCCATCCCCGGATCATTTGGATTGCCTTCGACCCATTTCACAACGCCATCTTCCACCTCGACTTTCACCGGGCAGCGGACGGCACACATTCCGCAGATACTGAAAACTTCTTTTGTCATAACATTCCTCCAAGTTGGAATTATTAGATAAAGTTTTTGAATTCAATTTGTTAAGCCAAACAAAAATACTAGAAGGCCTTAACGTCTATAAGCGGCAATATAGATATAAATAAGACAAGAATAGCAACATCCGTGCCAGAGAAAAGAAATTCAGCGATGGCATTGGTTCATTAATGGCAGGCGAAAAAAAGTAACATTTTCAGCTAAAAACGTAATGTTTGGAGAGAGGCTTGCACAGAAAACGATCTTTATTGCAGTCTATTTTCAACTGAAAATGCATGAATTAGATTGCACTGCATAATATTTATTGCTGTTTTTCAAGCACTTCATTAGCCCAACCCATGGCAGCAATCATGTTGGGAAATCCGTTGGTGGTGATCGAGAGAAGGATAACTTGCTGGATTTCATCACGAGTGATCCCTTTGGAAAGAGCTTTCCGGACGGCGGACATTACAGCGCCTCTCGAGTTTACCCCTACACTAATTCCCAACTTGGCTAGCTCTAATTCCTTATCTTTGAGGGGACCGCATTCGCGACAGGTTTTACCCAGGTGTTTGAAGGACTCCAGAACATCTGGATATTTGCCTGAAAAGCTTTTGTATGATTCTGGTAAATACATGATACCGTCTCCTTTTTTGGTCTTTATTCGAGCACTACGGACGCATTAAAAACGCCTAGTACAACTTGCAATCTCTCAGAACTGAATTTAAAAAGCAACTCTATATTATTAAACGCTTTCTATCC
Source organism: uncultured Desulfobacterales bacterium (assembly GCA_964633115.1). Lineage (GTDB taxonomy): Bacteria > Desulfobacterota > Desulfobacteria > Desulfobacterales > B30-G6 > B30-G6. Next base: position 22,047 of record CAZWEO010000047.1, read on the forward strand.
TAGCTACCGGAATAACATCCCGTTGGCACGCCGGCCAATTATTTCGGAACATATTTTTAACAACCTGTTTAGATGATATACTGGCCAAAATAAAGTGCAGTATTTTTATGGCACATTCTATCTATCCGTAATTGTTCAAAATAGACTGAATTTCAATCGGAAGAATATATTGTGTTAAAAGGATTTATTTTATTTTGCCCTGTCAAACAGGGTGCAATTTAGATGGGCAAAGGATAACTTTTTTAGCTAACTTATAAATATATAAGCATAAATAGACATGAACCGGGTTTATGTTTTTGAAGTAAAACTTTGTCGGCGCGCGTGGCATGCAGTTTGCTTAAAAGAGTGTGGGTTAGTTCTGAAGTTTGCAATCTGTATCACCGATCCCGCTATAATGTTAAGGAGACGATTGTGGTCGAAATGGTAAAAACATTATTGGCTTATAAAGTGAAAAACTTCCTATGGGGGGAGATTTTTTATCGCATTTTTACGGGACTTTTGGGAACGTTGCTGGTGGTCCTGTTTTTGTCCGGATTCATGCCGATCATGGCCACAGTGCCGTATCTGCCCTGGATCATCGGTTTCAGCGCCATGGTTAACGGTTATTCACTGGTGGAGAAAGCAGCGGGCCGCATTCAGCGCCAAAAAACGGCCGGAGCAGGGGCCGGATTCTTCATGGCAGTCATGTCGTGCCTCTCATTAAACTTATTGACCGGATATATGGCAGGCGTCGGACTTATATACTGGTACGATATGCTGTTTTTTGTATCGATCGGTTCGGTATGCGGCTTTTGGGGGGCACTCTTATCAGTTAAATACACGGCCATAAAAAATTCAAAAGCAAATTAATTCGCACATGCTAACACCTGCAAGCATATGTGTTTTCTCAAAGCGCCAGCCTTGCTTGAAAACAATGTCAACTCGATTATGAGGTTATTACATCTTTAGGAAGATCGTACCATCAATAAACTTTAATATAGGAGGAAGAGAATGAAGAAATTACCGTTTATGTTGTTGTTGATTTCCTTGATGCTGACCCTGACTTTTGCCGGAACTGTCTTTGGTGTGCCGACCGGGAAAGTGTCTTCATCGGATTATAAAGCCGGTGAAGTGGTGACCATCGAGGGCAGTATCGATCCCGGTCAGGACCTTTATGTGACCATTGCACAGCAGAAGTTGTTTGCCCCCAAGGACACCAACGGGGCTCATGAAGTCAAACGACTCAAAAAGGATGCCGAGAAAAGAAAATTCAACAATGACACCGCGATACCCCCGCTTTTCTACGTGATCACCACCAATCCGGGTGCTTTTGGCGCTGAGGGCAAAAAAAAGTTTGGTGGTCCTTCGGTTCTGCTGGGCAAGGGCAACGGGATCTACTCCACCACAATGTTCTACCTGAAAAAGAAGTTTGACGATGTTGCTCCGGCGGCCAAGGCCGTGCTCGGTCCAATTCAGACCGAGGATCAGTGGAACTTTCTGCGCTATGCCAACGAATCCAGCTACGGCATCAACACCATCGTCAAAGAAGGCAACAATGTGGGCAAAGTGACCATCTTTTCCCGGACGGCTATCTCGGATTACAGCACCACCGGAAAATACTGGGACAAAGGCACCAGCATTTCGCTGGACAAAAACACCGGTAAATTTACAGCATCTTTCAAATCATTTCGGCATACGCCGCCCGACACCGTATTCGATGTATACGTCAACGGTGTAAAAAGCGGATCCTACACAGTTCAAAAGAAGGGATTTTGGCTGAGTAAAGCTTTTCGCTATATGAATCCTCTGTGGATCACCATCGGCGCTATCCTCGTGGGGACCTACTTCTCCATGATCGGTGCTGCCGGCGGTATGCTTATGGCTGCCTTTCAGGTCCTGATCGTCCAAACAGCCGGGCCGGTGGGCATCAATGCCGCCAATGTGCTAAAACCCTCAAACATGGCTCTTACGCTGTTTTCACCCCTGGGCTCCTTTTACCGTTATGCCGTGGTGGAAAGACGGGTGGCCTGGCCGGTGGGCATCTCGTTTGGTGTGGGTATTTTTATCGGATCCATCTGGCTGGGAAAATATGTCTCGGCCTTCCTACCCATGAAAGCCTACAAAGAATGGCTGGCCATCCTGGTGGTGATCATGGGTATACAGACCCTCCGGGAAATGATGCCCAAAGCCATGGAAAAGCGTAAAAACATCAAGGCCATGGTCAAGAAGTTCAACGATGCCGTAGCCAAAGCCAAAGCTGAAGGAAAGTCGGTGGAAATGGGCAGCATCGAAGCGGTCAAAACCGGGCTCACCGACTACCGCTTCAAATTCTGGGGTGAAGAGTTCACCATCAATCCGCTCCTATTTGGGATTTTGGGACTGGGTATCGGTGTGGTCTCCCGGTCTTTCGGTATCGGCGGCGGGTTTCTACTGGTGCCAGCCATGACCACCATCGGCGCGCTGCCCATGTATGTGGCCGTGCCCATATCCCTGATCGGTACCAGTTTTTCCAGTATCGGCGCCTTTATCGGCTACCTGACGACCGGTTATTTTCCGGACATGTGGTTGATGATTTCCATCATCATCGGCGGTTTTGCCGGCGGCATGCTGGGTAGCCGGGCTCAAAAGATGTTCAGTGAAAAAACGCTCAAAATCGTTCTGGCCATTACCCTGTTCTTTCTGTTCTTCCGGTTCTTCAAGATTGAGATCTGGATATAACCGTAACACCGGTTGTCATGAGTTTATTCATTTGTGATCATGAAACTCAGGTTGGAACCCTATCAATTGAGAAGGTGCAGCCGAGGATAATATATGACAACCGGTTTTACATGGATTTTTCATAGAAAAATCGAAAAAGACCGCTGCTAACACTAGCGGCTTTGGCAGATTGGATTTCTGAAGCTAATTTTGCCAAATGGCAAAACCTGTGATAAAAAGAGGCAAGGCGTAACCGCCTTGCCTTTTTAATTAGCGGAATTGTCTCGACCTAGCTCGAAGAGCGCCCGTCCTCCGCAGTAACCTGCTACGGAGAGTGGAAAGACGGAAGCCGTTACCAAAAAAGCGCAAAGCGATTTTATTTATGGATGATATTCTTGATAGCATTTGGTTCTATATTGTCGATGGTATCCAATATCTGACCGGTTTTATGGATGCGATGTTGGCCCCTCTGAGTCCTCTGGGTCCGGCCCTGGTCATCCTGATCCTTGTTTTCATCACGGTCGGCTTCACTAAATTATTCAGCCGATTCTATTCCACCAAGCGTTATCGTATGCTGCAAAATGAATTCAACCACTGGTTTAAGCTTCGCAAGGAGGCTCTGGCAATTGAAGACCGTGATAAAGGTAAAGCCCTGGCCAAAAACATCGACCAGGCCAAACTCAACAAAGTATACTATGACTACTTTTTCGAGGGCCTCCTGAAAAACATGCTCACCATCTATCTCCCGGTACTTTGTATGGCCGCCTATGTGAACGAGGCTTTCCGGACGGACCGCATGATCGAGAAATTCGGCCGGGGATATGTTTTCAAGTTTTCAAAACCAAGCGGAGAACCGATACTGGTTGGTGCCCTGTTCTGGTTTGTGATTTCCCTTTTGACGGTGTATCTGGTGTGGTTTTTTGTGGCGCGATACATTAGGAAGAGACAATCTGTTTAAAGGAAGATATAGAATATATGGGAAAATCCAAATCCAAATCGAAATCGAAGAAATGGCACCTAAACACGAATAATTGGATTTTCATCATCTTTCAATTTTCGATATCGGTTTCGATGTGTCCAAAGAGAATTAAGTGCTAATCTGATTCAAGCAGCCAATAACCAATGTCAACATTCCTTTTGCTCATTATCATTTTTTTATCTTCACTGATTCTCACCATGGTGGGGCTGGGAGGCGGTCTGATCTTTTCACCCCTGTTTGTGCTGCTGGGTTACCCGCTTACAACTGCTGTGTCGGCTTCACTTTTCCTGAATGGTATCGCTGCATTTTCAGCGGCGATTACCTACTATCGCAAAAAGATGATCGATATCAAAACAGCCATCCCCCTTTTGGTATCGTCCACCCTGGCCGCCCCATTCGGGGCTATGCTGACAGGCCTAGTCGATAGAAGGATTTTTTCAGGCATCCTGGCCGTGATCATATTTATGGCAGCCATGCGTATGATTTTTTCCGGCAAAGCCGGGGGGGAAAAGCAGGCGTCTAATTATAAAAACAGCTTGATCGGGGGAACGGCCATCGGTATCATCGTCGGTGTAATGGCGGGTCTTCTGGGCATCGGCGGAGGCGTATTCATCGTGCCACTGCTTATCTATGTTCTCAAGATGCATCCCAGAAAGGCGGCGGCGACATCTATTTTCATTGTAGTCTTCTCATCGTTTTCAGGATTTGTGGCGCATATCACGCTAGCAAGTACGGACTGGAAGTTTATCCTATTTGCGGCGCTGTTTTCGTTTTCCGGAGGGTCACTCGGATCGAAAATTATGTCCGAAAAGCTTAAGGGTAAAGCGGTAAGCCGTATTTTCGGCGTTATTCTGTTGATTTTTTTTGTGAAATTGATTCAAAGGGCGTTTTCATGAAGCGAGACAATTTTAAATGGGCCTTCAGTTCAGGTTTGTTTTTCAGCCTGCTGATGAATGCCGACACGGTGTTGGCAACCCAAACTCATGGCCAACCCGAAGGATTGTATGTTCATCAGATAGCGCACCTGGTGTTTATCGTATCTATGGGCAGTTTGGAATTCTGGCTGCGGCAGCGTAATCTCATCCGCGAAAAAGGCTGGAGATACATTCAGTTGTCGGCCGTATTATTCATTCTCTGGAATATCAATGCCATGGCGGTTCACTTTATGGACGAGCACCTGAGTATACTGGGCATAACCAAAATCGATTTATGGCGTATCCAGATTGAAACCACAGCAAATCAAAATGGTATTGCGTTTTTATACTATGTCCTCAAGCTGGATCATTTGCTTTGCGTTCCGGCCATGTTTTGCATGTATTACGGATTGAAGATCATTTTTAAAAGCCAAAAACGGGCCTCAGGGAGCGACCCCATTCAATGATTATCTCCTCCATCCCCATTCTGTTGGTTGATCTGGCGGGATCGATACTGATGATCGTTTTATCGCTTCTTTCCCTGCGCTTGGTGTTCAAGCTGCGTCAAAAGGACCGCAACGATATCATCTGGACTTATCTGTGGTGGATATGTCTGGCACTGTCACTTTTTGCAATGTCGCGTTCCGCCGGCCATATTGTGAAAAATGTATTATTGATGTGGGGTCAAAATCAGATATGGGCCGCCATACGTCCTTACAGCGGGGCCATTAATACGGTATTGTTCGTGGTTGTGGGTTCCGTGACCATGTTTTTTGAAAGAATCTGGAAGATATACCAGCTCATCCGCAAAGACCGCCAGGCACTGCAAGCCGCACACAAGGAACTATTGTATATCAGCCAGAATCTGGAACAGCTTGTGCATGATCGAACCGACGCTCTGTCTGCTTCCGAGCATAAATACCGGAAGATTTTTGAAGTGTCCAAAGATATGATCCTGGTGACAAACAGGGAGGGATTGATTGTCAATCTGAATCCGTCGGGGTATGCAATGTTGGGATTGAATCCAGAAAGCGATGTTATCGGCAAACGCAGATTCGTGGATTTTTTGGCCGAGCCCGAGACCTGGCCGGACATCTTGGCATCCGTTGAGGAGAAAAATCATTCGACGGATATTGAACTCGATTTGATCGCAGGGGATCACACGCACAAACGCGTGCTAATGAGCGGCAGCATGGGAGAACAAACGGACAAAGAAGATGAGACCTTTCATTTCTTGATCAAAGATATACAGAAGCGCAAAATGATGGAAGAACAGTTGGCCCAGGCCGATAAATTGGCTTCCATCGGTGAACTATCGTCGGGAGTGGCCCATGAACTCAACAATCCCTTGAGTGTGATTCTAGGTTATACGCAGTTATTGTTAAGAAATGAAAAAAAGTCCACCGAACGCTTTACTGATCTCAAAACTATTGAAAAACATGTTAGAAACTGTAAGGCCATTGTCGAAAACCTGCTAAGTTTTTCAAGGAAGTCCGATACGGAGAAGGAGATGCTGGATATACATAAAGTCATCGACGATGTACTCGCATTCGTCCAGCATCACTCCGATATCCAAAACATCGAATTCGAGAAGGAATACAGTACAGCGGTTTCTCCGCTAATGATTGATGAAAAGAAAATCAAACAGGTCCTGATCAATCTGGTGGTGAATGCCATTCACGCTCTAGAGAAGAGTGGACGTGTCTTGATTTCTACCGACCTGAAGGAGCCCACGGACGAAATCGTAATAAAGGTAACGGACAATGGCTCCGGGATCGAGAAACGACACTTGACCAAAATTTTTGATCCCTTTTATACCACCAAGCCAACCGGAGAAGGGACCGGACTCGGATTGTCCGTCTCTTATGGTATCATAAAAAATCATGGTGGTCATATCGATGTTGAAAGCGCGACCGGCAAAGGTACGACATTCATAATTACGCTTCCCATTGCTTCAAACAAGTGGCCGCTCTTAGAACCGGTAGATTATCCAGACAGCCGCCAGGAGAATTAACCTGCAAAATTGAGGTTGAGACATGTCGACCAGAATATTAGTCGTAGACGATGAATCCGATATGCTCCAACTCCTCAAAAGGAGCCTGGAGCCCGACCTGAATTGCCGGGTCGACACAACACCTTCGGGTGAAACCGCTATTGAGATGCTGCAACGCAATACCTATGATTTGTTGTTGGCAGACATCAAAATGCCGGTGATGAACGGCCTGGAACTATTGGGAATTGTAAAACGAGAAAATCCGGAACTGACCGTTGTGATGATGACGGCCTATGGCCACATAGATATGGCTGTGACCGCCATGAAGCAGGGGGCATATGATTTTATTACCAAGCCTTTTGAGCATGAAGCGCTTATCATCAGGCTTGAAAAGGCTCTGGAAAGAAGTGCGCTGATTCAGGAAAACAGACGCCTGCAAAAGGCGTGCAGTGACGGAGCAGCCTTTGAGGACCTTGTGGGCAATAGCCACAGAATGCAGCGGGTGTACGAAACCATTCAGATGGTGGCAGCCAGCGATCTCACGGTACTCATCACTGGGCCATCGGGAACCGGGAAGGAACTATCAGCCAGAGCCGTTCATGCCCTAAGCAGCAGACACAAGCGGCCGTTTGTATCCGTCAATTGTCCGGCCATTCCTGAGAATATACTCGAAAGTGAGCTGTTTGGTTATAAAAAAGGAGCATTTACCCATGCCAGCGACAATCGAATCGGCTTATTCCAGGAAGCCCACACCGGAACCATATTTCTGGATGAAATCGGGGATATCAGCCCGGCAATGCAGACCAAACTGTTGCGGGTACTGCAAGAAAAGGAGATTAAGCCTCTAGGGGATGTGAAACCGGTAAAGGTGGATGTCCGCATCATTGCCTCGACCAACCAGATTTTGAAGGAGAAAATCAAGCGGGGCCAGTTCCGGGAAGATTTTTATTACCGGCTGAATGTGCTTCCGGTTGAGCTGCCTGCTCTCAAAGAGCATTCCAAGGATATTCCGCTGATTGCCAATCATCTGCTCCGGAAACACTGCACTGAGATGAACAAACCCTTAAAACGTCTTTCCACCGACTTGATCAAAAAATTCATGCAAATGCGCTGGGAAGGAAATGTGCGCGAGATGGAAAACTTGATTATGCGGGGGATTCTATTTTCAACTTCAGATATAATCAGATCGTCTGATGTGGGCCTGGAGGAAACAGGTGAGGTGCCCGTACCCACCGGTTCACAGGCCTCAACCAAATCCTATCGCGAAGCCAAAGAGCATATGCTCAACAGATTCAATCACGGCTATATCGGTGATCTTTTGTCCTTGAAAAAGGGCAATATTACCCAAGCTGCCAAAGAGTGCGGCCTGGAGCGGCAAGCCCTTCAGCAGATCATGAAGCGATATGGAATCAAAGCGGATAGGTACCGGTAAGGCTATTCATCCGGGTTTAGAAAATTAGTTACTGACTTCACTGCAATTGGCAGATCCTAAGGATTTCAACCTGGAAAGGAGGGAACAGGTTCTAATTGCGAGAGTAAAAACCCTTACGATTCCTTAAAGTAACAGGGTTTTTAGCAAACTGAGGCGGCTTTATTTGATGAATTGATGCATGTAAAATGCCGGAATAAACTATCAACCTGTTTCCAGAAGCAGGTTAGATTCATTGGTTTCTTCCTTCTTCGTATGTAGGTGGTGACACCTCACACAAAAGCCAGCAAAAGTGTATGAAAGTCCAACTGGAGGGAATACGTGCGAAAATTTATTCATAGCTCGTGGTGCGTGGGTTTGATACATCCAAATTAATCATTTGGTTTGTCTCATAAAGGGTCTAAATTGTGTATTCCCATGCATATTCACCCTTCCTTTCACAGGGCTGTGTTTGTAAAATCCCTTCTTTTTTATTAAAAAAAGACTTGACAAATGATACAATGTGGTATTTAAGTAAATTATCGAGAATCAAATTGCACCCCTAAAGGTTCTCTCGCTTACTTTCCTTTGTCCAATGGCCTCTGTTGCTCTCACAGGGGCCATTTTCTTAGATCAACTTGACAAGATAAAAAATATGCTAAACTTTAGATAAGGGAAAGCTTCCATCAACGAACAGATTGCTTCCCTTCTTCCAATAGCCCTCAGAACCAATAGGCTGAGGGCTATTTCTTTTAAGTCACTGGATCTTCTCAAACATACCGTTGCCTTCGAAGGTGGCAAAATGTTCATCGCATACATTAATCTACTTGACAGTATATAACATTGTGGTATTTTAAAAACATAGAGAGGGCCTCCATTACATCCCTTGCGGCTTTTTCTTACTCCTTTCTATGGCCCCTGTCCATGCCAGCAGGGGCCATTTTTGTATTATACTTGACTTATTGCTACATCGTCGCGCACACTATTCGTAACTAACGACTAATTTACCCAATTAATCCAGTTAGAGCGAGATTATACTCAGTAACCTATACATGTGAGTAAACATAGGAAAAGACTTATGGATATTTCAAAATATTGGAAAACCATTGTTGATACCATTGAGGATGGGGTTATGGTTGTTGATCCTGGGGGTAAGATACTGTCCGTAAACCCTGCAGGCGTAAAACTAACTGGTTATAAGGCTGAAGAGTTGATAGGTAAATCCTGTCGAATCCTTGATTGCACTGGTTGTGAAATTATCGGAAAGGGGTATGCGGAAAAATGGTGTGGACTATTTCTAAAAGGAAACGTCAAGGCTAAAAAATGTCTGATCACCAACAAAGACCACCGCGCAGTGAACGTCATTAAGAACGCCACAATCTTATATGACGAAAACAAAAATATCATCGGTGCAGTGGAAACTCTGACCGATATGTCCACGTTGGTTTCACAGCAGATAGAGATTTCAGAACTGCGCCGTAGCCTGCATTTGGATCAAGGCTTCCATGGTTTAATCGGCAAATCGCCAGTGATGCTTAACTTATATGAGCTCATGGAAAATGTTGCCAAAACTGAAGCACCAGTGATAATCAGTGGGCCGAGTGGGTCCGGTAAGGAACTGGTAGCCCGGGCAATTCATGATTTCAGTGAACGCAAAGATAAACCGTTTGTAAAAGTTAATTGTTCAGCCCTGAATGAAAACCTTTTAGAAAGCGAATTGTTCGGACATGTCAAAGGCGCCTATTCCGGAGCAGAACATAGTCGAATCGGGCGTTTTGAAGCGGCTCACGGCGGTACAATATTTCTAGATGAAATTGGAGACATCAGCCCCACCATCCAGGTCAAACTGCTGCGAACGCTCGAAGAAAAAGAAATCGAACGTGTCGGCGACAATCAACCCATAAAGGTCGATGTGCGCGTTCTCACTGCCACAAACAAGGATTTAGAAACACTGGTCAGTCAGAACAAATTTCGGGATGATCTTTATTTCCGCATTAATGTTTTTCCCATAACCTGCCCACCGCTTAAAGAGCGTGTGTCCGATATACCCAAACTGGTTCAGAATTTTATTCGCATTTACAATGAAAAAAGCGGTAAATCCATCCTGGGTATGACACCGGAGGCAATCGAGAAAATTACAGCTTATGATTGGCCTGGGAATGTGCGTGAGTTGCGTAATGCTATCGAATATGCTTTTGTGCTTTGTCCCAGTGGTGGTATTGGCATTGATCATCTGCCACCCAAAATCGTAGGTGCTTTGTCGGAATGTGTAGAACCGTCAAAGGAGATGAATACCAGGCGAAGGCAAGATAATTCGGACAAACGCGAAGCTTTGATCGCGGCACTACGAAAAGCCCGTGGTAATCGGTCCGAGACTGCTCGAATTTTGGGAGTAAGCCGCGTCACCGTTTGGAAGCAGATAAAAAAGTATAATATCGACTTACTCAAGGACCTTGTGTAAAAGATTTTAAGCTATATCAATTATCTAAATTGGTCCTGATCTCTTGGCCCAACAAGCCCTTGAGCTCCTCAGCCGACAAAAGGGTTTATGATTCCAATTAGTAGCAGATGTAATCTACCCTGAGATCATGCCTGATTCCTTTTCCGATCTGGGTGGTCTTAACCATGATGAAACTTTTTTGTCTGGAACCTCCTTTCGTTCCACGTGTGATTTTTTTCGTGCATGGGCTGTGCTTGTCGCAGCCCTATTTTTTTGATCGCTTAAAAAGTCTTGACAATGGCTACAATGTGGTATTTAATATAAGTATTGAGAACCCCTTTGCACCCCTAAAGGTTCTCGACTACGCTTTCTTTCCTGATGGCCTCTGTTACTCTCGCAGGGGTCATTCTTTTTGATCCACTTGACATGATGGGAACTGTGGTAACTCTAATAGTTAGAAAGCATCCATCAACGAACAGATTGCTTTCACTCCCATAGATGGCGCTTAGCTTATCCATAGCATCATTACCCATAGAGCCTTTCCTCTTTGAGCTTCACGAGATATGTCCCTCTCAATACTGTATTAATTTTGTTCGTTTATAATATCCTTATCTGACTTCTTCAGTGTTTTCGAAAATTTTCTTAAAAAACCTTAAGTTTTTTAAATGATTGCCGATATGTTCCTTAAGATCCTAGTGCAATCTTCCAGAAGTCAAATAATCACTTAACTAATGTCGGAGGTGGAGCATGTTTAAAAAAGTTTTCGTTATTTGTATGCTTATGTTTTTTATGAGTTCGGCTGTGGCTGTAGCAGAAACCTATAAGATCGGCGTGCTTGCAAAGCGCGGGCCGGTGAAAGCTTTGAAACAATGGAAAGCTACCGGCGATTACCTGACGACGAATATTCCTGGGAAAACATTCGAAATTGTTCCCCTGGATTTCGATGCCGTCAATCCAGCAATCGAAAAGGGAGATGTAGATTTTTTTCTAGTGAATTCTTCCATGTTTGTTACTGCCCAGGTCAAATATGGTGCAACACCAATAGCCACAATGGTCAACTCGCGGCAGGGTCAACCCTTAAAATCGTTTGGCGGTGTCATCCTGACCTGCTAACTCCCAGAATAATTGACCCCGAGAATCCCGTAGTAGTTTAACCCGCCGTTCCAAGACCCAGCTACCCCGCCCAAGAAAGAATCAGAGATTACCCCGCCCCAATTGAAAAAGTATCCTTCCTGCTATAGTGAATGATTGTCGCCAAAATTTTTAACCTAAGCCCTTAATTTGTGCCTTCAAATCATCTATCCGTGCATTCAGACTATAACCATCCCCATCGATAACCGGATAATTCTTTGCTTCTTCTAATATTTGCAGGCGTTCTTTGTGGGCCGGGGTTAGCCCATTCAGTTCTCTCACAGAAAGCGCCATTTCCATTCCTATATCCAAAAACGTTTCTATGAATGCAGGATTGAACTTAGGGCTTGGCAAAATGATCTTGTCAAATGCAAACAGAATTTAGGAAGTTTCAGCCCAAGTATTTGCATTTTTTCTAATAAAACTGCAATTAACAGGAATGCAAGTATTGTTATGCACGCCCTCCGAATAACTTGACATCTATAATGGATGCCGTTATAATATGATTCATGATAAAAACGTTTAAGCCATCTGGCACAAAAGATATTTTTGATGGCGTGGCATCTCAAGCTGCTCGGAGATGCTGCCCTCAATCCATCTGGCCTGTTGCTCGCAGAAAGTTGGATCAAATCAATAGAGTTCGAGATGTCAATGAACTTAAAGTGCCTCCTGGAAATCGTTTGGAGCGCTTAAAAGGCGACCGGCAGAGTCAATATAGTATTCGCATTAATCAACAATATAGAATTTGTTTTGCATGGGAGGAAGGCTATGCCTACGAGATCGAAATTAAAGATTACCACTGAAGTTGGGAGGCGGCTGCCTCGAAATCGTCCCCCGACACACCCTGGAGAGATGCTTTTTGAGGAATTTGTCAAGCCGCTTGGCCTTACACAAACAGAACTCGCTCGTTGCCTGGGCGTTTCTTACCCTCGTCTCAACGAAATTATTAAAGGCAGACGTTCGGTAACTCCGGATACGGCATTGCGACTTTCCCGTGTTTTGGGTATGTCCGCGGATTTCTGGCTGGGCTTGCAACAGGATTGGGATCTTTGGCATGCAATGCACAGTCCTGATGCAAAACAGATTAATCGCCTGAAACCAATTCCCAGAGATCAACACTTTTTTGCATAATCCTTTTTTCCCTGACAGGTGTTTTCTATCACTCTACGTCTGCAAGTGAGAAATGCGTTCAATTCAAGGATCATTATCCGATACTTGATTTTTAGGTACCTCCTGATACTAAACCATACTAAATCAATATTTAACTTTCATTAAGATATTGTCGCTCATCAATTGTGGACAATATTCTGATGTTCTTTGAACATCACCAGCCAAATTGCCATCGAAGAACCGGGCATTACTCCAACATTTATTTACTGAGACTCATTTTCAGATACCATAATTTGGTATCTGTACAGGTTCAAAATTTTTGGGCAGTCGCTTTTTCAAGCTATGACTGCCTACTATTTGAAAAAAGCCCAGTTGAGAATAACGAAACAAGCATCCTATAATTGGCTATAGCCGAAAAGCGTTGATTACATCATTCCCGGCGATCCCACCCAACTAGAGTTATGTAACAATATAAAGAATATATGTGATATCGAATAGTTGACATAATTTCTGGAAAGCCTTTTGGTTACAAATAATCCCTACCTACCTTGATTTCATTTGCAAGCCCAATGATACACACTAATCATCCTATTCCAGACGAGTGACTTTGAACGGCTATGATCTCATACGTATAGCTAATGAATTCAATAATAAGAAATAAACTGTAACAAAACAGTTGACATTGTAACAAAACATGTTACTATGTCGCATATGATCAAAAGCTTTAAACACAAAGGGCTCAGTGAATTGTTTGAGTTCGGACGAACACGTCGGGTGCGTCAGGATTTACAATCACGCTGCCTTAGACCCT